>JAEPOJ010000029.1 GCA_017642965.1 Phycisphaerales bacterium
ACTCGAGGCCGTGCTTGTAGTCGTTTCCCTTGAGGCGTGCGGTGTAGATCAGTCCCATGCCCTGCGTGTTGACCTTGGGGCTCATGCGGACGGTGAAGTCCTCGTCGGCGGGGGCCGAGTTGAGCCCGACACCCGTGCCGCCGTGCGAGATCTCGCCAGCTGCGATCGGGTTTACGAGGTGGCGTGAGCCCAGGTCGATCATCGAGAAGCCGAGGAACAGCCCGACGCAGAGGAGGCAGAAGAGCAGGACGAAGGTGTTGAGGACCTTGTCGTACTTGAGCTGCATGAAGTAGGCCGCGACGAGGATGCCCTTGATGGTGGCGATCGACATCGCGCCCACGATGTTCACCCAGTTCGGCAGATGGATACCGAAGGCGACCTCGGCCCAGGTCTCCACACGGAAGAAGGCCACGGTAAGGAAGGTGAAGAACAGCAGGATCGCGAGGACGGTCACCTGCATCCGCCAGTCGGCGATGAAGTGATGGTGCTCGCCGTGGTGCGGGTTGATCCCGTGGGGATCGTCCGGATCCCACCCGAGCTGGGCCACGTTCTCTGCCTTGGTGTGTTCTGTCTTATCCATGTGTATCTCTTCTCAGTACAGACCGAGCGGTGAAATCAGCGGTGATGGGTCAGTGGATCAGGTACAGGAGCGGGAACAGGAAGATCCACACAAGGTCGACCAGGTGCCAGTAGAGCGCCGCGTTTTCAACGAGCGTGTACTGGGTCGGGCCGTAGGCCTGGTAGCGTTTCGCGTAGTAGAGCACCACGCCGAAGAGCGCCGCGCCGATGATGACGTGGGCCGCGTGGATGCCGGTGCCGATGTAGTAGAGCGACCACCAGAGCGGCTCGTGCGGGTCCTGCGCGTAGGGGTAGGAGAAAAATGTCCCTGGCGCCTTGCCCTCGCCGAGCTTCACCATGTACTCGAACTTGAGCTTGATGAAGATGAAGAGCGCCGCGCACACGATCGTGATGATGATGTTGACCCGCAGCCAGAACTGCTTGTCGAGCTGGGCGCACCGCACGGCGTTGGCCGCTGTCCACGACGAGAGCAGGAGCACCGCGGTGTTGGCCGCGCCGAAACGCCAGTCGAGGTAGTGCGAGCCGTTGGCCCATGCCTCGGGGTACATCATGCGGAAGACGGCGTACCCACAGAAGATGCCCGCGAAGAGCAGGACTTCCGTTGTCAGGAAGAGCCACATGCCGAGCTTGGCGGCATCGAACTCCTCGTCGCCCGTGCGCCAGTGGTGCCCCGCGATGCGGTTGCGCCAGTGCTTGGGGCTCTTGAGGATGCTCTGCGGAACATCGGTCGGGTTGGTATCGGTCATCGTGCTCATGTGTCAGCCCTTGCTCGGACCCAGGAGTGGGTCGGCTGGTCGAGTTCAGCGGTTCAATGCGTCGCCTTGCCGGCGTCCGGGTGGATCGGGTAATCCTTCGGATCCCAGTGCGGGGGCACGGTTGTCTCGAAGTCGTACGGGCCGTGCTTGACGATCGGCTCGTGGTGGAAGTTGTGCTCGATGGGTGGCGACTCGCACTCCCACTCGAGGGTCAGCCCGCCCCACGGGTTCGCGGGTGCCTTCTCACCCGCGACGAGCGAGTGGATGAAGACGGCGAGGTGGACGAACATGCCGAGCCCCAGGATCCACGAGCCGTAGGTCGAGATCTGGTGCAGGAACTGGAACTCGTCCACGTAGTTGGCGTAGCGGCGCGGCATGCCCTGCGTGCCCAGGAAGAACTGGGTGAAGAAGGTCACGTTGAAGCCGATGAAGACGAGCGCCATGCCGATGAGTGCGCCTGGCTCGCTGTACATCTTGCCGAACATCTTGGGCCACCAGTGATGGATGCCGCCGAGGAACGCGATGACCGTGCCGCCCATCATGACGTAGTGGAAGTGGGCCACAACGAAGTACGAGTCGTGCAGGTGCAGGTCGGTGGCGAGGGTCGCCAGGGGGAGACCTGTGAGCCCGCCGATGGAGAAGGTGAAGAGGAACATCAGCCCGTAGCACATCGGGGTGTTGAGGACGATCGAGCCCTTGTAGAGGGTGGCGATCCAGTTGAACACCTTGATCGCGGTCGGGATCGCGACGAGGAAGGTCAGGCCCGAGAAGAGGACCGCAGCAAGCTCACCCATCGCGGTGAAGATGTGGTGCCCCCAGACGAGGAACGACACGCCGGCGATACCCAGCGAGGAGAACGCGATGGCGCGGTAGCCGAAGATGTGCTTGCGTGCGTGCACGGCCAGCAGCTCTGAGATGATGCCCATCGCGGGCAGGATCATCACGTAGACGACAGGGTGCGAGTAGAACCAGAAGAAGTGCTGGTAGAGCACCGGGTCGCCGCCCATCGCCGGGTCGAAGATGCCGATGTTCATGATGCGCTCGAAGATGAGCAGCAGCAGCGTGATACCGATGACGGGGGTCGCGAGGACCTGGATGATCGAAGTCGCGTAGACCGCCCAGATGAAGAGCGGCATGTCGAACCAGCCCATGCCGGGGGCACGGAGCTTGTGGACGGTCACGACGAAGTTCAGGCCCGTCAGGATCGAGCTGAAACCGAGGATGAACGCCGCGGTGACCATCAGTACGACGCGCCAGTGGTCCGCGTCTGTTGTCGTTGAATACGGCGTATAGAACGTCCACCCGGTATCGACACCCCCCATCAGGATCGAGAGGATGCCGAAGGTGCTGCCGAAGAGGTAGATGTACCAGCTCAGCAGGTTGAGTCTCGGGAAGGCCACGTCCTTCGCGCCCAGCATCACCGGGAGGAAGAAGTTGCCCAGCGAGGCGGGGATCGAGGGCACGATGAACATGAAGACCATGACGGCGCCGTGGAGGGTGAAGGCGCGGTTGTAGATCTGCGTGCCCGTCAGGTCGCCGGCCATGCCGAGGCCCTGGAAGAGGTCCTTGAGGTTCTCGCCCTGGGTCGCGGTTGTTTCGACCAAGTCGCCGTTGGCGTCCACGGTCTGGACCATCACGTCGCGCATCGGGTCGATGAGCTCGTAGCGGACGAGGAGCGCGGCCATGCCGCCTACGAAGAACATGAACAGCACGGCGAAGAGGTACATGACGCCGATCTTCTTGTGGTCGACGGTGGTCGCCCACTGCCAGATCTTGGCCATGATCCCGGGAGGCCCTGAGAGGTAGGAGCCTTCTTCGTGGTGCCCGGCGTGTGCATCAAGCGTACTCATGATTCACTCCCGGCGGCTTCTTCCGCCTGGTTGCCTGCTTCTGATTCGGATTCACCACCCTCACCCTCGAGGTGCGGGTTCGGCGGCACCTCGGACAGCGTCTGGATGTAGGCGATGATGTTGTTGATGTCGTCCTCGTCGAGCTGCCCCTGATAGCTCTGCATCTGCGGCGCGTAGCCCTTGACGATCTTGGCGTTCGGATCGAGGATCGATTCGCGGTAGTAGTTCGCGTCACGCTCGACGGTGCCGCCGGAAGCCAGCGAGGCGGGGTAGCCCCAGCCGTACTGGCCGTTGGCATCCGAGCTCTCGTTCCACGGCGGGCCGACGAGCTTGCCGCCGTCGATGAGGTGGCAGCTGGCGCACATCATCTTGTAGATCTTCTCTCCCTCTTCCCATGGCAGCCCAGTCACTCCCCAGTCTTCCATAAGCTGGTTGAAGTAGTCCTGAGGCACGATACGAAGTGTCGCGGCCATGCGGGAGTGCTCATCCCCACAGTACTCGGCGCAGAAGACCCACATGTCACGCCCGAGCATCTCCTCGCCGGTGTCCTGGTGGGTGTAGGTATCCGCGGCGGTCAGTCTGGGTGTCTTGATGCCGTACGTGGTGTAGCGGTTGGGGATGACGTCGCGCTTGACGCGGAACTCGGGGATCCAGAAGGAGTGGATGACGTCCTGCGAGTTCATGCGGAACTTGACGGAGGTGTTCTCGGGGAGGTAGAAGATCGGGTAGTCACGCCCCTTGATCGTGGAGCTCGACATCCCGTCAGCGCTCTCGACGACTCTCTTGGAGAGCGGCTGGAACTCGGGTGAGTTCGCGCCGTTGGGGTAGGTCGCGATCCAGTTCCACTTGTTGCCCTCGATGCGGACTTCCATGGCGTCGCTAGGCGAGACGATCTGCTGGGTGTAGCCCTGGAAGCCGAGCACGAACATCACCAGCAGCGAGGACGACGGGACCACGGTCCAGAAGATCTCGAGCAAAGTGTTGTGATGCGGGCTGGGCTCGGTCGGGACCCCTTCGCGCCGGCGGTACTTGATCATGAAGTAGAACATCAAGCCCATCAGGACAACGAAGAAGAAGACGGAGAACCAGGTGATCATCATGAACAGCCCATCCGCCATCGCGGCGGGCTCGCTCGCGGGGAGCTTGGGACCGAAGATCAGCTTCTCGAGTGCGCCCGGCTGTGCGGTCGCGAGGGTTGGCATCATCATGACACATGCCCTGTGTTTGCTCCGGCGTACTTGCCGGATGTGGTGTTCGGATCGGAATCGGTGTTCTTGGATTGCTGTTCGAGGTATCGCCTGCGCCGGACCCGCTCGCCCATGAAGAGCAGGGTGAGCCCGATGGCGATGAGGATGACGGTGAGGATCGCGCCGATCTGCATGACGCGGAATGCCTGGAGCGAGTACACGCCCGCGTTGGGGTCGAACTGGTAGCAGAAGTGCAGCAGGCGGTCGCCGAAGCTGGCCGCGATCTTGCCCTCCGAGGCGTCGAGCAGCGAGAGCTTGAGCTCCTGCGGCGGGTAGTCGAACCCGTACATGTAGCGGGAGACCTGCCCGTCGGGCGAGAGGATCATCAGGGAGATGGGGTGGGCGTAGTCGCCGTTATCGGTCGGGTTGAAGTTGAACCCGATGGAGTTCACCAGACGCCGGATGTTGAGCACGTCGCCGGTGTGGAACGCGATGCCGGCGCGGGCCTCGGGCTGATCACCCTTGTTGTAGGCGTCGAGAAACTTGGTCCGCTCACCGAGCGCCATCGTGGTGGTCTCGTCGTGGTCGAACGACACGACGAGGACGCGGTAATCATCGCCCGCGGTGTAGTCGAGCTCGTTGAGCGAGTTAGTGAGCTGAGTGAGAACGGTCGGGCAGACGACGGGGCACTGGTAGTACACCATCACGAGCACCACGGGGGTCTCGCTGTCGAAGTAGTCGCCAAACACGACGGTCTCGCCGTTGTGATCGGTGAACGTCGCGTCCAGCGGGACCGCGTTGCCGAGCTCTTCGGTGACCTCGACGCCGTTGAGTTCCACGACCTCGTCACGATCCAGGAGCCGCTGCGCTGCCGCGCTGGTCGCGAAAACCCACACGCTCGCGATGGCGAGCAGCGTGGTCAGCAGTCTGGTGGTCGTAGCGTGGTTCATGGTTCTCGGTGGGCCCGGTTCAGTTGCTGGATGCGTACTCCGCGATCACCTGCTCGGTGGCGATGCGGACGGCGGGTGCCATCTCGTTGAGCGTGTCCTGCTTCTCGTGCCAGAAGTCGGCGGCGGCCTGGGTGTTCTCGTCGATCTTCGCGCGGTACGAGTCCATGTAGCTGTCGAAGTAGACCTTCAGAACGATGATGACGAAGAGCACACCGAGCACCATAAAGATGAAGGTGAGCCCGAGCGCCTTGGCGCTGGCCTGTGCGCCGTGCTCTGCCTGCGGAACACCTTCCGCGCTCGTGTGCTGGTGCCAGTTGTCGTGTCCGTCAGCGCTCATGCGAGTGCCTCCTGGTGTCTGAGCATCGCGTGATGCTCGTTTTGGGTTCTCTGGGTTGCGGTCAACCAACCCCTGATTTCGTTCGATCCGCTCGGTCCGATCCGGACGGTGCGGGGTTTAGACGTAGTTCTTGTGCTTCAGTGCCTCGTGCAGCATCGGGTCCTTGAGCGGCAGGAGCGGTCCCTTGGCGATCTTCAGGGCGACGAGCCCCGCGAAGAGCCCGAGGGCACCGACGACGCCGGCGATATCGAGCCAGATGTTCGCGATCGCTGAACCGCCCTCGGAGGGGTTCGCGAAGTCGACCATCGGGCGGAGGATCCAGACCATGTCCATGATGACCATGAGGATCATGAACGAGCCCATGATCGCCAGGAGCCCCATCGTCCGCTTCGTCCGGCGCCAGATGAGCAGGAGGAACGGGACGAGGAAGTGGCCCCAGATCATCAGGATGAACAGCCACTGGTAGCCGTGCTCCTGGCGGTTGTAGAACCAGGCGGTTTCCTCGGGGATGTTTGAGTACCAGATCAGGAAGTACTGGGAGAAGGAGATGTACGCCCAGAAGACCGTGAAGGCGAAGACGAGCTTGCCAAGGTCGTGGTAGTGCTCGCTGGTGACAAGCCCTTCGAGCTTGCCTGCGCGGCGGAGGAAGTAGGCGATGATGGCGACCGCAGACACGCCCGCGAGACCACAGGACGCGAAGTAGTAGACGCCCCACATGGTCGAGAAGAAGCGGTAATCCGGCGACATCAGGTAGTCGAACGCGGCGAACGTGGTTGTGAGGGCGAAGACCGGGATCGCGAAGCCGGCGACGCGGCGGGATTTGCGACCCAGACGGCGATCGCCGGTCTCGTCCATCCTTCGCGACCAGCCGAGGAAGCAACGAGAGATGATGATCCACGCGGCGGCGTAGATGAGCACGCGGAAGATCAGGAACCCGGCGTTGAGGTAGGGCTCCTTCACGTGCAGGAGGTGGTTGTACTCCTGGTGGTTGAGCCACTTGAGCAGGATGCCCTCGTGGTGCGATTGGCTGTAGATCACCTCGAGGATCGCGATCAGGATGAGGATTACCGCGGGGAACCAGATGACGGCCCCGAGGTTCTCGAACTGGCGGCGGAGCGTGATGGACCAGCCCGCGTTGAGCGAGTGGAAGACCATGACCCAGAACATGCCGCCGAGCGCGATGGCCAGCGAGGTGAAGAGCCCGACCTCGAAGGACGCGAGCGCGTGCTCGGGGCTGACGGTAAAGCCGCCGATGATGGTGACGATGAGCCCGACCAGCCCCGCGAACAGGAAGGGGACGGCGAGCTTGCGCACGGAGGCGGACGAGATCGTTGTGTTCTCCTCGCTCATGCGGGGATCGGCGGCGATCTTTTCGAGGCGCTTCTGCCACTCCGCACCCGAGAGCGCGGTCGCTTCCGGTGCGGGTCGGTTCGCGGATTCAGTGACGATATGTTCCATCACTCACCCCCGTTGTTGTTGGATGCACCCGAGGATGCGTTCACGGTGCTCTCGCCCTGTGCGTCGAACGCCTGCTGGAGCACGCGGATGTAGGCGACGATCGCCCAGGCCTCCTGCTCGTCGACCGCGTGCCCGTACGCGGGCATGCGGTTGGAGCCATCGGGAGACCAGAGCCCCTCGCGGATGACGTGGAACAGGTAGCCATCGGAACCGAACTCACCGTTGCGGTCGCGGTACTTGTCGTCGAGCAGATTGACGGGGCGGACGTTCATCAGGCGGCCGACGGTGCCCGATTCGTTGCCGAGCATGCCGTAGCCGTGGCACATGGCACAGTAAATGTTGTACTGCTCAGCGCCCTCTCCGATGAGATCCTCGGTGACCTCGACGGGCATGCGGGGTGCCCAGTTCGGTGCCTCGGACGTGCTGCCGGCGAGCATGCCGAAGTAGTACGTCTCGTCAGCTTTGAGCATGTCGTCGCGGTCTTTGCGACGCATCTGCGCCCACTCGCTCTGATCGCTCTCGCTGGGGAGCACCGCGTGGTCGGAGAAGGGAACAACGCCCTCGATCAGGGGGCGCTGCGACATGCCGTCCTCGAAGAAGACGGTCTCGCTCTGCGCCTTCATCTTGGGCTGGTCGTCCATATCCGGAAAGAACTGGCGCGGCGGCTTATCTGTGCGGTCGCCGCGGCACCCGCCGAGCGGGAGCGCTGCGATCACACCCAGAGCGAGCACGCACGAGAGCGCGTTTTTCGCGGTGTGCCTGGTTGTCTTGACTGCTGGGATCATGCTGAATCCTGTCGTCTTGATTGATGCACGAATCGGATCGTGGGTGGTTCGGTGTGTTCTGGATCTCAGTCCGCATCCTCGAGGAGCGTGATGTGCTTCCCGCCGGCGTCCTCGAGCAGCTTCTTGACCTTCGCGGGGTCGAAATCGGGGTCGGTTGCCTCGATCACAATGAAGAAGCGGTCGTTGCCGACACGCATGAAGCGGTCATGGCTGAACAACGGGTGGTGCCAGCGTGGGAGCCCGTTGAGCGCGAGCATGCCGAAGATGCACATGAACGCCGTGAACAGGACACCCAGCTCGAACATGATGGGAACGAATGGCTGCCATGCCTCGAAGGGCTTGCCCTGAACAACGGTTGGGTATAGGACGAACGAGGTGCCCCACTGCAACGCGGCCGCGGTCGCGACGCCAGCGATCGCGGCGGCGCCTGCCATGAGCGGCAGCTTGGTGCCCTTGATGCCCATCGCCTCTTCCATGTCGTGGATCGGGAAGGGCGAGTGGACGTCCCACCGCGTGTAGCCGGCATCTCGCACGTGCTGCGCCGCCTTGAACACCTTGGGTGTCTCGTCGAACTCCGCCACGATGCCGTACACGGGCTTGCCTGAGGCGGTGACGAACCTCGGCGAGCTCTTGTGGAGCAGCATCGGGAAGTAATCAGCCGCGGCGTTGGTGATTGTGGTGAACATGCTCATCTCCGGGCTCCTCCTTAGTGGTGATCGTCCGTGTGGGACTGGGGCATCACGACCTTGACTTCCGCAAGGGCGAACACCGGCAGGAACTTGAGGAACAGCAGGAACAGGGTCATGAAGATGCCGCACGAGCCCACGAATGTCAGGATGTCGACCCATGTGGGGAAGAACATCTGCCACTCGCCGGGGAGGAACGCGCGGTGGATCGAGGTAACGATGATGACGAACCGCTCGAACCACATGCCGATCGTGACGGCGAGGGCGACGATCCAGATCACCAGCGGGTTCTGGCGGAAGCTCCGCTTCCAGAACAGCTGGGGGAAGAGCACGTTGCACGTGATCATGGTCCAGTAGGCCCACCAGTACGGCGCCTCAGCGGGGTTCACGCGGTTGTTTGCGAACACCGCAAACTCGTACTGGTTCGCGCCGTACCAGGCGATGAAGAACTCCATCGAGTACGCGAAGCCGACCATCGTGCCGGTGAGCAGCAGGATCTTGGCCATGTTCTCCAGGTGACGCAGCGTCAGCAGGTCGGAGAAGTTCGGGAGCACAACCCGCAGCGGGATCAGCAGCAGGAGCACCATCGCGAAGCCGCCGAAGACAGCACCCGCGACGAAGTACGGCGGGAAGATGGTGGTGTGCCAGCCCGGGATGACCGAGGTCGCGAAGTCGAACGAAACGATCGAGTGCACCGAGAGCACGAGCGGGGTCGAGATGCCAGCGAGCATCAGGTACGCCTTCTCATAGCGGTGCCAGTGGCGGCTTGAGAAACGCCAGCCAAGCGAGGCGACGCCGTAGATAAACATGCGGATCGCGTCAGGACGCGGCATGAACGCGAGCGGAAGGCCCGAGCCGATCGGCATGGGCACCTTGAACTCACGCGAGACGCCGCGGTGCAGGCGGGCGGCCGCCCGATCGCGGAGCGTGGCGAGATCGGGGATCATGCCCATGTACCAGAACAGCAGCGAGACGGTCGCGTAGGTCGAGACCGCGAAGACGTCCCACAGCAGCGGCGATCGGAAGTTGGGCCAGATGGCGTTCGAGTTGGGGACCGGCGCGAGGAACCAGGCGAACCAGACACGTCCGACGTGGATGCCCGGGAAGATGCCTGCACAGACAACCGCGAAGATCGTCATGGCCTCCGCGGAACGGTTCACCGCGGTTCGCCAGTTCTGCTTGAGCAGACAGAGGATCGCGGAGATCAGCGTACCGGCGTGGCCGATACCGATCCAGAACACGAAGTTGGTGATGTCCCACGCCCAGTCGACCTGGTTGTTGAGTCCCCAGACACCAACACCGGTGATGATCAGGTACAGGATCATGCCCGTGCCGACCGCGGCGATCGATGAGGTGATGGTGAAGAGGGTCAGCCAGATCTTGGGGATCGGCGCCTCGGCGTAGCCGCACACGATGTTGGTCACATCGTTGAAGCTGCGCTCCCCGAGCACGAGTGGCGCGCGGAGACTCGGGTCCTCGATGAGCGTTCCGTCGTCGCTCGTCCCAGGGACCTTGGGCATGCTGCGCGGCAACGGCTGGACGGTCACGTCGCCGGAGCCCTGCATGGTAATCTTTTCATCAGGTTGCATGTCGCTCATTGCTGATCGTGCTCCGCTGCTTTACGCGTGAACCCCGCTGAGCACCTTGAGGCTCATTGAGTATCCCTGATCCATGAATCGTTTGGTGCGATCGATGTAGGACGACGAGTGCGACTCGCCGCCGTGATCATCGTGCCCGTTGTGATCATCGCCGTGCCCGCCGCCGTGCGAGTCGTCGCCATGGTGTCCGCCGTGGTCGAGCGGGTCGTGCTCGCGGTGGCGGATCGCCTCGTTCGGGTTCCGCACACGCATCATGTAGGTGGTGCGTGGGCGTGTGCCGAGGTAGCCCAGCAGCAGGTAGCTGCGCCCGGACTCGCGTTCCTTGGAAACGCGCGAGGTCGGATCGAGGATATCACCGAAGCTGATCGCATCGCTCGGGCATGCCTGCTGACACGCGACCTGGAAGAACCCGTCGGGGATCGGGCCGACCTGGTCCTTATCCTTCCAGATGCCCTTGATCTTGACTTCCTGACGCGCCTGGTGGATGCGCTGGATGCAGTAGGTGCACTTCTCCATCACACCACGGCTGCGGACCGTGACGTCGGGGTTCATGTGCATCTTGCTGATCTCGTCGAGCTTCTTGCGGAGACGCGGCGGGATGAAGTTCTGGTTGAAGGTCCGATCCTGCGCGACCGTTTCCTCGAACTCGCGAGCGATCTCCTTGGACGCGTACTGCGGATCGAGCCCGCCGTTGAACTTGACCGGGGCGTAGTCGAAGAAGTTGAATCGACGGACCTTGTAGGGGCAGTTGTTCGCACAGTAGCGTGTACCGATGCACCGGTTGTACGCCATGTCGTTCGTGCCCTCGTCGCCGTGCACGGTTGCATTCACCGGGCAGACGGTCTCGCAAGGGGCATTCTCGCAGTGCACGCACGCGACGGGCTGCACGATGATCTCGTCGGGGTTGTTCAGGTCGTCACCGACGAAGTACCGGTCCATGCGGATCCACTGCATCTCGCGGCCCTTGGCGACCTCGTTCTTGCCCACGATCGGGATGTTGTTCTCGCTCTGACACGCGATGGTGCAGGCGTTGCAACCCATGCACGAGTTCAGGTCGATCGACATGCCCCACTGCGGGCCCTGGGCGAACTGCGGCGGCGTCTTCTCGTTGAGCGCCTCGTTCATCTCCAGGTCGTCCACGTCCGGGTCGCGGTGCGACCGGTTCTGCGGGTTCTCGTAAATGCTGATGATGGGTGGCGAGTGGCTGAGCTCGCCAAGCTTCTCAGCGATGTTCAGGTTCTCGTAGTCGCGCCCGTAGATCTCGTCCTTGAACTCGACCCGCTTATCGGCATACTTGTCCCACCAGTACTTGTCCATCGCACGCACGATCGAGGTGCGGCTCTCGAGCGACCAGTGGTTCTGCGTCGAGGCGATCGTATAGGTGCCCGCGGCCTTCTTGATGCGTGCCCCGCGAGTAGCAAGTGCGCCGGACGCGGGCTTGATGGCGTAGGTATTGTGCCCGACCTTGAACCCAACCTTTCCAACGATCTCACGACCGTAGCCGAGCTTGATCGCGACGGTGTTGTCGGCCATGCCCGGAAGGATCCAGAGCGCGGCTTCCATCTCACGCCCGCCGAGGGTGATCGTGACCAGCTGCGCCTGGGGCATCTGCTGCTTGGTGTAGGGGTTGTACTCATCCTGCCAAGAGTGCTCCGGGAGCAGACCCAGCTTCTTGGCGGTCAGCGGGCTGACGACGATCGGGTTGTCCCAGACGACCGACGTGCCGAACTCGGGCGATTCCTGCAGCCAGCCGTTGTTCGCGAACTGACCGTGGTTCATGTTGCTCGTGTAGAACAGCACGTCCATCGACTCCTGGCCCGGCGCGGGCCGAGCGCCGGAGGCATTCACTGCCTGCAGCACGCCGCCCATGCGGACTGAAGCGCTCTGACCCGAGCTTGCGCCGACAAACCCGTTGTGAAGCGTGCGGTCCCATGCACGATCGCCCGAGTTGCCCATGCCAGCCCAGGTCTCCTTGACGAGATCGAGCCCGTGCTTGCCGACCTGGCCGGCGAGCATGCTGAGGAACTCGATGTCCGAGCGAGCGGGGTCGTACAGCGGTGCGATCATCGGCTGGATGACCGAGTAGGTGCCGTCGATATCGACGTCGCCCCACTGCTCGAGGTAATGGGTGCCGTTGAGCGACCACGTCGAGACGTGTTCGGTCTCGGTGATCGAGGTATCGAAGGTGACGGTGTTGGGCACCTTAGCGAACGCTTCCGCGAAGCCCATCGATGAAGGTGCGTCGTACACCGGGTTGCAGGCGATGGTCACGAGCGTGTCGATGCGCCCGCTGTTGATGTCACGCGTGAGTGCGCTGAGATCCGCCGCGCTGTCGCTCGCGAGTGACGCGCTCATCGGGCTGGCCTTGACCATGCCTCCCATCGCGCCGATCGCGTTGTTGATCGCCATGCACAGCGCCCACGCCTCGGTGCCGACCTGATCACCCGGGACCACGACGGACTGCCCGCGGTGGGCCACGAGATCCTTGGCGATCTCGTCGATGTCGTGCTGGGTCACGCCGTCAACGCTCGCGTTTGCAAGGCCCGCGGCACTGGTGCCCGTGAGGGCGAACACCGCCCGGGCGAGGGCGATCGTGAAGTTGTGCATCTGCGACGGGGAGACGCGGAAACGGTGATCCGCGAGCGAGCCCACGGAGGTGGGCTTGGCCTCAACGGCGTACAGCCGCGACATCTCATCGCCGCCCTCAATCACCGTGCGGGTGCTGCCGAAGGTTCGAGCGTTGCGGACCGCGCCGGGGCCAGCGGCCATGAAATCCGAACCCACAGACACAACACACCGAGCGCCAGCAAAGTCGTAGCTGATCTGCTGAGGCGAACCGAACGCCTGCGCCGATCCATCGATGGCCGCACGGGATTCAGCGGGGTTCCAGAACACGAATCGTGCTCGCGGGAAGCGATTGCGGACCGCTGCGATCAGTCGCTCGCGTGTCGGTGAGCTCTGCTTATCAAGAATGAACGCGAGCCCCTCGCCACCGTTCGCGTCGAACTGCAGGAAGTGCTCGCCCGCCCAAAGGTCAAAGTCCTCCCAGGTCGCGTCGAGCTTGCCACGCGCCGGGTTGTTGTAGACCGGGTACTTGAGCCGCTCAGGATCGTAGAGCCCGAGGATGCTTGCCTGCGCCAGTGCGCTGGACTTACCCTGGTTCCCCGGGTGCAGCGGGTTGCCCTCGACCTTGGTCGGGCGACCGGTGTGTGTCTCGATCAGGAGCCCCTCGCACCCACCGCCTGGCAGCGGCATCGCGGTGGTGAAGTACAACGGCTTGCCTGGAACAATCTCGGGCTGCTGCTTGGCATACGGGATGATCTTGCGATCGGGGCGGCGACACCCCGGGACGGTCGCGGCACCAGCCAGCGCTAACCCCGCGCCCATGATCTTGACGAAGCTCCGCCGCGACGGCTCGGACATCACCGAGGCATCGACCGGGAACTCACGCTCCACGAACTCCTTGAACTCGGGCGTTCCGGAGTACTCGTCAAGCGAGCGCCAGTACGCGCGACCACTCAGGCGGCCCATCTCGGGTGCCTTGGTCGGGATCTCTTCTTTTCCCTTGCTCGATGGGCATTGATCGAGGTTGCTCATGGTTTCGTCTCTTCATCACCCCGGGGGGTGTTGGTTCAATCGTGTGCGAGGGAGTCGGCGTTTGCGCGGATCAGTAGTGACAAGCCGCGCAATGCTCGGGCGGGTTCCGCTTGAGTGTGTCCAAGAGCTGCTCGGGGCTGATGCCCGCGTGTGCCCGCTCCTCGACGCTCTTGCCGAACCACTCGTTCTCCACCCAGTAGAGATCCGTAACCTTGTCCTTGGGGACGAGGTTTTCCTCGGGGTTGCGGTGACAGTCGAGGCACCAGCCCATAGAGAGCGGCTCAACCTGGGCGACAACCGGCATGCCCTGGATCTGACCATGGCACGAGTAACAGCTCACACCCGCGTTCACGTGCGCGTTGTGCGGGAAGTTCGCGTAGTCCGGCACGACATGGATATTGCGCCACTCGATCCCGACGCCCTCGTTGTAGGCGTCACGGATGAACTGGACCTTGTCGTCGGTGGCGCTCGAGAGCTCGACGTTCAGGCGGTTCTCGACATGGCAGTTCATGCAGGTCTCGACCGCCGGGACGTTGGCGTGCCACGAATCCTCAACGTTGGTGTGGCAGTAGCGGCAGTCCATGCCAAGCTTGCCCGCGTGGATCTGGTGGTTGAACCCGGAGCCGGGCTGGGTGGGCATGTAGCCCACCTCCCAGAACTTGGGTGTGGCGTAGTACCAGAAGCCTGCGATGACGAGCAGGACGCCGCCGTTCACCACAAAAAAGAGCAGCGTGGGCAGCGCGTTCATCCATTTCGGGAAGATGGGTTTCAAGGCGAATCTCCACCGGTGTCAAAATAGACAAGCGTCCGAGGACGCGATATGCCCGAACAGATGCGGGCTCTACAGGCGGATAGGGTAGCATCCAGAATCCGCGCAAACTGTGCTGCCCAACCGAAATTCTGACTGTTTTTGTGTACAATAATGCACTCGATCACGACCTGACAGCAATGATTCGTTGCGACTCAGTTTCAATAACACCGGAAGGATTCTCAAATGACGAGTACACAAGAACTTCCGAATACGGGATCTTCCAATCCTTTATATGCAGGAACCTTCGGCCCAGCCTGCTCGATCGGGTTCGGTGCCGCAGTCCTCATGTGGGCTGTCGCGTGGGTCTTGCACATGCCCGGCGTGCATGTCCAGACCCCCATCGCCATCCCGCTGCTTTTGCTCCCATTGCTCGCCATCAGCCTCCTGTGGATTCCCGGCGTGCGGCAGCAAGACCGCCTCAAGACAGGCGCGATCGCCGGACTGATCGCCGGGCTCGTCAACCTGCTGATACTCGGTGCCTTTATTACCGAGCAGCCCGAATCGACCGCTGAGATGAGCGAGAAAGCCAACTCGCTCGCCCCGAACGCGATGGTGGTCGTCCTCGGCTCGATCGCGGTCTCGATCGTCGTCTCGCTGCTCGCGGCACTCGTAGTCAGAGGCAAGGACACCCGCACGCTGGGGCAACGCCGTTGGCTGAGCCGCATGGCATGGGTCACGGCATTGACCTACCTGCCGCTGATCGCGGTCGGCGGGATCGTGACAAGCACCGACTCCGGCCTGGCGGTCCCCGATGCGGTCACAAGCTATGGCGCTGTTTCCGTGCTCTTCCCGCTCAAGCTCATGGCCGAGCCTCGGATCTTCTTTGAACACTCCCACCGCCTCTTCGGGACGCTCGCGGGCCTGACTACGCTCGTTTTGATGCTGCGGGTGCTGTTTTCCAAGGTGCAGACCCTCCCGAAGACCCTCAGCGTGCTGCTGTTAATCGGTGTCTCCGCCCAGGGCATCCTCGGCATCATCCGCGTCGCGGAATCGAGCACCCTCTTTGCCGTCATCCATGGCGTGTTCGCGCAGCTGGTGTTTGCACTCGCGTTCATCATCGCAGTCATGCTGTCTCGTAGCTGGATCAACGCCAGCCCCACAGAAGCCGTCGTGGCCAACTCGATGAAGGCGCGAAAGATCCTGCTGATCGCCATGATCTGCCTCTGCGTGCAGCTCGTCTTCGGCGCGCTCACACGTCACATGCACTCCTCGCATGCCATGCTCTCGCACATGGGCTTTGCCTTCATCGTGATGACGCTGATCATCGTCGGCGGGGCGTTCTGCATGCGGACGGGCAAAGCGGACGAGTCCGGACAGCCGATCAGGGTGTATGGCGTTCTGATGCACGCGATCGTCACGTGGCAGTTCGCCCTTGGCTTCGCCACCCTGTCGCTGGCATGGACGAGCGAGAAGCCAGACCTGCCAACGTCCGAGACGCTCTCCACCGCCGGCATGATCGACCCGGTGGGGTCGCTCGTGGCGACGCTGCACCAGGCGAGCGGGGCGGCCCTGCTCGCGACGACGGCCTGCGCCCTGGTGTGGGCGATTCGTCTGGCCCAGCGTCCGAAAATGCGTTAATCTCGCGAGTGTCTTGCCCATCAACACACTGAGATGCAATGCGTCACCATTGTGTACGTTGAGCGGGCATCACACGCTCGGAGATTGCGATGGGCACACACGCCACGACCACCCAGCCAGATCGCATTGAAACATCCATGCTGCCGATCCGGGACGAGGAGTTCGGGTATCGCGAGGCAAGGCACCTGCTCTGGCGAGCGGGTTTCGGCGGCACGGACGAGCAGATCCGCACGCTCGCGGGCTGGGGCCCGAAGAAGGCCGTCGATTTCATCCTTGACTACGACGACATCCCCTTCGAAAACGACAGCCCCACCGCCTTCGATCACAACATCATGCGTTCTCGCACGCGTGAGGAGAACATGGCGCTCCGCCGCGCACAACAGGCCGGCGATGAGAACACGCTGAGCAAGTTCAGAGAAATGCGACAGAGCGCCCAGCGTGATGACCGCCGACAGATGCGTGAGATTCGTCACTGGTGGCTCACGCGGATGATTCAGACGCCCCGCCCGCTCGAGGAGAAGATGGCACTCTTCTGGCATGGGCATTTCGCGACGAGCTACCGCACGATCGAAGACTCGTACCACATGTACCAGCAGAACCGGATGCTGCGCGGGCTGGCGCTGGGCAACTTCCGAGACCTGCTGCTCGCGATCATCCGCGACCCGGCGATGCTCCGCTATCTCAACAACAACCAGAACCGCAAGGATGCCCCCAATGAGAACCTCGCGCGGGAGATCATGGAGCTGTTCTCACTCGGCGAGGGCAACTACAGCGAGCGAGACATCAGGGAAGGCGCACGCGCACTGACCGGATTCACTTATCGTGACGACGCGTTCTTTTACAACGATCGTCAGCACGACGAGGGATCGAAGCGTGTCCTCGGGGTGTACGGCAACATCGATGGCGATGGCTTTGTCAACGCGATCATCCGCTCACCGCACTGCGCACCGTTTATCTGTGCCAAGCTCTACAGGTTCTTTGTGAGGGAGATCCCCACCGACACGAAAGCGCTCGAGGGCGCGGAACGCACGGTTGTACGCTCGCTGAGCCAGACCATGGAGCAGGCACGATTCGAGATCAAGCCCGTGCTGCGGAAGCTGCTCCTGAGCCGCCATTTCTACGACCCGAGTGTAATGGGCAACAAGATCAAGAGCCCTGTTGAGCTCGTGGTCGGCGCGGTCCGCTCACTGAACACGCCCGTGCGGAATCTGACCACGGTCGCGCGGGCCATCGACACGATGGGCCAGAGCTTGTTCCTCCCCCCGAGCGTGAAGGGCTGGGACGGCGGTCGTGCCTGGATCAACACCTCGACGCTCTTCACACGCCAGAACACGCTCGTGTATCTGCTGACCGGCGAGCTGGCGCAGAACAACACGCGATTCGTCGATCGCACGCCGTACGACCCGCGTCTGCTGGTATCGTGCATGAACGACCCGCGCATCGAGGGCGACCCGCCGGACGAGCTGATCGCGAACCAGGTGATGGACTTCGTGCTCGGTCGTCGCCCCTACGGCGCAGCCGACCAGCTGCTCTCCGCGGCGTACAAGGTCGATAAACCCGCGAGCAGCAGCGGGATCCGCACCATGCTCCTACTCACCACTTCCATGCCCGAGTACCAGCTCTGCTGAGCGAGAGGGAAACGCGATGAATCTGCACAACGACCCAACCAACGCGAAGGCATACACACGGCGGGCGTTCATCCAGAACTCGGCCCTCCTCGCGTCCGCGGCGCTGACCGTACCGGCGTTTATCCAGTCGTCCGCGCTCGCGATGCCCAAGCCCGAGCAGGGGCTCTCATCGATCCCTGGTGTCGATGAGGATCGCATCCTCGTGATCATCCAGCTCTCCGGCGGCAACGACGGGCTCAATACGGTCGTCCCCTACCGCGACGATGCGTATTACCGGTTGCGCCCGTCGATCGGGATCAAGCCCGACGGGCTGCACATCCTCAGCCGCAACGGCAGCAACGGCGCGGTCGATCTCGGGCTCAACACCGCGATGACCGGGATCCGCGAGCTCTACGACGAGGGGCAGTGCGCGATCGTTCAGGGCGTCGGGTACCCCAACCCCAACCGCTCCCATTTCGCGTCCATGGACATCTGGCACACGGGCGAGCTGAGCGGCACCGGCGACGGCTGGATCGGACGCTACGTGGATGCGCAATGCTGCGGATACGGCAAGGGAGAGAGCGGCACGCCCGATGGCTCGTTGGAAAAGCAGGTTGAGCCCCCCATCGCCATCGGTAACGAGGCGCCGCTCATGCTCACCGGACGCAACATGATGCCGGTCTCCTTCGAATCTGCGGAACTGTTCGCCTGGGCGGGCAAGAAGTACTCCGAGGACATCGTTGAAGAGCACCGAAAGCTCACGGACATGATCAACGAGCGCATCGACCACGAGAAGGACAGCAACAACGCCTTCCTGCTCCGCACCGCGATGGACGCGCGGGTCTCATCTGACACCATCCGGCGTGCCGTGAGCGAGAAGCCGCTCGTGAACTATCCGAGCAGCAACCTCGCCGGTCAGCTGAGCATGATCGGCGCGATGATCCGGGCCGGGCTCAAGACCCGTGTGTACTACGCCTCGCACGGGAGCTTCGATACTCACGCCAACCAGCCGGGCAACCACGCCCGCCTGCTCGGCCAGTTCGCCAGCGCGGTGCAGGCGTTCCAGAACGATCTGCGGGCGCAAAGCAACGACACACGCGTGCTCACAATCGCCTTCTCCGAGTTTGGGCGGCGCGTCGGGCAGAACGCGTCCAACGGTACAGACCACGGCACCGCGGCACCGATGTTCATGTTCGGCCCCAATGTGCGCGGTGGGTTCCACTCCCAGCACCCATCGCTGACCAGCTTGGATGCGGGCGACCTCAAGTACACCTGTGATTTCCGCAGCGTGTATGCTGAGATCCTGGATTCGTGGCTGAGCACAAGCAGCAAGGATGTGCTCGAAGGCCAGTTCAAGCACCTGCGCGTGCTGAATACGTGATTCAGGCGAGCAGCGGGTTGATATCGGCCTCAGTCAAGCTGTGGTGATTGAGCCTGATTTCGTCGCCACACTCCGGGCACCTGATCTTGGGCATTCCAGTGGGTCCGAATATCTCAAGCCCGATCAGGCTGTAGCGGCATTCGGGGCAGATCGCGCCATCGAGATGCCGACGCACGCAGCGGTGCAGCAACCGATCACGCACGATCAGCGAGGTCAGGGCTGGGACCCAGATAAACGAAACAAAGACCAGTAGATTGAGCAGCGTGTCTGTCATGACATCGACTTTGTCGTTCACCAAGAACTGCTCTGCGATCCATCGGAGCGCGTGGTAGTGCGGGCTCGCGAGCGTGATGGCGATGGCTAGCGACGCGACGAGTGAGACCATGATGGCGGTCTGGTGCAGCGCTGTTCGTCGAATCTGTCGTGCCCGGGCAATATAGCGCTGGCATGTCGCGTCGTCGTACTGATCAAGCTCTGGAAACGCCCGCCAGATCTTCGTGCTGATCAGTCTCATCGCTGCTCACAATCGGCGGCTCACGAACATCGCAACAGCTGCGGGTCGATGTCCGCCTCGGTGATGTGTCCGGTATTGAGCTCGATACGGTTGCCGCATTCCGGGCAGGTCACGAGCTTTGATCCGGATTCCTCGCGGATCTCCAGCCCGACCAGCTGATAGCCGCAGAGACAGTTGGTGGTCCTGAGCTGATTGCGTATCACGCTCCGGAGCCAGAGATCACGAACAAGAAAGGCACTGATCGCTGGCAGCCAGATCACACTCGTAAGCAGCAACGCCACCAACACCAGCCAGAGGGTGATCGAGATGCTCCCCCGTGCATCACCAGCCCTGTCGACAGCGTCGTAGAAGAAAAAGTACACGCAGCCAACCGAAACGGTCAGTGAGAAAAGTACCGCGATGAAAACGACGGCGATGCCCATTGCCAGCTTGTCGCGACGCTTCGCGTGACTGACATAGCGTCGGCACACATCGTCCTCGTACTGGTCCAGCTCAGGGAACGCACGCCAGATTTTCAGGCTGATCAGTCTCACGGCTGCGGGCCATCGTACACGGTATCGATCGGCAGGTGCACCGCCAGCGGCTCGGACACGTCCGCGTCGCTCGGAGGCAGGACCGGGGACATCGTGAGGACCCTGAGCGCTGAGCTGTTCTCGTCGACGTAGCCGCCACCCTCGCTCGATGGCAGCGATCCGGCGATCACAAAGCGCTTGCCCCTGCCCAGCTGCTCGCTGCTGATCACCGCCCGGTAGACACTGCGATCCTCATCGAGTCGCATCGGGCTGCTGCCGAACCGACCAGCCTCCTCGTAGATCAGTGTCAGATACACCCGCTCGGGCTCACCCTGCATGGCCGCCGCAGGGATGCTCAACTCGACCCCGCCCGGCCAGTCGTACGGAGAGATCATCAGGCGCTCGCGCTTGGCTTTGGTCGCCAGCGATACCGCGTCCGGGTCACGACCGGCGAGCCATTGCCCGATGGCGTTCGCGTCGCCGGTATCCCCTGCCCCGGCGCCGATGGGCTTGGCATCGGCCATGAGCTTCTCTTTGTCCTGAGTCACAAAGATCAGCGCGTAGAGCCCCGCAAAGACCGCGATCGGCGCGATGAGCCAGAGCGTGAGCAGGAGGTTTTTGCGACGCATGCTGGATCATAGTGACGAGAGCGCAGAAAAAAGCCCGCGACCGTGCTGGCGCGGGCTTTGAGATTGTCCGAGCGTCGCCTCAGCTCTTGGCGTCGGCGTAGTTCTTCGCGACTTGGTCCCAGTTCACGACATTCCAGAACGCACTGATGTAGTCAGGGCGCTTGTTCTGGTAGTTCAGGTAGTACGCGTGCTCCCAAACGTCCAATCCGAGGATGGGCTTGTGACCCTCCATGATGGGCGAGTCCTGATTGGCGGTGGAGTGGACGTGGAGGTTGCCGCTCGCGTCGAGCCCCAGCCATGCCCAGCCCGAACCGAATCGGGTCGCCGCGGCATTGGCGAACTCATCCTTGAACTTCTCAAAGGAACCGAACTTGGCGTTGATCGCGTCGGCCAGCTCGCCGCCGGGTTCCCCGCCACCGTTTGGCGAGAGGATTGTCCAGAACAGCGAGTGATTGACATGGCCACCCACGTTGTTCTGCACCGCGGTGCGGATGTCTGCTGGGACGCTGCCGATATGCGAGAGCACCTCTTCCGGGCTCATGTCTGCGAACTCGGTCCCTTCGACGGCTTTGTTGCCCTTATCGACGTAGCCCTGGTGATGCTTGGTGTGATGGATTTCCATCGTGCGGGCATCAAAATGGGGCTCGAGCGCGTCATAAGCGTATGGCAAATCGGGAAGTTTGAAGGGCATCGAATGACTCCTTTGGGGATCTTGGGGTGAACCCACGGCTCCGCTCAGCATGAGCGTCCCCCGCGTACTCTCTGGCAGGAATTGTGGATGAACCGTGAGGAACGCAGATTCTGTGCGGGATAAACCCCCAATTTCATATGAAATTGGGCTTGGCCGCCTTGAAAGTGCGATGAGTTGTTGTTTGTAAATGGCATGATGGGTATACTGGCGACCCGGTACACGGGCACCACGATCGCGCCAACAGGTCAAGCGACCCCGAAAACGCGATCGCCCGATGGGTGACAGTAGGGCCGAGTTTATCGGCCGTCAACCAACGGAGCTCAGCTGCCTTCAGGCAGGAATCTGAGCCAGACAATCCGGACCAAACGCGCTTGCAGGATGCAATCGCATGGGGAGGCCTGGTTCACAGGCTTACCCCGCCATAACCGCCAGGGCTGGCAGATCGCACGGAGCACAAACCCGGACACGATGTTCGGATTGTGATCGGCATGCAGATCGAGTCGGATCGCCTGATCCGGCTGACATCCAAGATATTTGTATCGATCCGGGTTTCAGATCGAAACTCTCATGGCAGTTGTTCGTATCCAATGAGAGCGGATGACTTTACCGGTTTCCGTCAGGGCCCAGATCGAGCTCTCTGAGCGGCGCAGACACGTCGCTCGACATCCTGCCCGGCTCCCAACCACCGCCGATATGACCGTTCGACCGCAGCCAGTCTGCAATCGATGAACGGCTCGGCCAACTCCAAACGGGACCTCGGCAGCCGTCGTTCCCACGCACACCGGATGTGTGTGGCATAAAAAGCAGGAACGGGAACCAGCCGGCTGTGAAAGCAGTAATGGCTGGAGACAACACGGCGTTTGATTGGGCATTTTTTGATGATCCATGCATCCCCATTTATTGGGTATGCGTACTGAACGGTCCCCGATTCGGGGTCAGCCCATTCTCAACAGCGCAGTGATTGTCCACGGCTGGGTGTCGGATCCACAACCCGACATCCTGGGATTGGGGCACCGCCCCAGTATCACGCCCGAGACCATCGGGCAGGACAGCAAGCAAGAACAAAGCCTCCACAGGACAGTGGCGGCTGGAGACAGCATGATGCAAGCAATGAACAACAACCCCAGCCCGCTCGAGCAGATGCGCCGCAAGCACCGCGTCGGTGTCTCACGCACGTCGACCCGCGCCGGTAAGACCTCGCGTCAGCTTTCGCACGAAGACGAAAGGTTGCTGAACCAGATCCTCTCCAAGGAGCAGGACTTTATCGATTCCGAGGTCTTCTACGAGGACGACGCGGAACAGAACATTTATGAAGACGCTCCGGACATCGCCCTGCCGGACACGAGCTGGTACCACCCGGTGATGGACGACATCTCGTCTATCTCCAGGACACGCACCGTCAAGTCCTCGCAGCAGGTCATCCTGACGGGTGCAGAGGAGCGTGTGCTCTTCCACCAGTTCAACTACTCGCGCTACCGCGTGTTCAAGCTTCAGCAGGAGGTCTGGGCTCGCCCGGACAAGCGTCCGACCCCAGAGCAGGCGGACCAGCTCCTCCACTGGCACCGCAAGGCCGAGCGGATCCGCGAGCAGATCGCGGAGACCAACCTCGCCCTGGTGCTGGCGATGGCCAAGCGGACTCGCATGAGCGAGGTGGATTTCGCGGACCTCGTGTCGGAAGGCAACATGGCGCTGCTCCGGGCGGTCGATAAGTTCGACGCCGGTCGCGGCTTCAAGTTCTCGACCTACGCGTGCCGTGCGATCCTCAAGGCGTTCTCGCGACAGGGGATGAAGCTGAGCAAGTACCGCCAGCGTTTCCCCACGGACTTCGATCCGAAGCTCGAGAAATCAGACTTCCTCGAGACCAAGCGTGCGGACTTCGAGAAGGACACCGCGAGCGAGGTGCGAGAGATCGTCATGGCCAACCGTGCCGAGCTCTCCGATGTCGAAAAGACTGTGCTTGAGCATCGCTTCGGGCTCGAATCTGGTGGGCACGAGAAGCCCATGACCCTTGAGCAGGTCGGCCAGATCATCGGGGTGACCAAAGAGCGTGTGCGCCAGATCCAGAACAAGGCGATGGAGAAGATCCGCGTCGAGCTGGAGGCGAACTTCCTCGGCACCAACGAGCGTGAGGCCGAGGCGGTCGGCGCCAACTGAACATCACTCCAAGACCGCAGAGCGGGGTCGAAAGGCCCCGCTTTTCATTTCAGACCCAGGCAGATCAACACACACACCGATTGACATGAACAGATCCGGGAACCAAGCCGGTATGGGCAACGAACATGAACGGTCGATCGTTCCGGCGATCGGTCTCGACTCGCTCGCGGGTTCAAACTCGGCACCGGGTTCTCCGGGCGATCCGCCGAGCGCCGACTAGAATAGCACCCCTATCGACCGCGCTTCTTGCGGCGATATCCGCCCCGTCGTCTGGCTGGGACGTATCTTGACTGGATTCCACGCTCACCACGGCGTGCATTGAAGGATGAAGAGACATGAGTGTAACTGAATCCCCCTCATCGACCGCGACCGCGGGCCATGTGGACCTCGATCCCACAATGAACAAGAAGGACCCGCACGCGACACGCTGGGGCGACTTCCTGAAAGCAACAATCAAGTTCGGGGCTTCGGACCTGATCATGAAATCGGATCAGAAGCCGAAGGTCCGCATGCGCGGCTCGCTCAAGGCGCTCGATGTCGAGCCCGTCAGCGCCAGTGAGTTCTTCAAGATCACGAAAGAGATCCTGACCGACGAGCAGATGAAGGACCTCCACAAGTTCGGGTCCGTCGACTTCGCGTACAACTACGACGAGAATCACCGCTTCCGTGTCAACCTGTTCCAGGCGCGCGGAACAATCTCGGTCGCCGCGCGAAACATCACGTCCGAGATCCTCCCCTTCGAGGGCCTCCACCTCCCTGAGGTGATGGCGGACATCGCGATGCAGCCGCAGGGCATCGTCCTGCTCTGTGGTGTGACCGGCTCGGGCAAGTCCACCACGATCGCCTCGATGCTCGATTATGTCAACGCCCGCAAGAGCGTGCACATCCTCACGCTTGAAGACCCGATCGAGTACATCTTTGAGGACAAAAAGGCCACCATCAACCAGCGTGAGATCGGGCTCGACTGCCTCGACTTCAAGACCGGCCTTCGCGCACTGGTGCGTGAGAACCCCGACGTCGTTCTTATCGGTGAGATGCGTGACCAGGAAACGTTCGAAGCCGCGCTGCACGCCGCCGAGACGGGTCACCTCGTGTTCGGAACGATCCACGCGTCGAGCACGACCCAAACCTTCTCGCGTATCTATGGTCTCTTCCCGCAGGATGAGATCGAACAGGTCCGCAAGATCCTGGCGTACCAGATGCGTGCGTTCGTTTATCAGAAGCTGCTCCCGACCCTGCACGAGAACATCTTCCGAATCCCGGCGTTGGAGATCCTGATCAACAACGGCGTTGTGCGGAAGTTCATCCTCGAGGAGCGCGAGGGCGATCTTCGCGACGTGCTCAACTCGATCGAAGCCCAGCAGATCGGCATGATCGACTTTAACGACTCGCTCGTGAAGCTGGTTGAGGCGGAGTACATCCACATGCGCACGGCGATCGAGGCCTCGCCGAACGTCGATGAGCTCCAGATGAAGCTCAAGAAGTTTGCATAACACCAAGCCCCCCACGCCCCTCGTGCCCCCTCAGCGTGGTGCGCGGGCAGCGGAGCCACTACAATCGGGTCTGCCCGGGCACACCGCCCCACAAACGCCCAGACCCTATACCAGATCAGGATTATGAGGACACAGCAGTGCTCGAAACTACGATGATCCCACTCACCCAATCGCTCGGCTCGCTCACGATGGGCTCGCTGACGCTCGCCGCGGGCGACACCTTCGTCCTGGTCTCCTGGTGGAAGGCAATCCTGCTGATGGTCCCATTCATCGGCTGGGCATGGGTGCTCTCGACCGTCCTCGACAAGCACGCTCAGCGGTTCTTCCTCGGGCAGGAGAAGTGGAACCTGATCCACATGATCTTTGGGCTCGTCGCGCTCGCATTGGTCGTCCTGCTCCCGGTCGGCGGTATCGGCGGGCTCCTCGCCGCTTTCTTCGGCTCGACGGTGATTCTCGCGCTCGACGTCATCATCTTCGCCAGCGTCGCGAACAAGGATGACCGCATCCCCGATCATGCCAAGCTCACCATCAACATGGCCGACATGGCGGCGAAGCGTGACGAGAAGAAGGCCGCCAAGAAGCTTGGCAGTTCCGAGCTGACCATCGTCGGTGCCGACAAGATGAAAATCATGCCCCCGGACAAGGAATCCGCGGGGTTCGCTGTGCGTCTCGCGGCCGAGGAAATTCTGATCAACGGCTACGAAGCCCGAGCATCTCAGATCGATATCCATCCGGTCAGCGCCGAAACCTACGGCGTGTCGATGCTCGTGGATGGTGTCCGTCAGCCAGGCGAGCAGATCGCTCAGGCAGACGCCGTGCAGATCATCGATTTCTGGAAGAAGGCCGCCGGGCTGGATGTCAATGACCGTCGTCGCAAGCAGAGCGGCAACGTGGACGCCTCCAGCGAGCGCATGACCAACCAGAGTGTGAAGTGCGTCACCAGCGGCTCCAAAAACGGCATGGTGCTGACCATGATGTTCAACCCCGACAAGGCTGTCCGCCGCAACCCGGAAGACCTGGGCATGACGGGCTCGCAGCTTGAGATGGTGAAGGGCTGGGCAGAGAAAACGGAAGGAATCGTCCTGCTTGCCGCCCCGAGTGATAACGGCCGCACAACGACCATGTACTCGATGCTCAAGCTGCACGATGCCTACACCTCGAATATCCAGACGATCGAGTACGAGATCGAGGATGCGATCGAGGGCGTGAAGCAGATCAAGTTCGATCAGACCAAGGAGGATGCTGATTTCGCGACTACCGTCCGATCGACGCTCCGCCGAGACCCGGACGTGGTCGGTGTGTGCGACCTCCCGGACACCGCCACGGCACTGAACATCGCAAACTCCGACTTCGACCGGTCACGCACGTATGTCTCGCTCAAGTGTGATGACGCGTTGACCGCGGTGCAGCTGTACGTTCGTGGCGTTGGCGATGCCAAGCTCGCAGCGAAGGGGCTGCACGGCGTTGTGGCCCAGAAGCTCCTCCGCTCGCTGTGCAACAACTGCAAGGTGGCATACCAGCCGACCTCTGACATGCTCAAGAAACTGGGTCTGCCGACCGACAAGGTCAAGCAGCTATTCAAGAAGGGTGGGCAGGTCCTCATCCGAAACAAGCCCGAAATCTGCCCCGCGTGCAACGGCATCGGGTACGAGGGGCAGACCGGCTGCTTCGGCGTGTTCCCCATCGGTGACGAAGAACGCAAGATGATCGCCGCGGAAAACTGGACCGGCCTGCGGACCGCGATGCGTAAACGCTCGCTCCCCACCGTCCAGCAGGCCGCGCTCCGAAAGGCCGTGGAAGGCATCACGAGCATCGAAGAGGTATCACGCATCTCATCCTCGAAGAGCAAGAAGAGCGGCGGCGGCGGCTCCTCCGGCAGTAAGCCATCGAAGCCCACGCAGCAGCCCGCCTAACCCATAATCGCTGACACATCGTCCTGTGCGGGCAGCAACGCCCGCGGGAGAAGCAAACATGTTTATGAATATCCTCGTTGTGATCTTCGTGCTTGCCATCGCTTACGCGTGGATGGTGCGTGGCATCTTCAACGCCATGATCCACGCCTTGTGCGCACTGGTCGCAGGCGCCATCGCGTTCGCGTTCTGGGAACCCCTCTCGATCATGCTCGTCAACATGAGCCCCGAGCGTGGGTTCTTCTCGTTCATCGAATCGATCGCCTGGGGTGTCGCGCTCGTGGTGCCGTTCGCGGTCGTGATGCTCCTGCTGCGTGTCGCGACCGACAAGCTGATCCCCGCGAACATCAAGAACAACCCCGCGGTGGATTACGCGGGCGGCGCCGTGTTCGGGGCCGTCACCGGCGTGATCTGCTCAGGCATCCTTGTCATCGGCGTCAACAACATGCGGGTATCCACGGAGTTTCTCGGGTACCAGCCGCTCTGGTACTCCGCCGAGCGAGCCACCGGCGCAGGATCCCTTGTCAAGTCAGACTCGCTCTGGATCCCTGTCGACTCGATCGTCGCCGACGTGTATGGCACGCTCTCTGAGGGGAGCATGAGCAGCGGTGAGCCCCTCGCGTACTGGTATCCCGAGCTTGAGCTGACGGGCTTCGCGTCGCGCGTCTCACCCGGAGGGATGGGACGCAACGCGCTGCGACCCGAGGATTTCAACCTGCTCGGCACGTACACCGTCGGTCCTGAGCAGGGAACCCAGGTCAGCGAGCTGCTCAAGATCTCTGGCAGCAGCAACACCCAGCGCTATGTGGATATCAACGATGAACCGGTGAGCACGGGGCGTGTCTACGGCTATGTGCTGGAGTTTGAGCCCAGCGCGAAGGAACGCGGCCGCAAGGGTGCCGGCCAGCTCGTCGTTTCCAACGGGCAGGTCCGCATGCTCGTCGAGAACAGCAACAACGAGACATACACCATCTTCCCGAACGCGGTGATCTCCGAGTCTTCAGAACCCGGCCAGTTCGGTCGTTGGCGTTTCGATGCGGCCGACGTGTTTATCAACTCAACCGGCGGCAAGTCGAAGGTCCCCATGGGCTTCGAGTTCGTCGTCCCCACCGGCAGCACGCCCGTGGCGCTCTTCGTGAAGAACGTACGCATCATGGCGGATGAGTTCCCCGATGCGGTTTCCTACCCAACCCCGTCGCGTCGCGACCGCCTGGTCCAGACGGGTTCGATCCTCCGCGGCAACAAGGCCGAGGTCGACTACAACACCGAGTACACGGTCAGCTACAACTGGACGAGCGGCCAGAACAGTTATGTCGATACAACAAGCCGCCTCCTTGAGATCCTGCCCATATCTGCCGCACGCCGTGGCATGACGATCGACGACGACAACCACATCGTCGCGGGCCAGGGCACGTACGACGTGAAGGCAGAGGTCGGTCGTCGCAATGCCGGCACCAGCAAAAACCTCCGCGTTGAGCGCTATGCGGTCGCTGAAGATCAGGCGATGATCAAGCTCGAGGTCAGCGCTGATTCACCGTTCGGCTTCCTCAGCGAAGGGGCGCAAGTCGCCCCGCTCGACGAGCCGCTCGTGCTGCTCGACACGCTCGGCAACGAGTACGAAGCCGTGGGCTACGAGTACATCGACAGCTCCATCATGGAACTCCGCTACACGCTGGGCAACACGCTCACGGGCATCGAGGATACACCCTCGCTGAGCACCACTCGCGCCGATCAGCGCCTGCGGATCATCTTCGTGATCACCGACGGCGTCGAAATCGATCGGTTCGTCATCGGTGACATGGTCCTCGCCCAGTTCAACCCGAATCTTGCATCGCAAGGCGGCGGCTGATCTGACTACGACTCGAAGCGAAGCCCACCTTCTGGTGGGCTTTTTTTATGCCTCAGGTCCATCGATAAAAAAACCGACCCTGAACGGGTCGGCTCGTAATCGTTTTGCAGGGAACGCTCAGCCCTCGGTCGTGGCGGCTTCCTCAGCGGGTGCCTCTTCCTTCGCGGGCTTCCTGTCCTTGACGATCAGCTCGCCCTCGTTGTCGAACTCCATCTCGTCGTCTTCGTCAACGTCGAGTTCGCGGTCGGGGACAACCCAGAGCTTGATGTCCGCCTCAAGATCAGAGTCGACCTTGATGTGGATATCGAAGGTGTCGATGCGCTTGATCGTGGTCGGCAGACGAACCTCGCGAGGCGCGACCGCGAAGCCGAGCTCCCTGAGAGCCGCGGAGATGTCCTGCTGGGTGACCGAGCCGTAAAGCTGTCCCTGATCGTTGCAGGCACGGATGAGTGTGAGTTCCTGACCGTTGAGCTTCCCGATCATTTCCTCTCGCTGAGCGCGACGCTCGGCAAGCTGCTTCTCAGCCTGAGCACGCTTCTCAGCGAGCTGTGAGATCAACTCGTCGCTCGGCTCGGTCGCGTACCCGAACGGGAGGAGGTAGTTGCGTGCGTAGCCGATACGGACGTTGACGATATCGCCGACGATGCCGAGGCTATCGACGTTCTCGGTAAGCAGAAGTTTGACGTTACGTGCCATGAGCGGTCCTTTCGCTGTCCTTGCCCGGGTTCTTCCGGACGAGTTGAGGAGCACCGCACGATGCGACGCCCCAACTAGAGGGGATCCGAGCTGCTCGGATCGGGAGGTGATCGTAGAACGCAACAACCACGCTATCCAACGTGTAGCACATGAATTAGGGCCGTTGGCCATGAAAAAACCGCCCCAGGTGGGCGGTCTGAGCGGTTCGCTTGGATGTGGATCAGAAGGGGATGTCGTCGTGATCGATATCGGCACCGCCGCCACCACCACCGCCGCCTCCTGCGCCGGAACGGGCATATCCGCCCCCACCGCCGCCGCCCTGCTGGCCACCGCCACCCTGGCCGGAATCCACGAACTGGAAGTTCTCCACAACGACCGAGAGCTTTGATCGCTTGCCACCACCATTGCGGTCTTCCCACTGATCGAGCTTGAGACGCCCCTCGATGAATACGGCCCGTCCCTTGGAGAGGTACTGTGACATGACCTCGGCGGTCCGCCCCCAGGCCTCGCAATCCACGAAGGTGACCTCTTCTCGCTGATCACCCGACTGGGTTTTGTAGCGTCGGTTGACCGCGAGCCCGAAGTTCCCCACGGCGGTGTTGCTCCCGGTGTGGCGGATCTCGATATCACGGGTCAGGTTGCCCATGAGCAGGACTTTATTGAAGCTGCCAGCCATTGTGTTCTCCTCAGATTTACCGTGCAGGTCTGTATTTCGATCAGTGTAGCATACCAAACAGATGCCGGTGTACGCGATCGGAAAATCGCGTACACCGGCATGGTCATTCAGGCCCAAGGACTCGGTTCTGCGTGATCAGCGACCGAGATCGGGCAAGATTGAGGATTACTCCTCTTCGTCGCTGTCCGATGCGGAGTCGCTCTCAGCTGACTCAGGAGCGGCCGGGGCCGCGGGTGCCTGCTCGGGCGCGCCGAGGCGGACCTTGCTGCTGCCCTCGCCCTCGACGCTATCACCCTGCTCGGCCTTGAGCTTGGCTTCTGTGTCAAGCCCGGTGCGATCGTCGTTGGCCTTGATCTCTTCCTCGGTCAGGTGCTCGGCGCTCGTGATGAGCACACGCATGACCTGATCCGAGATCTGAACGTCACGCTCCAGGTGCGAGACCATGTCGGTCGGGCACGTGAAGTAAGCGAGGATGTACACGCCGCGCTTCTGCTTCTCGATCTCGAAGGCGAGACGACGCTCGTCCCACTTCTTCATCGCGAGCACATCGGCGTTCGCACGCTCGAGCAGGTGATTGATGTGGGCGACGAGGTCGCCGAAGGACGCGGCCGCGGATTGGCTGGCGAGGAACATTGCCTCGTATACGCCTGTGCGGGTTTCGGTATCGGTGGACATGTGTATCTCCAAAGGTCTATTCAGCTCTGTGAGCTGCTGTTGATTTCGGTTTCGTTGACTTGAGATTCTGAGTTGTTCGGCTGCGCTGTGTTGGGCTTCGTGTCCGCCTTCTTCTCGGCGCGGGGCTTCTTGAGCTTCGTGTTGAAGGAGTTCATCGCCTTCACCACGCCCTCATCGAGGATGCACTCCGTCGCGTCCGCGGCACGGGTAATGCCGCGTTCGATGTCGTCCTTCTCCTCGCTCATGAATCGGCTGAGAACCCAGTCCGACTGGTTCATGAGCTTGGGGACCGCGCCGACACCGAGCCTCACACGCATGTACCCGTCACCGCCGAGCACGCGATCGATATCGCTGAGCCCGTTGTGACCGCCCGAGCCGCCGTCTTTGCGGACACGGGTGTGACCCACCGGCAGGGCGATGTCGTCGACGATCACGATCAGGTCCTCGCTCGGATCGAGCTTGAAGAACCGGACCGCCTCGCCCACGGCTTTACCCGACAGGTTCATGTAGGTCGTGGGTTTCATGAGCAGCACCTTCTCCGCGCCGATGAACGCGTCGATGGTCACGGAGTTGAACCGGGCCTTGGGGACCTGCCCGCCAGCGTGGCGCGTGGCGAGCGCATCGACGACCATGAACCCCACATTGTGGCGGGTCTTGTCGTACTGCAGCCCCGGGTTGCCGAGCCCAACGATCAGCTTCATTACTCAGTCTCTTCCTTCTTCTCGGTGATGACTTCCGGCTCAGCGCCTTCAGCACCGACCTCGCCTGCCTCGCCTTCCTCTTCCTGGAGGGCCTTCAAGACGATCTGCGCCACGATCGCGTCCGGATCGGAGAGCAGCTTCATGGATTCCAGCGGCAGCTTGACATCGCTGGCGTGGATGATGTCGCCGACCTCCATCTCCGAGACATCGACGTCGATGTGATCCGGGATGTTCGAGACGAGCACGTCGAGCTCGAGCTCGGTTGAGGGGTGCATCATGATGGCCCCGGAGGTCTTGAGCCCCTTGGCATCGCCCACGAACTTGAGGTGGGCGTGCGTGTGGACACGCTCGTTGAGATCGACGCGGGCGAAGTCGGCGTGGATGATGTTGGTGCCGAGGTAGTCGTAACCGAGGTCCTTAAGCAGCACGTGCTGCTTCGCACCTTCGATGTCGAGCTCGAAAACCTTCTCACCCTTGCTGATGTGCCCGATCGCGGTGTGCGCGTCGAGGGTAATCGAGACCGGCTCTTCCTTGTGCCCGTAGACAACGGCGGGCAGGCCGCCGGCGTTGCGGATGCGCTGAGAGTAGCGTGATCCGGTGCGTTCGCGCTTCTGTGCGCTCAGCAGAGTCGTTGTGTCACTCATTGTGTTCTCCTTTATCTTACAATCAACTCTTGGTATCTTCTCTGGCGATCAGCGCTTCGCACCCGCGGTGCGCTCGAAGAGCGCGCTGATCGATTCGTCGTTGTGGATTCGTGTGATCGCCTGACCGAGGATCTCCCCGACCGACAGGATCTTGAGCTTGTCCTTGATCTGCTCGCAACGCCCCGCCTCGGGGATGGTGTCCGTGACCACCACACGCGAGATCGGCGAGTCGGCGAGCTTCTGCATCGCAGGCCCTGCGAGCACCGCGTGCGTCGCGGCGCAGACAACGTCGCTCGCCCCCTCGTCCATCACGAGCCTGGCCGCCTCGACAACCGTTCCGCCCGTCGAGATCATGTCATCGAACATCAGCACGGTCTTGTTCTTGACGTCGCCGATCAGGTTGCCGACCCTGACCGAATCGCCGGTCAGTCGACGCTTGTTGATAATCGCGAGGTCCGCGTCGAGCAGGTTTGCCATGGACTCGGCGACCTTTACATTCCCAACATCCGGCGAGACGAGGCACAGGTCGCCCAGCTCATGGCGGATCGAGGTGAAGTAGTCGTAAAAGACCGGCGTCGCGGAAAGATGGTCGACGGGGATATCGAAGAATCCCTGAATCTGAGCCGCGTGCAAGTCCATCGCCAGCACACGATCGGCGCGGGCCGCCGTGATCAGGTTCGCTACCAGCTTGGCCGTGATCGGGACACGCCCCTCGTCCTTCCGGTCCTGACGCCCGTACCCGTAGTAAGGCATGACCATCGTCACACGCTTAGCGCTTGCCCGACGCAGACAATCGCAGAACACGAGCAGTTCCATCAGGTTGTCGTTGACGGGCTCGCAGGTCGAGATCACGACGTAGCAGTCCCGCCCACGCACGTCATCATCGAGCTTGACGAAGACCTCGCCGTCGGGGAAGAGATTCGTGCGAGCGCGCCCGAGCTCGATCCCGATCTCGTCGCACACGCGCGTCGCGAGCCCCTTTGAGTTGCGTCCTGCGAATACTTTCAGCTCTGCCATGCTTGCGTCCTTCAGTGTGCGGGTTGCCAGTGGGTCAGTTCGGCGTCACGGTCCGACGCTCGCGGTAGATCGCGTCAACATGAGCCAGGTGCTCGAGGGTATTGATGCTCAGGATGTCCTCCGCGGGGACCGCGTCGATAACCTCAACGGGAAGCCCACGCTTGAGCATCAGCTCGAAGACGTCCGTGATGTAGTACTCACCGGTGAGCTCGTTGCGGTTGACCTGCTTGAGCGCCTCGAACATCGCCAGCGCACTCATGCAGTAGTAGCTCGGGTTGACCTCGTTGATCCCGAGCTCGCCCTCGCTCGCGTTCTTCTGCTCGACGATGCGCTCGAAGCGACCATCGCCATCGCGGACGATGCGGCCGTACCCGCTCGGGTCTTCGATGGTGCTCGTGGCGAGGGTGGCGGCGGCGTTCTTCGTGCGGTGAAGCTCCAGCATGGTGTCGAGCGTCGAGGACCGGATCAGCGGCCCGTCCCCGCAGAGCACGAACACGTCCGTCGCCGCGCGTTCAGTGAGCGGGAACGCATCAACAGCGCTCATGACCGCGTGCCCAGTGCCGAGCTGCTCATGCTGGACCGCGAACTCGACCTTGTCGCCGTACGACTCGAGCGCCTCGCGGACGAGTTCCTGCTTGTACCCCACAACAACCACGACGCGCTCGCAGCCGGCTTCCAGGCACGCGTCCACAACCGCGCAGACCATCGGGCGGCCGCCCACCTTGTGGCAGACCTTGGGAAGGTCGGACTGCATGCGTGTACCCTTGCCCGCGGCAAGGATGATCGCTTCAAGCTTTTGATGCTGTTCGGCTGTGTCGCTCATCGCTCTGTTCAGCGACGTCGCGGGATTCGAGCAGAGAAAACAGCCCCACCAAGATTTGAACTTGGACTGACTGGATCAAAACCAGCTGTGCTACCATTACACCATGGGGCTCTGTTGTGCGGGCTCAAGAGCCCAGCGGCTGCTCTGAATGCATCGGGTGACCGCGGCGTGTCGCTTCAACTCCTGTCAGGGCAAGACGATGATGGCCTTGCGTGTATCCGAACCGTCAGATCTGTCGGCTCAGACACACTCGACAGTCGAGCATGCGTCGCCGCAGCACATTCGCCTCAAGTGCCAGAGCACCAGAGACTTGGAGCGAGATCCACGCGGCTGCGGGGCAGAATGTGAACCATTCCCATCCCATTCACGTGGACCCATCGGGGCGCCTCAGCGTTGATCGATCGGTTTCGATCGCCGCGTCCGTCACTCCGGGCTCCGCAGAGAGGTCAATCGTAGACCCCACACCCGCCCGGTCAAACCGCGTCCGGGGGTGAGTTTTTGCCACAACGGCTCAACCGAACGGGTAATTTCACGTATAGACCCCCGGATCAGGCCCAGATGCGCAAATTCCGGGTCGATTCTTCGTCTTTAGGCCGGTTCAGGCCAATCCAGAGGGCTCACCAATCAGGCGACCCCTTGTCCCCAACCGATGTTTCCAAAGTCCCCTGTATCACTACAGGATGGGCGATTGTCGTGTGTTGTCCACTTTGCATCTGAAAGGTCTCGAATATGCCTCAGCATTGGCCCCCGTCCCGTACACTCCGAGCCGCCTCCTCGGCAACCATGATCCTTCTCGCCGGATCGGCCATGCTCCAGGGTTGTGCGGCCAACACCTCCACATCACGTGCGGCCGGTGAGCCGGCGGCGTACCAGCCCGAGGGCTCGCCCGCTCCGCTCCCCGCTGACCAGCGACCAGACCCGATCGTGATCGATGTCAACAACCGCGACGGCTATGTCCGGACCACCATCGCACCAGAGATATACGACACAAGGGCCGTCACGCCTCAGCGCCAGCTGACCGAGCCCTTTGACGGCCAGGTGCGGATGATCAAGCACCAGCTCTACCAGCACTCGCGCGACAAGTCGCTCGAGAACATCCCAGACAATCAGCGCACCATGCCGGTTGGCCAGGCGATCGAGATGGACCGCGTGAACCATGCTGGCGGGACGGGATTCGAGAGCATCGCACAGACTGAATGGTCGCCGCCAGATCCGACCCTCGCGGTCGGCCCGGACCACATCGTTGAAACCGTAAACGCGGCGATCGCGTTCTACGACAAGGACACCGGGAATGAGACCTTCTCGGTCCACCTCGGGACACCCGGCTCACCCGGATTCTTCGAACCGGTCGGCGCGGACTCCAACTTCGTGTTCGACCCCAAGGTCTTCTATGACCACAAGGCGGAACGCTTCGTCGTCATCGCGCTGGAGACAAGCGGCGCTTCATGGATCGACATCGCGGTCTCGGACGACTCGGACCCCCATGGGATCTGGTACAAGTACCGCACGCCGTCGGTCATCGATGTTGGCGGCAATGATTACTGGGTCGACTACCCGGGATTCGGCTTCGACGACAACGCGTGGTACGTCACGGGCAACCTGTTCCCGCTCGGCGCTGGCTCCTTCGGTGGGCAGCTCTTCCGCGTCTACCCCAAGGGGCCGATGCTCAACGGCGACCCGGTGACCTTCAGCGACCTCGCTCCGGACAACGGCGCCTCGCTGCAGGTCGCCCAGATGTTCGGCCCCGCGCCGCAGTGCTACTTCGTCTCGCGTCGCAACTCGAGCTCGCTCCGGGTCTGGACCATCAACGACCCAATCAACAACCCCAGCTGGCAACGCGTGACCGTTGATCAGCTGAGCAACGCCTCCGGCCCGTCTCAGGACGCCAACAACAACGGCGGCGAGATCTCCACGCTCGACGGGCGGATCATGAATGTCCACTACCGTGATGGGAACCTCTACGCCGGGCACGCGATCGACGGCCCCCCCGGTCAGACGGTCGCTCGCTGGTACCACATCGACATCAACGGCTGGCCCGGCTCGGGCAACTCACCCTTCCTGGTGCAGCAGGGTGAGATCACCGGCAACAACGGGCGGCACTACTTCTTCCCTGCGATCTACTCCGACAAGGACCACAACGTCGGATTGATCACATCAAGCTCCAGCCCAAACGACTTCGCCAGCGTCCGCATCTCGGGCAGGTTCCCGAGCGATCCGCTGGGCACCATGAGCGAGCCCATTGAAATCGCCATCGGTGACAATGTCGCAAACGGCCGATGGGGTGACTATCTGGACATCGCGATCGATCCCGAAGACGACAAGACATTCTGGATCATCGGTATGTACCAGCGCAGCTTCGGGTGGCAGACCTATATTGATTCGTTCACGATTGAGCTGCCATGCCCGGCTGACCGCGACAACAACGGCACGCTCGACTTCTTCGATATCTCCCTGTTCATTGCTGCTTTCAATGCACAGGACAACTCCGCAGACCTCAACAGCGATGGCTTGTGGAACTTCTTCGACGTCTCGCTCTACATCCAGCAGTACAACGCCGGCTGCCCCTGAAGACTGACCAAAGCCAAACAAATACCCCGCCAATCGGCGGGGTTTTTCATGCGCTCGGAAGCGTGGTCAATCGTCCTACTCTTCACCGCTCTCGTCTTCACGGATCGCATGCTCGCCAATCAGCTGGTAGCAGGTGGCCATCAGTCCGATCAGCGGGAACCGCCCTTCCGGGAACGGGCTCGAGCCCAGACGTCGCAGCAGGACACAGTTGAGCGTGGGCGGCTCGATCGGGGTATCGAGCTCCTTGAGCTCATCGCCCACTTCCCAGAATGAGCCGAGCGAATCATCCAGCGGCGCTGATGGCACATCGGAAACACCCGGCACGTGCTGGAGCAGCACCGGGGCCGGGCCGGGCCCCTGAACACCGACCGCTCTTTTCTGGCGGAGGCCATCGATCAGTTCCTGCGACGGCATGCCGTGCAGGCCGAAGATGATCATCGGGTCGTCGCCCATACGTTCGGCGAGAAGCGCGGAGAGACAGACGGCGTGCTTGCACCACGGCTTCTCCTCGGACCAATCCGGGCATGAGCACTTCGGTGTGATGTCCTGCGGTTCCGCCGGGAAGAGCTTGAGCCCGAGCGGTGCGAAGACGTCTTCGATGTTGCTGGGAAGCTCGCCTGAGAGGAGCTTCGCCGCGTACCGCACCTGATCCGCCATGGCACTGATCACGCGCTCCTGCGATTCCGCATTGAACTGGCTCAGCTCGAGTGTCGTCGTGTACGGCTTATCGCTGCGTCCTTGAATGACACCTTCGCAAAGCGTCTCTTCGATGGTCAGTCTCTTCGTCTGACCGAGGCGTGCGTACTCGAGCCCGTCCTTGTAAATCTCAGCCTCGGCCCCCTGCTCGGCGACCCTGAGAAGACGCTGCGTCACCCAGCTCCGGGGGGTCTCGCCCGCCTTGAGCTTGAACTTCACGCCACCGCGAACCCGGCGCGGATTCACAAGGGACTTGCGTGATGAACGGAACGAGGCATACTGGGGCTTGACCTTCTTCGGTGCCGTGGGGACGTGAGCGCTGAGGGTGGGCTTGGCGACCACGTTCATCACGCGGTCCTCACGCGGGGAATCGCCCCCCTGCTTCTTGTCCTTGGCGGACGATGATGATGTCTTTTTCTTCGCCATCGGTTCGTCCTCGGGTTACATGTCGTCCGCGATCGTGTCCGCTCGCAGCGTGAGCAGCTCGCGCAGCTTGTCGGTGCCAAGCTCGGTGAGCCAACGCTCGCCGTGCCCAATGATGTTCTCCGCGAGCTCGGTCTTGGACTCGATCATCTCGTCGATGCGCTCCTCAAGCGTTCCACGCACGATGTACTTGTGCACCTGAACCGTGCGGGTCTGACCGATGCGATACGCCCGGTCGGTTGCCTGGTTCTCCACCGCGGGGTTCCACCAGCGGTCGAAGTGGAACACGTGCGTCGCGGCTGTCAGGTTCAAACCCACGCCACCGGCCTTGAGCGACAGGATCAGGATCGGCGTCTTGCCGGTCGCCTCCTGGAACTCGTCGATCATCTTCTGGCGCTTGCCCTGCGACGTGCCGCCGTGGAGGAAGAGGACTTCCTTGCCCAGCTCGTGGCGGAGCATGTTGCTCAGGATGTGCCCCATCTGACGGAACTGGGTGAAGATCAGGGCCTGATCGCCCTCGGCGATGAGTTCCGAAGTCTGCTCGAGCAGACGCACGCACTTGCCCGAGCGCATCGGATCAATGACCTTGCCGAACTGTGGATCGGTCTCCTTGAGCATCTGCGCAGGGTGGTTGCAGATCTGCTTGAGCTTGATGAGTGCCGCCAGCACCAGCCCGCGTCGATGGATGCCCTCACTCTGGTCCACGTCCGTGAGCATCCGCTGCACGCAGCTCTCGTAGAGCTTCGCCTGCTCGGGCGTGAGCGGGCACCACTCCTTGCTCTCGATCTTGCTCGGCAGATCCGAGACTACCGTCGGATCGGTCTTCACGCGCCGGAGGATAAACGGCGACACCATCGAACGCAGACGGGCCATCTTGTTTTGATCGCGGTGACGCTCGATCGGGAGCGAGAACTTCTTGCGGAATGTGCCCGATGCCCCGAGATAACCGGGGTTGAGGAAGTCCATGATCGACCACAGCTCGCTCAGGCGGTTCTCGACCGGCGTACCAGTGAGCGCAACACGCTTGGGCGCGGCGATGGAGCGGACCGCCTGGGACTGCTTCGCGGCCGGATTTTTGATGTACTGGGCCTCATCGAGCACGATGCGCCCCCACTTCACCCGCTCGATGGTCTCACGGTCGCGGTGCGCGAGCGCGTATGTAGTCAGCACAAGGTCAGACCTGTTGACCTCCTCGACGAACGCGTCGTCCGTCTTCCGTTCGACGCCGTGGTGGACCATCACCTTCAGGTCCGGCGAGAACTTCTTCGCCTCCTTCATCCAGTTGCCGATCACGGACATCGGCACGACGAGCAGCGTCGGATCGACGCGTTCATCGCCGGCGACCTTGCGCTCATGCGTGAGCAGCGCCAGAAGCTGGATCGTCTTACCAAGGCCCATGTCGTCGGCGAGGCATGCACCGAAGCCGAACCGCTCCATGAACGCCATCCAGCTCATGCCGCGCGCCTGATAGGGGCGGAGCGTGCCGTTGAAGTTGTCTGGCGCGTCGAGCTCGGGCAGCTTGAGCGAAGCGCCGCTCTCGTCACCACCGAGCAGCGATGCCACCCAACCGGTGGCCTCGAGCCCGGTTACGGGCAGGCCGGTTTGCGACGAGTCAGACGCCAACGCGAGCTGCATGGCCTCGCCCAGCTCCATCTCGCCGCCGGGGTTCTCGGAGATGAACTTGATGGCGTTCTGCACATCCTCGGGGCGGATCTCAACCCACTTCCCGCCGATCCTGACGAGCGGCGCGTTCTGCTGGGCAAGCTGCTCGAACTCGTGCAGCGTGAGGGTGGTATCCCCGATCGCGATCTCCCAGTGGTACCCGACGAGCGAGTTGAGACCGAGCTGAGCGCCGCCGCCGTCCGGGTCGCCGTTCTCGTCGAACAACCCCTCCGCCGGATCCGACTCGATCTTGAGGCGGGCCCCAAGACGCCCGCTGGGCGAGTCCCACCACGGCGGGCTCTGAATCGCGAAGCCCTGTTCTTCAAGGATGGGCTTGATCTCGCGGAGGAAGTGATAGGCCTCCTGCGAATCGATCAGGACCTCGATCGGTTCGCTGGAATCGAGCGCCTCTTCAAGCTTCTTGTAATGGCGGCTCGCCCGGCCGAGCTCGGCCATGAGCAGCTCCTGCGGGTTCTCGAGTGTCAGCCCGGAGACAACGATCCGCTCACGCTGGATCAGCCAGATATCCGACGCACGCAGGACGATCTCTTCATCATCCACACTCTGGAGGAAGAAGCTCAGCGACCACTTGACCGTATCGTCGGGCTTGGAGATGTCCGAAGGTAGGCCGTCTGCGATGGGCTCAGCGATGCGCAGTCCGAATCGCCAGACGCTCGATTCGCCTCGATCCTCGAGCTCGGAAATCCAGCGCCGGACCTTTCGGACGATATCCGCCCGCTGGCCCTGTACGCTCGGCACCTCTTCCGTCTGATCGAGCAGCCCGAGCAACCACGCGACCTGGGGGTCCGCATCGGGGTCCGCGTCCTCGACCGTGTCGAACATCTCTTCACGGATCATCGTCGAGCGTGCCCGGGCGTCCGTCACGGCCGCGAGGAAATCGGTCGTCAGCGACCACGCATCGTGGGCGTGCTCGTCGGTCACAGCGCGTGCCACGCCGGGCATGGACCCAACGAGTTTCTGGACGCGTGCGGCGGTCATCGAGTCACTGAGCCAGGGCCACCAGCTCGCGCTGAGCTCACCCTGCGCGTCTTGGAGGATCATGGGAACGACACGGTGCCCCGCCAATAGGTGCGAGGCGAGGCGCGAAGCCGCAACAAAGTAGTGGATGCCAGCACCGAGATCACCGTACTGATCATCCGCGTCGTGCTGCGAATCATCATTCTGCTCGATGAACCACTCCAGCACGCGACCGGCATCGATGGGTTTGATGCCGAGCGTTGGGAGCGTGAACTCTGTGAGCACCGCGGCCTGATCGTTGTCATCATCACGACCGATGACGCGTGACATGGGGGCGCTGGGGATCGGGCTGCCTTCTATCGCAGGCAGTCGCAGATTGATCTGGGTCCGTTCGCCGCTGATCCAATCCGGCAACCCGCCGGGACGTCTCGCGAAAGAATGAACCGGCAGATCAGAATCAACGGCCTCGTGGTCAGCCCCTTCAGACACAGGACACTCACACCAGAGGTGGAGATGCCCACCGCTCCAGTTCGCATGGATGACCTGGTTTGAACGATCGCTCGCGCTGAGAGGAGTTTCGATCACGGACGAGGCTCCCTGAGGTCGTTCGGGTCTGCGCCATCTCTGTTCACGTGGTTCATCGATTGCCGCGAACGGGCCCACAAGGATCACCGGCGGGCAGGGCGTAAATATCGAATAGGGGAGCAGGGATTCGAACCCTGAACCTGCGGCTTAAAAGGCCGTTGCTCTACCATTGAGCTACTCCCCCATCACCGATTCAGGTGGCCGGATCGGGGTTCTGAGCCGCTGCGACGCGGGCCAGAGAGACAGTGTACGCACGAATCGCGTGAAAATCACGCCCCGCTCAACCAGCGCGAAGTGAAATTCACCCCCGGGTTACGGGTTCCTGATGGTACCCAGGAGCACGCCGGCGTGGGTCGCAGAGGCCCCCTGCTGTTCACGCACACAGCGTTGTGCCGCCGCCCCCATGGTGGTGCGCTTTGCCTCGTCTCCGAGCAGCTCAGCGACCGCCGCCGAGAGCGTCTCACGCGTCTCGATCCGGATCCCTCCCGCGTTTCGAAGGAGTGCGACCGAAGACTCAAAGTCGCCGTAGCGAGAGCCGATGATCACGGCCTTGGCCAGGCCGGCCGGCTCGATCGGGTCCGAGCCATACTGATCATTAAAAGATCGCCCCATGATGACGAGGTCGGCGATCTCAAACACGCTCGATAGCTCCCCGATCGTATCAAGGATGAACCTCGTCGAACCGTGAGGTGCCGTTTTGCCGCTCGATCTCCGCACCGCGCCGGGGACGAGCTGCGCGGCCTCGTCAAATCGCTCTGTTTTCCTCGGAGCGATGATGAGTTGTACATCCCCGGGGACCGATTCGTGCATCAGTTGTTCCTCGGTCGGGCCGGTCGAACCGGCCACAACGATCGGACAGTTGAGATCGAGACCCATCTCGCGGGCGATCTGCTGAGCCCGCTCGCCCGGCTGCGAACAATGGTCGGCTCTGACCGAATCCCACTTCATGGTCCCGGTGATCCTGATGCGATCCTCCGGGGTCCCCATCGCACGGATCCGCTCCGCGTAATCCTTGTCCTGGACACACGCGAAGCAGAGGCGAGCAAACGTAGGCCGGAGCAATACGCGTAGACGTCGGTATCCCTTGTAAGAACGCGACGAGATTCGTCCGTTGACGATGCCAATCGGAATCCCTCTCGCGGAGCAGATCTTGATGAAGTTCGGCCAGACCTCAAGCTCGACAAGCCCGACCACGTCAGGGCGGACCAAGTCGAGGAACCGCTGCACCATCCAGGAGCAATCGAGCGGATAGCGGACGACATGCACCCGGCTCATGTCGCGGAAGAGCGACTGGGCACGTGCGAGCCCGGTGTCCGTGGTCGTTGAAACGAACACCTCGGCTGATTCCGCGAGTATCGGAACAATCGCTCGCAGCGCATTGACCTCACCCACCGACACGGCGTGCAGCATGACACGCGGCCTTTCTGGATCGAGCGATGAATCCTCGAACATCGCGTCCACATGCCCGAAGCGCTGGTCCCAACCCTCCCGCCGCTTCCGCAGCCAGAACGGCGCTGTGGCCAAACCGAGGGGGATGTAGAGCAGATCGAGCAGGTTCATTGCGGATACCATAGCCGATTCAGACACAGGGGATCGCCCGTGCGCCGTTCGAACGACATCACATTGGCCGACACGCATGTGTCGCACTTCGGCACAATACCCTTCGTGCTATCCCAATCCCCCGGCAGGGTGAACCTGATCGGCGAGCACATCGATTACTCAGGCGGGATCGTGCTCCCGCTCGCCATCCCGCTCATGGCTCGGGTCGCTGTCTCGAAACCGGACCGCGTATCAGGAATCCGAGTTCATGCCAGTGATCTCGGAGAATCCATCGGGCAGGATCTGCAAGAGTACGCATCGCACCCCCCACCACCTGGCCACTGGTCGCACTATGTGCTCGGCCCGATCGCCATGATTCTGGATCTGGCCCCCCACCCTCCACCGATGGACATCAGCTTCAGTTGTGAGATCCCATCGGGGGCAGGTCTGTCAAGCTCCGCAGCCATCGAGGTGGCGGTTCTACGAGCAATCAACACACTGCTCGACCTGCACCTCGACCCCATCGAAATCGCCGTGCGATGTCAGCGTGCGGAACACCGCTTCGCCGGTGTTCCCTGTGGCCTGATGGATCAGGCGGCGAGCGCTCTGGCGGAACCGGGGCAGTTGCTCATCTTCGATTGCCAATCGAACTCTGGCTCCACCATCAACGGGATTGAGGGGTCATCGGTTGTCGTCCTCGACTCGTGCGTGCGGCATAAGCTCGGTGAGAGCGCGTATAGCGAGCGACGCAACGCTGCCCAGCAGGCCTTCGCACGCCTCGGCAAATCTCTGCGCGAGATTCCGGAATGCTCCGATTCGCCCTGTCTGAGCGTGCTCTCACAGCCAGAGCGGGATGCCGCCGATCATGCCGTCTCCGAACTGCAACGCGTGCGTGACGCGATCGATGCGATCACGGAACAGGCACCCGATCACCTCGGCAAGCTGCTCAATGCATCCCATAAATCACTCTCTGAGACACTCCGTGTGTCATGCGACCGGGTCGATCAGATCTTCCACCTCGCCCAGTCGATTCCGGGTGTGTATGGGGCACGCATGACCGGGGGCGGCTTTGGCGGCTGCGTGCTTGCGCTGGTCGAGTCCGCTCGGCGTGAAGCGTTCACGGCCGAAATCACCGCACAAGCCGCGTGCACACATGTCCTCTCCCATGCGTGGTAGATCGCATCGGCTCGACTTCTGGTACGATAACAGCCGGGAGGCACGACCATTCCCACGCTAACAGACCAACCTGATACTCCTCTGATCGCCGTAACGGGTGCGACCGGCTACGTCGGTGGCCGCCTCGTCCAATCACTGCTCGAAGCCGGCTACCGTGTACGCTGCATCGTGCGAGAACCCCGCAAACTGTCCCTCCGCCCATGGGCCGAAGACCCGCGAGTATCGATCGCGAAGTGTGACTTGGCCGAAGATGATAATCTGCACGAGCACCTCACTGGGTGTGATGCGGCGTTCTACCTGATCCACTCGATGGAACTCTCCGGGAGCGAGTACGCCGACCGCGACCGCAAGCTCGCGACCCGGTTCGTTCAAGCCGCAGAGCACGCGGGTATCAATCGCATCATCTATCTCGGAGGGCTTGGAGAGATGGGCGAGGGACTCAGTGAGCACCTGAGCTCACGCCGAGAGGTTGAGCACATCCTCGCCTCCAGCAGCGTCCCCATGACCGCGTTCCGAGCCGCGATGATCATCGGATCGGGGTCCGCCTCGTTCGAGATCCTCCGCTACCTGGTCGAGCGCCTTCCGGTCATGATCACCCCCAAATGGGTCAAGACCGAATCCCAGCCCATCGCGATCTCGGATGTGCTCCATTGGCTCGTCCGATGTCTAAGTGTCCCCGAATCGGAGAACCAGACCTTCGAGATCGGTGGCGCAGACGCGCTCCCATACAGCAGGCTCATGCAGATTATGGCCGAGGAACTCCAGATCCCACGCCGATGGATCCTCCCGCTTCCGGTGCTCACGCCCCGGCTCAGCTCGGGCTGGATCTCACTGGTCACCCCGGTTTCCTACCGGATCGCTCGCCCGCTCGCAGAAGGGCTGAAAAACCGTGTCGTCGTGAACGACAACCGCATCCAGGAAGTCATGCCTCACGAACCACTCAACGCGCGTGAATCGATCCGCAGGGCGCTCGAGCGGGTGCGGGGCAACGCGGTCGAGACACGCTGGTCCGTCGCAGGGCCGGTACCCGGCGATCCCGATTGGGCGGGCGGCACGCAGTTCGTGGATCAACGCACGATCGAGATCGATGCGCCCTCGGATCGCGTGTTTCAGTCCGTCTGCAGGATCGGTGGCGGGCACGGGTGGTACGCCGCTGACCTCTTGTGGAGAATCCGCGGCTGGATGGATACCCTGCTGGGCGGGCCAGGCCTCCGCCGGGGTCGGCGCGATCCGCAGCGGATCGAGTTTGGCGAGACGCTCGATTTCTGGCGTGTTATCGGGATCGAGCAGGACAAATCACTCGAGCTTCGCGCAGAGATGAAGCTCCCTGGGACAGCAAACCTGCAGTTCCAGCTGACCCCGAACGGTGAGCGGACAAGCCTGGAAATGACCGCCCGATTCAAGCCTCGCGGCCTGCTCGGTCTGGCGTACTGGTACTCCGTGCTCCCACTGCACAACATCGTTTTTTCCGGCATGCTCAGCGGCATACGGCGCAGCGCGGAACGTCCAGACGACTAAGACTCGCCCGGAGCCTGCACCGGGCGAAACTTGATCTCCGTCCCTTCCACATCGTCGGTAAACAACGCCCGGTTGGCCCCGAGATTCGAGGCCGCGGACGAATCCATCAGCATGGTCGAGTCCGACGCGCTCATCTGCATCAGCACACGCATCCCGAACTCGCGGATTGTCCCTCGGTCGAACGTCCGCTCAAGGTTCGTCAGCGTGTCGCACCAGACCATGGTCCACACACCAGACGCAGGCCCCTCGAGCAGTGTGTTCGCGAGTTCCCGATCCGGAGATGCGCCGGCGTCATCGTCGAGTGAGAATCCATAGTCTTCATTCTTCCGCAACTCGCGAAGACGATGGAGCCCTGCAATCACGAGCAGCACCGGATCACCCGCGTGGCCATCCCTCGACTGAACGATCCCGTTGATCTCCGACACGATCCGCGGGGCATCCGCGGCCCTGTTGAGTTCGATGTGCTCGCCGCGGCCCTCGATCGCACGCTCGATGCGGCGATGCTCGGGGTCTTCTTCGGGTGTGGCATCAAGGATGACGACTCGGGCTCCCGGGCTATCCGCGAACGTGATCGCCCCGGACGCGAGCATGCCGTAGGCGGACGTGGCCTGCGGCCCAACAACCAGCATATTTGCGCCGCTGCGTTTGGTCATCATCGGGGCGACGGGCGGCGCGATCGCGACCGATTCGCCAAGCAGCACCCGCGGCCCCGCGCTCTCCGCCTCCTCGTGCTGCATCGCAGCGCGGGTCTTCTCGAACTGCGCCAGGGTGTTACCCTCGAAGACCACAGCGGGCTCGAGATCGATGTTCGGCTCGGGGAGGCGGTTGAGCGCCGCGTCACGATCAGCGTCCGACAACCATGCCGTCTGGAACGGCGAGTTCCCCTCGATCAACCCGCCCGCGTTGTTGTAGATCGCCTCGCCCGGGCGCTCCAGCAATCGGGCGGCGTTGTTGTCTTCGCCGAGGATCAGGTACGAATCGGCCTCCGAGCACTGCAACGCCACCCGGACACCGATCTGGCCCAGCGTGGAGCGAGCCAGTGAGTAGGCGCCCGAAAGCGTCTGAGAGCCGAGGATGACGTGCACACCGAACGCACGCCCCTGACGCACCAGCCGATCGAGCAACAACGAAGCGTCCGATGCCACCTCATCATCAACCGTAAAGAACTCCTGAAACTCGTCGATCAGCAGCAGCACGCGCGGCAGATGCTCATCGGGTGCGAGCTTTCTCGCGCCGGCCAGGTCCTGCGCACCGAGTTTCCGGAACAGCTCACCCCGTTTCGTCAGTTCATCATCCAGCCGCTGAAGCACCGAGAGACCGAACTCGCGATCCGACTCGATGGCCACAGCGCGGACATGCGGCAGGCGACCGCCCGTGTAGGCCTTGAACTCGACGCCCTTCTTGAAATCAATCAGGTACATCTCGAGCTGATCCGGACCATACCACATCCCCGCGGCGGTGATCATGACGTGCAGCAACGTTGACTTGCCCGACCCGGTCCGCCCGGCAATCAGCGCGTGCTGGCGGGTCCCGAGCCCTAGACGCAGCTCCTGAACCTTCCTCGCACCCGACCGCCCGAGCGGGACTACCAGTTCCTCGGCGCAATCGCGTGACCACAGCTCATCATCACGCTCCGGCGTCAACCGTTCGAACGGGACCTCGATGCGGCCCGCGTCGGTGCTCGCCTTGGCAACCCGATCGAGAATCTGTGCGAGCAACTCATCGGTTGGCTCCGGATCGAGCGACAGCTGTATCTCGCCCTCGGGACCACGCACGAAGGGCGAAAAACCCGAACCCAGCCGGAGCGTCGCGTCGACCTCGTCGAGCGACCCCTTCAACTCTTCAGGCAGCTTCGCGCCATGCTCAGCACAGATGATCGCGTAGACACCGCACCGAGGGCCGGACTCAAGGATGCTTTTGAGCTTGCTGGCACCGTTGTCGGTCAGCGCGACGTGCAAGTCGGGGATCACCAGGAAACGGTACGGCTCCGCGATCTCGCCAGCGGCCTCGTTGTACTCCTCGATCGTGGCGTAGTCCCTGCGTAGGTACTTCTGGATCACCGTCTGCATGTGCTCGGTGAGGTCCACCAACTGACGCTCGATCTGATTCGGATCCGCCCAGATGCGCTGACCAACCGGCGAAGGATCAAGGTCCGAGAGACGCATGAACCCCGCAAAGGATTGGCCGATGCCGATCGGGTCTGTGAGGACAAAGCGCGCTTTTCGACCGGGGAATGTTGCGAGAATGCGGGCGATGACGTTTCGCATCGTGCTCAGCGCATCATCTCGCGAATCTCGGTCGTGGCGGATCAGGAACGAGCTCGGCCCGGGAAGGGCGAGTACACCCGGAGTCTCGATCAAAGGCGCAATGCCGAGGTCTTCGTGGATGTGATCCGGCAAGCGGGCAAAGCGCGCACCCAGGTCGACTCGCAACGACGAGAAACGGATCGCGTGCGGGACGTGCTCAGGCTGACCGAGCGTCGGCATCGCTTCCCACTCCGGGTTTGATCGCTCCGCCCAATCATCGTTTGACCACAAGACTGACCGCACGTCCTCTGCAACGAGCGTGAGTTCCTGCTCCACCTCAGAGCGGATCCGACGGTGCTCGCCCTCGGCCTCCCTGATCAGGGCGTCACGCTTTTCAACCGATGATTGGATCGCGTCGTTGTAACCTCGCTCGACCCCCGCGGTCTGCTCCTGCACCCACTGCTCGACCTGCCGGACCTCGGCCTCAAAGCGTGCGTTTCGTTCCCCGACACTCGCCCCGTGCGATGCCTTGATCTCCCTGAGCGAGGCGTTCGCCTTTTCTTCACTCTCGCTGCTCAGCGCCTGCGCCTTTGCCTCTGCTGCGCTGACATCCGCTTTGTAACGTTCCTTCAGCTTCGCGACGCGTTGGTCGTGCTCGTTCTTTTTCGCGAGCTCGTATGACTGCAAGGTCAGCTTTGCACTTTGCAGCTTCCCGCTCGCATCAGACGCGAGTTCAACCTTCTTCTTTTTTCCGCGCATCATGCCGGTGAGCCCGGGGTTCGTGAACTCGTCAACAGCGCTCGAGAGCTCCGCGATCGAGGCGTCGACACGCTCGAGCGTGCACGCCTCGGGCATCTCGTCCGCCTCGTGCGCCACCAGCTGCTTGGCAACGCCCGGGCTCAGCGCAGCACCAAACGACTGCTCGTACGAGTCGATGATCTTCCGGCGATCCTCGATCGACTTCTGGTCCGCCTTGTACTGCTGATCGATTTTCCGCGTCTCGGATTCAAGCACGGTATCGGCGAGCCATATCTTCTCCTGAGCCGCCTTTTTCGCCTTCGAGACGACACCCCGGTGCTGCTGCTTGATGACACCGATGCTCCGATCTCGCTCCTTGTTGATCGATTCGATACGCTGCCGGTGCTTCGCCTCCGCTTCCGCACGCGCCTGCTCGGCTTGTGACCGGATCTCGCTGAGCGAACGCTCCCGCCGTTCATCCTGCTTCTTCACGTTCGCTTCGTGCTGCTGCTCAGCGCTGGCGACCCGGGATTCTCGCGACTCTTCGGACGCCTCGACCCGATCGCCTGCATCATCGAGCTTGGAGATCAGACGCGCGATCGCACTCGCCTGGTGATCCACACCGAGCGAGCGGAGCCCGATCGGCTCCGCGCCGGAGTCCTCAACGGTCTGGTGGTCACTCACAGGTTCGTCTCGCTTCATCACACGCGGATTGTAAGCGATCCATCGCGTCGATCGCTCGACGCACCAACGGATCGAAGTTATTGACGAAGTCTTCCGCGAAACGATCCGCGTTCTGATCATCCCATGACGCGTTACAACGCTTCCAGGCGATCCGGTAGTGCTTGACCGCATCCACGAGCATGCCTTTGCCGACCGACTGACTCACGACTCATCCTCCGCCCGCTCGTCAGCATGCGCATCCGAAACATCCACGCCGTGATCGACGGGAGCCGATCGCTCGCCCTGCTGCACACGTGTGTACTCATCGAGCGCCCGAATATGGCCATCGAGCCGTCCCATCGCCGTCTGCATATCCGCCCGCGCCACGGAAGCCATCGGCTGTATTGCGCCCCGGTAGTAGTCGATCTCTTTGCGGAGTTTGTTGATCGCCCGCCTGGTCTGCTCGAGCTTCTCCTCCGCCTCACGCACACGACGCTTGGCCTTCTCATACTCTTTGCGTGCGTCGACAGAGGGGCGGGGCTGGCTCGAGCTCACCTGCTGGGTCAGCGTGGACTTGGCCACGACCGCGGCTTCAGACCGCACCCGGATCTCGCGCTTCCAGTGCGACAGGCGATCGCCCTGCAGCCAGGAAAGGACACGCATGGCATCAGATCCGGGACTCGTTAACGCCCGCTCCACATCCTCCTTGAACTTGATGATCGCGGGACGGAACTCGACGAGCGCCTGGGTGTTGGTGACTCGCGCCTTGGCACACATGCTCAGCGCTGCCTCAGGTATTCATCGAGACGGTCCGCCTTGCGGAGCAGGAAGGGCACCTGCTCATCGATGGACTCACGAAAACGCATCAGCTGCCTCATCGTGTCCTCGAACTCCTTCTGGAACTTCACCTGCTCCTGATCGCGCCAGCTCTGACTCAGGTTCGACATCTGACCGTTGAGCTGGGTCATCTGCTGCTCCATGCCCGAGCCGAATCGCTTGAGCATCTGAGCGAACTTGCGGATTTCTTCGGGATCAGCAACTGCTTTGGCCATGGGGACACCTCTTACGCATTCCTTCGATCGAGCACACGTGCCAGTTCCAACGAACCAGGGGACACCGTACCCGAAACGCACGCGATCGACCCGATCTATCCGCCGAACGATCACGCTCAAAACCACACAGACCCGGCGTGATCACCGGGCCTGTGTAAACGACTGTTACTCGCTGCGGATCAGCCGGTGAAATAGGCGAGGAGGGACTCGAACCCACGACATTTCGCGTGTAAGGCGAACGCTCTAGCCAACTGAGCTACTCGCCCGGCTTGTGCACAGGATAGGAATACGCCCGCCGCAAAATCGAGTTGCATACCTGTGAAACTGAACCCTAAACGCAAAAAAGAGATCGCCCCGCCGAGGAGGGAACTCGGCGGGTGAGCAGCGATGGATCATCTGTTTCTAAGAACGGAGACCCGTCGGCTCTGAACGATCTCAGAGAGGGCATGTGTGGGAGACCTAAAGATACTCGTTCGACCACGGAAATGGCGAGAAAATCCCGCTGATCATGAAATTTG
>JAEPOJ010000002.1:0-187121 GCA_017642965.1 Phycisphaerales bacterium
TATAGATACAACCCAGATCAGCCCGGGGCTGTCACCGCTGTGTCACGATGATGTTGCAAAGCCGTTACAGAGCCCGCATCACCCCGTTCGGGTGTGATTCAGTGGCGTGCAACACGCCTGACGAGGGCGCCCGGCAGCAGCATCGCGATCAGGCCGGCAAGAAAAAGCACCGCCGCGACGAACGTGAACCCGCTCGTCAGCCCCATGCCCTCGAGCAGGGGCTCGCCGATTGCGTCCGGGAGCGAACCGGCCGCGTCCAGGAGCCATGCCGGGGCGCTGGGCTTGTTCGCGAGCCCCTTGTGGATCAGTTCCGCGACGATCGGCCCGAGGAAGGCGATCATCCAGGCGCCACCGAGCATCAGCCCGGACGCGAGACTGGTGCGGTGCGGCAGCAGGCGCTGAGCGAGCGAGATGCTCACCGGGATCACCGCGCCGAACCCGACGCCCGTCAGGATCGTCGCGATAATCGCAATGGGGACCTCCGAGCCCGCCATGATCATGTGCGTGCGCGGGATCATGAACAGCGCGATCGAGCCCAGCATCGGGAACACGACGAACGCGAGCTTCTCGTACTTCGCGGAGAGGATCAGCCCGAGGACGATGCCCATGCCGCCCATGCCGACCTGCATGGAGGCCTGCAGGATGCCGTTGAGTTTGGACGCCTCGACGCTCAGGCGTTCGGTCATCACCAGCGCGTCGTGCTTGATGAGCGTGTGCTCGCTCACCCATTCGATGAGCAGGTAGACGAGCGCCATGTTGACGCTGAAACGCAGCATATTGGTGACGTAGAGCACCCCGACGGCGAACCACCGCTGGCGCCGCTCGTGCGTGTCCCACTCCGTGTGCGTCGCGTGCGCCCCGTTGTGGCGGTGTGCCACGCCGTGCGTGGCCTTCGCGAGCACGAAGGCCGCGACGAGCCCGATCGGGATCAGATACAGCAGGGATCGCAGCCCGGCGGACGTGTCGGGCACGCCGTCGATCCGGGGTGTGAGCATCGCGACATACTCGGGGATGAGCACGTTGCCCGTCATCCCCCCCACCATGCCGGCGAGGAAGAAGAACGCGACATACTTTGACCGCTTTGAGCCACCGAGGTGACCGGTGATCGCGGCCGCGGGCGGATGGAACGCGCCGATCCCCGCGGCGCCGACCGAGTACAGGATCGCGAGCTGCACGAAGTTCTGGGCGAGCCCGAAGCTGCCGATGCACAGCACCGCCACGACAAAGCCCAGCGTCCCCACGGCCCGCGTGTCGAACCTGTCGCTCACCCACGCGACGATCGGCTGCACCACGCCCGAGCACAGCGACCCCAGCGCCAGAAGGAGGGCTTTCTGCTCCGTGCCCATGCCCAGCGTGACGGCGAGCAGCGGCATCAGCGAGACGCCGACGAACGAGAAGACATCCACGAGGAAATGCGTGCCGATGGTGATCGTGGCGCGCGTCGCCGGGTACGTGGTCTCGCTGATCGATTCCGGGCGCTGATCCACAGCAACTGAATGGGACGGCACGCTCGTCATCGCTGGATTGTTCGCCCGATGATCCTCGCGGACGCGGGCGGACTGATATTTGGTTCAGATCGCTGGCTGTTTCTGATCAATCGACGCCCGCCGGGATGCCGCCCTTGCGTGGATCGCTGGCGGCCTGCCAGCCGTGCCCATCCGGGTCGCGCCGGATGAGCTGTACATTGCCGATATCGCGCCGTTGGCGCAGCTCGTTCCAATCGCCCTGCGCGGCCCGGCGTGAGAGCATGGGCATCAGCCCCGGCTCGGCGTAGAGCGCGTCCGGAAGCCACTGGTGGTGGATCCGCGGCGACGCCACGGCTGGGTACGCGTCCATGCCGCCCAGCGTGTAGAGCAGGGCCTGCATGGTGCCCGAGATGATGCGGGGCCCCCCGGAAGCCCCCGCGACCGCGAGGACCCGCCCATCGCTGTCGAGCACGATGGTCGGCGACATGCTCGAGAGCGGGCGCTTGCCGGGCATCGGCAGGTTGCGATCGGACTGGATGAGCCCGAAGGCGTTGGGCTTGCCGCGCCGGGTCGTGAAGTCGTCCATCTCGTTGTTGAGCATGAAGCCGAACGCGTCGACCCCCACCAGCGAGCCGAAGCTCAGGTTGATGGTCTCGGTCATCGCGACGGCGCCGCCGAACGGGTCCACCACGGAGACGTGGCTCGTCCCGCCGTCCTGGGGGATCAGGTTGGGCGTGCCGTAGTACGCCGGCTCGTGGACCTCGTCCGTGACGAGCTGCGCACGCTCGTGGATGATGGAGAGATCAAGCAGGTCGTCGATCGGGACCTCAACGAAGTTCGGGTCCGCGAGGTAGCGGGCCCGGTCCGCGAACGCGTGCTTGGATGCCTCCGCGAGCATGTGGGCCTTGCGCACGTCCATCACAGGATCATCGAACGGGTAGTTCAACGCCTCAAGGATCAGCAGCGTCTGGAGCATGGTGATGCCGCCCGAGCTGGGCGGCGGCATCGCGATGAAGCGGTGATCGTTCACCTCGCCCATCAGCGGCTCGCGCTCCTCCACCTGAAACATCGCGAGCTGCTCGAGCGTCATCTCGCCGCCCGCCCCCTGGATCGCGCGAACGATCGCGTTCGCGACAGGGCCCGCGTAGAAGCCGCCCACGCCGTCGCGCGCGATCCGCTCGAGCACACGCGCCTGCATCGAGTTGGTGATGCGATCGCCTTGCTTCACCTGACCCCCGAGCAGGAAGTGGTTCCACACCAGCGGGTAGCGGTCCTTCATCGTGGGCTCGCCCTCGAACTGATCAATCAGCGGCCCGGACATGATCATGTAGTGCTCGTCCACGACGAAACCATCGCGCGCGGCGCGGATCGCTGGCCCGAGCACCGTTGCGCGGCCGAGCGTGCCGTAGGTCTCCAGCGCGTGCAGCACGCCCGCGACAGTCCCCGGGATCGCGACGGCCGCGCCGCCGGTCGTGCTGGACTTTCCGGTGCGTTCGTAGTAATCCGGATTGACATACGCCTGCTCGCGGTAGTTGATGGCGGTGTGCACGGAACCGTGCGTCGGGTCATCGGGCAGATGGACGACCATGAAGCCGCCGCCGCCGATGCCGCAGGAATAAGGCCGCACCACCGAGAGGGTGAAACTCGCGGCCACAGCAGCGTCCACGGCATTGCCCCCCATCGCCAGCATCTCCGCGCCCGCGCGTGAAGCGATGGCGTGATCCGCGGCAACGACCCCCTTCGCGTACAGCCCGTCCTCGTGAACGGTCGCTTGAGACACGCGGGCGTGGCGGCCCGAGCACGCCGCGAGCGGGATCAGCACCAGAGCGCAGAGCAGGAATCGCATCTTCATGCCATGAGTCTACACCAAGTCGTGTTCTCGAACCCACGCGCGACTCAGCCCGAGTCTCTATAATGGGTTACGCACGGATCGCGACTCACACACCCGCGGAGCACTGATGAACCTTTCGCAGTTCTTTGAGCACTGGTCGATCGTCGAGAACCCCTTCCGCGACGAGGAAGCGCGGCACGACGCGATCTTCGCGCGCATGGGGATCACGCCCAACACGCACTCGCAGCACGTCGAGGACGAATCGCCCGGCTCGGCGGCGCTCGCGCTCCCACGCGCTCAGAGCATGCACCCCGACTTCGAGAAGATCCTCGGCGACATCGCCCATCCCTCGACCTCGATCGTCTTCGGGGAGAAGGGATCGGGCAAAACCGCGATCCGCCTGCAGCTGGCCGCAAAGATCGATCGCCACAATGCCGAGCACCCGGACCGCAAGGTCTTCCTGATCCCCTACGACGATCTGAACGCGGCGCTGGACCGGTTCAACTCGTCGCAGGGCGGCAAGAAGGACGCGAACCCGTTCACGTCCATGCGCCTTGTTGACCACATGGACGCAATCCTGAGCATCGGCACCGCGCGGGTCATGGGCGCGCTGCTGCCCGGTGGGCACGACGCCCCCACCGCGGATCTGGGTGAGCAGCCCGCCAAGCAGGCACGCAAGCTCCCGCAGACCGTCCGCAAGGACCTGCTGCTCCTCCAGGCCATCTACGACAGCGCCGACACCAGCGGGCAGCGGACCACCCAGCTGCGGCAGATGCTCAAGCTCCCGATCGGCGGGCACAACCCGTTCATCGTCATGCTGCTCTGGATCGGCTGGGTCCCCGCGATCGCCCTGTTCCTTTCCGCGCGCCTCTTCCTCGACCTGCCCGAGGACTGGATGACGATGGGCACGGACATCCTCTCGGGCGTGCTGCTGCTCGCGTGGGGCATGCTGATGGTCAAGGCCTTCCTGCTCGACCGCCTTGTCGTCAACCGCGTCGCGGGCAAGCTCAGCAAGCAGCTGCGGATGGTCAACCGCCCCGCCAGCGGCTTCCTCGGATCGCTCAAGCGCATGCCGCGCGGGCTGCTGAGCTCGGGCGAGCTGCCCGTCGACGATTCCGACGAGCAGCGTTACGCCATGCTCGCGCGCCTGCGCCGGTTCATCGAGCACTTCGGCTACACCGGCATCCTCATCATCATCGACCGCGTGGACGAGCCAACCCTGATCAACGGCGACCCGGACCGCATGCGGTCCGTGATCTGGCCGCTGCTCAACAACAAGTTCCTCCAGCTCGAGCGCGTCGGGATCAAGATGCTCCTGCCCATCGAGCTGCGCCACGCGCTGTTCAAGGAATCCAGCGCGTTCTTCCAGGAGGCCCGCCTCGACAAGCAGAACATGATCGAGCGCCTCAGCTGGACGGGCGCCATGCTCTACGACCTGTGCAACGCTCGCCTGGGTGTCTGCCGACCCGCGAGCGCGGACCCGATCTCGCTCATCGACCTCTTCGACGAGGACGTCTCACGCTCGGACCTGGTCGAAGCGCTCAATAACATGCAGCAGCCACGCGACGCGTTCAAGTTCATGTACCGCGTCTTCAACGAGCACTGTGCCAGTGTGACGGCCGAAGACGGCAAGTGGAAGATCGCACGCCACACGCTCGACCGCATCCGGCGCGACGAGGCCGAGCGGGTGATGCAGCTGCAGCGCGGGATCCGCCCGGCGTGACCGGGCGGCTGATCGCCACGGGGCCCGACGATCTCAGCCGACGCGTGCATCAGCTCGAACGCAGGGCGCATGAAAATCGCCGGCAACAAGCGCCGGCGAAGAAGAGAGGTCGTGCGGAGAGACGCCGCTCTTAAGGATTCGAGGCCACGCCCGCGAAGACGCCAAGCACCATCAGCAGCGAGTAGCCGATGATGAACACGAATCCGACACCGAAGCCGATCCAGCACCAGAGCTTGGCGGTCTTGGCGGCCTTCGCTGCCTCCTCATACTCGCCAGACGAGTTCTTGCTCATCGCGATCGCGGAGAACACGATCGCAACGATCCCCAGGATCTGGCAACAGAAGATCGTCACCAGAATCGAGGGCACCAGGTATGTCGGGGACGGCGTGCCGTGCGAACTCGCGGCGTATCCCTGCGGTGGCGGCGGGGCGGCTGGCCCGCCCTGTGGACTGTTCTGATCATGCTCATTCATCTGAATCGATTCCCCTTTCTGCTTGGGCGCATGGTATCACAAATCCACGCCCCGGGTGTGGCCACGCACGCGGCAAGAACGGCCCCTTGCCCGCGGTAATCTCTACAATGCACCCAAGCATGACCGTAAACCCACCAGCAGAGCCCGACCAATCCTTCCCCCGCCTGCGGGCAGTCCCCGTGACCGGCCGCCAGCGACTTGGCTCCGGGCTCCTGATCATCGCGGGCATCGCCCTCACGATCGCCCTCGCGACCGCGCACCCCAGCGGGTGGGTCCCCGAGTGCCCCACGCACCGCTTCCTCGGAGTCTACTGCCCCGGGTGCGGCTCGATGCGCGCCTCCCACCTGCTCCTGCAGGGACAGCTCACGGACGCATTCGCCCACAATCCGATGCTCATCATGCTCGGCGTGCCGCTCGCGGTGCTCTTCTGGGGCGAGCAGTTCATGATCGCCCTATCGGGCAGACGCATCGCCTTCATCCCCCGCTCGGCGTGGATGGCGTGGGCTGCATTGATCGTCCTGCTGCTGTTCTCGCTGCTGCGGAATCTGCCGGGCGAGCTGGGCGATCGGCTCAGCCCACCGGAACATCACGAGCACGGGTCTTCGGCGTGATCTGTTTGCCTCACCCGCGGGGCGGGGAAGGTGGGTCCGCCGCAGGCGGAGTCGGATGGGGTCTTGATCCTCCCCGCGCCCCGCGGGGAGGTGCCCGACGCAGGAGGGCGGAGGGGTCTTGCTATGCGTGCGGTTCTTTGGAAGACCCCTCCGTCACGCGAAGACGCGTGCCACCTCCCCGCGGGGCGCGGGGAGGGACAATGAGGATGCCTGGGAATAGGTTAGATCCGCTCGATCTCCACCCCGCCCGGGATCGAGCGCAGGAACGACTTGCCGTACCCGGTCTTGAGCACGCGCGGGTCCAGGATCACGACCTGACCCGAGTCCGTCGCGCTGCGGATCAACCGCCCGAAGCCCTGCTTGAAGCGGATGACCGCGCGTGGGAGCGCGTCGTCGCGGAAGGGGTCGCCGCCGGATTCGCGGATCTTCTCGCCGCGTGCTTCGACGATGGGCCGATCGGGCGGGTCGAAGGGCAGGCGTGTGATGATCACATTGCGGAGCGCGCTGCCGCGCACGTCCACGCCCTGCCAGAAGCTGGCCGCCCCGAACAGCACGCCGCGGTCGTGGCTGCGGAACTCGTCGAGGATCTGTGTGCGTGAGCCGTCGCGCCCGTGGACCCAGACCCGCATGCCCAGCGATTCCAGCGGCCCACGCAGGCGGTCGGCGGTTTTGAAGAGCAGGTTGAAGCTCGTGAAGAGCACGAACGCGCCGCCATCGGTCGCGACGACCTGGTCGTGCACACGCGAGGCGATCGCGTCGTCGAAGTTCTCTTCGTTGGGGTTTCGGTTGCGTTGGTAGCCGGGCGAGGGCACCGTCGTGTCCACGATCACCCGCACCTGATTCTGGTAATCAAACGGCGAGCCGAGCTGCAGCGTCCTTGAGCCCTCCGCGCCCAGGCGGCTGAGCGTATGGGCGAAGGCCGTCTCGGCGTGCTCGGGCTCCTCGTCCTCGCTGACCTGGCGCGTGGAGAGCGTCGCGCTGGTGAGCACCACGCTGCACTCCTGCCCGAACAGGTGCTCGCGGAGGATCGGGGCGACCTCGATGGGCGAGCATGAGAGCGTGACCTTGGGCCCGCCCCGCCCGGTGCCCTGCGTGGACTCGATCCAGTAGACGCAGTTGGGCAGCGTCTGCTCCAGCAGCGCGTGAGCGTGGTCGCCGATCTCGGCTGCTCTGATCGAGTATGCGTTAAGCTCGAACTGGTCCGCCTCGCGCGTGACGACCTCCTTGAGGCGCTTGAGACGCACGGAGAGCTCGTTCATCGCCTGCGAGAGGTGGTTCTGGATCAGGTTGGGCTCGCGCATGCGACCGTTGACGAGCGTGCCCGAGGTGCTCAGGCGGTAGAGGTCGTCGAAGAACCCCTCGCACACGCGCCGGGCATGGTCGACGAGCTTGTGCGCCTTGGCGATCGGCTCCATGTCCCCCGCCTGCAGCGCGATGTCGCTGAGGTAGCCCTTGCCGGTCTTGGCGTTGTAGAGCTGGTTGAGCAGGAACTGCACCCGCCACTCGGTCAGGCGCACCCCGAAGTGGTCGGCCGCCGCGTCCTCCACGCCGTGCGCCTCGTCGAGGATCACGTGGTCGTAGTCCGGCAGGAACCCAGTGCCCATCGAACGCAGCGCCAGATCCGAGAAGAACAAGGCGTGGTTGCACACAAGCACCTGCGCCCCCTCCATCTCGCGCCGGGCGCTCTGGTAGAAGCACTCGTTGTAGTGCGGGCACTTGCGCCCCATGCAGTTGGCGCTGTCGCTCATCACGTGCGTCCACACGCCCTGTCGCTCGAGCTGCGGCAGGGTGGAGAGCGTGCCGTCCTCCGTCTCGTAGGCCCAGTCCTCGATCTGCTCAAGCGAGCGGCGCTGCGCGGGCTCGCCCAGCAGCTTGTTCTTGCGCTCGCTGGCGAGCTTGAGGCGCCGGATCGACATGTAGTTGCCGCGCCCCTTCACGAGCACGGACTTGCAGTGCCCGTACTGATCCAGCGCCCGATCCAGCAGCGGGATGTCCTTCTTGACGATCTGCTCCTGCAGCGAGATGGTGTTCGTCGCAACCACCACCGTCTCGCGGTTGGTGATCGCCCGCATCATCGCGGGGACGAGGTACGCGAAGCTCTTGCCCACCCCCGTGCCCGCCTCGACGAGCAGGTGGGTGCGCTCCTCGAGTGTCCGCTCGACCGCCCGCGACATCGCGATCTGCTGATCACGCGGCTCGTAGCCCTCGCCGAGCAGCGTGGCGATGGGGCCGGCGTCGCCCAAGATGGATTCGACGCCGGCGGTCACCGGGAGTGCTCCCGGGCCTCCTCGGTGTCCTCCCCTTCCAGCTGCATCTTGAGCAGCTCGGCGTACCGCCCGTCGTGCTCGAGCAGCTCGTCGTGCGTGCCGACCTCGCGCACGCGACCGTCCTCGATCACCACGATCCGGTCCGCGTGGCGGATGGTGCTCAGGCGGTGGGCGATGACGAAGCTCGTCCGCCCGCGCATCAGCCCCGCCAGCGAGTGCTGGATCAGGCGTTCGCTCTCGGTGTCCAGCGCGCTGGTCGCCTCGTCGAGGATCAGGATGCGCGGGTCCGCGAGGATGGCCCGCGCGATCGCCAGGCGCTGCTTCTGCCCGCCCGACAGACGCACGCCGCGCTCGCCGATGCGGGTGTCATAGCCGAGGTCCAGGTCGGTGATAAACCCGTGCGCGTTGGCGGCCTTGGCCGCCGCGATGATGTCCGCTTCGCTCGCGTTGCGCTTGGCGTAGCCGATGTTGTCGCGCACCGTGCCATCGAAGAGGAACACGTCCTGCTCCACGATGCCCAGCAACGCCCGGTACTGCTCGATGGGGATGTCCCGCAGGTCGATCCCGTCGATGGTGATCCGACCCTGCGTCGGGTCATCGAATCGCGCGATCAGGTTGCACAGCGTCGTCTTGCCCGCGCCCGAAGCCCCGACCAGCGCGATGGTCTCGCCCGACTCGATCTCAAGATCAATATCGAACAGCACCGGCTCGCCGCGCCCGTCGTCCGACTCCTCGCCCGTGTCGCTCGTGTCGCGCTTCCTGGTCTGTGTCGGGTAGGCGTAGGTCATGCCCTCGATCGCGATCCGCCCACTGATCTGCGCCGCCTCGATACTCGTCGTCGGCGTCGTGCCCTCGAACTCGCGCTCCTCGGCCAGCAGGTCCAGCACGCGGTCCAGGGCCGCCAGATTGTTCTGCACATTCGTCGCGCTGGCGACCAGCGCCTCCAGTGGGCCCAGCAGCGCCAGCAGATAGGCCGAGAAAGCCATCAGGTCGCCGATGGTGAGCACGCCGTCGATCACCGCGCCGCCGCCATAAATGAGCACCGCCACCGAGGCCATGGGGATGAGCATCATCCAGACCATCTCGACGCCGCGTGCCCACCACCAGGTGTACAGCTCCTGGCGCGCCAGCAGGTGCCCCTCGCTCGTGAAACGCGCGGCCTCCGCGTGCCTCCGATTAAACGCACGAACGACCCGCATCCCCGAGAACGCCTCGGCGCTCATCGCATCAATCCCCTGGCGGCGCGTGCGGATATCGCGGTAGAGCGGGCGAATTTTGGTGATCCAGGTCTTGTGCGAGAACCAGATGACCGGGATCATGAGGATCGCCCCGACCACCAGACGCCAGTCGATGAGCAGCAGGATGAACAGCGTGCCGATGAGCTGCGAGATCGCACGCCACGGGTTGTAGATCAGTGAGAAGATCAGATCGCCCACGCCGCCCGCGTCCTCGCGCAGGATCGACGACACGCCGCCGGACTTGAGCTGATAGATGCGGTGCAGCGGCAAACGCGACGCGTGCTCAAAGACCCGGCGCCGCAGCGACACCTGCACGCGCTTGGTGATGCGGGTGCACTGCCAGCGCCCCCACATGCCGATGATGACCGAGGCGCCCGCGACCGTCACCATCGCCCCGCCGAGCATCCAGATCAGACGCATGCGATCGCTGCGTTCGGCGCTGAACTCGCCCACGAAGCCCGGCAGCCCGGTGGGGCCGGGCGAGTCGGTGATGATGTAGTCGATCGCGATCTTGGTCGAGTAGGGGATCAGCAGCCCGAGCAGCACCGAGACACTCAGCGTGACCAGCGACATGGCCACCACGCCGCGGAACCCGGTCAGCAGCGAGATGAACGCGCCAAAGAGCCCAACGAACGAACGCTTGGCCCGCTTGGCGCGCTTGGCCTCCGCCCGCTCGTCCACATGCTCATGCACGCGCTCCTGAGCGGCCCGCTGCTTGCGTTGCTGGAGGTACTTGCGGAAACGGTTTCGGCTTGAAGAACGAGAAAGGCGCACGGCAGATCGTATCCACCGTGCGCCCTCACTGCTTGGGGAATGTTCGGCTTATCCGCTTATCGGCGACGACGCGTCATAAACACGCCACCCGCACCGATCAGCGCCAGCGAGCCCGGCGAGGGGACCGCGGCCTGCGAGAAGACCACGCGGAAGACCGCGTCGTTGTGGTCCATGTCGCCACTGGGGTAGCGGATATCCTCGACCCCCACCACCACGTTCCGCGGATCGCTCGCGTCCACGCTGAACTGCGCCCAGTCCGCCGGCACGAAGGTCGCGAACGCGTCGATGTTGCCGGAGATGATCTCGTAGCGGAAATCCACCCGCTCGCCGGCCGCGAAGAGACGCGGGATGCGGTACGTCTGCTCCGCCGTCGCGTTGTGGTTGGTCCACAGCGTCTGCGGAGCGCCCTCGAAGGCCGTGTCCACCCACTGCACCTCGCCCGTGTACCCGGCGCTGGAACCGCCCCAGACGATATCGACCTGGGCGTTCCCAAAGGGCGCGAAGATCCCCGGGTCCTGATAAATGTCCGCCTGCGCCCCGGCCGCGACGGCGGCAACGATCGCGAATGCTGCGTGCGTGCTCATGGTCTTCATTGGATCTCACCTTTCTGTGCCGTTGATCTGCGATGCCCTGCCCCAAGCCCGGGCTGATCCAAGAATCGAATTCAAACGCTCGCACGCCAACGGATCGCTCAACCGATCTGGGTGGGTCACCCGAAGAGCCGCGCAACCCGACCCAGCTTCACTGGCGACAAGACCCTGCGTCCGGTAAGGTATGGAACTGAGTCAGAATCGGTTGAACTGAAAGGAACGGGCCCATGGGCGGGACCAAGAAGATCGCGTTGCACTGGCAGATCCTGATCGGCCTGATCCTGGGCGTTGTCGTCGGGCTCATCATCAACGCCGCGTGGGACGCGGGAACGTGGTCGTCGCTTGGAGTCGAAAACCCCGCCCTGTGGGTCGCCGGCGGCCCCGCCGAGGGTGTCAACGAGAACGCGAACTTCGTCGCCCGCACCACCCGATTCATCCGCGACGCCAACGGCTTCATCGGCGACTTGTTCCTCCGCGGGCTGCGCTTTATCGCCGTGCCCATCGTCGTCTTCTCGCTCATCGTCGGCGCTTCGAGTCTCAACGACCTCTCCAAGCTCTCGCGCATCGGCGGCAAGACCATCGGCATCTACATCGTCACCACCGCCATCGCCATCACCGTCGGGCTCGTCTTCGCCAACGTCGTCAAGCCCGGATCCACCCGCTTCATCAGCACCGAGACCCGCGATAGCTTCGTCGCCCAGTTCGGCGCGGACGCCGACGCCAAGGTTCTCGCGGCCCAGAAACCCGACGTCTGGGACACCGTCCTCAACATCGTGCCCAAGAACCCCTTCGAAGCGATCGCCGCGGGCAACATGCTCCAGGTCGTGTTCGCCTCGCTGCTGGTCGGCATCGCGCTCACCATGATCAAGCGTGAGAAGGCCAGGCCGGTCATCGCCTTCTTCGACGCCATGACCGATGTGGTCATCAAGGTGGTCGAGATCGTCCTCATCATCGCGCCCTACGCCGTCTTCGCCCTGATCGTCGAGCAGATCGCCGAACTCGGGCTCGATATCCTCGGCTCGCTCGCCGTCTACTCGATCACCGTGGTCGCCGGTCTCGCCACGATGATGTTCGTCGTCTACCCCATCGGGTTTAAGCTACTCGGCGGCGTGGGCTACGGGCGTTTCTTTGCCGCGATGTCGCCCGCGCAGCTCCTCGCGTTCTCCTCCGCAAGCTCCAGCGCCACGCTCCCGGTCACGATGGAGTGCGCCGAGCAGCGCCTCGGGGTCAAGGAAGAGGTCAGCTCGTTCGTGCTGCCCATCGGCGCCACCATCAACATGGACGGCACCGCCCTCTACCAGGGCGTCGCGGCCGTCTTCATCGCCCAGCTCTACGCCATGGACCTGACGATCGCCGACCAGCTCACCATCGTGCTCACCGCGACGCTCGCCTCCATCGGCACCGCCGGCGTGCCAGGCGTGGGCATGATCATGCTCGTCATCGTCCTCCAGAGCGTCGGCATCCCGCTCGAGGGCATCGCCGTCATCCTCGGCGTGGACCGAATCCTGGATATGTGCCGCACAAGCTGCAACGTGACGGGCGACGCGATGGTCTGCTCGGTCGTGGCCAACTCGGAAGGCGCGTTGCTCTCCGAATCCGAGGTGGCTGCCCGCGCCGATCACCCGCTCGATGAGGACCCGGTCGACGAAGGCCGCCTGGACTGACAATGAAGGGTGGCCCGATGGAGACGGAGTCTCTTTCGGGTATCCAATCCACCCCGATCACGAAGCAGGCGTCGCCCGCATCGGGCCACCCAGTCACTGATCATCTGGGAGCCCATCCGCCACGGGCGCACCTACACTACCCCGATGAACACGCAAACCCCAGAATCCGCCGGCATTGTCGATCCTTCCGCTGTCCTCGATGAGCGCTTCAAGGACGCGATCTCGTCCGTGCTCCCGGACCTGCCCCGCGAGCAGATCCAGACGCACATCACGCCGTCGAGACAGCCCAAGTTCGGGGATTTTCAGTCCAACTGCGCCATGCCGCTCGCCAAGCGCTTCCAGATGCAGCCGCGCGAGCTGGCGGCGAAGATCGCATCCGCGATCGATGTGAGCGGCATCGCCGAGCCCATCGACGAGTCCAGCATCGCTGGCCCTGGCTTCATCAACATCACGCTCCTGCCGAGCGCGATCAGCGACGCGCTGGGCACGCTCGATACGCCCGAGCTGGGGATCATCGCCCCGGACGCGCCCCCCACCGTTGTCGTCGACCTCTGCGGCGTCAACCTTGCCAAGCAGATGCACGTCGGGCACCTGCGCTCCACCGTCATCGGCGACGCGATCGCACGACTCTACGAGCGGCTCGGCTACAAGGTGGTCCGCCAGAGCCACGTGGGCGACTGGGGCCTGCCCATCGCCATGGTCGTGCAGAAGCTCATCGAGATGGAGGCCGACGGGCTCGACCTGAACCTCGTCACGCTCTCCCAGCTCAACGGGATGTACAAGAAGGCCCAGGCCCAGTGCAAGCCCGAGACCCGGGCCGTGCAGATCCTGGAAAAGGTCGGCGGCCACCCGAAGGCGATGGCCGAGCTGGAGCTTCGCATCGAGAACGCCAGCGAGCACCTTGAGCGGGCCAAGGCACGCCTGGTCGCCTTGCAATCGGGCGATGAAGAGTCTGTCCGCGTGTGGCAGCGGATCTACGACATCACCATGGGCGCGTGCCTGCACACCTGCCAGCGTCTCCACGCCAACGTCACCGACGAGCACAGCGCGGGCGAATCGACCTACCGCGACGAGCTTGGCTCGGTGGTGCAGGACCTCATCGACCGCAACATCGCCGAGGAGGACGACGGGGCCCTCATCGTCAAGTGCGACGGGATCAAAGAGCCCACGATCATCCGCAAGCGCGACGGCGGCTACCTCTACGCCACCACCGACATGGCCGCCATCCGTCGGCGCGTGCAGAAGCTTGGCGGCGACATCCTCGTCTACTGCGTCGACTCACGCCAGTCGCTGCACTTCAAGCAGGTCTTCGCCGCCGCCCACAAGGCCGGGTACACCGCGACAAGCGACGGGCACAGCGCGAACCTCGTCCACGCGATGTTCGGCAGCGTCATGGGTGAGGACGGCAAGCCGCTCAAGTCCCGCTCCGGCGAGAACCTCAACCTCTCCGACCTGCTCGACGAGGCCGTGAGCCGCGCAGCGGCCACCCTCAGCGAGCGGAACCCGGATATCGGCGGCGACGAACGCCACCAGATCGCCGAGTCCATTGCGATGGCCGCCGTGAAGTACGCCGACCTCTCCATCGAGCGGATCAAGGACTACGTGTTCAGCTTCGACCGCATGCTCGCGTTCGAGGGGGACACCGGCCCATATCTCCTCTATGCGCTCGTCCGCATCAGGAGCATCTTCCGCAAGGCCGAGGAGTCCGGGATCGACACGAGCGGGATCGAATCTGCCCCGTTCGATCTCCGTGACCCCGCGGAGAAGGCCCTGGCGCTCAAGCTGCTCCGCTACCCGGGCACCGTGGAGGGCGCCGGGCTCAACCACGAGCCCAACCGCCTGTGCGCGTTCGCCTATGAGCTCGCCTCGAGCTTCAGCTCGTTCTTTGATCAGTGCCCCGTGCTCAAGAACGACGACGATGCGCTGCGCCGCTCACGCCTGCGCCTGTGCCAGCTGACCGGACGCGTGCTCGAGGACGCCCTGCACACGCTGGGTATCCCCACCGTCGAGCGGATGTGACCCCACTAGTCAGCAGCCCACAAGCCCCGCCACGCGGGGCTTCTTTGTGCGCAAAAAAGAAGCGGCGATGGTTTCCCATCGCCGCCCGCAGAGTCATCCGGAGTGAAGATTCTGCAATTGGAGTCTGTGACTCAACAGCGCAGAATCAGAAGAGGAACTGCATCTGTGCGGTCAGTGCCAGCTGCCCGTCTTCGGAGTCGGCGAGCAGGTTGTGCCCGTCGCTGGTGTTCACGATGCTGGTGGTCGTCTCGTCGAGGTACCAGGCGACGTCAAGGGTGAACTTGGCGGCGTGGCTCTCGGGGACGAAGTAGTGGTTCCAACCGACGGTGATGGAGTTGAAGTCCTCGTCAGCCGGGGCGTTGTTGTCATCGGGGTAGATGGAGTCCCAGCGGGCGAAGAGCTCGTCCTGATCGGTCACGAAGAAGCCGCCCTGCGCAACGAAACCGAAGTCATCGGTGTCCGAGCCGGTCGCGGGGTCCATGTTCTGCCAGATACCGGCGACGAAGAAGTTCCAGCCGTCAGCGACGTGCGAGTAGTCGATGGTACCGGTGGTCATCTCGGCCGAGCCAGCGGGGTTCGACGGGTTGGTGTCGCCCATGCTCTGGTGAGCGATCGCCGCACCGAGCATGCCGCCGGCGTTGCTGCCGCGCCACGAGGTGAACTGCTTGAACTGGCTCCACTCGGCGTCGCCGAAGAGCATCTCGAAGCGAGCGTGGAACGCGTAGTCGCCCTCAGCGGAGGAAGTGAACGCGGTGTTGTCGGTGTTGAAGCCGTCGGTGAAACCGATGGCACCACGCCACGCGTCGCCGCCGAAGTGGGCCTCGATACCCTGGCTGCGGTCCATGTTGAAGGTCTCGTTCACGGCCGAGCGATCGGTCGCGAGCTGACGCTTGGACGAGACGTTCTCTTCGCGGATGAGCTGGGTCTTGAACTGACCAACGCGGAGCTTGACGTCCTCGTTGATGGACCAGTCGGCGTACGCGTCCTCGAGGGCCGCGGCACCGCTGCTGCGGCTGAACGCCATGCTCAGGTAGCCCTTCATGTTGTCGGTGATGTCGCCCGAGACAGCGACCTTCGCACGACGGATCGAGAAGCCGATGGTGGTGTCGTCATCGGGGTTCGCGAGGGTGGTGCTGGCGTCGTCACGCAGGTTGACCTGGTAGCGTGCCTGAACCTGGGCCGAGACCTTGATGTTCGCAACGTTGCTGCTGCTCAGGAGCGAGTCGTACTGCGAAGCGTCGTTGGTGAGCTCGTAGGAGCGTGCGAGCGAGAGATCCGAACCCGCCTGAGCGAGGCCGGCCGAAGCGGCGACTGCGGCCGCCAGTGCTGTGAGCTTGGTGTTCATGTCTTTCAGTTCCCTTGATCAAAGGAGTGAATGCCCGGAATCCACTCGATCCCGGTACATATGGTGCATACTAGCCTTTTCGGTTCAAACCTCACCTGTGCGCAAGTTGGTTCACACAAACTTAACAGTTTGGCGGCTTCTCCCTAACACTTCCTTGCGCCGGTAGAAACCCTCAGCGCACTCGATGAGCTCGCAAAAATGAACACCCGCCAACCATGCGGTTGGCGGGTGCGATTCACAACTGAGGTTGTGTGGGTGCCGATCCCGAGGGATCAGGCAATCCAGATTAGAACATCCACTGCATGATCGCGGAGACCATGAACTGGCCGTCCTCACCCGCAGCGTCGGTCAGGAAGCCGGACGAACCGGGGCTGCCGATCGGGGTGACGCCGGTGTCGCCAGCGGTGTTGGTGATGTCCGCGGTCTCGTCGAGCGAGACACCGACCTCGAGGGTCAGCTTGGCCGCGTGGCTCTCGGGCACGAAGTAGTAGTTCGCACCGAGCGAGACGAAGTTGAAGGTGTCCTCACCCGAGGTCTGGCCAGCACCCGCGTCGTCGTCGAGGAGCAGGCAGTCCCAGCGTGCGAAGCCTTCCCACTGGTCGCTGAAGAAGACCGAACCAGCGACTTCGAAGCCGTAGTTCGAGTGATCGGTACCGGTGTCGGGATCGACGTCGGTGCCGTAGAACGCTGCCCAGACAGCCCAGCCGTCGCCTTCGTATGCACCGTCGAGGGTGAACCAGAGGACGTCGGCCTCAGCGGTGGTTGCCGAGGGGTTGGTCTCGCCGTAGGTGGCGTAGATCGCACCAGCACCGAGACGCCAGCCGGCGTCCGAGCCGCGCCACGAGCCCTGATCCGCGAAGCGATCCTTGTTGGAATCGCTGTAGAGGTCAAAGCGTGCGTTGAACGCGAAGTCAGCTTCGCTGGAGCTGTTGAATGCGGTCGACCAGGTGCCGGGGCCGTCGTTGAAACCAACGCTGAAGTCCCAGGTGTCGCCACCCCAGGTTGCCTGGATACCCTGCGTCCACGACGGGGTGCCGAGGAACTCGTGGGTGACCGAGCGGTAGGCGTTCACGGTGTGGAAGGTCGAGGTCGAAGCTTCCGAGGAGAACGCGGGGATGAACTGACCGATGCGGAGGTCGAAGCTGTCGTTGACGTTCCAGTCAGCGTACGCGTCTTCGAGGTTCACGCCGGCGGCGCCAGAAACGCCGTCATCGGGACCGAAGTCGAAGCTCAGGCGGCCGCGCATGTTGTCGGTGATGTCACCTTCAACTGCGACGGTTGCTTCCGAGAACTGGAAGCCGAGGGTGACGTCGTCGTCACCGAGTGCGGCGCCGTCGCGGCTGTTGTAGCTGTAACCGAACTGGACGCCGACGGAAACTTCAACGTTCCCGAGGTTGCCCTGGTTCAGGACCGAGCGGGCACCCGCGTCGGCCTTGAGCTCGGATGCGTAGCTGCGGTCGAGCTCGAGCGAGCCTGCGCTTGCAGCGGTGGTCGCCGCGGCGATGAGTGCGGCAGCAGTGATTTGAGCGCTGTTATTCATGGTGTCAATCTCCGGATGACTTCCAACTCTTGATTGGCCGGGGTTCCTTTGATTACCCACGACCGTTCGTGACGTGTTCCGCTCTGGGGTCTCCAACTCCCGAGAGCACATTGTTCAGAATCGGTTCATGACCGATCCATGAGCAGTACATCGGCGTTTGTCAGTACAAACAACAATGTTTGCCCTTACTATTTTCCACCTATCGGACGGATTTTCCTCCTCAAGGCGCAAAAAACAGCCGGCGAGAACCCTATGAGGGGCTCTCGCCGGTAGTCAAGTAAGCACCAACTTACCGTGCTCAAATTGTTCAGATTCTGCAAATCACCCCCTCTGATGGGGGATTTTGCTCACTCAGAACACCAGCGTCAGCTGCCCACGGAGCAGGAACTCGGAATCCGAGAGCCCCAGGAGCCCCGTGGCGCTCGGGTCGTTGCTGCCCGCGCCGCCGAAAATCAGATCCATGTTCACGCTCTCGTCGATCGCGAACACGGCGTCGAGGGTGAACTTCGCCGCGTGTGACTCGGGCACGAAGTAGTAGTTCATGCCCGCGGTGATGCTCTGGTAGTTGTCGCTCGTGCCGGCGAGCACGAGCACGTCGTCGAGCATCACCACGTCGTAGCGACCGAAGAGCTCGACCTGATCCGAGACAAACACACCACCCTGAGCGATGAAGCCGTGGTTGGTGTAGTTCAGGTTCGTTGTTGCCTCGATGTCAACATCATGGCCGACATACTGCGCAAACGCGTTCCAGCCGTCGCCTTCGACCTGCGCATCGACTGTCCAGAAGGTCACCTCGGTGGAGTCGTGACCAGCGGGCAAGCTGCCAGAGCCCGCGCCCGAGTCATTGGTGTCACCCTGAGTCTGCCAGTGGGCACCGGCACCGATCTTCACGCCGTAGTTCGAGCCACGCCAGCTTGTCGCATCAGCGAACTGATCCCAAGTGCCCTCGATGAGCCAGTCGAAGCGGCCCGTGATGCCGAAATCGTTCTCGCCCGCGGCATTAAACGCCGAGTTGGACACGCTGCTGTAGTTGGTGATGTACTCCGCACCGTCAGAGAAGGCACCGACAAACTTGAACTGGTCACCAGAGTACGCGAACGCGACACCCTGGGTGTACCCGACCTGGAAGAACTCGTTGGTGAACGACTTGTCGACCGCGAGGGTGTGCTCGGGCGCGAAGTTCTCAGAACCCATGACCGGGTTGTGCCACTGGCCGAAGAGCATCGCCCAGTTGTCATTGAGCGACCACGCACCCTGCGCAACCAGCAGGTTCGCGGTGCCCTGAGCCGTGCCGTTCTCGGCAGCACCGAAGTCAAAGACCACGAGCGCCGAGATGTCATCGGTCACGCTGCCGCTCAGGCGGACCTGCGTGCGGGGTGTATCGAAGCCCATGGTGGTGTCGTCGTCGCCCAGCGCGCCGGGGGTGAGCTCGTCACGCGAGTTGTACATGTAGCGGAACTGGGTCATCACCTCGATGTTCACGTTCGCGCTGTTGGTATTGCCCAGCAGGCTCGAGCGGGTTTCCGCGTCCGAGCGGAGCTGCGACGCGTAGGCGCGATCGAGATCCAGCCCTTCCTGTCCCAGAGCGGTCCCGCTGATCGCGGCAAGGATGAGCGCGGTTCCGGTGACGTTGAATGTGTTCTGCATTGTGCGACTCCTCTTCTATAGAAGGCTGAACACCAGTATGTATGATTCGCTGTCGCTCTAACGGTTTGTGAGCACCAACAGCTTATCGGCAGTGGTCCGGTACTGTAGCAAAGAAACAAGATGACTTTGTCCGTTGAACGAGAATTTTTGCACTATACCCGCAATTATGCCGCTCAGGAGCGCCAAACGAGCCTGGGCCGCTCAGAAAGCCAGCTGGAGTTGCAGGCGGAAAACGAGCTCTTCGTCCGTAAGTCCCTGAAAACCCGTCACCGACGCATCCGGCAGCGTCACGCTCACGCTCCCCACGGACAGCACCGTGAGCGAATCGAAGGAGAAGCTGACGTCCGCGGAGAGTTTCGCGGCGTGGCTCTCAGGGAGCAGGTAACGCGTCACGCCCATCGTGGCGATCCGGTGGATGTAGCCGTTGGGCAGCCCGAACGCGTTGCGGAACTGTTTATCGATCCAGAACGTCTCGAAGCGGGTGTACCACTCCATGTTCTCGGTGATGAACCAGCCGCCCTGCAGGAGGATGGCGTTGTTCTGGAACCCGAGCGTGGTCAGCGGCCCGCCGTCGATGAACTCGAAATCGACCCAGGTCCCCGTGTACGCGGCGAAGAAGTTCCAGCCGTCGTCCTCGTACTGATAATCAACGGTCCATGTCCAGTACTGGCCCGAATCGATCCCGGTCGGGAAGAGCGGGTTCAGGTTGGTGCCCGGGTTGAACTGCCCTGCGAACTGGTAGAGGAACCCTGCCCCGATCTTGGCGGCCTCGTTCGAACCCCGCCAGCTCGTGAAGTCGCTGAACTGGTCCCAATCGCCCTTGAGCTTCCAGTCGAAGCGTCCCGAAACACCCAGGTCTCGGGCGTCCTGATCGGTGAAGCTCGTGTTGTCGGACTCGCGGAGCAGGAAGTTGCGCCCGCCGTCGTTGACCGAGATCTCCCACGCGTAGTTGTCGAGCACGCGCCCGAGCGCGATGCCCTGCGTGTAGCCCGGGCCGAAGATCTCGGAGATCATGGAGCGGTCGATCGCGAGCTGATGCGCCGAATCGATCGCTTCCTCCGCGTTCACGATTGACTGGAACTGCCCCGCCTTGAGGTAGTAGCCCTCCCGCTTGCCGGTGAAGTTGTACTGCGCGTATGCGTCCAGCAAGCGAGGCGTGCCGGTCGAACCAGCGAGGAACCCGCCGCCGTTGTTCCCGCGTGAGAGCTCGGCGTCGCCGGCATCGAAGCTGATCCGGTAGTTGAACTGTGAGGACACGATGTTGCCGTCGAGGGCGATCCGGGTCCTGGGCATGGAGAAGCCATGCGTCTGGATGTCATTGGTGGCCGTAAACCCGGACTGGCGGACGGTGTACATGTAGCGTGCCTGGGTGAGTACGCTGAGGCGGAGCGAGCTGTTGTCTGATCGCTCGACGTACCACGCCGGGTCCTGCTCGGGCTGGCTGTATCGGAGGCGTGAGGCCTCATCCCGGGCGAAATCGAGACCGGTGCCAGCCGCCCCCTGCGTGGCCACCCCGCCGATCAATCCCGCGATACACACACAACGCTTGCTCATTGCCGCACTTCCTGCCCGTCCGAACCCATGTGAGAGACACGTCCGCGAGCCTCACACGGCTCGATTGTAGCGATCGCGTCCGACGCGCTCATGCAGGAGCGAGCCGATTCGTCCTACGACCGCGATTACCCATTGTGTCGGCATAGTCGTGTGAATCTCACAAAACTGTCGGGGGTCTGCCTTGGTCTTTTATTTAGATTCTGTAAACTGTTCACAGGGCTTGGTTTGGATCGAGAGGGATGTGAATACGATCATCGGGTCCGAAACCGGCGCGGTCCTTGCTTCAGCCATCGGGCGATCGATCTTCATGAATCTGCTGGAGAACAGTGCGATGTCCCCCAAGAGCACCCAACTCAAGACTGTCCCGCTCACGGTTCTCGTGGTGGATGACGAGCCCGATCTCGTCGAGCTCATCGCCTACAACCTTCAGCAGCAGGGGCACACGGTCCTGACCGCGTGCAACGGTGCCGAGGCGATCGATCAGGCCAAATCCCGACAGCCCGACCTGATCGTGCTGGATGTGATGATGCCCGAGCTCAACGGGATCGAGGTCGCCCGCCGTCTGCGTTCCCGCACAGAAACCGCGTCCGTCCCCATCATCATGCTGACCGCGAAGACCGAAGAGGCCCACGAGATCGAGGGGCTCGGCGCCGGTGCCGACGACTACATCACCAAGCCGTTCTCCATGCAGGTGCTGATGGCACGGATCGACGCCATGGCCCGCAGAACAGGCGGGACCAGCGCGAGCGGCCGGGATTCCGTCCTCACCCTCGGCGCGGTCAGCATCGATCTCGATGAGCACCAGGTCAGCGTCGACGGCACGCCCGTCTCCCTCACGATCACCGAGTTCCGCCTGCTTTCCACCCTCTTCGCCAACGAGGGCAAGGTCATGACCCGCCCGGCACTGATCTCCAGCGCCATCGGGCCCGGCGTCACCGTCACCGAGCGGACCATCGACGTCCACGTCACCGCGCTCCGAAAGAAGATCACCCCCTACTCGTCGATGATTTCTACGGTGCGTGGCGTGGGCTACCGCGCGGACGCACCGCAGACCGTCGAGCAGAATGCCTGAAGCCCCCGGTCAGATCACCCTTTTCGGTGTGAATCGCGCAGACAAGATAAGATGCGACGATGACTGATCGCCCGGAACCAGTGCGCCCACGCGAGATGTGGTGGACCGTCTTCACGATCGTGCTTGGCTCGATCGTGCTCGGGACGCTGCTCCCGGTCTTCCTCGTCGTGGCCGCGCTGGGCACACTGCTGATCCCGTTTCTCGCCATCCGAGAGCAGCGGACCCTCCGGCGTGCTCGGCGTGAGCTCATCGAGCAGCGGGAAGTGCTGGACCACGAAAAGCGGCTCTCGCAGCTGCGGCGCAGCGTGATCGATGCCGCCGACATCCCGATCGTTGTGACCGACGTGGACGGCGTGGTGAGCAAGGCCAACGCGAGGGCCGGTGCCGTGCTCGGCGTCAGGCCCGCCATGATCGGGCGCCGGTTCGACGAGCTCTTCACGCAGGAGGTGCTCCACGAGCTCGAATCGCTCGCGCGAGCGGGCGAGCAGGGCCACGCGCGGGCCTCGATCCCGCTCAGCGGGCAGATGCACGATTTCGATGTCTCGGCAGACCCGGTCCCGGTCTCGGGCGGTGCGGTGCTCACGTTCCGCGACATCACCGAGCTCTCGAGAGCGATGACGCTCAAGGCGGATTTCGCCGCCAATGCGAGCCACGAACTGCGAACCCCGATCGCCTCGATCAAGGGAGCCGCGGAAACACTGATGGGCCCTGCCCGCGATGACCCGCGGATGCTCTCGCGTCTCATCGAGATGATCGCGAGCAACGCGTCGCGCCTCGAGCTGCTCGCGCAGGACCTGCTGGATCTCTCCAAGATCGAAGCCGAGGACCTGCCGGTCGACATCCGCGAGGTGGACCTCGCTTCGCTGGTTGACTCGGTCTTCGCCGAGTTTGCGCCCGGGGCGCAGCGTCGCGAGCTCCGACTCCGCTTCGAGATGGAACAACCGATCGGCCTGATCCACAGCGACCCGTCGCTGCTCAAGCTCATGCTGCGGAACCTCGTGAGCAACGCGATCAAGTTCGCGCACGAGGGAACCGCCGTGCGCGTGATCGCGGGCGTTGAACGCGTGCCGATCGATCGGACCGCCACGCCGCCCGATACCCTGAGCGCAGAGCACGACGGCCTGGTCATCAGCGTGCGAGACAAGGGCGTGGGCATCCCGCTGGAGCATCAGAAGCGGGTCTTCGAGCGCTTCTATCAGGTCGATGAGGCCCGCAGCGGCTCCGCGGCCAAGCGGGGCACGGGGCTCGGGCTCGCCATCGTCAAGCACGCCGCCCGCCGTCTCGGCGGCAACGTCACGCTCGAGAGCGTCTACCAGAGCGGGACGAGCTTCACTATCGGGCTGCCCCGGTGCGTCCCCAAGCCTGAAGACACCAGTTCGCCACGTTCCGGCGACGCGGGCGAAGAAACCCCCTGATAACACCGTGCGGACCTCAAACACCCCGCTGGGGCGTGGAATCACGCCCCGAACTGGCGTGGTGCGCCTCAGGAGGGCACGGATCGGGTCGAAGAAGTGATCAGTCACCGTTCGGCGCCTTCTTGTCTCCTTCCTCAACCATCGCCTGATAGAATGACGGACCGCGGTAACGCCGCCTCCTTATGGGTAAAGACGGATCCAAACCCAGCACCAAGCCCGTGAACCGACCGGGCACCAAGAGCGCCTCGCGGACGAACGGGAAATCCACGCGCCGGGTCGTTGTGCAGATCCGTGAGCGGACACTCAAGCAGCGTCTCTCCGACTGGATCGCGGACCCCAAGCTGTTCTGGGGCGTGCTCGCGTTTCTCGGGTTCGTGCTCGTGGTCGGCACGGTCACGATGTGGGCCCTGAGCCAGCTGCAGGTCGAGGTCGGGCAGATCATGCGCGAGACACGCATCTCGCGGGTCGAGTTCAACACGCAGGACCAGCAGCTGACGCAGACGCAGCGGACCGCCGCCCGCATGAACGTCCCGCGTGTGTTCAGCGCGGACATCACCGCGTTCGAGGAGCTCCGCGCGGACCTGAGCAACCTGCCCCGCACGCTCGCGGGCATCGAGAACCTCGATGAGGTGGCACGCGAGATCCGCGAGCGCTTCTCGCTCGATCAGGGCCTCTTCGGCTCCATCAAGGCCGTTGGGAATGACGAGCAGCTGAGCTCGCAGTGGAACGACAACGTGCTCCAGCTGATCCGCATCCTCCGCCGGCGTCCGCTGCTGACACGATCGAACTGGCAGATCGCGACGCAGGAGGGGCAGAACACGCAGATCGAGCTGCGTTACGCGCTGCCGCAGACGGGCGACGAGAGCGACAGCACCATTCCTTCGGTGCTTATCAGCCGCGACGACGCGATCAACATCGACAAGTCGGATCAGCTCATCGCCGAGATCAGCCGCATCGTTCGGATCGCCGGCTTCGACGACCAGAGCGGCGAGCTCGTCGAGAAGCGCCTGCTCAAGACACCCCGGGCGACCTTCGTCTTCGACAGCACCGCGACCAACACCGAGATGGACAAGGCCGCCGCCCGTGTGCTCCCGGTCCGGCGCACCATCACCATCGGGCAGCGACTCTACTCACGCGGCGAGGTCCTCGACCAGGCGAGCTTCGAGCTCGCACGCGAGGAGAACGCACGCTACCACGAAACCAAGGGCTCCTACGCACGCCTGCTCGTTCGCGCCATCGGCGTGTACGGCTCGATTGCGCTGCTGGCCATGCTGCTGGGCGGCTACATCGCCCGCTACGTCCCCAAGATCCTCTCCAAGCCCGCCCGCATCGGCTGGATGACCCTGCTCGTGACCTCGGCGATCGTGATCGCGAGCATCGCCGGCACGCTCGATCCACGCATGATCTGGCTCGCGACGATCACGCCCATGGTGCTCATCGCGGTGCTGATCTCCATCGCCTACGACCAGCGGGCGGGGCTCGCCATCACCGGCGTGGCCACGCTGATCGTCATGGTCGCCATCGGGGCGCACATGGGCCTGCTGGCCATCGTGCTCGTCGGTGTCGCCAGCGCGATCGCGCAGCTGGGTGAGCTGCGCGAACGGCGGGCGCTCATCCGCATGTCGATCGTGATCGCGGTGCTGCTCTTCGTGGTGACGGCGCTGGATCAGCTGATCGAGCTGCCGAGCATCGGCGTGGAGCGATCCGAATACATCACCTCCCTGCTCAGCGCCAGCGCTCAGGCGGGCATCTCTGGGCTGTTCGTCGGCGGGATCGCCCTGTTCACGCTGCCGTTCATCGAGCGGGCCTTCGATATCACGACTGGCATGACGCTAATCGAGCTGCGTGACCCCAAGCAGCCGATCCTCAAAGAGCTCCAGCAGCGGGCGCCTGGAACGTACAACCACTCGCTCAACGTCGCCTCGATCGCGGAGAACGCCGCGGAGTCGGTGGGCGCGGATGCCCTGCTAACGTATGTCGGCTGCCTGTATCACGACATCGGGAAGATGAACAAGCCCGGCTATTTCATCGAGAACCAGTCCGGCGGGCCCAACAAGCACGACAAGCTCACCCCCGCCATGTCGCTGCTCATCATCGTCGGGCACGTCAAGGACGGCATGGAGATGGCCCGCGAGCACGGGCTGCCCAAGGCCCTGCACCACTTCATCGAGGCGCACCACGGCACCACGCTCGTGGAGTACTTCTACCGGCGCGCCCGCGAGCAGGCGGCCCAGGCCGACGAAGAGCGGACCGCGGAGCAGATCCTGCAGGAGCAGGCCGAGCAGCTGCCCGACGAGGTCGACTACCGCTACCCGGGGCCGAAGCCTCAGACGAAGGAAGTCGCGATCGTGATGCTCGCCGACGCCATCGAGAGCGCGACCCGCTCGCTCTCGGACCCGACCCCCGCGCGCATCGACGCGCTGGTGCGATCGCTCGCGAACAAGCGCCTCATGGACGGGCAGTTCGACGAGTGCGACCTGACCTTCCGCGAGCTCAGCGCGATCTGCGAATCGATCTCCAAGTCCGTCGCCAGCATCTACCACGGGCGGATCAAGTACACGAGCGATCAGGGACGCGAGGACGACGAGCCCAAAGCCAAGGAACCCACCAAGAGCAAGGACACCGGCGGCTCGGCCAAGGGCACAGACAAGAACAAGCCCGAGGACCCGCCGGCCCGCTCGGCGTAATGGCCTCAGCGGCTCTTGTGCGGGCGAGATTTGTTGTTCTTCTTGTCCGGGGTCCGCTTCGACTTCCGCTTGCCCCGCATCGTGCCCGTCTCACGCTTGGTCTTCATGCTCATGAAGGTCGCGATCATGAGCAGCAGCACCCCGATGACAAGGGCACCGATCACGATCAATGAGATGAGCATCCAGATGGGCATCGTCCGTCCTCCAGTCGTAAGGGCACCACACTCTACCAGACACGAGATCATCCACGCAAGGACCATCCCGGCACACTACACTTGGGCATGATCCAGAAGCTCCGGCTCATCCAGCGTGCCCACCGCTATCGAAACCGACACGACCCGGCCGAGCTCGGGGCGATCCGCGCGGCGCTGAGCCCGGGGTGCACCGTGCTCGATATCGGGGCCCACAAGGGCGCGTACACCTACTGGATGAGCAAGTGGGCACGCCCGGGCGGGCGCCTGATCGCCATCGAGCCCCAGCCGGACCTGGCCGACAAGCTCCGTTCGCTCTACGCCTCTTCACGCGACATCACCGTCCTGCACGGGGCCGTCGGCTCCACCCCCGGGACCATCACCCTCCACATCCCCGGCGAGGGGCCCTCGCACGGCGCCTCCATCCGTGAGCTCGAGGCGGAGGACGGCATCGTCATCCGCGATGTGGATGTGCCGTGCTTCACGCTCGGGTCCATCGCGTCCGAGCACGCGCTCGATCGCATCGACCTGATCAAGTGCGACACGGAGGGTGCCGAGCGTGAGATCTTCCGCAGCGGGTCCGAGGTGCTCCGGCGCTTCACCCCCACCGTGCTCGTCGAGTGCGAAAAGAGGCACGCCGAAGACGACGCGGACCCGGTCGGCGAGCTCTGGGCGATCTTCCGCGAGCTCGGCTACCGCGGGCAGTGCTTCGCCGGCGGTCGCCTGATCCCCATCGGCGAGTTCGACTACGCGAAGCACCAGGCCGACCCGGACGACAAGCCGAACTACGGCAACAACTTCTTCTTCACGCACCCCGAGCACAAACGGCCCGGCGGGTGCGGGAACGGGTGCGCATGCGCGCGGTGATCCAACGCGTCGAGTCCGCGACGCTGCACCTCGTCGATGCGTCCGGCGCACGCTCGGCCCACACGCACATCGACGCGGGGCTGGTGGTGCTGCTCGGCGTCGCGGCGGATGACACGCAGAAGGACGCCGCGTGGATGGCGTCGAAGCTCGCGCACATGCGGATCTTCGAGGACGCCGACGGCAAGATGAACCTCGGGGCGCTCGACTGCACCCCGCCGGGGCAGGCGCTGGTCGTGCCGAACTTCACCGTCGCGGGGACGGCCCAGAAGGGGCGACGCCCGGACTTCATGGGCGCGATGAAGCCGCCGGAAGCCGGGGCGATGTTCGAGCGGGTGTGCGAACTGATCGCAGCCGAGGGCCTCGAAGTCCAACGCGGCGTGTTCGGCGCGGACATGCGTGTCGAGCTGATCAACGACGGCCCGATCACGATCGTGATCGAATCGCCCAAGAACTAGCCGTTGCCCATGAGCTTCGCGTTGAACGCCTTCGTTCCGCCGGGCGGCAGGGTGAACCACTGCCAGTTCTCGGTGCCCACGAGCTGGCGGGCGATGATGTTGATCTGCCCGATGTGGAAGCTGTAATGGTCCATCGCCCGCGCCATGGCCGCGTGGACCGGGTGCGGCACCGATCGGATTGTCACCACTTTCCCGATGTCCTCCATCGTCAACGACCCGAGCGTGTCGAACAACACACCCCACCCCCGCTCCCAACGCTGCACGATCTGGGCGCGGACTTCGGGCGTGTGCGTCTGCGGCGCGTTGAACTCCGAGTCTCGATCGCGGTCGGGCTTCTCGCCATCGGTGGTGAGGAAGTCCGTGAATCGTGAGATCAGGTTGCCCGCGATGTGATTCGCAATGATCGCGCACGAGTTGAGCCCCGGCGCGAGGATCGTGAAGAACTGCTCGTCGGCGAGCTGATTGAACGCGTGCTCGCCAAAGTCTTTCTGTCGCTCGAATACACCCAACCAGACGGCGATGAGGTCGTTGGGGAGGGGTTGGGTGTATTGGGTGTCGGTCATGCCAGGACCCTCTCGTGATCTTTCATGATTCTGCGCTTCAGTCGTTCATTCGTGCAACGGCTCATGAGTTCTTCGATGTAGACTGTGTACACATGGCGGTGAAAGTAGCTCGCACAGGAGATGATCGCCCGCTCAACACGCCAGCCACCTTTGCTTTCGAGCAGTGAAACCAGCTTCGTCATAATCGCCATGCGGTGATCCTCGCGATCGGGCTTGCAGCGCTCGAAAAGCAGCTCCAGCATGTACCCTTGCGAGTTGCTCGGGATAATCCTGTCCGAGCTTATGATCAGCTGATTTATGAGCAGGTCGGCATCATGCGTGAACCCACACTCATACATCGCCTCAACCACCCAGACCTGTACGGCCTGCTTCCGATACTCATCTGTCTCGGTGTTCGCCGCGGTGATGCCAGCATTGCACGCCTTCATTCGGTCCTGCCTCGGCAGCTTGTGAGCACTGCCAGCGAGGGCCTGACACCGGTACCAACCCTGATTGATCCTTTTGCAGAACTTGGCAAGATCTTGATAGGAATCAAAGCTGGTACGCCCTGCCTCGTTTCGTAGCTGCGAATCAGACATACCACTCATCCAGCGCCACCCGCCAATCATCCAGCGACTTCACATAGATGAAGCTCTTCTTCACCTCCTGTGCCTGCGGATGGTGGGCCGCGAACTTGATCCCGAACTTGCGCATGTTCTTCGCAGTGTGCAGCTCCGGGTCGCGATAGTTCTTGTTCACCGCCAGCGCGAGCTCGAAGTGCTGCTCGAGCACCGCCCGCTGCTCTTGAATCGTCGGATCACGCGGCTCGCGCCCCTCGAGCAGATCCCGCGCCTGACGGAAGATCCACGGGTTCCCGATGCACCCGCGCGCCACGCTCACGCCTGCAAGTCCGGTATACCCGATCATGCGGAAGATCTGGTTCACATCCCACACATCGCCCGAGCCCATGATGATGCGTTCGGGGTTGCGATCAACGAGCGCCTTGAGCGGGTCCCATCGCGAGGGGCCGACATATTTCTGCTCGACCGTGCGCCCGTGGACGACGACCCATGCGCACCCCAGGTCGTAGGCCGCGTCGAAGAGGTACAGGAAGTTCTGGCGCATCTCCTCCGTGTCGTCGAAGCTGCGGCGCATCTTCACCGTGACGGGGATCGACTCCGGCACGGCGTCGCGTACCGCCCTGAGGATCTCGATCGCGCCCTCTGGCTCGCGGAGCCAGTGCCCGCCGCGCGATTTCTTGGATATCTTCTTCACGGGGCACGCGAGGTTGACATCGATGGCGGAGAAGCCGAGGGGAGAAGCCATCGGGGATCGGCCATCAGCCATCAGCCCGTCTGCCTTGCCCTCTTCCCCTGATGGCTGATGCCTGATGGCCGATGGCTCTTTCTCCGCGAGCTTGCGATACTCCTTGTTCGATCGCAGCTTCCCCTGCTCGATCATCTTGATCGCGGCGGCGGCCATCTCGGCGGGGTCGGAGCCCATGATCTGCCCGATCAATGGATGATCCTCGTCGCCGCCGGGCACGTTGTCGTGGATCTCGCCCAGATCGGCCTTGGCGAAGCCCTTGCCGCCATCGAGCAGAGTGCGGTCCAGCAGCGCCTCGGTGACGCATATCGGGCAGCCGTGGCGTCGGGCGATGATCCGCATCGCGGCATCGGAATACCCCGCGAGCCCGGCCTGGAAGAACGGCGCATCGAACGCGGGGATGTGCTGCTTGACCCGCGGGTCCATCCCGCCCGGGCCGAAGCGATCAACGAGGTCCGCGGCGACCGCGCGGGGGTCGATCTCTTGCGCCCCCTCGGCGATCGCGAAGCTCGGCCCCGTGGCATTCTGGCTGGATGAGTTGCTTTGACAGCCCATACATGGGACGATAGGTGTGTGAAGACGCACAACGCCACAATCCGACGCGTGGGCTTTGCCCTCTCCGCCGCCCTCTTTGCATCCCCGATCGCCCTCACGGCGGGCGGGTGCCAGCTCTTCAACGAGAAGCTGACGGCCGAGCCGGGCCCCGCCTACCCCGAGGACGCCCCGATGGGCGGCGTGCTGAATATCCAGGTCTTCCGCGACGTGACGACTCTCCGCTTCACCAACACCACCACCGAAGACATCCCCGAGAGCACGATGTGGCTCAATAAACGCTTCTCGGCCCCGCTGCCAAGCGTCCCATCGGGCGAGACGAGCGAGCTGGACCTTCGCAGCTTCGTGGACGAGTTCGGCGACACCTACAAGGCCGGCGGGTTCTTCGCCCAGCGCGAGCCCGCGCCTGTGGTCCTCGCCCAGATCGAAGTCCCCGACGGCAACGGCAACCCCCTGCTCTACGGGCTCGTCGTGGTGCAGAACAAGTTCGACTGAGCCGGAGCCCGACACATGGCACGCATACTCGTCGTCGGCCCCCACCCGGATGATCAGGAACTCGGGATGGGCGGCACGATCATCAAGCTCGCGCAGCAGGGGCACGATGTGCTGCTGCTCGATGTGACCAACGGCGAGCCCACGCCGCTGGGCTCCGTAGAGACACGCGCGAAGGAAGCCGCTGACGCACTGGAGATCCTCAGGGAAGGCGCGACCGGGCGCGTGGAGCGCTGGCTGCTCGACCTGCCCAACCGGTTCGTCGAGCACACGATCGAGAACCGCCACGCCCTCGCGGGGGTCATCCGCGCCTGGCAGGCGCAGATCATCTTCGTCACCTACCCCGAGGACGCGCACCCCGACCACCGGGCCGTGACGCGCTGCGTCGAGGATGCACGCTTCGACGCCAAGCTCAGCAAAATCGAGATGCCGGCTCCTGTAGACGCGTGGACGGGCGAGCAGAAGGAGCTCGGCCCGACGCTCTATCCCAAGTGGCTGTTCTATTACTACGCGACGCACCTGCGCTGGGTGGCGGACCCGAAGTTCGTCTTCGATATCTCCGGGGTGCTGGAGCAGAAGATGCGTTCCATCCGCGCGTACGACACGCAGTTCGTCCAGCCGCAGAAGAACCGCAAGGCCCTCGAGTGGATCGAGGCCGGGGCGAAGTACTTTGGGTCACGCATCGGCACCGAAGCCGGCGAGCCGTTCTATACGAAGGAGCCGGTCGGGCTCACGGGCTTTGATTCGCTGAAGATGTAGGCCGTCCGCATCCTCCCCCACACCTGCGGGGGAGCCAGCATGGTTTATTTTCGATCGAACGCGTACGCGTACCCGCCCTCGACGGCCCGGAAGTTGCCGCTACGCAGATTGCCATCGTCGATATACGTGTCGAGGGCCTCGGCATCTTCGATGGTCGGGGGCTCGATGAAGTCGGAGCCGCGGATCACGATGCAGATCGCGCCGAGGTCTTTCTTATTCTCGTAGTCGTACTGCCCGCCGATGGGGGTCTCGCCCTCGAACGGGTTCTCGCTCTTGAGCATCGAGCGCATCTCGGGCGGGAGCTTGCCGACCACCGTGTCCGGCGGCCAGTAGCCGTTGGTCGCCTGGAAGTAGGAGAAGGCCTGGCTGAGACGCTCAAGCTGGTTGGCACACGCCGAGATCCGGGTGTCCGACTCCGCCCGCACGAAGTGAGGCAGGGCCACCACCGCGAGCGTGCCAAGCACGATGACGCAGAGCCCGATCTCGAATCGTGAGAATGCCCGGTTATCCAAGGTCCGCTTCATGTGGGTTCGCTCCCTCTCGATCAGGTCCCTCGTCCCGATGTTGATTTCGGATCAAACCAGTCGTGAATCCAACGAAGCAGCCAACCAGATCGCGCCGGAACACGTTTGTAGCGTCTATACAGCCGGTTTGATTCCTGCGCGGACCTTCGCGTAGGGAGGACCACCTACTCATCTTTGTGTGTACGTCCGGGTATACCATTCTCCGTGCCGACCACCTTCACGCATCTGCTCGAGCCCGAACTCCAGCGTCTCATCGACGAACGCTCGTACCGTGAGCTCCGCGATGCGCTCGGGGTCATGGAGCCCGAAGATATCGCGGACATGATCGAGACCCTGCCACCCGAATCCGGGGTGGTGGCCTTCCGGGTCCTCCCGCGTGAGGTCTCGGGCGAAACCTTCGCGTCGCTGAATCAGCAGGCACAGGAGTCGCTCCTCCAGGAGCTCGGCACCGAGCGTTCCGCACGCGTCGTCGAGTTGATGGACCCGGACGATCGTGTCGCCCTGCTCGACGAGCTGCCCGTCGAGATCTCCACGCGTCTGATCGCCCAGTTCTCGCCCACCAACCGCAAGGTCACCCAGGCGATCCTCGGCTACCCGCCCGAGTCCGTCGGACGCCTGATGACCCCGGACTACGTCCGCGTCCGTAAGGACTGGACCGTCGCGCGGGCGCTCGATCACATCCGACGCTACGGCCACGACGCCGAGACGATCAACTGGGTCTTCGTGACCGACCACGAGCGCAAGCTGATCGATGACATCCACATCCGCCACATCATCCTCGCGGATCCCGAGTCGACGATCGAGGAACTGATGGACGACGAGTACGTGGCCCTGTTCGCCGCCGACGACCAGGAAGAGGCCGTCCGCATCATGAACCGCTACGACCGCTCGGCCCTGCCGGTGGTCGATTCGCTGGGGCTGCTGGTGGGCATCGTGACGGTGGACGACATCGCCGACGTCGCGGAAGAGGAGTTCACCGAGGACGTCCAGAAGCTCGGTGGTATGGAAGCGCTCGACGCGCCGTACATGACCTCGCCCGTGATGAGCATGTTCAAAAAGCGCGGCGGCTGGCTCGCCGGGCTCTTCCTGCTCCAGATCTTCACCATCTCGATCATGGGCTTCTTCGACGAGCAGCTCAACGAGGCCGTCGTGCTCGCGCTCTTCGTCCCGATGATCATCGCGTCGGGCGGGAACACCGGGACGCAGGCCGCGAGCCTGCTGGTGCGCGCTATCGCGGTCGAGGAGGTCACCCTTAGCTCGTGGTGGAAGATCATGCACAAGGAGCTCTTCACCGGTCTGCTGCTCGGGCTCGCGCTGGGCGTGCTGGGCGGCGGCGTGGTGTGGCTGCTCTCCATGACCCCGATGGTCGACACCCCGCACCTGTGGCCGCTCTCGCTGACCGTGGGCGGCGCGGTGTTCATGATCGTGATCTGGGGCTCGCTGATCGGCTCGATGTTCCCGCTCATCCTCGACCGCGTCGGCCTGGACCCCGCGACCTCGTCCTCGCCGCTGGTCGCAACCCTCATGGACGTCTCGGGCCTCTCGATCTACTTCGGCGTGGCGCTGGTGCTGCTGCGCGGGACGATCCTCTGAGTCAACCGAACACGCTCTGTTGCGGATCGATGAAACCCACGATTGACCGCGAGGAAAGGGCGCATCCGCACGATACCATTCCCCATGCCCCCCATCTCCCGCCGCCATTTCCTGAGCCGTTCCAGCTGCGTCGCCATGGGCTTCGCCGGGCTCTCTTCCTCGCTCGCGCGGGGCTCGACCGCCTCGCTGCTCTCCAAGCTTGCCGACGACGGCGGGATCGACCCCACCCTCGGGCTCGGGCCGCTGATTGAGGACCCGCGTGGGATCATCGCGCTGCCCGAGGGGTTCAGCTACACGCTCTTCTCGCGCACCGGCGAGCGGATGGACGACGGGCTGAGCGTGCCCGGCAAGCACGACGCGATGGGCGCGTTCCCCTACATCAACGACGACGGCTCTGTTGACCCGGACCGCACCGTCCTGATCCGCAACCACGAGATCGAGGACGGGCACCGCACCACTGGCCCGTTCGTGCACGTGGACGACCTGCTCGGCTTCGACAAGGCCAAGCTCTACGACCCGGGCCACGGTCGCCCGTCACGCGGCGGCACCACCACCATGGTCTACAACACCAAGACGCACGAGCTTGAGGCGCACTGGATGTCGCTCGCGGGCACCGAGCGCAACTGCGCCGGCGGCATCACCCCCCGCAACACCTGGCTCACCTGCGAGGAGACCGCCAGCGTCAAGGGCGAGCGCTTCGAGCACGACCACGGCTACGTCTTCGAGGTCCCCGCGACGACCAGGCCCGCGCTCGCGGACCCCAGGCCCATCAGCGGCATGGGGCGCTTCATGCACGAGGCGTGCTGCACCGACCCGCGCACCGGTATCGTCTATCAGACCGAGGACCGCCACGACGGGCTCATCTACCGCTACGTCCCCAACGACCCCGACGATCTGCACGCGGGCGGCAAGCTCCAGGCCCTTCGTGTGGACCACACGCCGAGTCTCGACACCCGCAACTGGGACGCCGACACCATCAAACCCGGCGAGCCCATGACCTGCTCGTGGATCACGCTCGACGAGGTGGACGCGCCCAAGGATGACCTGCGTTATCGCGGGTTCAACGCCGGCGCGGCGCGTTTCGCGCGGGGAGAGGGCATGTGGTGGGGCGACAACGCGGCCTACTTCGCCGCGACCACCGGCGGCAAGGGCTATCACGGGCAGCTGTGGCGCATCACGCCCGACCCCAAATCGGGCGTGGATACGCTCGAGCTGTTCATCGAGCCGCGCGACCCGAGCGTGCTGCACCGGGCGGACAATATCTGTTTCTCGCCGTGGGGCGACCTGATCGTGTGCGAGGACGAGAACGAGCCCCCCCGCATGATCGGCGTGACCATGAACGGCGAACTCTACGTCATCGGACGCAACGCGCGGAGCAACTCCGAGTTCGCGGGCGCCACCTTCAGCGCCGACGGCTCAACGCTGTTCGTCAATATCCAGAACCCGGGCTACACGCTGGCGATCAGCGGGCCGTGGGAGCGGATCACGCCCGAGTGAATCAGCCGCGCCGACGGCGAGCCGCAACCAGCCCGCCCATCGCGAGCACCATCGGCACGCCCGGCGCGGGGATACGGAACGCGACACCACTCGTGGCGCCAATCGTCGCCCCCGAAACGCCCATGATCGAGCCGTAGAACTCTGTCTCACCCGTCACGGTGTCGAATGTGAAAAGGTCCGAGCGGTCATCGAGGATGTAGAGCTGCCCGTCAAGTTCGAGGAAAGATGCAGGATCCAGATCGAGCTCGAAGCGATCGACCTGCGAGCCATCGGTGATGTCGGTCACGGTGACATGACCGCTCGACCAGTTGAGACCGAGCATGATGGTCGATGAGACCTGATACACATCGAGATACCCTACATCGTCCGTGGCATACCCGGAGAGCTCCTCATACTCGCCTGTGAACGGGTCATATGCAGCAAATGCCCTGTCTGTACCGGTTGGCACCGTGTACTCGAAGACGCTGAACCCAAGGCGATCGTCGAGGGTCCGCACAAGCCCGGACGCCTGCTGGATACCCGAGTCGTAGTGATCACTCAGGGTCATGATCGTGGTTTGCACCCCGGTCACCATGTTGTACTGGACAAGCTGGCCGGTGATATTGGCGAGCATCGTATCACCGCCGGTGAACAGGATTTCGTTGATCCCGATCTGACCATTCCTATCGATCTGAAAGATCTCGGTCGCCTGAAGTGTCTCGCCATTCACCGAATAGATCCGGGAATCTGCACCAGCGACATAAAAATCGGAAATCCCGGCGAGGGCCGTGCTGCTAAGAAAACAAGCAGTGAGAATCAGCTGAGTCATGCGCATCATATTTCTCCCTTATTGATAGTGAAATCCAGTATGGACCCATTCGATTTGATTCACGGCGTGGTTCCATGTTCGCATTCATTATCACGACTCCCCCACCCACATCGCCATGATCACCTCATCGTCGTAGGAGCCGTCGAGCTGCCGGAGCCCGCGGACCTTCACGCCCTCCTCGACGAAGCCCGCACGCGTGTACATCCGCCGAGCCGTTATGTTCCGGGCAAGCACGGTCAGGTCCAGGCGTTCGACCGTCGGGTGCGCGCGCATCTCCTCGATCGCCCGTGTCAGCAACGCCGTTCCCAGACCCAAGCCCTGGTGACTCGGCAGCACGCCCATCCCCAGGTCCGCCGTGTGCGCAAGCTTCTTGCGGACCGCGAATCGGAAGCTCGCGTTGCCCACGACATCGCCCGTCTCCGGATCGATCGCCACCAGCGAGTAGAACTGCCCCTTCGGGATCATCTCGATGTGCGACTGGATCCGCTCAATCGGCGGCAGATCCTCGGCGCACGTCAGGATCATGTCGGTCGAGCGTCCGAGGGCGCAGATGTACGCGTGCACCCGCTGCGCATCGCCCTGGCGCGAGTGACGCACGGTCACGCTGCGCCCGTCACGCAGCGCGAGGCGCTGCTCTTCGCTCACGACGCACCATCCTGCTGCGCCCTGCACTCATCGAGGAACGCCACCGCCCGGCGCAGGTGCGGGATCACGATCGATCCGCCAACCACCAGCGCGATGTCGAACGTCTCGAACAGCTCCTCGTCGCTCGCGCCCGCCTGCACGCACTGGTCGATGTGGTACGCGATGCAATCGTCACACCGCAGCACCATCGAGGCGGACAGCCCGAGCAGCTCCTTGGTCTTCGCATCGAGCTCGCCCGGCTCGTACGTCTTGGTATCGAGTGTGAAGAACCGCTTCGTGATCGTCGTGCCGCGCGCTAAGATTCTGTCATTCAGGTCCGACCTGAACTCCTGAAAATCCTTGTACGAACGTGCTTTATGCGATCCGCTCTCGCTCATGGTTATCACCGCCTGTCCACAGGGTTGCGTGCGTCGGCAATCATGTGCCGACGCACTGATTATCGCGTCAACAAACCCACACCGCACACCCAACGCGGCAGATTCAGGAGATCAACCATGAACCGCACGATCACACGCACCGCCATCGTCGCCGCCTCGTCCGCCCTTCTCGCCCTCGGCGCGTGCTCCAGCACCCAGGAATGCTGCAGCAGCGAGGGCAAGACCACCATCACTCAGGCCGAGAAGATGTACGGTGAGCCTTCCAAGGTCCGCTACGGCGCCGACGGCTCCGAGACCTGGACGTGGGAAGACAAGGGCATGAGCATCACCTTCAAGGACGGCGTCGCGCTCGGCACCCACCAACACTGAACCAACGCACCGAAAGGCATGAGACGCTGCGTACTCCCGCGGCTCATCCACAACGCGCCGACATTCCCTCCCGTGTCGGCGCGTTTTTTCTGCGCCCCATTCCTGCGCTTTGATGTCAGTGCACACCAACCCCGGTCGGTACCCATGCACAAAACCATACCGAAAGGAACGCACGATGCGAAAGCACCGAAACAAATCGTTGCTGCTGATTCTCTGCGCACTCCCCATCGCCCTGAGTGGCTGCGGGATCCGATACGCTGTCCATGAGCACAGGCACGGCTACCACCGCCCGCCGCCGCCCCCGCCGCGCTACGGTCACCACCACCACGGGCATCATCACGGGCACCCGCCGGGGTGCGGCTGCCGGCGCTGCCGCTGACCGCTGCAACCCGGGGCCGCGAATCCCAATACACTGACTCACGAAGCGAAACCCACGATACTGAGAGGCTCAACCCATGCACCGTACCCGAACCGCCGCACTCGTCGCCGCCGCTGTCCTTGCACCCATGACCATGACCGGGTGCCTCGTCAGCTCGTCACGTGCGAACAAGATCGAGGGCGCGTACGTCCAGCCCGGCGCGGTCTCACGTGTCCAGGTCAACGAGACCACCACGACCGAGACCGAGGAGATCATGGGCCAGCCCTCGTTCCGCAAGACCAACGACGACGGCACCGAAACCTGGACATGGCACTGGACCGAGACACGCGGCGAGAGCGGGGCCGTGCTCCTCATCTTCGCCGGCAACAGCAAGAAAACCGTCAGCGAATCGGTCCACGTCAAGTTCAAAGACGGCGTCGCCATCAAGAAGTGGCGCGACTGACCCCGTCAGGGTGCCACTACTCGCCGCGAAGCGGCGCAGTAGTGCTCTTATACCGCACTCGAAGACACTACTGCGCCGAAGACGGCGAGTAGTGGCACCCAGATACGATCATTCCCCGATCAACCCCTCGATCAACGCCTCAAACCGCTCGCGTTGCGAGGTGTACGCCTCGCCCGTCGCCGGCCCAGAGAACCCGGAGTACACGGCCTGCACCTCGTTGCGCTCGTTGAGGAAGATCAGCGTCGGGTAGGAGCGGACCTTGTCAAGGAACCCCAGCGTCTCGGTGGCCTTCGCCTTATCGCTCAGACCCGCAATGAGGACCTCCCAGTCGCTGCCGATGTGCTCGTGATGCCGTTGGACCTGCTGCGATGAACGCTCGAAGTCCTCCGTCACCTCGAACGCGAGCCCGACGATGCCCAGGTCGTCGCCGTACTTCTCTTTGAGCGAAACCAACTCACGCCCCGCGTCGGAGCAGTTCGGGCACCACGTCCCAAAGATCTCCAGCACCCGCGCCTTGGCGTTGGTTTCATCGAGCGCATCGAGCACGCGGGTTGGGTTGCCGTAGATGTCCTTGAACACCGCGTCCGCGAGCGCCTGCTCGTCGGCGATCGTCGTCTGCTCGAACGCGTCGGGGAGGGTCGCGTCGTCATCGCGGACAGCCGTCCACTTCTCGTGGTGCCAGTTGCCGGACCAGAAGTCGCCCTTGATTGAACCATCGCCTTGCATCTCCGCGTGGAAGAGGAAGGCGTGGGCGCCGTCGAAGGTGGAGAGACGAAGGTACGGTCCATCGACCCGGCCTTCAAGGAACCGGTAATCGCCTGTTGTGGTCAGGAACGTGCCCGTAGCGAGCTGGTTCTCATCGACCTCGAAGACCCCGATCGCCGGCTCGTCGGAGGACTCGAACTCGACGCGCCAGCGGCCCGAAAAATCGACCTCAACATCAGCATCTAAACCATATCCGCTTGGCATCGGTTCAAACCGCGCCGCGGTGTACTTGTCTCCGTCACGACCAACCTGTGTGACGATGACCGGAAGCTCATAGACCTTGTCGCCCCTCTGCTTCTTCCACGCACCCTCATAGCGCTGAATAGGTTCCTCCTGAAGGTCATGTCCAGACCAGTGCGACCACTGAAGTACCGACCCATATGCGTCAAAGGGAACAACTTGAGTGATGCGCGTTCTCCGCGTGAATCGTCCAAGTATATCTCGACGGTCACGATCCTCTGTGCCGAACTTTTCACGTGTGGTATGCTCTGGCTTCTTGCGGACAGGGATTCGTTCTTCTCCGTTCTTGATGACGAGGAATGACTTAAACTCACTGGGTGTGCCCACCTCCCCGAAGATACTTCCCTCAACATCACCAAACATGATAAAAGGGAGCGCACCGCCGGGTGTCATGATTTCCACCCGATAGACCGGCACGCTGATGTCATCAGCGTGCGCCGAGCTTGTCATGAGAGAGAGCCAAAGCACAATGACTGCGGAGAGTGTCAACTTCATCCACAGAGTATAACCTGCATCAACTGTACTACTGTAACGACGCCGTCACACCTTCATCCCCACCGCCACACCCTCCCGGATCGGCACGCAGAACGCATCGAAGTCCTGATCCCGCGTGATCAGGTCGTTCAGCGCTGCCGCGCCGTCGCGATCGAGGTTGTGCCCATCGGGATCGTCGATCCACCAGTCGCCCCCGCCCAGCGCGTTGTCCGCGATCAGCAAACCGCCCTTTCGCAGCAGGCGCTTGCTCGCGGGGAAGTAGTCAGGGTACTCGCTCTTGATCGCATCGAGGAACACCGCGTCCACCGATCCATCGCCCAGATCGCTCAGCAGGTGCGGGAGCGCATCGAGCCCCGTCTCCTCAATCACCGTCACCTTGTGCGCGATGCCGGCCCGCTCGAAGCCCTCGCGGGCGATCCGGGCGTGCAACTCGTTGGGTTCGATCGCATAGACCATGCCGTCGTCCGGCAGGGCGCGGGCCATCCACGTCGTCGAGTACCCGGCCAGCGTCCCCACCTCGACGACGGTTTTCGCATCGATCATCCGCAGCAAGACCCGCAGCATCCGACCCACGCTCGCCGAAACCGCGATGCTCGGCACGCCGTTCTCGATCGCCCCGGGCATGAGATCGATCAGGTGCTGATCCTCCTGCCCAAACACGGCATCGAGGTACTCGGAGGTGTTGTTCCAACGCTGTGGTGTCATATCCATGCATCAAGGATAGCCAGTCGCACGCGGCCTCCCCCGCACCTGCGAGGGAGGCGGGTCCGCCGAAGGCGGAGTCGGAGGGGGCGATTACACAAGAAATGTCCAAAGACCCCCTCCGTCACACTTCGCGTGACACCTCCCCCGGAAGTCCGGGGGAGGCCGCAATCTCTCTGGGTGCCACTACTCGCGGCGCAGCCGCGCAGTAGTGTCTTGAGGAGTACGGAAGTGCACGACTGCGCCGAAGACGGCGAGTAGTGGCACCCAGGTCAGAAGAACTCCCCTACCATCCCCCATGCCCGAAACCTCGCCCCAAACCCTCTCCGACGACGCCATCTTCTCCCCCATCGACGAGATCCTCGACGAGCTCCGCAACGGGCGGATGGTCATCCTTACGGACGACGAGGATCGCGAGAACGAGGGCGACATCGTGCTACCCGCGCAGTTCATCACGCCGCAGGCCGTCACCTTCATGCTCTCCGTCGCGCGTGGGTACATGTGCCTCTCGCTCACCGAATCCGATTGCGATCGCCTCGGGCTCGAGCCGCAGTCGTCCGTGAACACCTCGGTGCGCGGCACACCCTTCACGGTCTCGATCGATGGCCACCCCAAGCACGGCTTCACCACCGGCGTCTCGGCGCAGGAACGCGCCAAGACCATCCAGCTCGCGATCGACCCCAACTCCAAGCCCGAGGACTTCGTCAAGCCCGGGCACATCAACCCGCTCCGCTCACGCGACGGCGGCGTGCTCGTCCGCATCGGGCAGACCGAGGGCTCGCTCGACCTCTGCCGCCTCGCAGGGCTGCACCCATCGGCGATCATCATCGAGATCATGCGCGACGACGGCGAAATGGCCCGCGTGCCCGACCTCGTGAAGCTCTGCAAGGAGCACAACATCAAGATGTGCTCCGTCAAGCAGATCATCGAGCACCGCCTCGCCGAGTCCTCGCTCATCTCGCGCATCGATCCGGTCGAGGGCACGCCGATCCAGACGCCCTACGGCCAGTTCAACCTCGTCGCGTTCCGCTCCGTCGTCGACCCCATGCCCCACCTCGCGCTCACCGTCGGCGACGTCGGCAAGCTCGATCGTTCGGGCATCCCCATCGAAACCACCGACCCCACCATGGTCCGTGTGCACCGGCGCGACCTGCTGGGCGACATCTTCGACGACCTCGGCTCGGGCTCGGACGACACGACCTCCACCGGGCACCTGCTCCGCGAGTCGATGCGGATGATCCAGCAGGAAGGCCGAGGCGCGATCGTCTACCTCCGCCCCCACGGCGTGGGCGACGCCCTGTCGCAGCGCCTCAGCCGCCCCTTCGATCACGACACGGAAGACAAGCCCATCCAATCGATCTCGCCCGCGATGCTCGAGATCGGCACCGGCTCGCAGATCCTCCGCGCACTGGGTATCCACAACCTCAAGCTCATCACCAACTCCAACACCCCCTACCCCCAGCTCGAAGCCTTCGGCCTGAGCATCACCGAGCGCGTGCCGGTCGGAAAGTGATCGTTCTTACGGGCACCCGTCGCGCACGGTTTCGATGTACACCCGCACATCGAAGTAATCCCACTCGCCGTCGAAGTTCAGGTCCGCGTATACCTCATGGTCGGCGTGCGCCTCGATGTACGCGTGCACATCAGCAGCATCGACATCCGTATCGCCATCAAAGTCTGAGAGGCACGTGCTACACCCAATGCCGTCACGGATATCGAGCACTTCCAGGAACCGCCCCGAATACACGAGCGAGTCCCCCGTGACACTGTACCGGCCTCTCCCGTAGATGCCCTCGCCGCGGTACGTCCCGACGTGCCGAAGCGGGTCATCCTCGTCTTCGAGATCGAAGATCATGATCCCTCGATCGCCATCACGGAGGTACCCATAGCGGCCCTGAAGCTCGAACTCCACCGCTTCGGTTGCGTAGAAGCTGTCGAACCTGACCTGCTCAACGATGCTCGGGGATGATGTGTCCTGAATGTCAAAGCGGTACAGCTTCGTGTCTGGGAATGCACCGGTACTCCCGACGATCTTGCAGTAGTACGCATCGCCGTCTCCGAGCGTGATGTCCAATACATCTCGACGCAGCCCGGTTCTTGATAGAAACACCGGCGAACTCGGCACCTGCACGTCCAGCAGATGGATGCCGACCCCCTCAATGGCAACACCCACGAGGCCATTCCTCGCATCGAGCGCAGGCACACGCGCCTCACCTTCGTCACCACGAAACTCACCGACAAGAACCGGCTGCGCTGGTGATGACACATCAAAGATCTGCAATCCCGCGTGAGCGCACCCGACGAACACGTGCCCCCCCTCAAGTTCCATCGCCAAAATCGGATCACCGACATCAAGGCTCCCGATCAGCGTGGGATCCTCGGCATCTCCGATGTCGATCATTCGAATCAACTCGTCTGAGCCCGCAACGTACAACACCCCTGCGTGCATGGACAGATCAACGACGTCCTCCGGCATCCCCGCAAAGCTGAACACGCCGGCTTGGGTCGCGTGCTGCGGTTGCGAAATGTCCACGATACGCAACTCATCTCCATCCACGACACACGCGATCAACTCATCGGCGACAACGTCCCCGCGTTGACCCGTCAATGGAACAGAAGATCGCCGCGCTGTGCGTCGCATGCGAGAGGTACTAAAAACCTCGAGGCTCGAAGCTGCGTAGCTATAACCAGAGGAAAAGACATATCCATTATTAACCCAAACACGCTTCGAATCTCGATATGTGCTCAACACATCAAGAGTCTGAAGGCGATATGGATCTGTGACATCAACTACTCGCACACCACGCTGTTCATTGGCAAGGAACAGCGTTGATCCGACCAGCTCTAAATCATCGACACGGAACGAATCTTCGACGTACGCCTCAACAACATTCCGCGGATCGCGTACATCATACACGAACAAGCCATGAGAGTACCCCGCCACATACATGAACCCGTCCTTGAGGGCAAACCTCCCCCCAGGAGCGTTGCTGACTAACTCTGTCACCTTGTACTTCCCACTCAATGCGTCCTGCAGTTCAAACACAGATATCCGCCCCCCCCGATTGGCGTAGACCTGCCCATCAACAACATCGAACTGACCATGACGCATCCATCGCGGCAATCTAATACGATCAATGAACACAGGCAATGATGGGTCCGAGATATCAAACACGCTCATGGAGTCGCCACTGACAATCAACAGGTCGTCACCTTCAGCGCAAACATATTCCGGGAAGATATCGATTTCTGAGAGCGCCTGCGGGTTCGCGGGATCGCGGATGTCGACCAGCTGAACAGGCAGGTAAGTATCGTCGCCGACGATCAGCAAATCGTGATGGCGTATGAGAAGAGTACCGCCGAAGAAGGGGATGTTCGCGAGCTCTGTAGGGTGGAGCGGATCTGATATGTCGAAGATCGATAGCCCGTCTAGAGCATGAACCCCGTAGCCATACATACCTTCAAGCAGCAGCTCATGCTGATCCCCGAAGTACACACTCCCAACGAGCGTGTCTTCAGAGCAGGCAAGCTCGTCCGCCACTGAACAAGGAACGCACAACAAACAACACGTCACCACCAGAACGACCAACCGCATAATGAGTCCTCCGAATCAAAGGTGCATGACAACACGCCGCGTTCAACAGCACAGCGATCATGCACCTCGTATCGGTCGGCACGCGAAAACTCAATGAGAATGCGGTTGTCGTGAGCGTATCAGGCCTACGCCGCCTGATTCCCCGTCAGCAGCTTGAACACCAGCTGCGTCTCACCCCGGCTCCCGAGGCGTTTGCTCAGGTACTTCGCCGACATGGCCGCCCCGTCCTCGGGCTGCAGCTCGACCTGCTCGCTGCAATCCAGACGCACGTCCGCGCTCAGGATGACCTCGCACAGCGTGGTCTGAACCACCTCCGCGCTGGTCCCCGTGCCGTCGCCGCGTCGGATCGTCATGTAGCCGTTTTCCGGTCGGCTCTGCGCGATCGGGGAGGGGATCATCGCCTCGAGCTTCATGCCAGGCGTCTGCGTGCCGCTCGCGGCCCGCGCGGGGTTCTCCTCGATCATCCGCTCGACGACGCGCTCCCACGCTCCGAACACCTTAGCGTCGAACGCCTTGCCCACGTCCTCACGCATCATGTCCAACACCGCCCGCGGTGCGATCGGGCCGCGGTACGGGCGCGCACTCGAAAGGGCGTCGTACACATCGACCACCGAGCAGACGCGGGCGTGAAAGCTGATCTCGTCCGCACGAATCCCGTTCGGGTAGCCCTTGCCGTCCAATCGCTCGTGGTGGTTCAGCGTCATATCAACGATCTCAGGGCTGACCTCCTTCTGCGCACGCAGGATCGAAGCACCCAGCTCCGGGTGCTTGCGGATCATCCCCCACTCCTCGTCGCTGAGCTTGCCCTCCTTGTTGAGCACATCGGTCGGCACGCCGCACTTACCGATATCGTGGATCAGCCCGCCCAGCGACAGGACCTGCACCATCTCGTGGTCGTTGCCCAGCAGCTCCGCGCCCAGCAGCGTGCACCCGACACCCACGTTCACCATGTGCGTCGTGGTGTAGAAATCGTGCTCCGACATATCCAGCAGATAACTGAACTCGGACTTGTCGTTGTTGCACCACTCGCCGAACTTCCCGGCCATCATGCCCAGCGTCTCGCTGATCCCGTCGACACGCTTCGAGGTCATGAAGTTCTCGATCATCTTGCCGCACGAATCACGAACGATCCGGGTCCGCTTCTCACGCACCACCGACTCGTCCTCGAACGCGTCGCACGCCTGCTCGCACACCGCACGCTGGAACTGCTGGTGCTGCACATTGCGGACATAAAAATGGGTAATACCCTTCTCGCGCAGCTCATCGCAGTCGCACATGCTGTAGCTCGCCCCGCTCTTGCGATAGAGCACGGCTTGGCACCCCTCATACATCAGATACAAATCGAATCCCAGCCCCTCACTCTGGATGGCATCGATCGGTACTGGAAAATACTCAGCATTCGGCGACGAAATGGTCATGCATCAATCCCATCATTTCAGGCAACGGCCATTGCATCGGCTCGCGATAACCCCGAATGAACGGATCAATTACAACACATCGCAGATTGTGAACACGCATCACACACGACACAGATCTGTGTCAATGCACACCAGACACCACACTGCTGTGTGAAGCCACACCCCATGCTCAGGGACACCCCAGCGTGTAATCGCCCAAGAACCCTGACACATCGAAGAAATCCCAGACGCCGTCGCCGTTCCAGTCGCCTGATGCGTCCTGCCCCAGGTATCCCTCAAGGAATGTGGAGACATCGAAGAAGTTGAGCGAGCCGTCGGTGTTGAAATCCGCGGGGCACACATCGCATAACGCGGCTGTATCCACAACGGCGATCGCATCATCGCTGTCCGGTACGAAGGCCAGGTCGCCGATGATCCTGGGCCGCCTCAACGCAGGCCTCGAGCCGAGCGTGGCCAATCGCAACCGATCGCCAAGCGGCAGAGCAAGATCAAACACCATCAGACCGCAGTCTGTATCCACCACGATGGTCTCTGAAAAGCGATCCATCGACTGAGCTTCACAGCCCGTATGAAGCGTGAGCACAAGCTCAGGCGAGTTCGGATCGCGCACATCGTACCCGTCGATGCGCTGATCATCGGCTGCAACATACAGAATCGAATCTTCAATATGCACCGGATACGCCGAGTCGATCGACTCTACCTCACCGATCAGCTGAGGCATCGCTGGATCCGAAATGTCATAGACATAGGTGCCGCGTGATGATGAGACAAGGTAGAGCCGATCGCCCTCAAGATGCAACCACGAGTATCCGAGGGTATGGTTCTCGTAGAACACCTGCGCCATATTCTGAGGATCGCGGGCATCGATCGCGCGCAGGCCGAACTTCGTGACGTACGCATAGCCATCCCTGACCTTGACATCCCCGAGGGCCCCCAGCTCATCGTACACACCAAGCCCGGCCGGGCTCGATGGATCATGGATGTCATACACGTGCAACCCGCCGCGCGATACGTACAGGCGATCATCCTCAACATCCGCACCGTCGATCACCGGTGCAAAAGGAAGCTCGGTCACAGCCGGACCAATCCCACCGTGGGTGTCATAGTTCGCGATCCGCACGCGCTGCGGCGCAATAGCGACAACAAGACCATCCTCCATGTACTCGATCTCACCCAGCGATGATGCATACTGAAGGATCTCGTTGCCCGTGCGCCGTAGAGAGATCGCCCCGAGCCCACGATCCAAATCCGCGTAGTACAGCGTGTCGCCGTACGCATCGATCCACCCCGTGTGACGCGCCGACCCAAAGCTTCTCGTTTGAGACAGCTGACCCTGCGCGTTGAACTCAAACCTGAAGATCCCGTGATCGCGCACGCTGACGAAAACGCCCGAACCATCATCGATCATCCCCTCGGACTGCCCCGGGATTGGGCACGAACCAGCCAGCGAGAACCCGCTCCCCTCCACGACAAAGTGATTGATCGCCGTGTCCGTTGTGACGATCAGCTCATTACCAAGAAACGCGAGATCCTTCGGTCGATCGAGCACAAGCGCATCGCCGATCATGTACGGCTGGGTCGGATCAGAAAGGTCAAACACAACGAGCTCGGAGTTCAAAGTCGCGACCGCAAGTGTGTTCCCACTCATGTTCGCGGCGATCAGTGGTCCCTCGAGCTGTACCTTCGAGTACAAAGGCGGGTACACACCCTGATTCGTGTCATATACCCTGACCGAATCGTCTGACCATGCCACGACAAGGTACCCGTCTTCGAACGCGATTGAAACCGGATCGTGTGGGGGAACCGAATACGATCCCCGCCAGATCGGATGTTCAGGGTCTGCGAAGTCGACGATGTCCACACTGCCCACACTCCCTTCGAACACAGCATACACGATGCTCCCGTGCGCCACCGCATCGATGCAGTTGCCAAAGCTCGTGTACTGCCCGGCTTCCTCAAGTCGCCCGTGCCCGAGCATCCGGTACGCCTGAAGGTGCCCGTCGTCCCGCGCGGCGTACACCATACCGGGCACAACGGCCCCACCGACCACATCAGGAAAGAACTCGAGCGTTGCAAGCTCATACGCCGAGGCACACGGCCCGCTTGTCGATTGCGCGTTGATGAGCGAGCAGACGCAGGACAGTACGAAGACATGGCTGATCCGAATCACATGCACTCCCTCGCCCCATCCGCTCAGGGACACCCCAGCGTGTAATCGCCCAAGAACGCTGACACATCGAAGAAATCCCAGACGCCGTCGCCGTTCCAGTCGCCGCGTGGCAGCTGCCCGCCGAACCCGCTGAGGAACAGCGACACATCGAAGAAGTCGATCCCGCCGCTCAGATCCAGATCCGGTCGGCAGTAGCTGATGCACCCGTTGTGCACCGTGCCCAGCACACCGAGTTGCGAGTCCATGAACACAAGATCCGCCTTCCCGTCGCCGGTCACATCGCCGCTCGCGGTCAGCCCGGTACCCAGCCACCCGCTGACCGCGTCGTCGCTGGCGTTGAGCTCACCCGTTGAGTCGTTGATGAAGAATCGGTACGGGATGTTGAACACCGAGTAGTTGGCGAACCAGACGAACACATCCAGGTCGCCGTCCTGGTCGCGATCCATCAGCTCCATATCCACCAGCAGATCCGCGGGGAGATCCACGCCCGAGTCCCACCGGCGCGCCTCCACATACCCGCCCGCGCCGTCCGCGAGCAGCACGCGAAGCTGCATATCCAGATCGCCGGCGACCTCGCCCAGGAGCACCAGGTCCCGCAGCCCGTCGCCGTTGAGATCGCCCATCCGCAGGTGCGCCGGGCGGTTCGCCCCATCAAAGCCCACCGGCGCCGCGAACGTCCCGAACCCGAGCGCGTTGTTCTCGAGCACCGCAATCCCGCGCCCGGCGCTGCCGCCGAGCGGCGTGCCGACCGTAATGATGTCGAGATAGCCGTCCCCGTTGACGTCATCGAGCCCGAGATCGTCGCCCGTGTTCAGCGTCGGGTACGGGATGGGCGGGAAGTACACGCGCCCGGGGAAGCCGCTGGACACGCCGACGCGGTCCGGGCTGAGCTGATTGGTGAAGACCAGGTCAGGCACCCCGTTGTTGTTGACATCGCCGATCTCTACCGCGGTCGGCCGCGCCCGCGCATCGAGCTCGCTCACCACCGAGAAAACACCCGCCCCGTCATTGAACAACAGGCTCGCCGTGCCGGCGTCATAACTGATCACCACGGCATCGAGCGCACCGTTGGCGTCAAGGTCGCCGATCCTCAGGCCGCTGGGCACCGCGCCCAGGAAGTACCGCTGCGGAGCGCCGAAGTACCCCCCACCCACACCGAAGAGCACCGAGAGCATCTGCTCATTTATACTGAGCGTGATGACGTCGAGCAGCCCGTCGCCGTTGAGATCGGCCAGCTCCACCCCGCCCGCGCCGCTGCCCACGTCCTGCATGCTCTGACGGAAGCCCGCCTGGCCCTCATTGAGCATCACCTGGTGGATCATCTCCTGACGCGTGACGATCAGGTCCGGGTCGCCGTCGTGCTGCAGGTCGACCGCCAGACCACCCCACACCTCACGGAACGTCGTGCTCCGCGAGGTCTCAACAATCGCGCTATCCGCGTCCAGCTGCAGGGTCCGGATCGTGGTGCCAAACGCCTGCGCGATCTCCTCGATGCCGTCACCGTCGAAATCTCCCGCGGCGATGTGCCCGCCCGATTCCGCACCGAGACTCCGAGCGATGAAGTAGGGCGCGCTCAGCTTGCCCTCGTACAGCACGGATGAGCGCGAATGGAACGAGCCGATGCTCATCACAAAGTCGGTGATGCCGTCCCCGTTCGCGTCCAGCGTCTCGATCAAGGCGAGATCGTCCGCGAGTCCCGTCGCCAGCACCTGCGTCCAGACCCCGGGCCCATCGTTCCGCAGCGTGTACAGCGCCTCCCCGACGCCCCCCACAAGGTCGGGGTCGCCGTCCGCGTCGATATCGATCTGCCGCATGATCAGCATGCGGTCCGCGGGCGTCGATTGGGTCGACTGCACCACCGTCCCGTCCGCCTGCGTCAGGTAGGTCACCAGCCCGGGCAGGGTTGACGCCACAACATCCGTATCCCCATCGCCGTCGAAGTCGCCGAACTGCGCCGCCTGCACCGACAACCCCGGGTGCGCATACAGCTGCTCGACCGCGTACCCCGTCACGCTCACATCGGTGAGGCGGTACAGCCCGCTCGAAGAACCGATGCCGAGCAGGTCCTTGATCCCGTTGCCGGTCAGATCCTCGGCATGAAAATGCGTCATCGGCGGGAACACCTGCAGCCCGAACGGACGCGTGAACCCACCCTCCCCGTTATTCAGCAAGAGGATCAGCCCCGTCCCATCGTTCTCGAAGGTGCTGTAGAGCAGGTCCATGTCGCCATCGTTCTCAAGATCGAACGCGATCTCAAAGATCGCGTTGTTGCCCGTCGGAAGATTAATCCGCGGCCCCGAGCGCAGCTCGCCCAGCTCGTTCGTCTGCACGATCTGGAACAACCCGTTGCGGATGATGTCCGGGATCAGCTCCGGGTACGGATCGCCATCCAGCTCGATCACCACATGCCCGGCGTCCGCCAGATGCTCGTAATGCGAGAGCAGGAGATACTCCCCACACCCAAGCGGAGGCGTGCCCGCGGCGGAGAACGAGCCCCCCAGCGCACACACGGAGGCAGCGACAAACACATCTCTTCTCATAGACAAGGCAACGCTCTCTCAGATCAATATGAAGTCTCGACAGGATCAGTGATACCAGCATACTGCCCTGATTCCGGATGAAAAGGGAAATACACACGATCTTGTACGGACAATTTTCGGCCAGCCCCGATAATTCCGCTCGACTCACGCCCCAAAACCCGTCACAATACCATTCACCCCCGTCAACCCCTACGGCGGGCACTCATCACACACCTCAGGGGTACGCAGGAGACATCCAAATGAACACCCGTTCACTCATCGCCTTCGGTGCAGGCGCACTGGCCGCATCAACGCTCGCATTCCTCGTCGCTTCCGGCCCCGAGCACGACGAGCACAAAAACACCCATCAGCCCGACGCGATGGAAGAGATGGGCCCAGCTGAGATGATGGCGGCCATGGCCGAGAAGGCAGCCCCCGGTGAGGAGCACGAGCAGCTCATGAAAACCTGCGGCGAATGGACCGCCAAATCCAGCTTTATCATGGACCCAGCCGCGCCACCCATGGAGAGCACCGGCACCATGACCATCGAATCCGTCATGGGCGGACGCTTCGTCAAGTGCGACTTCGAGATGGACTTCATGGGACAACCGTTCAACGGCCTCTCCTACGCCGGCTACGACAAATACCACAACCAGTATGTATCCATCTGGATGGACACCATGTCCACCAAGATCACCTACCTCGAAGGCAACCACAACGAGGACGGCGACCTGGTGATGAAGGGCATCTCATCAACACCCATGGGCGACAACCCCATGAAGATCGTCACCACACACCACGACGACGACCACTTCACCGATCACTTCTACGACAAGATGCCCGACGGCACATGGTTCCAATCGGGCACCATCAAGTACACACGCAAGTAAGGCCACGCCATGAGTGACCACACAGACACCATGCCCGAAGAGCTCGCCGCCTGCGCCGCCGTCGGAAAGACCAGCCAGGAGCACGAGCTCCTCAAGCAGTTCGTCGGCCAATGGGACTCCAAAGTCACCATCTGGTTCGGAGAAGGCCAGTCCCACACCTCCGAAGGGGTCATGACCAACGAGATGGATCTCGGCGGCCGCTTCCTCAAGCACACCTACTCGGACAGCGACGACTACTTCCACGGGCGCGGGTTCTGGGGCTACAACACCCTCGACAAGCGCTGGGAAGGGTTCTGGATCGACGACATGGCCACATTCTTCCAGGTCGACCACGGGCAGCACGACCCCAAGACCAACACATGGGAGATGACGGGCAACATGACGGACCCCGGCTCAGGCACCCCGATGCACAAGCGGACCGTCATCACCGTCAAGGACGCGGACCATCACTCGATGGAGACCTACTTCACCCCGACCCAGGGCGAGCACGCCGGCCAGGAATCCAAATGCATGGAAATCCAGTACAGCCGCAAGCCCTGATCCACCGCAATCCGGATGATCCGGAAATGCGGCGTATCTGAGCAGAAACGCAACTTCTTTACACCCCGCCCCAACAATCGGCGGGGTTTTTTCGTACAGTAGATTCCCAACCCCGACCGACCCGGAGTAGCCCCATGCCTCAGTTCATCTGTTTCCTCGAGCCAACACGCCCCGACCTGCCAGAGAACCTCAGCAACGAGGAATCCGCCGCGATCGAGGCCCACTTCAAGTACTACCAGAAGCTCCTCGACAAGGGCTCGCTGCACATCGCCGGGCGCACCCACGAGCCGCCCTACATCGGCATCATGATCTACGAAGCGCCCACCAAGGAAGACGCCATCTCCATCGCCGCACAGGACCCCGCCATCACCAAGGGTGTCCTCAAAGCACGCGTCCAGGTCTTCGAGACCGCACTGCAAGCCAAGGCCTGATGCCCCCCAGAAGCACCGACGCGGACCAACGAATCAGCGACGAACTCGCCAGCGCCTACCTCAGAGACAGAAGCGCGGCCTGCCCGCGATGCGCCTACCCGCTTCGCGATGCAACATCCCACACATGCCCGGAATGCGCCTGCCCGCTCGGACTCGTGCTGACCGATGCCGCAACAGGCAGATCACCCCAACGCCTGCTCAGGACAATGCTCGGGTTCATCGCGCTCTTCGCCGCGTTCTCGGTCATCGCCAACACCGCATCCCTCATCTACACGCTCGTGCTCGGCGAGGTACCCGCAACGCTGATCGATGGCGCGCTCTACTTCGGTGCGCACCTGGCGTGGCTCGCGATACTCTTCTGGAGCGTGCGGCTGTGGTCACGCGCCCGCAAGGGCAATACCATCAGCGCCACCTCGGCCTTCCGAGCGGCATCCGCGTGCATCGTGATGTCCTGCCTCGGCGCGGCGATGCATATCTACAGCGCGATCCTCGCGCTCAGCACCGTGCTCTGAACACGCCCTACTCCCGCCGCCCCTCGAACAGCATCCCGTACAGGTCCTCAGCAAGGTGGACCGCGCTTGGGACATCGCCCGGATGGACACCGTGGACATCGAGCCGGTACCGCTCAGGATCACGCACATCTGGCCGGGTGTATCCGAAGTACGCCAGCATGCTGATCGACTGATCCGCGCGATGCTCACGCGCGAGCTCTCGCATGACCACCTCAACGTGACGCATGTAATCCGTCGCTGTCTCGTCCTCGATGGGCCAGAGCGTGAGATACACGAAGCTCGGGCGTTCCCGACCCAGAATCGCGTATGCCTTCTCCCAACTCGCCCTCAGCGCCCGAAGCGACGGCTCAACATCCTTGATACCGCCCGGCTCGCGGTTATGCCCGAGAGCGATCACGATGTGCTCAGGCTCAATGAGATAAGCGAGCGCCGCACGCGCACGCATTGATATATGCAGAAGATGATCTCGAATGTTCCAGCCGCCATCACCCTGGAATCCAATGAAAGATCCCCCAAGACGCTGCCCCGACGGCGTGACCCGTTCAATAAACACGCCAAGAACCTGGAGCATCTCTCCCGCGTGCTCGTCGTGCCCGGCGGGGAAGTAAATCCCGATGCCTGCATCCTGACCGTGCGGGTTCGCTCCGAGCGGTATGGGCTGCTCGAGTATCTGAATCCCCCACTGCTGCGACAGGTAGTGCGTTGTGCGCGATTGCTCATCGACCACACCGCCACGCTCGGGAACCGTATCGATCGCACCGACGCTGTTCGGGCTGGTGCGCACGGCGATCCTCGCCACCAGCGGGGTGTTCACGCCCCAGGCATGGCTCCAGGGCGCATCGGTGTTGTCACCCCCGAACCCGATGCGGTATCTCCCGACCCGAGCACCGGGATCATCGACATCCCCGAGCAGCGTCCAGTTGGCCGCGCAGATCGAGAAAAAGTCCGCATCGCCTCCATTCGGCCAGCCAACGCGAGGATCCACACACTGAAACTCAACCTGCTCCAAACCGCCATCGTTGTTGTGAACAAGACTCCCGGTCGCCGGATACCAACGACCGAGCTGTGCCCCGCCGTGCTGGATATCCCACCGATGCGTCTGTGGCAGCACGCGCGCAGAATAGGGCACGGTTGTTTGTGAGTCACCGACAATGATGCAGCGGAACGATCCGGGATCGAACCTGCTCACCGAGGGGACGTGCTTGCCCGCACCGCTCCGAGTGCTCGGGGGGAGGAAGACACAACACGCACACAACGCCAGAACGAGACTCGCGTGCACACAAAGATATCGAAACATAAATCCGTCTCCAATGTCAACAGCTTATGACAATAGAGATAGACCGCAACCAAAATAGAAATGAAAAGTCAAAAGTACATATCAGACGCTGGCCCCAACCCGAGCCCGGCCGCGCTCAGATCCGCTCGTACAGCGGCAGATCGCCCACCAGCGGGCGGCAGTAGTCCAGGAACTTCTGCGACACGTTGTTGTGCCCCTCGATGAACTCCTCGGGCATGTGCTTGGTCTTGGCCGCCACGTCCGCCAGCTCGATCCGCTTGTACTGGGCCGCGTAGGGCTGCCCCTCGCCGATCGGGCTGGTGCGGATGATCGCCACCGAACCATCGACATCCCCGCTCGTCGCCAGGCGGGCCGCGTAGCGACCCACGCCCCGCGCCTCCTTCTGATCCACCGGCGATTGGTCCGGGAAGCACCGCTGCACGTACCCGAAGGTGTCCGCACGAACACGCGGCGCCTTGCCGCCCGCGGGCGTCATCTTCTCTTTCAGAAGGTCCGAGAGCGCATCGCCCAGCGCACCCGAGCCCGAGAGCTGCACGTTGCCGTGCGCGTCGGTCTGGGCGTTCTTGATCAGCATCGCGCCGATGGAGTTCCCGTCCTTGTCCGCGATGCCCTCGCTCACCGCGATGTGGCAACGCTTCTTCTCGTCGTAGATCTTCGCGACATCCTGCACGAACCGCTCGGTGTCGAACGGTACCTCGGGCAGGTAGATCAGCTGCGGCCCGTCCGTTGTGCCACCCTGCGACTCGAGCCGGTCGTCACGCCGCGCCAGCGCACTGGCCGCCGTCAGGAAGCCCGCGTGGCGCCCCATGATCACGTTGATCTTGATGCCCGGCAGCGAAATGTTGTCCAAAAAGTCCGCCATGCACGCCTTGGCCACGAACCGCGCCGCGCTCGGAAAGCCCGGCGTGTGGTCGTTGATCATCAGGTCGTTGTCAACCGTCTTGGGGATGTGGAAGCACCGCAGCTCGTAGTCCGTCTCCCGCGCCATCTCGTTCACGATGCGGCACGTGTCGCTGCTGTCATTGCCCCCGATGTAAAAGAAGTACCGGATCCCGTGCTCCTTGCACGCATCCAGGATCCGCATGCAGTAGGCCGCGTCGGGCTTGTCCCGCGTCGAACCGAGCCCAGCGCTGGGGGTCTGGGCCAGCAGCTGCAAACGATCGTGGGGGTAGTCCGTCAGGTCGTACAGATCACCGGTCGTCAGCCCGGTCACCCCGTGACGCATGCCCAGGATCTTCTTGATCGGGTTGCCCGGCATACCCGCGCCCGCCGCACGCAGCCCCTCGACCACACCCACAAGCGATTCGTTGATGACCGCCGTCGGCCCGCCAGACTGCCCGATGACCGCGTTTCCCTTGACCAGATCGATCGACATCGAAGATTCCTCTGCTGTGTTCAACCCATACGAAATCGGTTGTTCGGCTCCATTTTCGCGTGATGCGTGATCCTGCACGCCACGGAACAAGAGCGTAGGCCCTTTTCACGCCCCGGCGGCACGACCCTGCACCCAAACGGGTGATCATTCGGTACCATGGGGCTCACGAAGGAGTCTCTCACACATGAAATCTGCAACAATCGCTCTGCTCGCGGGCTGCTGTACCATCGCGCTCGCCCAATCGCACGATCCACTCGCCCCACGCCCCAACGGGATGTCACCCGCGACACCCGCCAAGTTCATGATCCAGGGCGGCACGGTCCACCTCTCTCCAACAGAGTCGATCCCGGCCGACGACTCGCCGCTGATCGTGGTCGAGAACGGCAAGGTCGTGGGCATCAACACGAACACCCAGTTCGAACGCCTCGATACCAACGGCTATCAGGTCTTCAGACTCGACCCCGACAGCCACGTCTACGCCGGCTTCATCGACCCCTACATCGAGGTCAGCACCCCGGACCTGCCGTCGAGCGAGTCCGGCACCCACTGGTCTACGCGCGTCACCCCCAACGACAACGCACTCCGCGTCGGGCTGGGATCGGGAGACGCCGAGTCGCTCCGCTCGATGGGCTTCACCACCGCCATGATCGCCCCCGACTCGGGCATCTTCCGCGGCTGGACCGCCGTCGTCTCGACCGCCGCCAGCTACGACGACCCCTCGCAGGGCAACCCGCCCATCCACCGGTCCAACGCCGGGCAGGCCATGGGCTTCGACCGCGGCAGCTGGGGCGACCGGGGCTACCCGACCTCCCACATGGGCGTCGTCGCCCTGATGCGACAGAACTTCAGCGACGCCGACACCCGGCGCGGGATGGGTGACCACGCCGACTCCAACATCCTCGACCACATCAACCCGGGCGAGACCACCTTCTATTACGACATCTCGCAGGAACTCGAGGCCGCGCTCGCCGACGACATCGCCACCGAGTTCGAGCACCCCAGCATCGTCATCGTGGACAACGGCACCGCGCACCGCCGACTCGATCTCTTCAAAGAGATGGGCCACCCCGTCATCGTCCCGCTGCGATTCCCCGAGACGCCCGACGTGTTCAGCGTCGGCGCGATGGAGGACGTCGATCTCGCCACCCTCCAGCACTGGGAACGCGCACCGGCCAACGCACGCTGGCTCCACAACGCCGGGCTCGACGTCGCGCTGACCACCTCCAAGCTCCGCTCCGGCGAGAAGTTCTGGAACAACCTCCACACCGCGATCGACAAGGGACTCCCCGCCGACGACGCGCTCGCCATGATCACCACCAACCCCGCGCAGATCCTCGGGCTCGAAGGGCACGGCACGATCAGCGAGGGCGCCATCGCCAACCTCGTCGTCGCCTCGGGCGACCTCTTCGACCCCAACGGTGACGCCAAGATCATCGATACCTGGATCGACGGGCGTCGCCACCACATCAGCGACGTCGAAGACGCACGATTCGACGGATCGTGGACCTCCACCATCGTCGGCACCGAACTCTCCATCGAGATCAAGATCGACGGCAAGTCCGTCACGCTCATCGACTCCGCCGGCGAGAAGCCCGTCGAGACCAAGGCCACCAAGGTCAGCATCGACGGCAACTCGATCTCGTTCCTCACCGACTACAAGGACGACGAGCACGGCGCCTACATCCACACCGCCACGCTCGCTTCCGACGGCACCATCCGCGGCACCACCATCAACCCGGCGCCCATGTCGTTCACCCCAAACCCCGATTCGTTCGAGTGGGTCGCGACGCCCAACGACGCCGCCGCGAGCATGTCCGACTTCCGCGGCACATGGAACGCCGTGCTCTCCGATGAGCACAAGCTCGACTTCCAGATCGGCAAGGACAAGATCACCGTCATCGAGCGCGTCGAAGACGGTGACGACATCAAGCAGGACGCGTCTGAGTTCGAGCTCAAGGACGGCGTACTGACCTTCTCCTTCGAGCACGAACCGTTCGGAGACGCTGGCACCTTCAGCGTCGCGCTCACCGCGCCAGACGACGACGGCAACATCGCCGGCATGGGCACCCTCCCCTCGGGCAAGGGCTTCGGCGTCGTCGCCACCAAACAGGAGAAGGACCCCGACCCGGTCCACACCCTCCCCGACACGCCCGACGCGCCATTCGGCCCGTTCGCGTATGGCGAAGCACCCGAGCAGGGCACCTACATCCTCCACAGCGCCACCGTCTGGACCCAGTCCGACGACGGCATCCTCGAGGACGGATGGGTGCTGATCCGCGACGGCAAGGTCGCCCAGATCGGCACCGGCGGCTACCCCCGCATCGCCGCCGAGACCATCGACGCCACCGGCATGCACATCACGCCGGGGCTCATCGACGCGCACTCGCACACCGGGCTCTTCCGCTTCGGCGTCAACGAGTCCGGGCAGGCCGTCACCTCCGAGGTCCGCATCGCCGACTCCATCGACCCCGCGCACCCGGGCTACTACCGCGAGCTCGCGGGCGGGCTCACCTCGTCGCTGCTCCTGCACGGCTCGGCAAACCCCATCGGCGGGCAGTCGCAGACCATCAAGCTCCGCTGGGACAGCGACAAGCCCAGGGATATGTACTTCGAGGATTCCAAGCCCGGCATCAAGTTCGCGCTGGGCGAGAACGTCAAGCAGTCCAACTGGAGCTCGGACGGCACCCGCTACCCCCAGACACGCCTCGGTGTCGAGACGCTCATGCGTGACCGCTTCATCCGCGCTCAGGAGTACGCCGCACGCGGCAACAAGACCGAGGCCGGCTACCGTGACATCGAGCTCGAGACGCTCGCCCAGATCCTCGCCGGCGACCGCCTGATCCACTGCCACTCTTACCGCCAGGATGAGATCCTCATGCTCTGCCGCCTGGCCGAGGAGTTCGGCTTCAAGATCGGCACCTTCCAGCACGGGCTCGAGACCTACAAGGTCGCCGAGGTCGTCAAGGAGCACGCCATCGGCGCGTCCATCTTCTCCGACTGGTGGGCCTACAAGTACGAGGTCGTGGACGCGATCCCCTTCGCCGGCCCCATCAACCACGAGGTCGGGCTGCTCACCAGCTTCAACTCCGACTCCGACGACGTCGCCCGGCGCATGAACGTCGAGGCGGGCAAGGCCCTCAAGTACGCCAAGCTCAGCGGCATCGAGATGACCGAGCAGGAAGCGCTCAACTTCGTCACGCTCAACCCCGCCAAGCAGCTCATGATCGACGACCGCGTCGGCTCGCTCGAGCAGGGCAAGGACGCGGACGTCGTGGTCTGGACGGGCAACCCGCTCTCGTCGCTCTCTCGACCCGAGATGACCTTCGTCGACGGCCGCCTGCTCTTCTCACGCGACCTCGACGCTCAGATGCGTCAGCGCGACGCGGCCGAGCGCCAAAGACTGATCCAGCTCATCATCCGCGACGGCAAGCCGCTCGAAGAAAGCGACAAGCCCGACACGCACGAGCATGATCACGATCACGCCGAGCCGGACCACAACCACGATCACCACTTCAACACCGCCCGGGGCGAGTGCGGCTGCGGCGACACGCTCCCCGCGTTCCACACCGGCTATTGATCATCACCATTCCACATCATCCATGAGATTCACATCATGAAACATACAACAACACTCATCACGACACTCGCCATCGCCGCTACGGGCGCATTGGCCCAGGATCTTGAGCACACCGCGCCGGCGCAGTCCAGCCCGGTCTTCCTCGTCGGCGCGACCGTGCACACCGTCTCGGGCGAGACCATCGAGAACGGCGTCGTCTCCTTCGCCGACGGGATCATCGGCATCGTCGGCAAGGCCGACGACATCATGCCGCGCATCTCGCTGGGCCCGGACACGCAGATCGTCGACCTCTCTGGCAAGCACCTCTACCCGGGGCTGATCGACTCGGTCACCGTGCTGGGGCTCGAGGAGGTCTCGGCGGTCCGCGCCACGCTCGACCGAAACGAGGTCGGCGACATGACCCCCGAGGTCCGCGCCTACGTCGCCGTCAACCCGGACTCGACCGTGATCCCCACCGCGCGGACCAACGGCATCCTCACATTCGGCGTCTTCCCAACCGGCGGGACCATCCCCGGGCGTGCCTCGGTCCTCAAGGCCGACGGGTGGACCACCGAGGATCTCGCCATCGATCGCGACGCGGGGGTCATCATCAACTGGCCCCGCATGCGCTACACCGGCGAAAACGCCCGTCGCCAGCGTGAGCGCCGCGATGAGCGCATCGCCGGGCTCGATGAGGTCTTCGCCAACGCGAGCGCGTATGCCGCAGATCACGACATGCGCGACCTGCGCCTGGAAGCGCTGGGCACCGTCCTGGAGGGCGCAGAAGACCAGAACCCCGTGTTCATCAACGCGGACGATTACGACCAGATCACCGCGGCGGTGAACTGGGCGACCGACACCGGGCTCAGGCCCATCATCGTCGGCGGACGCGATGCGCACCTCTGCACCGACCTGCTCGCCTCGACCGACACCCCGGTCATCATCGGCGGCACCTACGGGTTTCCCAAGCGGAACGACGGGGCTTACGACGAGCCCTACACGCTGCCGGCCAAGCTCGAGGCCGCGGGCGTGCGCTGGTCGCTGACCATGTCCGGGCGCTTCGCGCACGAGCGGAACCTGCCCGAGGCGATGGGCATCTCGGTGGCCCACGGGCTCGACCACGATGCGGCGCTGCGGGGCATCACCCTGAGCGCCGCTGAGATCCTCGGCTTGGGCAACGAGTTGGGCTCGATCGAGCCGGGCAAGCACGCCACGCTCGTCGTGACGGACGGCGACATCCTCGATGTCACCTCGATCGTCGAGCACGCCTGGATCCAGGGTTCCGAGATCGACCTGACCAACAAGCAGACGGAGCTGCGGGATAAGTACCGTGAGAAGTACCGCCAGCTCGATCTGATCGAGGACTGATCAGGAAACAAAATGCGTATCAATCGAGCCGCATCCGAAGGGGTGCGGCTTTTTTACCGCATCACGAACTCGTCCTGCAGGACCACGGCCTCGCCGTCGGCCTTGGCGGTGCGGAAGAGGACGCGGACGCGTGCGGCTTCGGGCTTCGCGGCGAGGACGGACTCGCCGAGCCAGTCGGGGAGGCCGCCGAGCACGATGCGGTAGGTGCGGGTTGCGGAGTCGAAGTAGGAGATGTTCTGCTCAATCTCGCGCAGGTCGAGGTCCCAGCGTGTGCCGCGATCGCCGATAGTGCTTGTTCCGCTTGCGCGCCTGAGCTGCACCTGCACCTGTCCCACGCCCTTGACGGTGTCGCCCCAGGAGTCCTTGAGCTCGACGTGCAGGACCATGACCGGCTCGCCGTCGGCGCGGGTCTCGGTGTGGGTGAGCGGGTGGACGCGCATGACGGACGGGCGGAAGGGGCCGGGCACGGCGAGCAGATCGTCGGTGCGGACCACCTGCTCGCGGAAGATGACCGAGCCCTGGCATCCGGGCAGCGCGGCGATGCCTGCCAGCATCAGTGCCCCCAGGATGGCTCGTTCACGTCGGATCGGCATAGCTACATCGTATGCCGGGTGACGGTCATGGTGCGTGGCGGTCGGTCCGTGCGCCCAATCGTTCGATGGCACCGATGAGTTCCCGCTGCGAGCCCTCGAGCATGGCGAGGGCCTTGGTGTTCTCCCGCACGACCTCGATCAGGCCGTCGCGCTCGTCTCGCTGCTCAAGAATGGCCTTGTGCGCCTCGGTGATCTGGCGTTCCCGCTCCGCCGATGCGCGCCGTTCGACCAGCCACATCCAGCAGATCAGCCCCGCGGCCCCGAACTGTGTCAGTGCGCTCATGATCTCTGCGTCCATCGTTTCACCTCACCCCGTGATCCCGAACTCGGCCCGATACCCGATGCTCAGCGCTCGCCCGCGGTCGATCCCGCCGTCCCACTCGACACGCAGCAGCTTGACGTCTTGCCACGTCCGCCCGTAATGATCGATCAGGTCGCCTGCGGGCACCTCGTAGGCGGCCTGATCCGTGATCGCCTCGCGGAGGGTGTCGAGCGCGCTCTCGCTCTCGGCGATGAGCCGCCCGTGCACGGAGAGGCGCAGCTCGTCATCGCCGGTCTCGATGGTTCCCGCGATGCTCGGGTCGTTGGCGATCGCGCTGAGTGGGACCACGCGCCGTCCCTGGCGGTGCACCTCGAAGCGGTGCGGCCCGCTGGTGAAGAGATTGAGCCCCTTGAATGTGCTTGTCATGCGTTTCCTCCTTTTAGAGCAGCGAGATCTCGACGGGGTCGACGTTGCCCGCCTCGCTCTGCGCGATCAGCACGATGTTCCTGGTTGATCCGTAGTCACTGAACTTGTTCTGCACGGATTCGACGACGCACACGCACCGCACGCGTCGGCGATTCGCGTCCGAGCCGCTGCCCGCGATCAGCTCGAGCTGACCCAGGTCGCCGGGGGACGGCGCCTCGAGGTTGTCCGCGTCGATCTCCTGGGTGACGCGGATGAGCACACGCTGGCGTGCCACGTCCACGAACGACGCGAAGGGCCCGAGCTCGTCGTGGCCCTCGAGCGTGCGCGTCGAGACGCGGTCGATCGCCACGCGCACGACGCCCTCCCAAACCTGATACTCGAACTCTACCCTGTCCGGTCGGAGCACGATCATGGCTCACCCCCTTCCCAGGATGGCGGCGTTTGGGCGGCGCGAGACCTCCGCGATCCCGTCGCCGTCGGTATCGAGCATCGCCACGACCGATTCTCGCTCGCGCCGGAATCGCTCGAGGTACAGCGCCGCCCGCTGCTCGTAGCGGTCGTTGGCGCGCGATGGCGCCGACGCACCCGCGTAGATGAGGTGCAGGGTCCCGAGTGTCTCGAGGCGTTTGAGCGCGCCGGCGTTGGTGATCATGGATTCGCTGACACCGCTGGTGTCTTCGCCTTCCGCGTCGATGCCCAGCATGGTGAGGATCTGCTGGTGCACGATCGCGCGCTGCGCGGAGAACTCAAAGAGCAGCACGCTTCGGTTGCTCGCGTCGAGCGGCGGGATGGCGGCGCCGGCGATGTCCGCGCGCATGAGGCTGATGGTGGCGGTTGTGTCGGTGTCGATGCTGACGATCTCCAGCGTGACGCCGTCGAATACGATCACGTTGCCGGGCTCGATGCCGGCATCGGTGAACGATCCGCTGTGGATGGTCAGCTGTGTGCCGCTCACGCTGCCCAGCGCGTAGACCCTTCGTTGCCCGATCCATCCGACGTCGCGCATGAGCGCGGGTTCGTGTACGACCAGATCTCGATCCTGTGAAAACATTGGTGCCTCCTCGTTTCGTTGATGTTGGAATGGTCCGGGCGGGCACCCCTCCCGCCCGGACCCAGGCCCCAGCGCCCCCGCTGAAACCACGCGTTTGTTGACGGCCTTTCGGCCGGCTGGTTCTTGCTCCTCCCCCGTCCTGACGGGGTAGGAGAAGACCTCACACCGCCAGGCCGGAGATCACGCCGTGGGCGTTCTCGTTCTTGAACTCCAGGGTGTACTCGCCGAGCACCTGCCCGCTGATCGAGTCTCCTGTGGCCGCGAGCGGCTTGTACTGGAAGCTGCGCCCCTGCATGGGCATGACGCTGATACGTGACGAATCGAGCAGCAGCACGCTGTCGGTGGGCACCCACCGGCTCATGATGACGCGGCAGACGCCGAAGTCGCTCTCGTAGACGCTGATCATGTCCGAGAAGACCTGGTCGTCGGGCAGGTACGCGCGGCTGCCGCTGGCGAACGAGTTGATGCGTCGCTTCTGTGCGCCGCCGACGACGATGGTGTCGATGTTGCCGCTGCTCTGTTCCCAGATGGACTTGAGCGCGGCGTTGAGGACCGCCTCGTTGAGCTGGTCGGTGCCCGCGCCGTCGCCGTCGGGGATGGCGTCCATGCCCGGCATGAACACGTTGGTCTGGATGGAGTGGAGGATGCCGTTCATCGAGCGGCGGACCGTCGTCGAGCCCTGCCCATCGCTCGTCGGCGCGACGCCGTTGATGACGCAGTTCTCCAGGTCGCGCAGGAGCTCGCGCATGCGTTCCTGCTTCTGGTAGTCCACCTCGTCAGCGACGCCGTAGGCCCGGCTGGCCTGCATCGAGCCCGAGACGTCGATGCCCGCGGTGAAGATCTGCGTGAAGTTGCTCCTGCGGACGCGGCTGGTGAAACGTGCCTCTGGCGCGGCGTCGCCCTCGAGCGCCGCGTTTCCGATGATGGTGAGCTTCATGTCGTCGGTGAGTGTTGCCGCGGTGGTTGCCCCGTATCCGCGGACCAGCGCGATCTGATCGGAGGCGCTGACGACGGCGACGACCATGGCGACCTCGCCGGACTCGCCGGGCCTGATGAGATCGCCCTCGCGGAAGATGCTCGCGTCGTCGACGGTGATGGTGCTCGCGGCCTGCGGGCTCGGGTTGAAGCTCGATTGGTTGATCTGCCCGCTGTTGGGCAGCAGGGCGTCCTCGATCCATTCGTGGACCGTGGACATCGCGGCGCGTTTCGCGTCTCCGATGTGATCGAGCAGCGGCGTCTCGTGCGGGCTGACGATCCCGATGATGTCGCTGACGTCTTCGACCAGTTCGGGGAGCTGCGTCCCCGCCGAGTATGTTGCTTTTCCTGTGAATGCCATGTTGCCTCCCGTTTTTCGTTCCCTGTCTCAGTCCCTTGTTTCAAACCCATCCTGATCTGTTGCGTGTGTGCGCCTTTACCCACGCCGTGCACGCAGGTATCGAAGCAGCTCGCTGCGATCGCCCGTTGTGCGTGCGGTGTGCGCCATGTCGCCCAGCGGGTCCGCGGCGCCGCGCTGTGGCGCGGGCGACATCGAGACCCCGCCGGCGCTGCGCCGCGAGCACCCGAAGAGGAACGGCTTGCGATCGCACAGCTCGCGCACCGCCGCCGCCACGTCCGGCTCGTCCATCTCCGCGACGACCGCCTCTGTGAGGAGTCGCGCTGTCTCCAGGTCGACGGCTTTGGCGGCCGTGAGCTCGCGGTCGATCTCGCCGCGCCGCTCGGCGTGCACGAGTGATTCCCGCGCCTGGCTGAGCGCTGATTCCAGCTCGGAGATCTCGATGCGGAGCGCCTCGATCTGCTCCTCCGCCTCCTCCGCCCTTGCTTTCCAGATGACTTCCTCGTTCACCGCGGCGCTGTGCGTATTCGTGCTCGCGTCGCCCCCGCCGCCGTCCAGGTTGTCTGCGCCTCCCGCGCCCGATTTGCTCATTGTCGTTCTCCTTTGGTTTAGACCACGCCCGGGTCGTTCTCGTTGTATCCCAGCTCTTCGAGCACACGCTCCTCGTCCACGCCCAGCTCAAGCTTGGCCCGACCCGCGGCGATCACCGATTCCTCGTCGACCACCGGCATGGGTCCCCACACCACGCGCACGCCTCGCTCGCCCGGGTCCGTCCTGAGGACGCCCGCGGCGTTGAGGTAGTCGAGCACGAGTGTGCTGGCCTGCTCGATGCCGCGCCCGTAGGTCACGCGTTTGCGCATGGTTTTGGCGATGAGCCCCATGAGCGTGACCCGGAGTGCGTTGGCGCTGCTGAGGTTGCCGAGCTTGGCGCGCACCACGCCGCCCGCGACCGGGGGCACGCCGCTGATCTTGTCCATCGCCTCGCGGATCTCGCCGATGTGGGCGTCCTCGCTGGGGCTGCTGGCGTCGCCGCCGAAGCTGGTGATGGTGGCGTCGGGGTTGTCGGTGCTCCAGACCATGCCGGGGCTGACGCTGGTGCCGCGGAACCCGTCGATGCCCTTGGCGAGGTACATCTTGAAGCTCTGCATGGTGACGCGGCTGGCTCGGTCGCTCAGGCGGGTGTTGAGCTCGTCCTGCAAGGCGACGAGCCCCTCGACCTCGCCGATGCCCTCGTAGACGAACGGCTGGCTCATGTTCTGTATGTGTACGACCGGCAGCGTGCCCGGGAGCAGCGACCACTCGTGCTTTTCCGTGATCTGCCCCTCCTCGATGCGCATCCATCCGTCTGTGGTGAAGACCTCGCTTGTGCCGGCGTCGCTGGTCGCGGCGTGGTTCTTCGCGGCGCGTTTCTCGCTGCGGAGTCGGTCGAGCCATCCTCGGCGAGCGGCATCACGCGATGTGCTGGGCTCGGGTGTGTCTGCGCCGGCGATGTGGAGCGCGTAGAGCTCGATCTCGCGGTAGTCTGTTTCGCTGAGCACCGCGACGCCCCGTCGTGCGTCGATGGGCTCGATGGAGACCCAGCGGTCCGCGTCATCCGGGCGGGCGCCGGCCAGGCCCTGCTCGTCTATGCGAACGAGCAGATCGACGTGGCCGAACACGTGCCCGAGCGTGGCCAGGTCCTGGAGCATGGCGATGCCGCCGCTGCCCTCCCACACGCGTTCGAGCGTGTCTTCGATGGCTTGCTTTGTGGATTGATCCTCGGCGAGCGATTCGATGCGGATGGGCGAGCCGAACATGAAATCGACCATGGACGCGATGCGCCACCCGATGTCGTTCTCGATGACGACCTCGCGTCGCCCGTGCTCGGTGCCGCTTGTTCCGTTGCCCACGATCCTGCTGGGGAGCCCGATCTCCTGTGCGGATCGGTACCAGCCGCGGGCTGCGCCGTGGGGCGTGTGTGTCGTGCCCGATGCGCGGATCAGCTCAATCGGATTGCGGTAGTACGCCCAGAGTTTTTCGTAGCGAGGCTTCGAGCGGTACGCGTGCGTCCCGATCGCCTCCCTCGCCCTCAACCAGTCGTTGATTGCGTTCCCGTTGATCGTCATGAGCTGATCCGTCATCGAGCTTCCTCCTCCTCACCCGGCGTGCCCTGTGTGTCGCACGCCCTCACCCAATCAGGCCCTGACCCGGTTTGTGCGCACAAATCGTGAGATAGGGCACCCTGCGGGAACGCGCAAGATGCTGGCTGGCAGCGGGATAAAAAAATGTTGCAGAATCTCCGACAGCGCGCGCGCCGCGACCGATTTGTGCGCACAAAACGTGAGATGCGCGCACGAAAAAACCCGGGCTCGGGGCCCGGGTTGAGTGCTGGTTCGGTTTGGCTGGATCAGTCGAGGCGTTCGACGGCCGTGCGCTGATCGAGGTTGATCACGACGATCTCGCCGTCGTCTTTGCGGAGCTCGAGGCGGTCGAGCCAGAGCTTCTTGTCGCGTGAGTGGGCGTACCACGAGCCGGTCTTCTGCTGGCCCATGCGGAGGATCTCGCCCTCAACGACGAACGCTGAGAGCGACTCGCCGTGTGAGAGGGCCTTGGTGACGCGGACCCTGGAACCGATCGTGTATGCCTGTGCCGCTTCGTTCATGCCCACAGTATAGACCCCTCGCGAAGCCCCTTTTATGCCCCGATAGACGCGATCTGGGCGTCGATCAGGCTCGCGACGTCCTCGGCCTGCGCGGCGCTGGGCGCCTCGACGATGACGCGCATGATGGGCTCGGTGTTGCTCGCCCGCACGTGGGCCCAGACGCCCTTGGCGTCCCAGTCGATGCGGATGCCGTCCTGCAGGTCGACGCGGCAGTCGCCTTGCTGGCTGTAGATGGCGTTGAGGTGCTGCACGACCGGGTCGGCGTCGGACTTGTTGGCGAGGGCGGACTTCTTCTTGATGATGGTGTAGCCGCTTGTTTTCACCTCGTCGGTCGGGCCCATGGCGTTGATCATCTCGACGAGTTGGGAGACGGTCTTACCGGTGCGGGCCATGAGGGAGAGGACGAGTGCCATGCCCGAGAGTGAGTCGCGGACGTAGGTGACCTCGGGCCAGATGACGCCGCCGTTGCCCTCGCCGCCGAGCACGACGTCGCGTCCTGAGGCCTTGAGCGACTTCATCGCCTCGACGACGTTGGCCTCACCCACGGCGGTGCGGACGACCTCGGCGTCGTAGTGCTTGGCGACATCGTCGATCATGCGGCTGGTCGAGAGGTTGACGACGAAAGCGGGCTTGTCGCTGGCTGATTCGTTGTCGGCTTGGCGCGCCTCCATGAGGGCCATGGCGCACAGCACGAGCGTGTACTCCTCGCCAATGTAGCTGCCTTGTTCGTCGACGATGGCGAGGCGGTCGGCGTCGGGGTCCTGCGCGAAGCCGACGTCGGCCTTGAGGCCCGGGACGGCGTCGCAGAGGCCGCCCTCGCCGGAGAGGTTTTCTTTGGTGGGTTCGGGGGTGTGTGGGAAGATGCCGGAGCCGTCGCCGTGGAGTTGAACGACCTGATGTCGCTCACGCTTAGAAACAAGGGAGCTGGTGCTGAGATACTGCATTGCTGCATCAGCTCCTGATGTATTCACAGAATCCAGCACTACCTTAAACTGGCCAGACACCTGCTTTCCGAGCATTGCTCGACGCAGCTTGAATACATGCTGATAAACCGCATCAACTGTGCGCTTCTCATTCCCAAGCCACTTTGCGCTCGACCAGTTCTGCTGCCCTTGGTACCGCTCGATGATCTCAGCCGCTTCTGCGGCACTCGGCGCACGAGCGACAACTGATTTTCCGTCTATGTCTTCATCGTGTTTGAAGACCAAACCCTTTATCCCATTCCACTCCTGCGGATTGTGACTCGCGGTCACGATTAAAGCTCCCATGTAGCCGTTCTCATCTACGGCCACTCCGACCGTTGGAGTCATCGCAACCCCGATCGGAAGCACATCACACCCCACGCCCCGAAGACCAGCAATCACCGCGTGATAGATCACTTCACCACCAGCCCGGCCGTCACGAGCAACCACGACCCCACCCCATGATTCGAACTGGTCTTGGATCCACTGCCCAAACGCCCCCGCGTACCGCACCGCGACCTCTGGCGTGAGGTTCTCGCCCACGATCCCCCGCAGCCCGCTCACACCCAGAATCAACGGCGCATCACTCATCGCATCCACTCCTTATCCTTCTCCAACACTCTACCCCCCTACCCTTCCCCCATGCCGCAAAGCGTCCACGATTTCCTCTTCTCCTACTACGGGCTCGACTGGGCCGCGGCTGTCTTTATGTTCCTCTCGATGTACCGCCTGGGAATCCACAAAAAGGATGGGTTCATCTTCGCGGCCCTCGCCTCGGTCTGCTGGATCGCGTTCAACCTCATCGCCCAATCGGCGGCCGGGGTGATCGCGAACTTCATCATTGCCGTCATGGCGTTCCGCTCGCTCTCGCAATGGAACGCCCCCAGGGGCGAGACCAACGAGGTCACCCTCCCCGCTTCATCGGAGGATTAAGCCGTGTACACCATCACTGTCACGCATGAGTTCTGCGCCGCCCACACGCTCACCATCGCGGGCGCCCGGGAGCCGCTGCACGGGCACAACTTTGTGACCAAGGCGACGATCGCGGGCGACACGCTCGATGGGGACGGGCTGCTGTGCGACTTTCACACGGTGCACGATGTGCTGGTTGAGATCTGCAACCCGTTTACGAACCAGAACTTCAACGAGATCGCGCCGTTCGACACGACCAACCCCTCCGCCGAGCTGATCGCCAGGCACATTGGCGAGGAGCTGGCCGGGCGTCTCGATCACGCCCTGGCGCCCAATGCCCGGGTCCACAGCGTCTCGATCACCGAGGCGCCGGGGTGCGTCGCGACGTACACACGGCCTTGATCTCATGGTGTTCAGCCGCACTGCGCGTCTGCGACGCGAGTACGGGCACCCAGATATCGCCCCGGAGCGCAATATCTGCCTCGCTCGCGGGCATGATCAGAATTTGGGCCTATTCCCCCACCTCCACGAAACCCGCCTTGCGTCCCCGCCGATCCGTCAGGCGTGCATCGGCATGGGCCGACTACGCACCACGTGAGACACACACCAAAAGGACGCATGCGCATGTTCAACACCCCATTCAACGGCGGCAACTGGAACTGGAACAACGGCAACAGCTGGGGCGGCAACACCTTCCCCGGTTTCTCGGGTTTCGGTGGCGGCTTCGGCGGCTTCCCCTCCTTCAACAACTGGAACGGTTTCACCCCGTGGAACAACAGCGGCTGGGGCTTCAACGGCTTCGGCGGGAACGGTTTCGGTGGGAACAACGGCTGGAACGGCTTGAGCGGTTTCAACTCGTGGAACCCCGTGAACTGGTTCAACGGCTTCAACAACAGCTGGAACTGGAACAACCCCTTCGTTGGCTCCTGGAACAACGGGTTCGGGTTCAACGGCTTCGGCGGCAACCCGTTCTTCGCGTTCAACCCCTGGAACTGGAACAACAACAGCTGGGGCTTCAACGGCTTCGGCAACGGCTGGGGCTTCAACGGCGATGACGCCTGGTCCGAGCCCACCGAGTTCACCGGCGAGTCGTTCAACGGCGGGTACAACAACGGGTACGGCCCGTTCCCCGGCGGGTTCAACCCCGGCTTTAACGGTGGGTTTAATCCGAACTTCAACGGTGGCTTCAACGGCTTCAATCAGGCCGCCTGATTCGGGACGCACCAATCTGAGCACATCAACGCCCCCCAGCGGGGGCGTTTTCTTTGTACACGACACCTCTTGCGCTCGTTGCCCGCGGGGGTGGGTAACGAGCAAGTCCCCTCTTCCCTATTGCCTATTGCCCATTTCCTATTGCCCCTCCCTCCCTATCCTTGCCCATGCGTTTGCGATTCCTTGGCACCGGCACTTCCGCGGGCATCCCCGTCATCGCGTGCGACTGCGCCACGTGCACCTCCACGGACCCGCGCGACACCCGCTCGCGTTGCAGCGCCACGATCGAGTTCACGGATGACAGCGGGCAGGAGCGTGTGATCCTGATCGATGCGTCGCCCGATTTTCGTGCGCAGGTGCTGCGTGAGCAGATCCCTCGCATCGATGCCATCCTCTTTACGCATAATCACGTGGACCACACCTTCGGGCTCGATGAGGTGCGCCGGTTCAACGAGGTCATGCGCCAGCCGATCCCGATCTTCGCTGACGAGCACACGATGAACGCGCTCGGGCGGGTGTATCAGCACATCTTCTCGCCGCACACGAATATCCAGTCCTCGTTCATCGCGTCGCTCGAGCCCACGATCATCTTCCCGAACGAGCCCTTCGAGCTCTTCGGGCTTCGCATCACCCCGATCACGCTGATGCACGGCAAGCTGCCGATCCTCGGCTACCGCTTCGATCATCCGGCCAGCCCCGGCCCGCTGCCGCTCGCGTACTGCACGGACACGTCCGAGATCCCGGAGGACACCTATCCGCAGCTCGATGGCGTGGAGACGCTGGTGCTCGATGCGCTGCGTCACCGCCCGCACCGGACGCACTTCACGGTGGAGCAGGCGATCGAGGCCGCGGAGCGGATCGCGCCTTCTCGGACGTACCTGATCCACATGACGCACGACCTGCTTCATGCGAAAGAGGATTCCGTCCTCCCATCCGGCATCACCCTCGCGTACGACGGGCTCGTCGTTTCGGAATCCTGAGAACTGGCTTGCCTTCGTGCTCGTATGTGTCACGTTGCTCTGTTGCCTTTTGGTTCAGGCGGCAGACACAACCGAGAGAGAGGAGTTCAGTGATGGCCGAATCCGTCAACCCCAACAACCAGTCCCCGCGTGCCCCCCAGATCACTGCTCTTTCGACCGCGTTCCCGATGCACTTCGAGACCAACACGGTCCGCACCAACGAGGACCCGCGCCGTGCCCAAGTGCAAACGACCCGCACCCCCCACCGCCACGACGCGGGGGAGTGAGGCACGGACACAAGGCGTCTGAATAATCTAGCGAGGGCCATGATTGAGATCATGGCCTTGTTTCTTTATTGCCACAGCTTGTGATCGGCGGGGTGCGGCGTGCTCGCTCGGGCATCCTGTGCTTGATCCATGCGGGCCCGGCTTCGTCGTGGCCGGGCATCGTCTTGAGTATCGAAGCCCTGCGGGGCTTTTTTGTACATGCGCGGAATCGGCGCTCGGCCATTGGCACCCGCTGGGTTAAGCTGGCCTGATACACATTGAATGCAGCCATTGATATGGGGTGATGACCATGCTTCCGTACCGATCAAGAATCGCTTGTCTGTATGCCACGATCTGCGCTGTGTGCCTGCTGCAGACGGTGTGCCTCGCCGATGGCGCGCTGTGCCGAGGACATGCCTTCGCCGGGATGTACAACGAATCGATCAGGGCCGAGCAGCTCGAGATTGTTGGCGATATCGCGTATGTGGCGGGCGTCCTCACCGGTGTTCATATCCTGGACATCTCGGACCCGACCAGCCCTACGCTCCTGAGCCGATCGCTGGTCGACATCAACGCGATCCTGGATATCAAAGTCGTCGACAACACCGCCTACATCGCGGCGGGCTCGGCGGGGCTCATCGTCGTTGATGTTTCGGACCCAACCAACCCGGTCATCCTCGCCGAGGTCCCCACTGAGGGGTATACCTTCCGCATCGATGTCGAAGACGATGTTGCGTTCCTTGCCTCGAGCTTTTACTTCAACGGGATCTCGGCCTTCGATGTTTCAGACCCGGCCCACCCCCGCCTGCTGGGCACCGTTGAGGCGCAGCACCATCAGATGCACCTCGACGCCAGGGACGGGATCCTCTACTACACGAACGGCGACTCGACATTCATCGCCCTGGATGTCCAGGACCCGAGCAGCATGGCGTTCATCGGCGGGATCGCGATGAATCGCGCGATCAGGCACTTTGTCATCGACGGCGATGTCGCCTGCTTCTTTGGGTACGAGTCCACTTCGCTCGTCGACATCTCAGACCCCCGGGGCATGAAGCCGCTCGGGGTGGAGCACGCGCCCGCATCCATGGGGGCGTATGACCACGCGACGCAGACGACGTATCTGCTCCAATCGGGCGAGCCGTTCAAGGTCTTCGATGTCTCCTCCGGCGACAACTGGGAGTGCCTCGGTTCGTTCGACACCTACGGCTCCCGCTACGACATCATCATCCATGATCACTATGCGTTGATCGCGGCGGGCGGAACCGGGCTGCAGATCCTGGACATCGCCGCCCCCCGTGCGGAACCGTTCATCACGCAGATGCAGCTGGATTCGCCGGGCAACGGCCTCGCGTTCCGCTCTCACTATGCGTACGTGGCCAGCGAGGACCACGGGCTTAAGGTGATCGATTTCGACGACCCGAGCTCGCCGGAGCTCGTCGCCCAGTACGAGACACCCGGCGAAACGACGGATATCCAGGAGCACGGCGGCTATGTCTACCTCCAGGATGATGCTGCTGGGGTGCTGATCTTCGACGCCCTGATCCCCGATCAGCCGCAGCTGGTGTCCACGATCGAGGTTTCTTCGATGCCCTTCTGGTTCTGCATCGACTCGGACAGGGCCTACATCGCCAATGCGGAAGACGGGCTCGTCATCTATGACATCTCCGACCCGAGCTTGCCGGTTCAGATGGGCTCGTACCAGACAAAGGACGGCACGAGCGGGATCGCGGTTGATGGCGACACGGCGTACTGCCTGACATCGGATCGCCGCGCGGTCCAGATCATCGATGTCACCAACCCCCAGCAACCCCTCCGCATATCCGACTTTGAGCCCGAAACATCGCTGCACGACTTCATCGCGCACGACGGGATCTTCTACGCCATCCGATCGCAGGGGTACCTTGAGATCTACGATGTTGCCGATCCGCATGCCGTCACGCATCTCTCGTCATTCGAGCTCAGCTCCAACGTGTTCCTTCCCGATCTCCGTCTCATCGAGAACACCACGCTGCTCTCGCTCGTCGGATCCGCAACAACCATCGTGGATGTCGCGGACCCCACCCGCCCCAGACTCGCGGCACGACCCGACACGGGGACCACGCGGACCGCGGCTGTCTCTGGCTCGCTGCTGTTCACCGGGTACCCGCTCGGGATCAGGATCTTTGATCTGAGTGATTGCCCCCTCTGCCCAGCGGATCTCAACGGGGATCAGCAGCTCAACATGCACGACGTCTCGATCTTTCTGGATGCCTATCTGAGGCAGATCCACACCGCCGACTACACCACCGATGGGGTGCTGGATTTCTTTGATGTTTCCGGTTTCCTCAACGCGTTCAACGCCGGCTGCCCCTAACCGCTCCCGGACCCCAAATTCCCACAAATGAGCCCCCCAAGGGGGCTCTTCTCGTATGACCAAACGGCGATCCGGGCCTACGATCCCCTCCCATGGGTAATACACGAGACATCAAGAAGCGCATGAAAGCGGTCGGCAACATCAAGCGGATCACCCGCACGATGCAGATGATCGCGACCTCCAAGTTCGCCCGCGCCCAGCAGGCGTCCGTCGCATCGCGGCCCTACACCGAGTCGCTCTTCGGGCTCGTTGCCAAGCTCAGCGCGGCCGGCGTGGGCGAGGGCAACGCGCTGCTCTCGCAGCCCAACCCGGACGCGCCGGAGCTGACGCTTGTCATCTCCGCGGAGCGCGGCCTGTGCGGCCCGTACAACGGCTCGATCCTCCGGACCTCGCTCAGGCACCTCCGGGCCAACCCGGGCAGCAAGCTCGAGGTTGTTGGCAAGAAGGGCGCTACGGCTCTGCGGTTCAATGGGTTCAGCGACTTCAAGCACCACCCCGCGTTCGGCGACAAGCCAGCGTACGAGGACGTGGAGCGTCTCGCGAACGACTACATCACCCGCTTCACCAACGGCGAGATCTCGGCGGTTCGTGTGGTGTACATGAAGTACATCTCCGCGGGCAAGCAGGAGCCGACCGTGCTCCAGCTCCTCCCGTTCTCGACGCCCGAGGCCGCGGCGAGCGAAGCCGACACCTCCGGGTTCACTGATGTCTACGAGTTCTCCCCGGACGCCGAGTCACTGCTCGAGTACCTGCTGCCCGCGGCGGTCAAGGCGGTCCTGTTCCAGAGCTTCAACGACGCGATCGTCTCGGAGCACATCGCACGCATGGTGGCGATGAAGGCCGCGACAGACAACGCGGGCAAGATGGGCAACTCGCTCAAGCGTCAGTTCAACCGCCTGCGTCAGGCGCAGATCACGACGGAGCTCACCGAGATCATCTCGGGTGCCGCGGCGCTCGAGTAAGAACTGCTCAGCATGCAACAACACCGAGAGCGGCCAGACTGGCCGCTCTTTTCATTGGAGATGGCGCGCTGTTCAGCGTGCGGATGGCTTCACGTCGACGCGGAACCAGTCGGCCCGCGCGTTGGTCCAGCGGTACATCTCCGTGGCCTGCTGCGCCGTGACCGAGGCGTACCCCTCGCGGATGCTCCAGAGGTCCTCGACGCTGCGCTGATGCACGCCGAGCGAGCTCAGGCGGGTGCTCCAGTAGCCGGCGCGGTGGAAGTATTTGTCGATAGAGGAGATGAGCTGATCCTGGGCTGCGCGGAGGCGTGCCTCATTGATGCCCCCTGACGCGAGGCGGTCCATGGCATTGCGGGCGGCTTCTTCGGCGAGGTCTGGGTCGTCGCCCCGGATGCGGATGACGAGCGCCCAGCGGTCGCGGAGCGCATCGCTCATGACGACCTGGGCGTCGATCTTCGTGTCTTGGAGCCCGACCGAATCGGCTTCCTCGCGGATGGAGTCGTTGAGCACGATGGACGCGAGGATGATCGCCCGGAGTGCTGGGAGGTCCTGGAGCGAGCCACCCCGCACGCCGATCACGAGCTCGCGGGATCGCCCTTCGACGACGGCGTGCTGCTCGCGCGTGCCGGCGTGCTGGGGCGGGGATGCCGCGGTGATGCTCGCCTCGGGCAGGCGATCGTTGAGCATGCCGAACAGGGCGCCGGCCTGCTCAAGCGTGGGTGCCGGATCGAGGGCGCCGGCCATCGCGATGTCGATCGAGGCGTGGTGCACGATCCGCGTGAGCGCGCGCTGGGCATCGTCGATGGTGACCCGCACGCCTTCGCGGTTGAGCATCTCGGGGTTGTACATGCGGGCGAAGGCGCGGTCCAGCGGGTCCTCGTCGCCGAGGCGGAGCGGATCGCGCTTGGACCACTTCTCGAATGCGGATGCATCGATCATGGGGCGGTCGAGCAGCGCGTGCATGAGGTCCATCGCGTGCTGGAGGTTCTCGCTGGGGCCCTCGATGCTCAGTCGGGCCCCGCCCACGACCCTGCGTGCCTGCACCTCGATGGCGTTCGATTCCTGGAAGACCGCGAGCCAGCCCGAGTCTCGCTCCTCGGTGCTCGGCTCTTGCCATGCGAGCAGTGCCGCATCGATCTCCGCTTCGCTCAGGGAGCCGTCCATGAACATGGAGCCGTGCACGGTGGCGCAGAGCTCGATGCGCTGATCGGGCCCGACGTTGCGTGCCCAGACGCGGACGCCATTGGACAGTGTGCCGCCCCAGGTGCCCGATGGTGCGTGCTGGGTGATGTGCTCTACCTTGCCGTCTTTTCGTTGATCCGCGAGCAGTTCGCCACCGAGTGTCTGCATCCACTGCGGGTCGAGAGCCGCGTACTGCTCGGCGCGTGCCTGCTCGACGAATCGCTCGAGTTCCTGCTGCCCCTTCTCGGGCTCATCCGGCCCGTCGCCGGTGGAGACCAGCACACGGGCCTGGTCCAGATCGAGCATGCCGCGGAGCTTCGCGTTGATCTCCGCATCGGAGATTGTGCTCATCATGCGGGTGGCGATGGTGTCCCAGCGGCGTGAGCCGATCATGGCCCGCTCGCTCTTGACCAGCCAGTAGAGATCCCGGGCCTTGTCCCTGGAGCTCATCGTGTCCCATGCCTCGGCATCGCGGTGCCAGGCGGCGAGCAGCGCGCCGCGTGCCTGGGTGATCTCTTCCCTGCCCGCCCCGTGCGTCGCGAGTCGTTCGCACTCGGCGAGCAGCACGCCCATGGACTCCTTCCAGGACTCGGCAGCGGCGCCCTCGCGCTGGATCACGCACTGCATGAGCTTCACGCGGTTGCCGAGCTCGAAGCGATCGACGCCGATCTCAACGTCCCGCCCCAATGCCGCGATGCCCAGGCGTTCCACGCGCCTGCTGAGCAGCTCGGTCGCGACCCGTTCGATGATGTATGTGCGGATCGATCGCTCGGCCGCCTGGTCTCCGCTGAGCTCCTCGCTCCACACGAGCACCGCCTGGTGCTGCGTCCACCCCGGTTCGTGCTCAAAGATCACCGCTTCGCCCACGAGTCCTTCGGTGATGTCCGATCTCGCCCCGGGCTCGCGAGAATCGATCCGCCCGAGCGACTGCGCGATCAGGGCATCGATGTCGACCCCGGCGTGATCGCCGACGATGATGAGCTTGGAACGGCTGGCACGGTACACCCGCTCGCGGAACGAACGCAGGTCCTGCGGGGTGAGCGAATCGACCTCGTGGAGCTCTGGCAGGTCGAGGCGATTGGCCAGGGTGCCGTCGCCGAACATCCGCTTGAGCCATCGCTGGCGTGCGGACATCATCGGGCCCGCGACCCCGCCGATGCGCCCGCGGAGCCAGTCGCGGTGCTCCTCGAAGCGTTCATCGCTGATCGCATCGGGAGATGGGTCCAGCACGCTCGCGTAGTAGGACATGAGCAAGCGGATCGCCTCGGGGTCGCCGGACGACGCTCGCCCGGTGAAGAGCGTGTGCTCGAAGAGGACCTGGACGCCGCGTGCTCGTGCATCTGGACCGTCGTGACGGCTGTCTCCCTCGAGCATCTCGCCGATGGCCGCGTCATCGAAGGGGCCGACGCCGTGGCGGAAGTACGCCGCGGCGACCTGCGCGATGCCGCGTTCGTGGTCCTGCTCTTCCGCGGTGCCGGCTCTGACCAGCAGCCAGAGCTGGATCTCACTCTGCGCATCGATGCTCGTCTTCATCTCGGGCGGGTTGGGATAGACCACCACCTCGAGCCCGTTTCGGAGCCCGTATCGGCGCACGCCCGGATCGTCCTCCATGCGCTCGCCCGCGGGTGCGAGGCACACGAACACGCCGAGGACCAGGATCAACAGATTCAGCACGCCTTTGTTCACGATTCGATCTACCGATGACTCCGTTGTGCGCTTCATCTGGGGCGGGTTCATGCGTCAGATTCGTCGGTTTTTGGGTGGATTTCGTCCGAAAAGTCCATCCCCGGCGCTTCGAGGATCATGCACGGGGCCTCGTGGCCCCGCTGGCTCACGCAGGCCCGTGATCTCGACCAATCGCCTTCGAGCATGCCTTTGATCGCCTTGTCGATTGAGGCGCGGATCTTGTCCATGTCCAGGGCATCGAACCCGATGGTCCCGATCGATCCGTCTTGGAGGCACCAGTACTCGCACACGCTTCCGGGCCCGGGCTCTCCAAGGGCGTGGGTCAGGGCCATCGCGTAGATGCCCAGCTGCAGGTCCTTCTTGTCCGGGCTGGTGAGCTTCTTGCTGGGGTAGCCCGTCTTGTAGTCCACCACGCGCCAGCCGCTCCCGTTGGCATCGACTCGGTCGATCTTGGCCTTGAGCGTGTGCGTCACGCCGGCGCACTCGTAGGGCATCTCGATCGCGCGCTCGATCTCCAATAGGTGCGCATCGTCCGCGTACATCCTGTTCCAGTACACATCGAGGACCGCGTCAAGCTGCTCGAGCTTCGAGGCGTCCATCTCCCGTTCACGCGGCCAGTGGTGCATGAACCTCGCCCGGGTCATCGATCGCAGCTCCGCGTAGCCCGGCCGCTCCTCGCCCTCCGCGTCTGCACGCACCCACTGCTTGTAGAAGCGCTCGAGCCCCTCGTGCACCGCGGTTCCCAGGACCCGGTGGGCGGGGTCGTCGATGCTCAGGCGGAGCACCTGCTCGGTGAGGAAACAACGCGGGCAGTGGATGTAGCTGGAGATCTTCGAGAAGCTCAGCTTCAGCGGCGCGGCCAGCCCCGGGTGCAGCGGTGCCTGCGGGCCCGCCGCGTCCTGCTCCGTCAGGACGTCGAGGAGCTGCTGCGCGTAGGCGCGTGTCTGGGTGTCCTCGATCCACTCGGGCATCTGGCCCGTGCGGAGGACTTCGTGGACCGCCGCCGCGCGGTCTGCCGCGCCGTTGAGTCTCGTCATCATCTCGTCGCGGGTGATCTCGCCGAGCTCATGGGCGTCGATCGCCTCGGCCGCGTCGCGTCGGGCCCCGCGTTCCGCCTGATCGAAGGCGTCGCGCACGCGGGAGATCGCCTTGAACTCCGCGCTCAGGCGGCTCACCGCGTCGCCGGCGCGGTCCGGGTCGATGACCTCGTCCACGTCGTGCTCGATGAGACGCGGCCCCATCACGTTCTGCAGCTCCATCGCGTAGTTGTCGACGCTGGTGGACTTCGGGATCTTTGCGAACAGGATCGCCCGTCGCTCCGCGCGGGTCAGCGCCACAAAGAACACCCGGCGTTCCTCGTCCGCGGTGCGCGATTTCTCGTCGCGCTGGTCCTCGCTGCGATCCTCGACCCCCTCTGGGAGGGAGGCGGCGTCGCCCTTGCCCGATGGCGCGAAGCCGTGCTGACCGACGCGAGCGATGAACACCGTGTCAAACTCGAGCCCCTTGGCCGCGTGGGCCGTGAGCATCGCCACCGCGCCGCGCTCCTGACCCAGGGCTGGTGCGTTGTGCTCGTAGGGCGACACGCGATCCTCCGGGAGCTCTCCGAGCCCCTGATCGCGGTCGTCGAGGTCGTCGAAGTAGGCGAGCATCGACGCGAGATCGCCCGGCGCATCGAACCGGTCGGCGCGCGAGCGTGCGAACTGCACGATCGAGGAGATGGCCGAGATCCGCCTCGCGCGTGTGCGTGCATCGCTCATATCCCGATGCACAACGCCCGTGCGTTTGATGATTTCCGTGATGGCCTCCGCCGCCCGCTGCTCGCCCGCGGCGTAGCCGAGCTCCGTGAGCAGGCGGTGCATCGACTCCACGCGGTCGCGCATCGCGCCCTCGCTGCGCCCGAGCACCCACCCGACGAGCGTGCCGGGATCGGTGGCTACCGCGTCCGGATCCTGCGATTCCTGCTCGTAGCGTGATCGCGCTGCGCGGTAGCTGGCGAAGAGCGCGTTGAGCTTCACCGGGTCGACCCTGTAGGGCGGGCGTGTGAGCACGCGTTGCAGGTTCGGGGCCGAGTCCGGGTCCACGATCAGGCGGGCCCACGCGAACACGTCCCGCGCCCCCTCGTCCTCCATCGGCGAGACCTTCTCGCGCATGTCGATGGGGATCCCCTCGAGCATCAGCGCCTGCGCGATCTGCTCAAGGAACGCGCCAGAACGCGCGATGACGGCGCAGGAGCTGAAGCTGAAATCGTCGCCGCCCTTGCTCGCCATGTCCAGCAGCATCGACGCGATTGCCTCGCCCGTGCGGTGATCGTCGTCCATCCTGACGAGCTCGAGCGAGGAGCCCTCGACATCGCCCCGGTGCGCGTCCGCCTCCTTGCCGGGCGCAAACCGCGACTGGGCGCGCGTGATCGACGCGTTGCTCGCCTCGACGATCACGCTGGTGCTGCGGTAGTTGGTCGTGAGCTGCACGGTCTGCGCGTGCGTCCAGATCCCCGCGAAGTGCGCGAAGGCGCGATCGTCCGCACCGCGGAAGCCGTAGATGCTCTGGTCGTCGTCGCCCACCACGCACACGTCCGCCCGCTCGCTTGGCGGGCAGATCGCGCGGATCATCTCGATCTGTCCCAGGTTCACGTCCTGGAACTCATCCACGACCAGATGCTTGTAGTCGTGTTGCACGATCGACGCGACCATCGGGTTCTCGCGTATGAGCTTGGTGGGCAGCATGATCAGATCGTCGATCACGACCCATCCCTGCTCGCGGGTACGACGCTCGAAGTGTCCGTACACACCGACCGCGTCGGCGAAGCGGTCGAGCTCCGCCCGTCGAGCATCACGGTCGTCGGGCTCATACTGCTCGATGGAGCCTTGGGCCTGCTCGAGCCACGCGTGCGCGGCGTTGGCGTCCATGCCGAGGTGTCGCAGCGATTCCATGGTGCCGCGTGCGTGATCGATCGCGGCGCTGATGCCGGTGCTGAGCGATCCGCGGTACAGGCCCTCGTCGCGGATGATGTCGCGGATCAGGCGGTTGCGCTGCGCGGAATCCATGATCATCGGGTCGCCGGGCAGCCCGAGCAGGTCCGCGAACCGGCGCACGATCCCGAGCCCCAGGCTGTGGAACGTCGACGCGTGGACTCGCGCGGCCTGCGTCTGCCCGACCAGCTTGCCCAGACGGTCGCGGAGTTCGCCAGCGGCCTTGTTGGTGAAGGTGACCGCCGCGATCCGGTCGGGCTCGACCCCACGCTCATGGATCATGTGCGCCACGCGCGCCGTGATCACCCGCGTTTTGCCCGTGCCCGGGCCAGCGAGGACGATCAGCGGCCCGTCCTCGTGCACCACCGCGCGGCGCTGGGCATCGCTCAGGCCCGCCATGACCGCCTCGTACTCGCTCTGGGATGCGGGCGGGGACTGCTCCTCGACCCCGGTGAACAGATCTTCCATAGGTCGATTCTACTCGATGAGGAGGTCGATCAGGAGGCGTCCGGATCGCGCATGTAGAGGTGCAGCGCCATGCCGCCGTACTCGTGCGTCTCAGGGCCCAGTGCGCCGTTCATGCTCAGATCGATATCGATCGTCTGGAACTTGGGCTTGCTCGCTTCGCGCGCCAGGTCTTTCTCGAAGGCGTCCATCATGTCGTCGGCTTCCGGATCATTAAGATCGATCTCGATCATCTCCTCGCCGTCCACCATCTCGATGGGGGCGGGCGCCTTCTTCGTGTGGGACTGGACCTCTTCGGTCGTGTCCTTGTGGAACAGCGGCCACGGCGTGCGGAGGACCGCGTACCCCGTGTCGTCGAGCTGCTGGATCAGGCGCTCAAACTGGGTCCGGACGCGGACCCAGTCCTCCGGGTCCCACACCATCGCGTATGGTGGGTCGTAAAAGATGATGTGCACGGGCTTGGGGCAGCGGTGGATGGCCGTGGGACCGAGCGCGTCGCCCGTAACGACCTCGACGGTTTCCTCCGCGCCGAGCATCTCGATGTTCTGCTCGAGGACCCGTGTGACCCTGCGGTCTCGCTCGATGCACACGACCTGAGAAGCCCCGCGCGATGCGGCTTCGAGCCCGACTGTGCCGGTGCCTGAGAAGCAATCGAGGACCGCCTCGCCCTCGAAGTGGCCCCGGAGGAGATTGAACATCGCTTCCTTCACCATGTCCGGGAAGGGGCGTGTGATCGCGCCGTCGGGTGGTGAGAGGAGCTTGCGCCGTTTGTATTTTCCGCTGATGATTCGCATGCGCATGCACACAAGCACCCGCCAGGAACAAAGTCAAGCGGACACGTTTCGTGCATAACTTCTGTTTTGGGTTGAAATCGATCCAGATCACTCAGCCATGAGTGCGTCGATCGAGCAGAGCATGGTCGAGGGGCGGTCGATCCCGCTGACGAGGGACCAGAAGGGCACCCCGGGACCGTCCTCTTCCCAGCTCTGGAACCGGCTATCGGGCTCGCGGGCGTACTCCGCGAGCGATCGTCCGCCAAAGTACAGGCAGCGCTGGATCAGCATGGAGCCGTCGGCACTGAACTCAAGCTCAGCGCTGACGCCGGCGATGACCTCGGCAAGCTGGGCAAAGAGCGCGGGGTTATTGCGGAGCAGCACGTCCGCATCGTGCCAGAGGAAGTAGCGTTGGCGGATGGGTGTGGCGAGCACGCCCGCACCGTCCTGGCGGAGAATCGAGGCCACGCCTTCCGCACCGTCGACTGTTCTTGCGAGGCGTTCGGTGGGGATCAGGCGTTCGAGTTGTGCACAGAAACCCTCCAGATCGAGGATGCCACGCCCGTGGAGCACCAGCACCTCGGTCCCGGGCTGGGCATCGAGGAACTGCTTCATCCGCACACCGAACCGCGTTCGTTGGCTGGAATCAGGGCTCCAAGCCACGATGTGGTGCGATTCGAGCTTGGTGAGAAGCTCCGGCTCCCAGCTGATGGGCGCAAACACAAACCGAGATGACCCGAAGTGGATCGACATACAACCGCCTTGCCGCATCACACGGTGATTCGGCTCGGCCTCCGCTCTGAACATCTGGGGGGGTGGTGGTGTCAGTGTCGCGTCGCCCCAGTACACACGCGATGCCTCCAATATGCCCCGGATTCTGCCATGATCCACAGAATCCAGAGATTCTCGCTCGGATTTTCGTCTGCCGATTGGGTCGATTGGCCCATTCCTTGCTGAGAACGGGTCCTGTATTGCCGGAACGGCCCGTGCTGTATTTTATGACAAAACCACGAATGGTTAACTCAAACCTTGTGTGTGAAAGCCCGTTTCACACACGGGATTGGGGTAACCGTCCTGTTGAGCACAACATCTGCTGAAGTATCGCTTTCTTTGTTGGGTGCAAATGTGTTATATTCAGCATCGGGACGCGTACATGTTTGCGAATACCGAGCCGCAGCTGGATTTCGGGACGCAACCGAGCATGTCCACTGGGAGTAAGCGCTGACGGGGAGCGTTGTATGAATCTTCAGCAGACGATCCGCACCGCGGTTCGAGTCACACACCTAATCGATGAGCTCCCTGCGATACCAACGCAGGACTGGGTGACCCGCTGCGCGGGGGCGCTGAGCATCCTCTCTGAGCGTTCGGCGGCGATCTCGCTCGTGTGCTCGCTCAACCCGGATATGGACCGGATCGTGGTCTATTCATCGGGCGTGGAGGTCGCGCCGTGGACCGAGTCGCCGGACGAGGCGACGCGCGTTGGCATCTCGCTGCAGGACCGCTCCGAGCGCCTGAGCAAGCTCGGCTTCCGCTTCCCCGAGCACACGCGTGAGCGCGGGATCGTGGCGCCCCTGAGCGCCATCGCCCAGAACTGGACAGACTCCGCGATCGGACGCGCGCTCTCCAGCGCCCAGCTGACCGACCCGCTGATCCAGCTTGTGCCGGTCTCGACACAGGAGCATTCGCTCTGCCTGCTGAACATCATCGGGTTCACGAAGCGGATGGAAACGCCGCAGACCGCGGGCATCCTGCACATGCTCGTGGCCACGCACGCCCCGCTCCGCATGCGTGCGCAGGCGGCGCTTCAGAACGTGAACAACCCGCGCGCGTGGCTCACGGACCGCGAGCAGGGCGTGCTGGATCTGCTCATTGAGGGACACTCGGTGCGTGTAATCGCGGAGAAGCTCGGACGCAGCGCCCACACGATTCATGACCATGTGAAGAACCTGCACAAGAAGATCAACGCGTCATCGCGTGGCGAGCTGATCGCGAAGGCGCTGGGGCACACCAGCGATGAGTCCGAGCCCGTGATTCCTCAGCCACTGACGATAGGCTCGGCGAGCGAGCCGCAGCTCACGGAGCTCAAGCCATCGCAGCTCACGGCGAAGCCGCTGCGGCGCTGAGACGGGCGTCGATCTCTTCGACCAGACGCGCGGCCAGGCGGGTGTCCATACCGACCACCTCATCGAATGAAACGGGCTCAAGCTCGCCCTCGTCGTTGCGCGTCCGCGCGTGCGTCGACAGGCGGATGCTCTCGCTCTCCAGCCGCCAGCCCGGGCGGTGTGCGCGGACGAGCTCCACGCTGACCGAAAGCGAGCTGTAGTCGCTCGCGTCCGGCTCGCGATCGAACTCGACGCGGACGATGCGTCGCTGCTCATTGAGCAGGTCTTCCCATTCCTGATCCAGCCCGCTCTGCTCCCGGTCCCACGGCGACGCGAGCCCAACCGTCCGCTTGGGGCGTGTGGTGATCACGCCTCGGTACGCATCGACCCGATCGAGCGCGAAGCGGTACTCGACCAGCGTCTCCCGGACCGCATCAAAGACCGCTTCCGGTGGCGCACCGGATACGTCCAGGCGGGTGCTCTGCGCCTCGGTGGCGGCTTGCGCACCGCCATCGCGGGGCGTGTGCGAGGCGCAGCCACCGCACACGAGCAGGCTCATCAGCAGGATCATGGGGAGCAGGCACAGGGTTCGCGCGGGGTTCATGATGCTCACTGTACCACCTCATCGAGCGCGGAGCGGAGTTCCTCGATCAGGATCTCGATGTGTTTCGCTTCCACGCTGCTGGCCCCGATGGCCACACGCGCCACCCACCTGCTGACCCCCTCGACGGGCACCCTGGTCCGGGTGAGCAGGACCCGGCCGCGTGCGTTGATGCGATCGATGAGGTCCTTGGTGCGTTCGTCTTCCCCAACGACCGCGAAGCAGACGAGCGAGAGCGAGCGTTCGTGCGCGAGGCGAAGGCGCGGCTCCTCCCTGATGCATGCCTCGACCTGCTCGGCGAGGCGGACGTGGTGCTCGATGTGCGCTCGGAGCCCATCGGCGCCGAAGTATCGCAGGACCCACCACAGCTTCAGGGCCCGCATGCGCCGCCCTAGCGGAACGTGCCAGTCGCGGTAGTCGACGACCTCCCCCGCGTCGCTCTGGGGGTTGCGGAGATAATCTGGCGTGATGCTCATGGCGCCGGTCAGCGATGCGCGGTCCTTCACCCAGAACAGGTCGCAGTCGAAGTTGGTCATGAGCCACTTGTGCGGGTTGATGCACAGCGAATCCGCGTGCTCCACCCCTGCCAGCACGCCGCGGAACTGCCTGCACACCGCGGCCACGCCGGCCCACGCCGCATCAACGTGGAGCCAGGGTCGCTTGCTCGAGGGCATCATCGAGAGCATCTCACCGATCTCTGGAAGCGGATCGAACGCGCCCGTTGAGGTGGTCCCCTGGGTTGTGCTTACCATGCAGGGCGTGAGGCCCGCGTCGAGATCGCGTTCGATCGCCTCACGCAGCGCGTGCGTGCTCATGGCGAGCCCGCCGTCGGTCTCGATCAGGCGGACGCGCGAGCGGTCGTCGGGCCCGTCCGCGAGCCCGGCGACCATGGCGGCCTTGATGATCGAGGAATGTGCTTGTGTGGATGTGTACACGCACATGCCCGAGCGTTCTCTGCCCGCGTCAACCTTGCGCTTGCGTGCGGCACACAACGAGGCGAGCGCCCCCTCGCTCGCGGTTCCCTGGATGCACCCGCCGCCGCTGGACCCGGCTGCGTCAAAGCGGAATGCCTCGGGCAAGCCGAAGAGCTCCGCGCACCAATCGAGCACGCGCATCTCGAGCTCGGTCGCGCTGGGCGATGTGGACCAGAGCATGCCGTTGACATTGAGCACGGCGCTGGCGAGCTCGCCCATCACGCCCGGCAGGGACGAACTGCAGGGGAAGTATGCGAAGAAGGCGGGCGACTGCCAGTGCATCAGGCCGGGCTCGATCGTGCTTCTCATCTCGTCGCCGACCCGGCCCCACATCGCCATGCCCTCCCCCTGCGCGGGCGGGTGCGGATCGAGCGACGCGAGCGTCTCGCCCGGGCCGCGCTGAGCCCCGGCGGGGCGATCCGGGAGGGATTCGAGATAGGTCCTCGCCCAGCGTTCGATGTGCCCGAGTGCCTCGGAGAACTGCTCGGGGCTGTACCCGCCGTGGTTGGCGGGTGCGGCATCAGCGGGCCTGGGAATGGATTGCTCTTCGCTCATGCTCAATTCCGGGTGTTTGTTCTTGCAGCGGCTGCACGAATCTGGTATACCTGATGAGTTCCGTTCTCGAACACCGTGGGGGTATTTGAGAGCACGACATGATCTTGGCGATGTGTTCACCACTCGGATCGTTGATCCGTGTGGCTCACAGGGGTTTCTGCGTTTTGACCGAACGCGAGCACACCGTCATGGCATCATAGAGGGTCTCCCCGTTCCGGGTTGAGGCCTGCGCCGAGCCGGGCTCCCGGCTGTGAAGCGCCGTGCACACCCAAACCCACCGCTGTGTTGATCGGCCACGCATGCCCTGGCGGGCACGCCCGAAGCCGACCGTCCGATGACTCGTGTGGACCGGACGCGAGCACAAACCGATGTGTTGTTCTGCGCCCAAGCACACCCCGTGTGCGTTTGTCTGCGTGGATCTCCAGTTTCGTGTGGGGTCTATTTCATGAAACGCGATGTTCCTTCTGAGCGAGTTCACGTTCCGCCGATCCGCTGCGCCGGTCTCTGCGCACTCGTCGGCTTGCTGAGCGCACCTGTCTGTGCCCAGTCACGCATCACCTTTATCGAAGCGACCGACTCCGCAGGGCTCGGCGGCGCCGTCCGCTCGGTTGCGCCGGGGAGCCGATACTCCGCCATGCACGGCGGCGGCGTTGTTGGTGATTTCAACAACGACGGCTACCACGACATCTACGCCTTGGCCGGTGGCGGCGTGAGCGACTACCTCTACATCAACAACGGCGACGGCACGTTCGTCGATCAGGCCGCGGCGTGGGGCGTCGACTTCGCCCAGCACACCTTCGGGGCGTCTGCCGCGGATTTCAATAACGACGGCTACCTGGACATCTTCGTGACCTCCTACGGCGACGCTTCGTTCGCGCCCGCGGCGGGCAAGATGCTGCTGCTCAAAAACAACGGCCCGGACCAGGACGGCAACTGGTCCTTTACGGACGTCGCGGTCGAATGCGGCGTCAACCAGCTGTTCGGACCGACGCGTGACGGGCTCGGATCGGGGTGGGGCGACTACGACCTCGACGGCGATCTCGACCTCATGGTGAGCGGCTACAACGAGCTCCGCGCGTGCAACCGCCTATTCCGTAACGACGGCCCGGATCAGCACGGAGACTACGTCTTCACCGATGTCACCGCGGAGGCGGGGCTCGAGCGGACGGGCATCCCCGGGTTTACGCCGCAGTTTGTCGATATGGACGCCGACCGCTACCCGGAGCTGATCCTCATCGCGGATACCGGCACCTCCCGCTATTACAAGAACGACCGGGACGGGACGTTCACGGACATGACCCACACGGTGCACGGCATCAACACCGCGAACGCGATGGGCATCGACGTGGGTGACATCAACAACGACGGTCTGCTGGACATGTACATCTCGTCGATCACCTACACCACGACCGGTGGGCCGGGCAATGTCCTGCTGATCCAGAACCCGGACGGCACGTTCGACAACACCGCCCGCGACAATGGCACCTACGACGGGTACTGGGGCTGGGGCGTGCTGATGCAGGACTTCGATCACGACCGCGATCTGGACCTGGCCGAGACGAATGGCTTCCTCGGGGCGTACGGCAGCAACCCGGCCGTGCTCTTCGAGAACCATGGCGACGGCGATACCTTCAGCGAGATCGCGCAGCAGTCGGGATTCCTGCACACCGGTCAGGGGCGGGGGATGTGCCGCATCGATATCGAGAACGACGGCGACCTCGACATCGTGATCTTCGAGAACGTCGGCCAGCTACGCCTATATGAGAACCTCCTGATCGACGGCGAGCAGACGCCGCCAGACCGCAACTGGGTCCGCGTCGTGCTCGACACCAGCGCCCGTGACACGCTCGCGCCCCAAGGGCTCGGGGCGATGGTCCGCGTGATCACCGACGAGCAGACGCGCATGCTGCCGATCCACTGCGGCACCAACCACGCGTGCTCATCGCCGATCGAGACCCACGCCGGGCTGAATTCGGAGACGCAGATCAACGCGGTGCAGGTCGAGTGGAGCGACGGGACATTCACCACGCTGGGGGGCGTCGAAGCGAATCAGATCCTGACGATCAGCGCCCCGGCGACGCCCGTCGATTACGCGCCCGACGGCATCACCGACATCAATGATGTCTTCGCGTTCCTTGACCTGTTCAATACGAACGATCTTGGCGCGGACCACAACGGTGATCTTCGCATCAACTTCTTCGATGTCGCGGGATTCATCCGCGACTACCTCGAGTTTCGCTGATCCGAGCTGACAGCGCCCACACAAGCCGCGCGGCGCCGGTCCCGAAGAGGGGGCGGCGCACGCGGTTTTTCGTTGGCACAAGCATCAACTCAGCCGCCGAAGTCCTCCTTAGGACATCCTTGGGCATAGAGCTGCAGGAACACGCTGACATCGAAGAAGTTGAACACACCGTCGTACGCAAGGTCCGCCTGCCCGGACTGATCCGTGAACGCTGCGAGGAATGCGGATACATCGAAGAAGTTCAGCTCGCCGTACGGCTCGGCGTAGTCCACGGCGGTGCACGGGCTTCGCGGACCGCGCGCGAGCGTGGCGCCCACGGTGATCTGCACGCCAGGCGTATTAAGTGCGCCCGATTCCCACACCAGCGGGCCAGATAGCCCATCGGGTGTCTTTGGTGGTTCCAGTGGCAATCGGTAAACTGTCATCGAAGCACCATCGAACGAAGCGAACCCGCCATCATCGTTGATCTGATTCGCAATCTGATTCATCGCGAACTCCGCCGGCTCCCCGGGGATGAGCGGGGCCGCGTAGATCACATCGATCGCGGTGTCGCCGAAGCCGTTGGCCGTGCTCACGCGAAGGATGCCGTCGATATCCGAGATCCCCTGCGCGGAAATGATCGGGCGGCGGATGACATCCGGGAACCAGCCCTTCACGGGTTTCACCACAATCTGTGCCGTCCAGTTGCTGAACGAGAAGCAGATCGCATCGACATTCCAGCCGCAATCGATGACGTCCTGATTGACGAAGCCGCAGACCTCACCGGAGATCCCTGGTCGCCCGACATTCACCGGCGGCACGTTCTTTGCGAGCCCCTTGAAGAGCGGCACCGCGTCGGGATCATCGCCCGGCTTATCGAACATCACGCTCTCGAACGCGTCCTTGATCAGCTGTGCTTTCACGTGCGGATCGGTGGAGGCCATACCCCGGACCTGACCGTCCTTGCAGATGCTCAGGGTGTTTCCGTTCGCGTCGCACATCTTGATCTCGATCTTCCAGTTCACCACGCTGGGCACGTCCGCGTCGCACACCTCGACCCAGAACGTCCCGATCGGTGCGCCACCGCCTCGGTATGGCGGGCAGTTGACCGGCTTCTCCGGCTCATCCCCCGGGTCCGGGAAACCCGGGATGTACATCGGGAACGGGTCCGCGGGGTCGGTCGAGCCGAGCTTGAGCGCATCGAGCACATCGCCCGCACCGAGGCGGATCCGACGATCCGCCTCGTGGAGCAGCGTGTGCCCGCCCGCCAGCCCGCTCAGGTAGATGTCTCCGCCGTGATGCAGCGATGTCAGCGAGCGGTTTCGCACGTCGCTGCCAGGCACGCCAACGCTCGTCTCATCAACGCTGAAGTAGACCAGCGCTGAATCGTCCGGCACATCGAAGACGCCGTTGCCGTTCCCATCCATCCGGCCGAACAACGCAACCCCGTCGAGCTCATCCGCGGGGATCAAGCCCAGATCGTTCGCCCTCGCCGCACGACGGAGCGAGTTCGGGGCACCGATGACAACCGTGAGCAGATCCGCGCCCGACCAGGCATTCGCCAGGAGTGTCGGCGAGCCCTGCTGCAGGGAGAAGTACACCCGCTGGCCTGGGGCGACCATCGGATCGGTCATGGCGTCGATCGACTCGATCGGAACGGTGCGCAGGCCGATGCCCGGCTCGTTGTACGCCTGGACATGTCCCGTCACGCCAGACTGAAGCGCGTAGATGTCCGCCGCGTTGAATGGTGCCTGTCCCCATACCGGGTAGGGCATCTCCCCGACCGCGCCGGGCTCAACAGAGAACAGGAAGGGGAACGCCGAAACTCCGGACTGCGTGCTGATCACATCGCCGCGATCGAACGCGTCGATGTTGTCGCCGGGTACAAGACCCATCGAGGCGAGGTTGGCGGTGAGGATGTTGTTGCCCGCCCCGTTGCCCGTAAACACCTCGCCAGCGTTCGGCGAGGCATTCACCGCTGTGCCGGGTGCGCCCGTGGTTCCGAAGTCGTGCGAGAAATCAACCTGCGCCTGCGAAACAGAAGCGGCGCACGACAGTACCGATGCGATCACGATGCGTGACATGGTTCCCTCCGTGCGTGCAATGAGTTGTCGTGCGCAGTGTACCGCGCGCCCGTATGCGCACAAAGCACGAAAGCCGCTTGCATATTGACATTTGCTGTTCCTGCGAATCAGGAATCGAGGTCATCGAGCTTCGGGCGGATCCGTTCGGATACGTCCTTGGGCTTGCCGCCGGTGCGCAGCTCCTCGAGCAGCCGCACGTAGGTGTCGTACCGCACCGCAGAAATCTCGCCACGCTCGACCGCGTCCTTGACCGCACAGCCCGGCTCGTGTTCGTGCGAACAATCTGTGAACTTGCAGGAGTGCACGTAGGGCTCGAACTCCGGGAACAGCCAGCGCAGCTCCTCCGGGCTCACGTCCGCCAGGCCGAAGAACCGAACGCCCGGCGTATCGATCACGCGGATCTCGCCGCCCCCGAACTCGTCCGGGTTGTCGATGAAGTGCATCTCGCTGGCCGTGGTCGTATGTCGCCCGCGCTGATCGAGCCCACGGACCTTGCCGGTCTCGATGCCCAACCGCGGGTCCAGCGCGTTGGCCAGCGAGCTCTTGCCCACGCCCGAGTGACCGACAAAGGCGCAGGTCTTTCCCGCGAGCAGGCGGCGCAGCTCATCGACCCGCGAGGACGAGTCATCGCCCGGTGCCGCGGCGCACACCGCGATCGGGATCCCAGCATCGCGGTACGGATCGAGCTTCTTGAGCGTCTCTTCCAGTTCATCGGGTGGCAGCAGGTCCGCTTTGTTGACCGCGATGATCGCGTCACACTCGCCCCACTCCACCGCGACCAGATAGCGATCGATCAGTCGCGGGTGCAGAGGCGGCGACGCCACCGAGACCACGATCACCACGACATCAACGTTGGCCGCGACGACGCGCTCCTGGCGCGTGTCGTGCGCATCGGGGCGGGCGAGCTTGCTGGTGCGGGGCAGCACGTTGACGACCTCGTCCTGCTCTTCCTCGCCGGGCAGATCGAGCGCCATGATGCTCACCCGATCGCCGACCGCGATGGCCGCCTGCTGACGCCCCGCCATCTCCGCGCTCAGGCGACACAGGATCGGCTCGTCTTCACCCTCGATCAGGACCGTCGCCCGCCGACGCGTCAACCCCACCACCAGCCCCTGCGTGAGCTCGGGTTCGGGCGCGTTGTCCTTGGTCTTCTTGTGCGCATACTCGCGATCAACAAGGCGGAGCACCCAATCGATCAGCGGATCCGGGCGGCGCTTGCCGCGCCCGACGCGCTCGCCGTCGATCGTCTCCCGGGCCTTGGTTCGGCGACGCTTCTGCGCATCGGACCGCGCCCGGCGTGCCTCTGCATACAGCCGATCCTTCTCGTCCTTGGGCAAAGACTCCAGAATCCCTTCCAGCTTGGCGCGTTGGTGCTTGTTCAAGACCCAATGGTATACGCCCCAATCCACTCTCCTCCCCCGGGCATCCGGGGGAGGAGCCGAACGAAGAGAGGCGGAGGGGGTCTCCGGTGAATCCAGCTCCGAAAAATGTTCAATCTAATCCCCAGACCCCCTCCGTCACGCTGCGCGTGTCACCTCCCCCACACGCATGGGGGAGGAGAGTTTTGCTCCTACAATCCCGCACGCCAACGAGGAGAACCGATATGTCGACCGCCACCACCACGCCATTCGCCGTCCGCACCCGTGAAACGCTCGAGATGCTCGAGTCATCCGGGCAGCTCAAGCACCTCCAGACGCTCGACTCGCCTATGGGCGCGACCGTCACCATGGTCGACGACGACGGCTCCAAGCACGAGCGGATCTGCATGTGCTCCAACAACTACCTCGGGCTCGCCAACCACCCCGATGTCGTCGAGTCCGGCATCGAGGCCCTCCGCCAGTACGGCGCGGGCACCGCGTCCGTCCGCTTCATCTGCGGCACATTCACCCCGCACCTCACCCTCGAGCAGACCATCGCCGAGTACATGGGCACCGAGGCCGCGTACACCTTCGTCTCCTGCTGGAACGCGACCGAGGCCCTCTTCCCCACCTGCTGCGAAGCGGGCGACATCATCATCTCCGACGAGCTCAACCACGCCTGCATCATCGACTCCATCCGACTCACCCCCGTCATCAAAAAGGGCGTGAAGAAGGGCGTCTTCAAGCACTCCGACATGGACTCCGCGCGTGAAGCGCTTGAAAAAGCCAAGAATGACCCGGACATCACCGGGCAGATCTGGGTCATCACCGACGGCGTGTTCTCGATGGAAGGCGACATCGCCGACCTCCCCGGGCTCCGCGCACTCTGCGATGAGTACAACGCCCTGCTCGTCGTCGACGATTCCCACGGGCACGGCGTCATGGGCAAAACCGGACGCGGCACGCACGAGCACTACGACATGATCGGCAAGGTCGATGTCTTCACCGGCACCCTCGGCAAAGCGCTCGGCGGCGGCGCGGGCGGGTTTATCGCGGGTTCCAAGGACCTCGTCGAGCTCATCATCCAACGCGGACGCCCGACGCTCTTCTCCAACGCGCTGCCCGTGACGGTCGCGGCGAGCGCGAACACAGCGATCCGCACGCTGATGAACGAGCCGCAGCGGGTCCAGAAGCTGCGCGACGTCACTACATATGCGAGAAAGCAGCTCGCCGCCGCCGGCTTCGAGGTCCTCGAATCCCCCACCGCCATCTGCCCCATCATCGTCGGCGACACCGCCAAAGCCATCGCGATGTCCAAGAAGCTCCTCGAGCACGGCATCTTCGTGATCGGCTTCGGCTACCCGGTGGTGCCGGAGGGCACGGCACGTTTGCGTATCCAGATGTCGGCGGCTCATGAGAATGAGCATGTGGACCGGCTGGTTGAGGCGCTCAAGCAGCTATAAAAAAAAGCCCGCCGATCGCTCGGCGGGCATGATCTCAAACTTAATCGCATACCTCTTCGGGATCGTCAAAGTTCAACCGGAGGTAGTCCTCATCATCGTCATCGACGATGCCGTCATTGTTCAGATCGGGTGCAGTGCCAACGCTTCTCTTCGCCTGGAATAAGGCCAAATCGGAGCAATCAATAGTATCATCATCGACGAGATGATCATTTGTCTCCTTCAGCAAGTTGCCACCGTAAAATATGTATACAGCCCCAGTGCGGTTTGGAGAAGTTGAAGTTCGGCCGGCCATGGGTACGCCTGCGTTGGGCGCACACACACCGAAGTCGTCGTAACCATCGCCGTTCATATCAAACCCACCAAACACCCATGTACCGAGACCCGGCTTCTTGCCGACGTGATTGTACTTATTCGATGCGTCATATGCACCCAAGCCCCATTCGTCGGCCCAGAGTGTGTCACCATAGATCTTGGCACCGGGGAACGCACTGCTCGTCCCCAAGTCTTTCATCTGACGAATATTATCACTCTCTGTCGAGCCCGCGTCAAAGTGGTCACCGCCGTACACGAGATAAGCGGCACCACTTGTCGGTATTGCAGTAAGAACGTCCGCGGTGATCTCATCATCATCGTGATCAAACATCTTGATTACGTCGGCCTCATTCGCGCCGATGATGAAGTCCGCGTACCCATCCAGATTCGTATCGCCGGCACAGAACACATGCCAGCCGAAGTTATCCCCGACATGCTCACCCTGGAGCAATACAGAGTGCGTTGGATCTCCGCCATGATCATCCATCGAACTGGTTGAGTAATCCACCAGATCATCGATCTCGAATATTCTGTCAGTTGTGATCGCAGTGATTGCCGAATCGGTCGGATCATATCCGAAAACCAAATACACTTTACCGGGACTATCGGGCTGAAGTTCACTACCACCACGCTCGTTGATGCCATTATCCTCTACAGAGTTGCCGACAATAAAATCTGGCGCCCCTATCAGCACATCAGTCTTGCCGTCGCCATTCACATCACCGGCAGCCATCACAGCCCAGCCAAACTCTGACCCGGCCTCATCGGCAGAGACAATATCAGATACAGAATCAGTCGTTCCGCCATAGTCCCAATCAGCTGTCCAATCAAACTCGTCCTTGAAATCCGGATGATTACTTGAGTTTGGTGAGCTTATCGCTGTGGGATAGTCGCGTTGCTGGTTGATGGTACCAACCAGCTTGATCGCGACGGGATCCCCTGATCCATTATTCCTCGATGTGATTGTGGCGAGTTCGGCCGTTGTATACACACCCCCATTAGCAGTATCCTTAAAGGTAGCTCCGCTCGGATTTGTAAAATACTCACCTTGCGGCGCATCGGATCCAGGATAGCCAAACAGAATATAAGCAGCACCGGTGTTTGATCTGCCATGAACGCTTGTGCCTGTAGAACCAATACCGACATGGCCGTAGTCCTCATGGGGAGAACCAATAAGCACATCAGCATAACCGTTCCCATCAAAGTCGCCAGCAAAGCCACTGTATCCAAGATAGGCAAAGTTTGTGTTTCCATATATCACGGCACCGCCGTTCGGGAAGAAGCTCTGCGGAGATGGATTTCCAGAGCCAACTTTCTGCAGATCGTACGGCAACTCATATTGAGAATCCCACCCTGAGCGTGGCCCGCCATAGATAATAAAACACGCTCCAACTCCAGAGTTCTTCCGTCTCGGATCGAGGCTTGCCGTGGATGTAATCACACCTGTGCATTCCTCCTCATCGATGCCTGTTGTCGAAGGGTCATCTGCAACAAAGTGCCGATGATTCCCCGGGTCCCATGACTGAGCCCCGATGACAAAGTCTGCATAGATGTCGCCGTTCATGTCCATTCCACTTACTCGAGAGTCGAGAATATCATCCTCGTCTGTATCTTCGAGCACCAGATCGATCGACGCGTTGCGAACATCCTGTCCGACTTTTGTGTGCAGCGAATCACCCTTAAAAACTACCCCCTGTACCTCATAGCCGGATCCCAACCCGATCTGGTCAACACTGAAACGAGCGTCTGACTGTGAATCAAGATCATCGCCGAAGATAAGGAACGCGGCCCCGAATGCATTCTGAGAGAAATGCACCTCCTTGCCTTCGCCGTCCTCATAAAAGTATTGACGGAACAGTTCGTCATGATTCGTGAGTGAAGCCGCTCGATCACTCTCTCGATTAAAGTTCGGAGCCCCGATGAGCAAGTCCTCTTTACCGTCTGCATCTACGTCGCCAACAAAGCAGATAGAGTATCCAAATGCGTCGCCACTCGTCTTTGACTCGGTACCCGTTCCGTCTTGGATAAAGTTCCACGTCCCGCTCGATCCTGAACCGGTAGGCTGATCCGCCGCCTGCGCATCCCACGCGTAATACTCTGCGGAGGTTTCACCCGTACGGGTAAACTTTGCATTATTTCCATTTATGATAATGTTGTCGTCAGGATCGAGGTTGTAGGACTGCGTATTGAGCACCTGAGCACCGGCTTCTGAATAGATAATCGCCGACCGGATCTCTGTTATCCCTGAATGAGAATCCAATGAATCGTTGTACCCCAGGTTATCCGCCCAGAATAAGTTGACCCACCCATCGTCTTCAGGATGACCTGAGGACACCTCGGGGGGATAAGTCGCATCATCGTCTAGCATCGATCCTCCTGATCGGTGCCAGTCATCCATCGGACCATAGAGGATGCACACTGCACCCGCGCCTGCCGCGGAACGTGGAAGGCCAAAGCCGCCATCATTGTGTGGATTTGTATGCGAAAGATCTCTCGCGAACTGGATCCCGATCGCGAGATCCATTTCACCATCTCCATCAAAGTCACCCATGCTCGCAGATGAGCCGAAGCTAAATCCCTGATAAGTGGAATACTTGTCCGAGATATGATCGTAGATAATCCCCCAAACAGGATCAAAGTGATCATACTGCACATACGGATCCATCTGAAATGTGCCGTTGAGCGGATACTCCTGCAACACCGGCCCGACGGGCTGCTCTTGCGCACCGCAGCTCGCTGTGACACATCCGCAGAGTAGTACACCTGTATACCTCTTCATTCCTTGCTCCTATGTATCATGATTCCTCGATTTCGATTTCACCCTACATGAACTGGTCGCACTGTCAATATCAACTGGCCTGAGTTTCACACATTTACAATCTCATGCGTAATTCCTGCGCATCATTGCCTACCTCATCGAGACGAGCCACCTTAACGAGACACTTGCTCTGTCCGCTGCACGCGCGTGTTCTTACTCATCCATCATTTCCCAGTGGGCGTCTACAACGCGACATGCAGCGTTCCTCTCTCGATGTGGACTTGACTCCATACCAGCCGTCACTCATGAGGCCCTCATGCACATTTACATAGGACGAGTCAGACGGCCACAACAGTTTCCTGCCCCGTTTGGGTGTGCGCGCAACACAAATTCTCGTCATCTTCATCCGCCTCTCTGAATTGTGTTGGCACCCACCGGGTTTGTCGCATACTTGAGATTCTCGACGACCCCGCTGCTTGTGCTCCGGGACCGATCTGTGAGGGGAATGCGCTCCGGCGTCGGCCGCTGACCACACCCACTCGGTCGCCGACGTGTTCACGAACCCCACACACAAGGAGCAACCAATGAGGGGAACGCACAGATTCATCACGATCGGTGCCGCGCTTTCGTGTACCGCGGCAATCACGCAGGCAGGGACCTTCGCACTCGGGTATGGCGGGGGCATCTCGTTCACGTCCACCCACACCGAGAGCGTCCCGGGCTCGGGCATCTTCGACATCGGTGTTGACGACACCTTCTACTTCGAGCCCGGCGCCGGCGGCTGGGAGAAGGTCCTCCTCCCGCCGAGCCAGGGGTTCATCCCCGGGCAGATCTACTGCGTCAACGAGTGGTTCACGTTCTGCCCGCCACCGACCGGCGGGCCGTCGCAGCCGCTGGAAGACTGGCACGAGATCATCTCGGTCGGGCCGGACGGCAACCCGTGGGACATCTGGGTGACCGATCTGGGCGACCCGGTGATCAGCTTCGACCCAGACTCACGCGAGCCCGTGCCGGGGCTGCAGTTCATGATCAGCACCGACGGCACCGGCCTGTGGTTCGATTTCGATCCGATCGACATCGGGCCGGGCGGGATCACCCTGCACATCACCAAGTACTTCAGGTACACCGGCTCGACCGTTTCGTTCAATCCGGTCACCATCACCCAGTACCCGACCCCAACCCCGAGCTCGATTGCGCTGCTCGGGATCGCCGGGCTCATCACGTGCAGGCGTAAGCGTTGATTACGACGCGCTTCGTGCGTCTGCCATCACACCGCATTCGGGAGCGCCCCGCGAGATCGCGGGGCGTTTCTCTCTGCAGGACGCGAAGGCATCCCGCAGGTGGACCATCACCGATACCCGCACTCCGAGCATCGCCCGTTCTCGTCGAGGGTCTCGTAGGAGCAGCGGGCGCAACCCAATCCGGGCGCTCGCACGATCCACCCCGCCAGGCGGGCGCTGAAGAAGCCGAGCAGTATACCCACGCCGGTGAGCGGCACGCCGAGGAAGATGCCGTGCCATGTGCCGACGCCCATCCAGTTGCTCCAGCCCTGCGCGATGTTCCCCGTGCCCCACAATCCAAACAGGATGCGGTTGGCCACCATCACCAGCCCCACAACGATCATGATGAGTGCGCAGCTTCGCAGCACCCCCAGCACGATCGCCCTTGACCGATGTATCTTCGAATGGCGTTCAGATGTGTGTGCTCCCCGCATGGGTCACCATACGGGCGGTCAGACCCGACGGATCCGAGCGGATCACGCCAGCTCGTCGTCGGCCACGTGGTAGCGTGGATCCTCGAGCACGTTGACCTCGACCATGTCGCCCGCCTTGTGCAGCAGCTTGGAGCACTCCAGGCTCAGGTGGCGCAGGTGCAGGGTCTTGCCGGCCTTGCGGTACTTCTCCGCGAGGTTGTCGATCGCCTCGATCGCCGAGTGGTCCATCACGCGTGAGTTCGCGAACTCGATGACCACATCATCCGGGTCCTGCTTGGGGTCGAACATCTCCATGAAGTACTTCACCGAACCGAAGAACAGCGGCCCATTGAGCTCGTAGGTGCGCGAGCCGTCCGGGTCGTCACGCATGACGATATTGATGTGGCTCGCGTGCTCCCACGCGAAGATCAGCACCGACACGATCACGCCCACGATCACCGCCAGCGCGAGGTCGGTCATCACCGTCACGGCGGAGACCAGCACCAGCACGAACGCGTCCTTGACCGGAATCTTGCGCATAATGCGGAAGCTGGACCACTCGAACGTCCCGATCACGACCATGAACATCACGCCGACCAGCGCGGCCATGGGGATGCGTTCGATCAGGCCCGAGCCGAACAGGATGAACGCGAGCAGGAACAGGGCCGCGCTGATGCCCGAGAGGCGTCCGCGCCCGCCGGACTTGATGTTGATGACGCTCTGCCCGATCATGGCGCACCCGCCCATGCCGCCGAAGAACCCGGTGGCGGTGTTGGCGATGCCCTGGCCCACGCACTCGCGGTTGCCGCGCCCGCGGGTCTCGGTCATCTCGTCGATGAGCGTCAGCGTCAGCAAAGACTCGATCAGCCCCACGCCCGCGAGGATGAACGCGTAGGGCGCGATGATCTTGAGCGTTTCCATGTTCAGCGGCACATCAGGGATCGCGAAGCTCGGGAAGCCGCCCTTGATCGATGCCAGGTCGCCCACCGTCTTGGTGTTCAGCCCGGCGAAGATCACGATCAGCGACACAGCCAGGATCGCGACCAGCGAGCTGGGGACCTTCTTGGTGAGTTTGGGCAGGTAATGGATGATGCCCATCGTCAGCGCGATCAGCCCACAGAAGAGCGCAAGCGTCGAGCCGGTCATCCAGGCGTGCGTCTCGACGCCGTCCACGACGGACTTGGTCTGGAACTGCTCAAGCTGGGACAGGAAGATCACGATCGCCAGACCGTTGACGAACCCCAGCATCACCGGGTGGGGCACAATTCGGATGTACTTGCCCAGACGCAGCAGCCCCACCGTGATCTGGATCACACCCGTGAGCACGACCGCCGCGAAGAGGTACTGCACGCCGTGGGCCGCGACCAGTGAGACCATGACCACCGCCATCGCCCCGGTCGCGCCGGAGATCATCCCGGGCCGTCCGCCGAAGATCGAAGCCAGCAGCCCGACCATGAACGCCGCGTACAGCCCGACCAGCGGGTCGACCCCCGCCACGAACGCGAAGGCCACCGCCTCGGGCACCAGCGCGAGCGCCACCGTCAGACCCGACATCAGCTCGCGCTGAATGTTGTGACCATAACCCGTGCTCGCCTCATCGCGAACACTCGTTGCGAGTGTGCTCATCATCGTGAATCTGCCCTTGTGCCCGGTGGATGATCGAACGCATCGCGATTCGATCCGAGTCAGGATGATTGGCGCACGATCCGCTCGATCAACCAGCACGCACGGAATGGGTGAAACTTCCCTTGGAATCATGCAAACCCAACGCCGACCGCCTGTTATCGGCTGAGTCCCAATCCTGTATACTCGGGCTGGATCGATCCACGCAGGAGCACCGCCGATGAAGACCCCTCGCCCAATCGCCGCGATCATGCCCTTGGCCTTGCTGCTGCTTGCCACTGGCTGTACAACCGCCGAACGCGCGACTGGCGTGGCAGAGCCCGATCTCGGCGAGGTGCTCTACCTCTCCAACCGGGACGGCGATTATGAGATTTACCTGCACGATCTCACCGGCGGCACATCCACGAAGCTCACCGACAACGACATCACCGACTATGGGCTCGCCTGGTCGCCGGACGGGTCCGCGATCGCGTTCGGTCGATGGATCGATGGCAGACGCGACATTTATACGATGAACGCCGATGGGTCGGGCGTCAACCGCCTGACCGATCACGAGGCCCACGACACCGCGCCGTGCTGGTCGCCGGACGGCTCGCGGATCGTGTTTGTTTCCCGACGCGACTCGGATCGCGGTGAGATTTACACGATGAACGCGGACGGCTCGGACATCACCCGCCTGACAACGAATGACCGCTACGAGGAAGTCCCGGCCTGGTCGCCCGACGGGAACCTCATCGCCTTTGGGGCGCTCGCCGGAGACACGAAGGATGACGCATACCTGCAGATCTTTGTGCTCGACCTGCGGACCGGAGAAGAGCGACAGATCACGCAGCTCCCGGGGCACAACTCCGCGCCGAGGTGGTCGCCAGACGCCAGACGGATCGCGTTTTATGGCAACGTCGGCGCGGGCTTTGCCGGCGCGGACATCTTTGTCGTCTCACCTGATGGCTCCGGAATGATCAACCTCACCAACGACCCGGAGCCGGACTGGCAGCCGGATTGGTCGCCAGACGGCAGCCATATCGTCTGGGCACGAGGCCCCGGCGAACCGCTCGATCTCTGGATCATGCGAGCCGACGGCTCAGAGCGACGCCCGATCGTGGAAGCGCAGGGGCGGGATGAGCAGCCCCACTGGCGGCCCGTACCTTCTATAGACTAATTCCGTGGCGCGTAAAAACAGCGGGCTGCCGCTCGTATGCGGGGAGCGCTTATCGACGCGGATTTCGGGGGGTGCCCTTCATCCCGCCGCCACCGGGGCGGTTCACGATGCGGGGGCCGCTGATCGAGGCCGGCTTCGTCGGGTGGATCCCCGTGCCGTCGTTGTCGTCCCCGTCGTCATCACCATCGTCCTCGCCGTATCCGTCGCTGAAGCCGCGGCTTTCCGTGTCCTCATCCTGCGAATCGTGCTTGCTCGGGGGCCGATGCTCCTGGATCGCGTGCTCGCGATCCGTCGTCTCCATCTCGGCCATATCGACGCGCGCGAACAGCAGGCGGCCCGCGGCGGTCTGCATCGAACTGGTGATGACCAGCTCCTTGGTCTGCCCGATGTGCGGGTAGCCGTCCTCCGCGACGACCATGGTGCCGTCCTCGAGGTAGCCGACCGCCTGCCCGTGCTGCTCGCCGGGCTTGATCAGCTCGACGGTGATCATCTTGCCAGGGATCACGACCGGCTTGAGGGCGTTGGCGAGGTCGTTGATGTTGAGCACGCGGATCTTCTGGATCGTCGCGATGCGCACCAACGCCACGTCGAGCGAAACCAGCATCGCCGGCATCCGGGAGCAGAGCTCGACGAGGGCCAGATCGACACCCTTCTTCTGGGTCTGGGTGTTGTCGAGAACGACGTCCACACCGCTCATCTTCTGGAGCTTGTTGGCGATATCCAGCCCACGACGCCCCTTGTTCCGCTTCATCCGATCGCGGGCATCCGCGAGCACCTGCAGCTCTTCGAGCACAAACTCGGGGATGACGATCGACTGCTGAATCAGCCCGGACGCGGCGATATCCGCGATGCGGGCATCGATCAGGGCCGAGGTATCAAGCACCAGCGGCATCGGACCACGCATCTCCTTGGCAAACTCGACGTAGGGGATCACCAGGCGGAACTCGTCCTGGGTCTGCAGCACCATGGTGATGCCTAGGTACGACAGCGAAACGCCCATCAGCACCTTGATCGCGGTGGTGAACGCCCCGATGGTTTCCTGTAGGTCCCACGTCTGGACCACGAGATCGATCACGGTGGAGAAGACCCACGCGGTCATCAGCCCGGCCATGAGCCCGAAGACCACGCCCGAGATCAGTGAGATCTTCTTGCGGGGGGTGAGCATATCGATCGCGAGAAAGATCCCCGCGAGCACCAAGGCCGTCGTAACCGGGATCCACCACTTCTGGGCGAACCCGATCTCCACCTCGTCGGCGTTGCGGTTGATGCTCAGCACGTACAGCAGCACCACAATCAGCATCAACGCGACGAAGCCGATGCGGATAAATCGCAGAAGCATTCTTTTATTCAGATCTTCATGATCGCGCATAGTGACAATCCAAGCGAGTTCAGGCACAGAGCACATGACACAACATCGGCCCTCTGAACCCAGTATCTTCCTTCGTTGCGTCCCACGCCCAGTCTAGCAGATATGATTCTGAGATTCGCCAAAAACTGGATGGATTCCAGATATCAAGATCACCTTTCAGCCCAAAGACGGACCCGTGACGCCCGATACCCACGATTCGAGTCAGAACGCCTTCATCAACCGGGATATGTCCTGGCTTGAGTTCAACCGGCGGGTCCTCGCTCAGGCGTTCGACGACGACACCCCACTTTTGGAGCGTCTGAAGTTCGTCGCCATATTCGCATCGAACCTGGACGAGTTCTTCATGAAACGGATCGGCCTGCTCAAGTCGCGGGTCCGCCAGCAGATCGCCCACTCCCCGAACCGCCCGGACGAGCTGCCGCCGCTCCAGACCCTCCACGCCTGCTACGAGATGATCCGCGAGATGGAGGACAAGCTCGCCGCCGAGCTGGGTGCCGAGATCATCCCCGCCCTCAAAGCGCAGGGCATCGAGATCGTTGAATACGAGGAGCTGGGCAAAAAGAACCGCAAGGCCGTGGATGACTGGTTCAACACCGCCGTCTTCCCGATCCTCACGCCGCTGGCCGTCGACCCCGGGCACCGCTTCCCGTTCATCTCCAACCTCTCGACCAATCTGGGGCTGATCGTCGAGCCGATCGAGACCAACCCCCATTCGGGCGACGAGCCGCGTTTCGCGCGGATCAAGATCCCCGCCGTCCTCCCGGCCTACATCCGGGTTGACGCCCTGCGATCGGGCGATGATGAGCCCGACGAGCCCACGCCCAACGCGCCGGCCCGGTTCGTGCCCCTGAGCCAGATCATCATCAACAACCTCGACGACCTGTTCCCCGGCATGCGGGTGATCGAGGTGCTGCCCTTCCGACTCACGCGCAGCGCCGCGGTCGAGCTCGACGACGAGGACGTCGAAGATCTGCTCGAGCACGTCGAGGAAGAGCTCCGCATGCGCCGGTTCGCCAACGCGGTTCGGATCCAGACGCCGCCCAACCCGTCGCAGCGCATCCTCGATTTCCTTACCGGCGAGCTTGGGCTCTCCAAGGACGACCACTTCTCTCGCCCGGGCCCGCTCGCGTGCATCGACCTTTTTGAGATCGCCGGCATCGACCGCCCGGACCTGCAGACCACGCCTTGGAAGCCGGTCCGCCCCGCGGCACTCTCCGATCCGGAGGCGGATATCTTTGCGAAGATCCGCGAGCGCGACATCCTCGTGCATCACCCCTACGAGTCGTTCTCGGATTCCGTGGAGCGTTTCATCGCCAGCGCCGCCAAGGACCCGGACGTGCTCGCGATCAAGCTGACCCTCTACCGCACCAGCCAGGACTCCCCGTTCGTGGACTCACTCATCCGAGCCGCCGAGGAGGGCAAGCAGGTCGCCTGCCTCGTGGAACTGCGTGCACGATTCGATGAGGAAAAGAACGTGACCTTCGCCCGCAAGCTCGAGGCCGCGGGCGTGCACGTCGCGTACGGCGTGCTCGGTCTCAAGACCCACTCAAAGTGCTCGCTGGTCGTGCGGCGCGAGAAGATCCAGGGCAGCTGGGGGCTGCGGACCTACGCGCACCTGGGCACAGGCAACTATCACCCCAAGACCGCCCAGCTCTACACCGACCTCGGGCTGCTGACCGCCGACGAGCAGATCACCTCCGACGTGGTCCGCCTGTTCAACATGATCACCGGGCTGAGCACCGGGCAGCACTACAACCAGCTCGTTGTCGCGCCGGACCATATGCGCAACCGATTCATGGACCTGATCGACAACGAGATCGCCAACGCGAAGGCCGGCAAGCCCGCGCACATCTACGCCAAGATGAACTCGATGGAAGACCGCATGATCACCGAGAAGCTCTACGAGGCTTCCAATGCGGGTGTGCAGATCGATCTGGTCGTGCGCGGCTTCTGCTGCCTCAAGCCAGGCGTGCCCGGGCTATCAGAAAACATCCGCGTCCGCTCAATCATCGGACGCTTCCTTGAGCACTCGCGGATCTATGTCTTCGCGAACGGAAGCGATGACCCGCAAAGCCACCTGTACTTCATCAGCAGCGCCGACTGGATGTACCGCAACCTGTCGAACCGGGTCGAGGCCGCCTGCCCCATCCACGATACGGACGCCAAGCTCCGCCTCTGGGAGATCATCGAGGTGGCCCTTCGCGACCACCGCAAGAGCTGGCTGATGCAACCCGACGGCTCCTACACCAGACTCGAAGCCCCGAAGGGCGCGGACAGCGATTCGCCCGAGCGCCTGGGCACGTTCGAGACGCTGATGCGATCCACACGCAGCAGCCGTTCGATCATCTAACCCAATTCAGGGAACGCGTGGCGGGCACACGCGTACCATAGAGGCATGCGCGCTCACTCAGTCATCACCGGGCTCGGACCCGTCTCATCCCTCGGGCTCGGGGCAGACACGTTCTGGGATATGCTCAACGAGGGCACCACCGCGATCGCTCCGATCGAGTCCTTCGATCCGAGCGGCTTCCGTGTACAGATCGCCGGCCAGGTTCAGGGCGCAAACATCCGTGAGTACGTCCCCAAGTCCTACCGCAAGGCGACCAAGGTCATGGCCCGCGACACCGAGCTCGCGGTCATCGCCGCCAAGCTCGCCGCCGACGACGCCGGCCTCAAGACGCGCGGCTCTGAAGAGGGCGACGAGGGCCACCCGATCGTGCCCGCTCGCGTGGGTTGTCAGATCGGGGCGGGCCTGATCGCCGCGGAGACGGAGGAGCTGGCGCGAGCCGTCGCGACCGCCAAGGACGATGAGGGCGTGTTCTCCATGAAAAAGTGGGGAACAGAAGGCGAGGGCGAATCGGGGATGAACAACCTCCCCCCGCTCTGGCTGCTCAAATACCTTCCCAACATGCTCGCGTGCCACGTCACCATCATCCACGGGCTCGAGGGACCATCAAACACCATCATGGGTGCCGAGGCCAGCGCGCTGCTCTCGATCGGCGAGAGCGCTCGCGTGATCGAGCGTGGAAGCGCCGACATCTGCTTCACCGGCGGGGCCGAATCGCGGATCAACCCGCTGGGGCTCGTCCGCTGGGATTACGCGGGGCGTCTCGTCCACGCGCAGGCCGACACGAACCCGTCCGAGATCTGCAAGCCCTTCGACCCCGGCTCCACCAACGGGCTCCTCGGGGAAGCGGGCGGGATGCTCGTCATCGAGCGCGAGTCGCACGCGAACGAGCGGGGCGCCACGCCCTACGCCCGGATCACCGGCTTCGGCGCCGCCCAGACACCCCGCCCCTACATCCCCGCCGCCAAGGACATCCGGGGGCACGACGAGACCGAGCGCGGGCTCAGCGCCAGCATCTCGCTCGCCCTGAAGGAATCGGGGCGCGCCCCGGAAGATGTGGACGCGGTCTTCACGCTGGGGATCGGCAACCCGGTGCTCGACGCGATGGAACTCGGCGCGATCCGGGAATCGCTCAGCGATGACCACGGGGACACCCCGCCAATCGTCTCGATCGCTCACAAATGCGGCAACACGATGGCCGCCCACGCCGGGCTGCTCAGCGCCGCCGCCGCCCTGTGCCTGAAACACGCCCATATACCCCAGTCATCGATCGTTTACGGGCAGGCACGCAGCGACCGCACCCCCAGAGTTGTGGTTGTGTGCTCTTCTTCATTGGGCGGACAAGCGGGAGCGCTCGTGCTTGAATCTTGCGCATAAACCGCAGATTATTGGTTTTATTGAGGATCTGGCGATGCGGCTTTGCGCACTCCATATACTTGAGACCATCATGTTTGATTGATATAAATCCATGCAGGAGTCATGTAGATGCAGGAAAACAGAAATCATCAGCGAGGGCGACGGCCGACTCCACTCTCCGACCTTGACCCCGCGCTCACGGAAATCAGCCGCAGGGTCATTGGGTGTGCCATTGAAACCCATAAGGAACTCGGCCCGGGTTATCCCATTGAGATTTATAGAAAAGCACTCGCTCATGAACTCAAGCACGAAGAGATCCCGTTTGAGTTCGAGAAATCCTTCGATGTCGAGTTCGACGGCGAGAACATCGGGACCGTCACCGCGGATATGTATGTTGGTGATCGCTTCCTCCTGAAGATCCTCGCGGACAGCGACGAGGTCTCCGGCGGCGCACGCTCCGAGCTGCGAGCCGTCCTCCGTGCCGCCGAGCTCGAGCTCGGGCTGATCATCAACTTTGGGCAGCGCCGCCTGAAAGACGGGCTGGTGCGCGTGCTCAACCCCGATGCCCTCCGCGCGGACGACGAGGAGGACTACGATGAAGAGGAAGAATCCGACTACGCCCACTCGACAGAGGAGTAACCTACATGCCCATCGGCGACGCTCATGGTGACCAACCCGCCCCCAAGCACCGCGTCGTCATCACAGGGATGGGCTGGGTTACGCCGCTGGGTCAGGGCCTCGATGAGGCATGGGACAAGCTCCTCAGCGCCAAGAGCGCGGTCGGCCCCGTCACCCGCTTCGACGCCTCAACCTGCTCAACCAACTTCGCCGCCGAGGTGAAAGACTTCGACCTGCGTGACCGCCTCGGCGATCGGGCCGCCGCGCACGCGGACGCGGGCATCTCCACCCAGTTCGCGCTCGCCGCAACAAGGGACGCGTGGGACATGGCGGGCATGGACGACAACCCACCGGATCTCGCACGCGTCGGGATCTACCTGGGCGCAGGCGAGGGCGTGCTCGATTACGAGCCCTACATGGCCGCCAACATCAGCGGCTACGACCCCGATTCGCGATCGCTCGACAACACCGCCTGGGCCCAGATCGCCTACAGCGGGATGCGCCCAGAACGTGAGGTCGAACAGGAACCCCAGCTCACCTCGACCCACATCGCGTACGAGTTCGGCACCATGGGCCCAACCCTTAACTGCATGACCGCGTGCGCCGCGTCCACCCAGGCCATCGGCGAGGCCTTCGAGATCATCCGGCGCGGCGACGCTGATGCCATGATCGCCGGCGGCTGCCACTCCATGATCCACCCGCTGGGCATGACCGGCTTCATGCGCCTCACCGCCATGTCCACGCGGCGCGATGACCCGCAGCACGCCTCACGCCCGTTCGACAAGTCCCGCGAGGGCTTCGTGATGGGTGAGGGGGCCGGCGTGCTGATCCTCGAATCGCTCGAATCCGCGCAGCGGCGCGGCGCCAACATCCTCTGCGAGGTCGTCGGCTTCGGCTCCACCGCCGACGCCTACCGCATCACCGATATCCACCCCGACGGCAAGGGCGGCGCCGGGGCCATGTCCGCGGCACTCGAGCAGGCCGGGATCGACCCGCACGCCACCGACGATGCCGGACGCCCGCTGGTCCACTACATCTCCGCTCACGGCACCGGCACCCAGGAGAACGACAAAACCGAATCCGCGGGTGTCAAATCCGTGTTCGGTGAACTCGCCACCCAGGTGCCCTTCTCCTCCATCAAGTCCATGATGGGGCACCTGATCCAGGCCGCGGGCGCGGTCGAACTCATGACCTGCATCCAGGCCATCCAAACCGGGGTCATCCCACCCACCGGCAACCTCCACGAGGTGGACCCGGTCTGCGGGCTCGACCACGTTCCGCTCGAACCACGCGATGAGAACCACCGCGGCGGGGTCGACGTCTGCCTGTCCAACTCCTTCGGGTTCGGCGGGCAGAACGACACGATCTGTGTCCGTAAGTACACCGGGGCGTAACTCAGCCACCATTCAAAACGGACTCGAGCTCTTCGGCTTGCGCGTCCCGCCCCGCCGCCCGCAGTGCGTGCATGAAACGATGCAACCGCTCGGGCGCATCACGCCGCTCCTTTTCGATCACACGGGCCGGTGCGCCGTCGTGCACCGGATGCCCTACCTCGATGCCCTGCGCCCGCGCGACCCAGCGCCCCCAGATCGCGGGGCTGAGGATCTGCCCTGCCTCTTCGACCAGGCCGCGCTCCATCAGGCGATCAACGACCAGCTCATGCACCGAGAGCATCGCCTGACCATCGGCTTGCATGAGCATCCGATCGGTCCACGCATCGATGTTCTCGATCTCCCCGAGCGCCAGCGAGAGCACGAGCCAGTCTTGGACCAGGCGATCATCCGCGTGCACGCCGGGCCCATCGCTCGGCAGTGAGCGGCGGAGTTGCTCGATCTCTTCGCGCCCCGCATCCGACTGCGCTACCCGCCGCAGCATCGAGGGATACCGCGACCAACGGAGCCAGCGGAGCGTGTCGGTCATGTCGTCGGCATGGGCGGAGCGCACCCAGAAGATGCTCATGAACGCTGCCGCCTCTCCCCACCGCTCCTCGAGCAGCAGATCAATCGCGCGGTCGTGCACCTCGCCGACTGGCAGCAAGCGCGGATCGCCCGGGTCCGTCTTTGATGCGGGGTCGTCAAGCCATTCGAGCACACGCTCGGGTTCCCAGTACCCACGCAGACGCCCGGCCTCGATCCCGTCCTCGAAGAGGATCAGCTCGGGGTAGCCGACCACATCGAACCGGGCGCGATACGCCGTCAGGAACTCCTGACTCGGGCGCAGGCACGCATCCAGCATTTCGGCTTTCCGAACGACCGACGGATCACGCCACACAAGCTCATCCATCCGCAGGCATCCCATGCACCACGGGACCGAGAACGACACGAGCACGCGTCCGTTTTCAGCCAGCACCCGCTCCAACTCGGCCGGCTCACCGATCTCTCGGAACACGGGCGGCGTTTGCGACCACGCAAGCGTCGGGCTCGACAGCGTGACCACGATCAACAGACACCGAAGCAGATTCCTCAACAAAGCCGATCTCCTCCCCCCGGGCACACACGAGGATGCCCGGAGGGAAGAAACCAGTCAGGTAAATTATCAATTATGACTGAATCGAATCATCCCGCGGCCGAACGCACGCTGGCTTCCGCCTCCTGCTGGTGCACATCGCCCACGCCGCGCCCGGAGATGTCGCCGACCATCGACGCCCATCGCGGATCCCAGGCGATGGCCTCGGGCGTGCAGCACGCGACGCTCCGCCCGTCCCCAAGCGTGTGCAGCGGGCTCTGCCCGCTCGCCTTGGCGTGGACGAACCGCTCCAGAAACAGCTCGCGCATCCAGTACATCTCCTTGTTGGCGGGGGTGCGGACCGGGTGGCGGCGGGCCGCGTGGGCCATCATCTCATCGCTGACGAGTACCTCGGCCATATCACGCAGCGCGTCGACCCACCCGTACCCGACGCCGTCGCTGAACTGCTCCTTCTGGCGGTAGAGGATCGAATCGGGCAGCCAGTCGCCCTCGCGGAACGCCTCGCGCAGGATGGCCTTCTCCACGCCAGCCCAGACGCCGCCCCACGCATCGCGCCCGGGGATCATCCGGTGGACCGGATCGATGCTCATGCAGTGATCGACGAAGTCCTTGTCGAGCAGCGGGAAGCGCAGCTCGAGCCCCGATGCCATGGGCGCCTTGTTGGCCCGCATGACATCGAACTGATGCAGGCGGGTCACCTTGCGGACGGTCTCCGCGTGGAACTCCTCGGCGCTGGGGGCCTTGTGGAAGTAGAGGTACCCGCCGAAGATCTCGTCGGCCCCCTCGCCCGAGAGGACCATCTTGAACCCGGCCTCACGCACACGCTGTCCGAGCAGATAAGTCGGCACGCCCGTGCGGACCTGCTGATCGCTCTCGATGTGCTCGAGCGTCTTGGGCAGCGCCGCCATTGCCTCCTCGATGGTGAAGCGGAACTCGTGATGGATCGACCCGATGTGGCGTGCGACCTCACGCGCCTTGATCAGGTCGGGCGAGTCGTCGAGACCGATCGAGAAGGTATGGATCGGATCGCCCGTGCGCTGGCGGTGCAGGCGCGATGCGATCGACGCGACCAATGACGAATCCAAACCACCCGAGAGCAGCACGCCCCAGGGCGCATCGCTGCGGATCCGCTTGGCGACCGCGGTGATCAGGCGCGCCTGGACCAGTCTCGGGTTGGTGCTGCCACCCGAGACCGGCCCGTGCGCCCACGCGGGTCGGTACCACCGCACGAGTCGCATCCCTCCCTCGTCGTAGACCCAGGCCGTCCCGGGCTCAACGAGTGCGACCCGCGCGCAGTCCTCGACCAGCGCCTTCATCTCCGACGCGAACCATACCGTCCCGTTCTCGTGCCAGCCGATGTACATGGGGCAGATGCCCATGTGGTCGCGGCCCGCGATCCAGTACCCCGTGCGCGGGTCGACGTGCACGATCGCAAACTGCCCGTCGAGCTTCGCGAAGCCCTCAGCGCCGTGACGCTGCAGCACCGGGCCGATCGCCTTGGAGTCCGCGGCACACGCGGGGGTGACCCCGAGCTCGTCGATCAGCTCGTCCGCGTTGTAGATCTCGGAGTTGCTGACCCAGACCCCGCGCCCGTCGTCGATCGGTTGGAGCCCGTCCTCGGGGGCCATAATCGCGAGGCGCCGGTGCCCGAGCCACCCGCCCTTGCCGCGCCAGATCCCGCGCTGGTCCGGGCCGCGGTGCTCAAGCAGGTCCAGCAGCTCGCTGCCCCGCACGCTCAGCGACGCCGACGCGCCGCCCGATTGTTGTGTATCCAGGATGGTCAGAAAACCGCACATTGCTCGCTCCACGCTCGTTTCCGGAGGGTCGCGTCGCGGAGGAGGCCCGGTTTGCACAAACCAAAGAAAAGGCCTCGTCCGAGACGAGGCCCTTTGGGTTCTTGTGTTGTTCGCCGCTCACGCCCAACGCAGACCAAATGCCTCGCCCAACCCGTTATTGACGGGATTGGCTTTGCAAATGCAGTTGGTCATCTGATTGGTAGAGAACTGGCTCATGGCAAGCATGGTACATCCCTTCGCACCGAACTCAACCCCGGTTTCGCAGATTTCAGGCACATTCATCCGACCGCAACACAGTTTACAGTTATCGGCACTAGCCCAAAACGCCCAGATTCACGCCGAATCCGCCCGTCGGCCGATGTATCACCCATGTCCAAGCTCGCCATGATTCAAGGCACCATCACCGCCATCGCGGTCGTCGGCGCGACCGCCGTCGTCGGGATGGTCGGGCTGCGCTTCGCCAAAGCCGACGCGGCCAACAGCGTGTACAAGTCACGCCTGCAGGACCTCTCGTCCGAGTACGAGTCGCTCCGCACCCATTACAACACGGCGGTGCGCCAGACCGCGGTCACCGAGCTCGTCGTCCGCGATCGCACAGTCACGGTCCAGGTCCGCACGATCGAGGGTACCGTCGAGACGATCCAGACCGACGCCAACGCGGACAAAGAGATCTACGTCGATTTTGCCCTCATCGAGGGTCGCCTGTGGATCCGTCGCGTCTTCGACGCCGACACTCCCCCGGCACGGGCCACGCTGATCAATCCCAAGCTCGCGAAGGTCGATTGGAACAAGGACAACGCGCTCGTCGGGCAGGCCGTCTACCGCCAGCTCGGCGAGGGGCGGTGGGTCGTGAACACCTCGGGCGACGGTGCGCTCGCGCTGACCAAGGTCCCTGAGGACCAGATCGTCAATCTCTCGCCCCCGCCTGAGATCGGAAGCTTCGACGAGATCCAGTCCGAGGTCAACGATCAGATCGATAAGGTCTCGTGGCGTGATGTGGTTGCCGCCGTGCTCGGCGACTGATCCGCTCACTCGTTGCTGGCCATCTCGACCTGCGTGACGCCCAGGATCTTGCGTGTACGCGTGTCCTGCACGTACACGATGATCGATGACTGCTCGCGATCCACCTCGCTCGGCACATCGATCTCGATGGTCACATCGTCGCCCACGAGCGCCTCCACCCTGAACGCACGCACCACGTTGTCGTGCGCGAGTGAGCGCCCTTTGTTCTCACCCCGATCGGGTGTCTGCGAGAGCCCTCGCTCCACCACCGCCGCGACGACGTCCCAGTCGCGGTGGATCAGCTCGACCTCCATCTCCACGCGGGCGTCGATGCGAAGCGCGTCCGAGCCGCTCGCGCGGGCCTCGGCGACGACCTCGACGGGCGCGGGGCGCTCGAGCGCCCGCTCGATCTCCTGCTCGGCCCGATCCCTGTTCGAGCCGACAAAGCCCACCGCGCCGTTCACAATCATCTGCGGCGTGTACACCCGCTGATCACGCAGCGACTTGGCGTATGCCCGCTGTCGCTCGCTCGCGGCCTTGCTCGCGTATGGGTCCTTCCACCCGAGGCGATCCCAGTAATCCACGTGGAAGCTGAGCACGAACACGTTCCGCGTGTCCGATTCGTCCACGAGTTCGCTCGCCAGGCGGTCCGCGGGTGGGCAGCTCGAGCAGCCCTCGCTCGTGAAGAGCTCGATGAGCGCGAACGGCTCTGCGGCGTGCGTGGTCATGCAGATCGCCATCGGCACCATGGCCGCCAGAAGCTTTGTCTTGATTCGCATACCCATCACAACCACCTCAACCCCGCGCCTTATTCCACATCCCGCTCGCCCTTCCACAGGCACCAGTAGTGCACCGCGGCCGCGTGCCACACGATGTGACGGTGCATCACGCCCATCATCAGCTCGAACGACAGGTCCTCGCCGTGGTGCACATCGCCCACGCGATCAGGATTCGCCCGGCACCACGCAGCGAACCGCCCGGCGTCCGCTTTGAGCATCTCCACCTGATCCGCGAGCCCGCTGGGCATGCTCGGCCACGACGCGATCTCGTCCTTGCCCATGAACGCGCGTGCATGGATGCGGAACACCTCGCACACGTGCGCAAGATGCCACGCCCCCGAACCCTCCTGATTCGGGTCGCCCATACGCTCGAACGGGTGCTTCTCGATCGTCATCCGCAGCGATTCGTACGGCTCGTCAATCGTCATCAGCACCTGCTCAACCAGCGCCTCCACCCGTGTCGCGTGCTCATTCATGCGCCGAGTTTACCACATCATGGTGCGACCACGCCGTAGCCTTCGCTGAAGACATCGACCGGATCGCCGACACCCAGCGGGATGCCCGACGCGTTCCAGACCACGATCATCACCATCCACACGAGCGTGAACGCGATGGTGTACGGCAGCATCATGGCGATCAGCGTCCCGATCCCCGCCTTGGGTGCGTACTTCTGGACATACATCAGGATGATCACCATGTACGGGTTGAGCGGCGTGATGATGTTCGTCGTCGAGTCGCCGATGCGGTAGGCCGTCTGCGTCATCTCCGGGCGGATCCCGATGAGCATGAACATGGGCACAAAGATCGGCGCAAATAGCGCGTACTTGGCGCTCATCGACCCCACGAACAGGTTGAACACCATCGTGACCAAGATGAAAGCGATGAGCAGCCCACCCGCGCCGAACTGCTGATTGAACAGCCACTCGCCGCCCGAGAACGCGAGCATCCGCCCGAGCCCGGACTCCTCGAACGCGGCGACGAACTGACCCGCGAAGAACGCGAGCACGATGATCGGCGCCATCGCGGCCATCGATTCGACCATCGTCTGGGCCGCGTCCTTCGTCGATTTGATGTTGCCCACGACCGCCCCGTACACACACGCGGGCAGGATGGTCAGCACGAACATCAGCGGCACGATCACCGCCACCCAGCGGGGGAACGGGCCGTCGGTGCCGTGCAGCGGCGAGCCCTCCCAGAACACGAGCAGCGCGGTGAACGCGAGCCCGAGCCCGAACGTCACACCCGCCCAGATGAGTCCCTTTGCCTCCTCGGGATTGAGCGTTCCGTGCCCATCGAGTGTGGACGCGTGAGCCGGGTCCGGCCCGCCATCTTCCACGGATTTCCCGGACAGTCGCTTCTCGACGAACATCGCGGTCACCGCCCAGCCGACGAACGTCAGCACGATCGTCGACGCGGCCATGAAGTACCACGCCGCGGTTGCCGCGACCGCGCGATCCGCGTCGATCGTCTGGGCCGCATCCTGCGACAGGTTGCTCATCAGCGGCTCAAGGCTCGTGATCAGCAGGTTCGCGTTGAACCCGGCCGCAACCCCCGCAAACACCGCCGCGATCCCCGCGAGCGGCGAGCGCCCCACAGCGAGGTACGCCAGTGCCGCGAGCGGCGGGAGCACCACGTACCCCGCGTCCGAGCCGAGCGAGCTCATGATCCCGAGGAAGATCATCGCCGGGGTGAGTAGCGTGCCGGGCACGCGCGAGAGGGCCGCACGCAGCAGCGCCGAGATCAGCCCCACACGCTCCATCGGCCCGATCCCGAGCATCCCGAGCAGGACCACGCCCAGCGGCGCGAACCCGAGGAAGTTGGCTTCCATGCTCGAGAGCAGCCAGTACCACCCCTCACTCGTAATCAGCGAACGCGCAAACATGACCTCGCCATTGGTGACCAGCTCCGGGGGTGTCTCCGGGTCGCCGTCCGTATCCACCGGGACCTTCTCAAAGACGGCCCACCCGTGGTCCGCGACGTTGACCGCCTCTCCGTCGGGCCCCACGACGACCTCGCCGGTCGCATCGATGACAAGCCTCGCCTTCAGGTCATTGGGGTCGGCGTCCTCAACAACGATGCTGGCCGGCTCGAAGACCTCGCCCTCATCCGTGACACTCACCCGCCCGATCACCCCGCGTTGCTGATCGACACCGCCATCACGCGTCGGATCATCGACCCAGCGCACCTCGAACCCGCTCGGCAGGTCCGGCGATGCGAAGTGGCTCAGGCCAAGGACGATGAACAGCCCGATCAGGAACAGGAAGGCCGGGTCGGGCAGCTTGTTGCCCAGCCACTCAACGCCGTTGAGGGCCTTGCCCAGGATGCCCACCTTGGGCGTGTCAGATGGGTTCGATACGTTTTCATTCGACATGCCGCCCAGTGTCGCCGATCTCACGCTCACCCGCAACCCGACTACCGCTCGATCGCTTCTTCCCCTGATGCCCGATCCCTGATCCCTGATGCCTTCCCCCCTACACTTGCCTTCAACCCAAAGGGAACAGGAAATGAGTGCAAACGCCGAGCAAACCGAATCTTCCGTCAAGTCCATGGACGACATCATGTCGCTGTGCAAACGCCGCGGGTTCATCTACCCCGCCTCCGAGATCTACGGCGGCGTCAACGGCTTCTGGGACTACGGCCCGCTCGGCGCGCAGCTCAAGAAAAACCTCCGCGACGCGTGGTGGACGGACGTGGTCATGAAGGGCTGCGACGGCAAGCTCGGACCCAACGGCAAGCCCGTCGAGATCGTCCCCGTGGACACCTCCATCATCCAGAACCCCAAGGTCTGGGAGGCCTCCGGGCACGTCGGCGGCTTCAACGACCCGATGGTGGATGACAAGGAAACGAAGCAGCGGTTTCGTGCGGATCATCTGTTTGCGGTCTACTTGCTTGAGCCCGTAAATGAGATGAAGACCGATGAGCATTATTTCATTGGCGGTGCAATTGAGCGAGCTATACCAGATCGCACGGCTGTCGGCAACACACCAACGGAAGCGCTTAAAGCAATCTGTAATGAATCCACACTTCGCAAAGCTAATGGAATCAAGAAGCTAATCTCTGGTATTTTTTCTGGGCAAGATCATCGCGTAGGGTCATTCGCAACCGCCTGGGTCAGCACTTCCAATGGTGAGCGATACATTGCATGTGTTCCTCTGAGTGACGGCATTCTCGAGAGGCGAGCGAATGAAGTTCCGTCACCTTTTACAGGTAAAGCTGGTCATCTCACTCCCCCGCGCGCCTTCAACCTGATGTTCAAGACTGTTTTGGGTGCGACGGGCAACATGGAAGACAACGCCGCGTACCTGCGCCCCGAAACGGCGCAGGGCATCTTCATCAACTTCAAGAACGTCGTGGACACCACCCGCGTCGCGGTGCCCTTCGGGATCGCCCAGACGGGCAAGGCCTTCCGCAACGAGGTCACCCCGCGTAACTTCACCTTCCGCAGCCGCGAGTTCGAGCAGATGGAGATCGAGTTCTTCTGCCATCCGGACGAGGCCGCGGGCTGGTACGCGTTCTGGCGTGATTGGCGCATGGAGTGGTGGCAGTCGCTGGGGCTCGAGGGCGACAACCTCATCCTGCGTGAGCACGACTCCGACGAGCTGGCCCACTACGCCAAGGAAGGCGCCGGCACCTCGGACATCGAGTACCGCTTCCCCTTCACCGCGCCGGGGTTCGGCGAGCTCGAGGGCATCGCGGACCGGACTAACTTCGACCTCAAGCAGCACGCCGAGCACGCGGGCGCCAAGCTCGAGTACTTCGACAACACCCGGGGCGAGCTCGCGAAAAATGGCCAGCCCAAGGGCGAGCGTTACCTCCCCCACGTCATCGAGCCCTCCGCGGGCCTCGATCGCGGCGTGCTCGCGCTGCTCTGCGAGGCCTACACCCCCGACCCCGAGCGGGCCTCGGGCGTGTACATGAAGTTCCACCCGCGCCTGGCGCCCATCAAGGCCGCCGTCTTCCCGCTCGTCAAGAAGGACGGCATGCCGGAGGTCGCCGCGCCGCTCGCCGCTGCCCTGCGCAAGCGATTCGGGCACCTGGGCACCATCGAGTACGACGAGAAGCAGTCCATCGGCAAGCGCTACGCCCGCATGGACGAAGCCGGCTGCCCGTTCTGCTTCACGATCGACGGCGACACCCTGACGGACAACACCGTCACCGTCCGCCACCGCGACACGCTCGATCAGGAACGCATCGCGATCGACTCGGTTCCCGATTACCTCGCGGAGAAGTTGGGGCTCTGATCGTGTGCGTCTGGTCCACTGGCCATATTTTGGACAGAATGGACCCGATTCCTGAATAGACACCCCGTTTCCCGAAACTCACCCGCCGCATTCCCATAAAACTACCCGCCGCTCCGTCTGGAGCGGGTCCTCGACGCGCTTGAAGGGGTTACGGATATGGGAATCGGGAAAGCACTGGTGGCCACCGCCATCGGCATCGGCGTTTTGGGTGGGATCGGCTTCGTTGTCTACAAGTCCCCGATCGGGCAACAGCTCGTCAATCGCGGGAATCAGGATGAGGCCGGCATCCCCGTGATCATGGAGCCGATCACGTTCGGCGATCTCGAACGCACGGTCTCGGCCCCCGGCTCGATCGAGCCCAAACGCCTCATCAACATCTCGTCGCAGGTCTCCGCCAAGGTCCTCGCGCTCCCCTTCGAGGAGGGCGAGCAGGTCAAGAAGGGCGACGTGGTCATCCGCCTCGATCCTCAGGACCTCGTGGCCGCGCTCGATGCTGCCAAGGCCGGGCTCGCCGGTCAGGAGGCATCGCTGGGCGGCGCCGAGGCCGCGCTCATCAATGCACGACTCAGCTATGAGCGCCTCCAGCAGCTCAACGAGACCGGAGACGCGACCAAAGCCGAGCTCGACGCCGCGGAGGCGTCCTTCCTCCAGGCCCAGTCCAATAAGCAGGTCCTCATCCACCAGATCGAGCAGGCCAAGGCCCAGATCGAGCGCGCCCAGAAGGACCTCGACAACACCACCATCACCTCGCCGATCGATGGCGTCATCACCTCGCTCAACGCGGAAGAGGGCGAGACCGTCATCGTCGGCACGACCAACAACCCGGGCTCCGTCATCATGGAGATCGCCGACCTCTCGCAGATGCTCCTCAAGGCGCAGGTCGACGAGGCCAACATCGCCCCGGTCGAGGTCGGGCAGGACGCGAAGATCTTCATCAACGCCTATAGCGACCGCGAGTACGACGGCAAGGTGCAGAAGATCGCCCTCAAACGCCAGGTCGCCGCGGACGGCACCGGCACCTTCGAGGTCGAGATCCTGATGGACCTGACCGAGGGCGAGACGCTCTATTCGGGGCTCAGCGCCTCGACGGACATCGTGGTCGAGCACTTCTACGACGCGATGATCGTGCCCTCGCAGGCCGTCGTCGATCGGCGGATCGAGGAGCTCCCGGAAGAGATCAAGACCGGCAACGAGCTGATCGATCTCAACAAGACATTCACCCGCGTGGTCTACCGCGTAGTAGACGGCAAGACCGTCGCTACACCGGTCACTGTTGGCCCCTCCGACCTCACGCAGACCGTGATCACCGAGGGGCTCAGCCGCGACGACGTGATCGTCACCGGCCCGTTCCGCGTGCTCGTGGACCTCAAGCACGACCGTGCGGTCCGTGACGAGAAGGAAAAACCGAATCCGGCCGCCCAATCCGATGAGGATGCGTCTGACGGGTCGACCGGAGACGAACCCGCAGCGGATGATGCATCCGCCGGCGAGAACGCCACGCCCGAGGAGCGCGAGGAGCTAACCACGAACGAGGCAACCAGCGAGGAGCAGCCCTGAGCATGGCGGGTGATCGCAGCACCAACCCGACGATCCGCATCCGCGGGCTCAAGAAGATCTTCCGCGTGGGCGACGAGCGCGTCCGCGCGCTCGACGGCGTCGATCTGGACATCTACCCCAACGAGTTCGTCGCCATCATGGGCGCCTCGGGCTCGGGCAAGTCCACGCTGATGAACATCCTCGGGTGCCTCGATAAGCCCACCAGCGGGCAGTACATCCTCAGCGGCCACCCCACGCACAAGATGGGCATGGGCAAGCTGGCCCAGGTCCGCAACCAGGAGATCGGGTTCATTTTCCAGAGCTACGAGCTGCTCTCCCGCTCGACCGCATTGCGGAATGTCATGCTCCCGATGCTGTACTCCAAGCAGCACCTCTTCAGCGCCCGCAAGCGTGCGAAGGACGCGCTTCGGCTCGTCGGACTCGACGATCGCATGACCCACCGCCCGAACCAGCTCTCGGGCGGGCAGCGCCAGCGCGTCGCGATCGCGCGGGCGCTGGTAAACCAGCCATCGATGATCCTCGCGGACGAGCCCACGGGCAACCTGGACTCCAAGACCACCGTCGAGATCATCGACCTGTTCAAGAAGCTCCATGAATCCGGGCAGACCATCGTGATCGTGACCCATGAAGAAGACGTGGCCGGGCACGCCGGGCGGATCGTCCGTCTGCGTGACGGGCGTATCATCTCCGATCACCCATCGCACGAGGACCCGATCCACCTGGACTGGGTCAAGCGGATGAGCGAGGGCCGGGCTTCGATCACGGAGGCCGAGCTCAAGATTAATGCGAAGGCCGACGAAGAGCGCAAGCGCCGCCTCGAAGAGGAAGAGAAGAACAAACGCTCCTTCTTCTCGCTGCGCAAGTCCGAGTCCGAGCCGATCGCGAGCAACGCCGAGGAGGACAAATCATGAGGGTGCTGCTCTCCCCGGTCTTCTTCGTGATCCGCCTGCTCTGGCAGACGGTGTTCCTCGCGCTCGGGCAGGTCTGGGCGAACAAAATCCGCGCCATGCTGACCGCGCTGGGCATCATCATCGGCGTGATGGGCGTCACCGGCGTCGGGACGCTGCTCAACGCGATGGAAGACTACGTGCTCGAGCAGTTCGAGGGCATCGGCGCGAAGAAGATGTGGGTCTGGGGGCAGGTGCCCGAATCCAAACGCTCCGTCATGAGCTGGACGGATGCGAAGCTCACAACCTACGAGGCCAACCTGATCCTTGAGCACGCGACCCAGATCGAAACGCTGACGCCCGGCTGCCGAGCAAGCTGGGAGGTCGCGAATGGGAAGAAGGTCCTCCAGAGCGTCCGCGTCACCGGGATCTGGCCGACGTGGCACGAGATCGAGGACCGCCAGGTGCTCTTCGGGCGGCCGTTCTCACGCATCGACGACGCGGAGAACCGTCAGGTCTGCCTCATCAACGAGCACGGCATCGAGGAACTCAACCTCGACACGGACCCGGTGGGCGATTACATCCTCGTTGATGGGCGCCGTTTCCTGATCATCGGGATCATCGAGACCAAGGAAGTCAGCCCCATGATGGGCGGCGGCGAGGCCCGCACCGAGCTCTACATTCCCTTTTCCACACACAAGATGATGAACCCCTACACCTGGACGGACTTCACCCTCCAGATGGTGGACTCGGAGAAATCAGAAGATGCAAAAGCAGAGATCCGCTTCATCCTCCGCAATCACCGCGGGCTCGACCCAGATGACGAGGACACGTTCGATATGTTCGTCATCCAGAGCGCGATCGAGGACTTCAACACCATGTCCAGCTACATCACGGTGGTGCTGGCGTTCGTGGTGGGCATCTCGCTCGTGGTCGGCGGCGTGGGGATCATGAACATCATGCTCGTCTCCGTTTCAGAGCGAACACGCGAGATCGGTCTCCGCAAGGCCATGGGCGCCAAGCCGCCCGTCGTCCTCACGCAGTTCCTTGTCGAAGCGGTCGTGCTCTGCCTCACCGGTGGCCTCATCGGGATCGCGGTCGTGCAGATGCTCGTCGCCATCGTGCCGCTGATCCCCAACTCGCCCATCGAATCGCTCAGCATCCCCGCGTGGGCGATCATTGTGTCGCTGGTGTTCTCCAGCGCCGTCGGCATCATCTTCGGCATGTTCCCCGCCATCAAAGCATCCATGCTCAACCCCATCAACGCGCTCCGACACGAATGAACCCACTCACGTGACCCGCAGCACCACACGCACATGACACACACACGCACCCGCGCCGCCGTTGCACTCGCCTCGCTCCTCCCGCTGCTCCCCGGGGGCTGCACATCCAATCCCTTCGGCAAGGACCCGCTCGATAAGCACACCATCGCGGGCCCCGAGCGTCTCCGCTCGATCAACGCGTTGATCCTCGAGCAGCGCGAGTACGCGCCGGAACAACAACCCACCGCTGAAGAATCGCTCCAGAATGCGCGGGACCGCTTCGCAGGCGTGGAGCGGGTCGAGCTCTCGCTCGACAACGCACGCATCGCCGCGATCGCCAACAACCTCAACCTCAGCGCAACCCTGATCTCGCCCACCATCGCCGCCGAGCAGGTCTCCGAGGAAGAAGCACGCTTCGAGTCGGTCTTCACGCTGAGCGCCAGCGTCCGCGACAACGACGACGCCGTCGCCTCCGCGCTCGACAGCTCGCAGTCCACATCTCGCTCGATCACCCCGGGCATCCGCGTCCCGCTGCGAACCGGCGGCGAGCTGAGCATCAACCTCCCGATCTCGCGCTTCGAGACGGACAACTCATTCTCACTCCTGAACCCCGCGTACACATCGGACCTGAACTTCTCGCTCTCGCAGAACCTGCTCCGCGGCGCTGGCCGCCGGGCCGCGACGCACTCGATCCGTCTTGCCGAGTACAACCGCCAGATCTCCGAGGCCCAGACCAAGCTCGAAGTCATCCGCACGCTCGCTGAGGTTGATCGCGCCTACTGGCGTTTGTACGCCGCCATCCGGGCCCTCGAGGTGGTCGAACAGCAGTACAAGGTCGCCCAGGCCCAGTTCGACCGCGCCGGACGCAAAGAGCGAGCCGGGACCGGCACCGAGGTCGATATCGTCCGTGCCCAGTCCGGGCTCGCGGACCGCGCCGAGCAGATCATCCGCGCTCAGAACGATGTCTCGCTGCAGGAACGCGCCCTCAAGGCACTCCTGAACATCGATGGGCTCGACGTCGATTCCGCGACCCACCTTGAGCCCGCCTCACCCCCCGATCCGGTGGAATACGCGTTCGATGCCCCCCACCTCGTCCGGGCGGCCCTCGACAACCGCATGGAACTGCTCGAGCTCGAGCTCAACCTCGCCCGCGACGCCGCCAACATCGCCTTCGCCGAGAACCAGGCCCTCCCGCTCGTGGCCCTCCAGTACACCTACGGCATCAACGGGCTCGGCGGCACGCTCGACAACTCGATCGACACGCTGGGGCGCAATAACTTCGAGTCCTGGTCGATCGGGCTCAACGCCGAGATCCCCATCGGCAACGAGCAACGAAAGTCCTCGCTGGCCCAGTCGATCCTGACCCGCCTCCAGACCCTCGCCACCCGCGATGCGCGTGAGCAGGCGATCACCCGCGAGGTCTACGACGCGATCGATCAGCTCAACAGCACCTGGAACCGCATTATCGCCGCCCAGCAGGCCGTCGAGCTCAACGCCCGCGTGCTCGAGGCCGAGCAGCGCCAGTTCGACGTCGGGCGTTCCACCACCACCGACGTGCTGGACGCGGACGTGAACCTCGCGAACGCCCGCCTGAGTGAGATCCAGGCGATCGTGGAGTACCAGGTCGCCCAGATCGATCTCGCGTTCGCAACGGGCACGCTCCTCGGGCAGACCAAGGTTGATTGGGTCCCGCGCGACCCGCGCGGCGGCGATGGCGAGGCACGCGCCCGCGAGGGCGTCACGCCCTACCGGCCCGCGTCGGGCATCCTCGTGTCGCCCTGACTTCTGGCGCGCAAAAATCCGAACGATTTGAACGCGCACAAGCCCACGCGATGAAGTCATTCATCGTGCGCGCCGATGTGGTACCAGTCATGGATCACGACACGAAGCAAACGACAGCAGACCCCGCCGGGGAGCCCAAGCACGACGCCGAGCAGATCGCCGTCAGCGCTGAGGAGCTCATGGAGCTTATCCGCTCCGGGCAGGGCAGCGATGTCAACGAGCTCGTGAAACGAACGCTCCTCGACCGCCACGCGGCGTAAACACCAACCAAGCTTTCAGTTCTCCAACTGAACAACAGCCGCGGGTGTTGAGCGCCCCGCGGCTGGTGTTCATTTCGTCATGTGCCGACCGTCGATTACGGGCAGCCGCTCTGGAACGCGACGAGGAACGCGGAGACATCGAAGAAGTTGAAGTCGCCGTCGCCGTTGAAATCCGCCTGCGGGTGCTGGGCCTGATACATCGTCAGGAACGCGGAGACATCGAAGAAGTTGAGGTCGCCGTCACCGTTGAGGTCGCCCGGGCAGATCAACGCGAAGATGGTGTATCGTCCCGGGGGCACATCGTTGAGGAAGGTCTCATCCCCATTGGCCCACTTGATGATGATCTCATCGGCCACGGGATCCGCCCCGATGCCGAAGTGGATGCTCAGCTCGCTCTGGCTGAGGTAGTTGCTGCCGCCGTCCATGTAGCGGAGCTGGTCGCCGCTCGCGCTGCTCAGCTCGACACGGGTGCCGAAGCCGTTGGGCGCCAGGCCCGCGACCGCGCTGGTATCGAGATCGAGTGTGATCGAGTTGATGCCCTCACCGCTCAGGTCGTTGCGGTAGTAGCGGTGCTTCTCACGCGCCTGGATGAGCACGATCTCCTGATCGCCGTCGCCATCAAAGTCGCCGTGCACCACGCCGCGCCCCTGGCCCATGTCGTTCATGCCGCAGGTGCTGGCGATATCGACGAAGTTCGCCATGCCGTCGTTCTGGTACATGCGCGAAGGGGTCATGTCCAGGCCTGAGTTGTTCATGCCGTTGGTCGCGAAGATGTCGAGATCGCCGTCGTGGTCGATGTCCAGCGAGATCGCCCCCCAGCCCCAGTACCCGAAGTTCACGCCGCGCGCCATGGATTCCTCCACGAACACGTGCGGCGTCGCGGTGCCCATGTACAGCATGTTGCCCGTCCCGCTGGGGGTCGGGACGCCATCGGCACCGATGCGGCTCGTGACGTACCAGTCGAAGGTCCCGTCGTTGTTGTAATCGCCGAACGAGTTGCCCATGCCGTTGGTGTCCAGACCGGTGCCGTTGGCGGGTGTCAGGTTCGTGAAGGTCCCGTCGCCGTCGTTCTGGAAATACTTGGAGGTCTCGAAGTCCGCGACGAACAGCAGCTCGGGGTAGCGATCGCCGTCCATATCAACGAAACGCGGCGCGTACCCGCGCAGGCCGGACACTCCCGTGATGTCGATATCAAGCGCGGTGAGCGTGGCATCCGTGAACGTCCCGTCGCCGTTGTTGCGGTAGAGCGAGCTGCCGCCGTACCAGCCGGCCACCGCGAGATCGAGGTCGCCGTCGAGGTCATAGTCACCGAACGCCGGGCTCATGGCGTCCGCGAGGAACCGGTTGTTCCCCTCGCCCACGCCCGCCGTGGCCGTCACGTCGGTAAACGTGCCGTCGCCGTTGTTGCGGTAGAGCACGCTCCAGTCGTACTCGTAGCTGTCGGCGGGGCCGAGCGAGGTCACCATCAGATCGAGCCAGCCGTCGCTGTTGTAGTCGCCGACCGCGACGCCCGAGCCCTTGTGCACGCGATCAACACCCCAGGCGGCTGCCTGATCCGTGAAGTTGCCCGAGCCGTCGTTGATATACAGATGGTCCGTCGACCCCGAGCCACCGATGATGAACAGATCCAGATCACCGTCGTTGTCGAAGTCGCCCGCGGCACCGCCCGGCGTGAAGAACTCCACGTTGAAGTCCGTTTCCAGACTCATGTGAGGCATCCCGAGCCCGACGGCGTCCGTCTGGTCCGAAACCAGCGGATCGCCCGCGAACGCGGGACCAGCAGCGAAAACCATCGCACACATCACGCCAGACGCATACAACCGCCCGGCTCGTACATCATTGAACATATCGATCTCTCCCGAACTCTCTAGAGACGCTCCTCCGGTATCGGCAGGAAACCCGCACCGATACCGCCCCTCTATATAGACTCCCAAAGGGTACCCGATGCAGAACGCCATTCACAGCACAAAGTGTGCAGATGGCCCCCACGCCGTCAAAGTTATCGGGCCAGGATCACGGGCACCCGCCCTGATACCCGGTCAGGAACGCGGAGACATCGAAAAAGTTGAACAGGCCGTCCCCGTTGACGTCGCCCTGCGGGTGCTGCTGCTGATAGAGGGTCAGGAACGCGCTGACATCGAAGAAGTTGAGCATCCCGTCACCGCTGAGGTCCGCGGGGCACCCGAGTGACCGGATCGTGTACCGGCCGGGTTGCACGCCGACCAGATCGGTTCGGTCGCCGTTGGCCCAGAGGATGCTGATATCTGCGGACTGATCGGTCCCGATCCCGAAATGCACGCTCAGCTCACTCTGACTGAGGTAGTTGCTCCCGCCGTCCATGTATCGCTTCTGGATGCCAGAATCGCTCGTCAGCTCAACCAGCGTCCCGAAGCCGTTGGGCGCCAGCCCGCTCACCGCGCTCGTATCGAACTCAAGCGTGATCGCGTTCGCGTCTGGCAGGCCGGCGATCTCATTGCGGTAGTACACCATTTGCTGGCGTGCGTTGAACATCACGATGTCCTGGTCGCCGTCGCGATCGAAGTCCGCGTTCAGCAGCCCACGCCCGGCGCTGCGCACGTCCATGCCGCACAGCGGCGCATGATCAGTGAAGACACCATTGCCGGTGTTGAGATACAGGATGGCGGGGTCATCCGTGAACGAACCGTCGAACCCGTTGGTCTCATAGATATCCAGGAACCCGTCGTGGTTGATGTCGATCGAAATCACGCCCCAGCCCCAGTACCCGAAGTTGCAGCCGCTGGCGACCGAATCCTCAACGAACACGTGCGGCGTGGCCGTTGCGACGTAGAGCATGTTTCCTGAGCCGTTGGTCTGCGCGTGATTGATCCGAGAGCTGACGTACCAATCGAAGATGCCATCGCCGTTGTAGTCACCGAACGTGTTGCCCATCCCGTTCGAGTCCAGGCCGGTGCCGTTGCCCGGCGTGTGCGATGAAAACGTGCCGTCGCCGTTGTTCACGAAGTAATGCGAGGTGTAGAAATCGGCGACCCAGAGCAGCTCGGGGTAGCGATCGCCGTCCATATCCACGAACCGCGGCGCAAAGCCCCGGTTCGCGGACAGATTCGTGTCCAGCGCCGTGGACGTCACATTGCTGAACGTCCCGTCACCGTTGTTCCGGAACAGGCGGCTCCCGCCGAGCCACCCGGCCACCGCGAGATCGAGATCGCCGTCGAGGTCGTAATCACCGAATGCGCTGCTGAACGTATCGCCCTGAAACGCGTCCGCGATGCTGACCCCTGCGACCGCGGTCACATCGCTGAACGTCCCGTTCCCGTTGTTGCGATACAGCACGTTGTGCCCTGATTCACGCACGCCGGGGCGCCCTAGCGAGGTAACGTACAGATCCAGATCGCCGTCGTTGTCATAATCGCCGACAGCCGCACCGGTGCCCTGGTGTGTGCGGTTGATGCCCCACGCGACGCCCTGCTCGCTGAAATGGCCCGCGCCGTCGTTGATGTACAGGCGATCAACGCCAGCGGACCCGCCGACGACGAACAGGTCTTGATCCCCATCGTTGTCAAAGTCACCGGCTGCGCCGCCGGCACCCATGAACTCGACATCGGGCCCCTGGTAGACCGTCGCGTGGATCCCATCGAGACCCACGCTGAGCGCCCGTTCTGTCACCACCGGAGGTGAAGCCCACCCCCACGAAACGATGCCCGCGCACACGATGCCCACACACACGGCTGCACGGGCCGAATGTGCATCACACATCACGACCTCGCCACGCAATATATAGGTTCGATCGTGACCCCCACGATCCCCCACCGGCGTTTCCACCGGCAGACTTAATGTAGCGGATTGTGAGCCGCGATGGAAGTTCTATTCTGATGCGAAGTGTGTGAATCTTGGTGTGGGCCGGCCTCGGCTGAGAACCGGCCTCAGGCCGCCAGATCGCCGCTGTTGGTCACGCTCCAGCGGACCGCGAGGCGCAGCAGCTTGTCTCGATCGATCGGCTTGGTCGCGTAGTCGTTGCATCCGACAGCCAGGCAGCGGTCCCGGTCGCCACTCATGGCGTGGGCCGTCAACGCGATGATCGGGGTTCGGACCCCGATGTGCCGCAGCTCCTGCGTCGCCGTGTAACCATCCATGACCGGCATCTGCATGTCCATGATGATCAGATCGAAGGGCCCGCTGTTCTGCTCGACGCTGATGCCCTCACGACCGTTCTGTGCGATAACCACTTCCGCGCCGGCCTTGCGAAGGTAGTACGAGATGAGCCGCTGATTGTCGGGCCCATCCTCGACCAGCAGCACCCTCTTGCCGGCAAGATCATGCCTGGCCGCCCTTGGCGCATGCTCCAGGACACAAGTCTCCGCCCGTGCCGATGGCCGCTCCATGGCCACGCCCTCGATGTTCCCGGTCTGCACCCGGAGGACGAACTCGCTGCCCTGATGGAGCACGGACGTGAAGGTGATATTGCCACCGAGCATCTCCGCCAGCCGCCTGCTGATCTGCAGCCCGAGCCCGGTGCCGCCGTAGCGCCTCGTGGTCGAGACGTCCGCCTGCACAAAGTTCTTGAAAAGACGCTCGCCGTCCTCCTTGCTCATGCCAATACCACTATCCGATACACGCACGACGAGCATCGGCGCATCACCTGATCGCTCGAACCCCGCACGAACGACCACACCGCCGATCTCGGTGAACTTGACGGCGTTGCCCACGAGGTTCATCAGGATCTGACGCAGACGAACCGGGTCGCTCTGGATCTCGGACGGGATCTCACCCTCATACTGAACGTTCAGCGTCAGGTTCTTCGCCTTCGCCCTGATCCGCATCAACCGCTCAACCTCCTCGATGATCGCCCGCGGTGACACGGCGATGCTCTCGAGCGTCATCTTGCCCGCCTCGATCTTTGAGATGTCCAGGATGTCGTTGATCACGGTCAGCAGGTGCTCACCGTTTCTCCGGATGGTCTCGACGTGCTCCTTGCGCGTCTGCTCGCGGAGAGTCGGCTCACCGAGCAGCTCGGCGTAGCCGACGATCGCGGTCATCGGTGTGCGGATCTCATGGCTCATGTTCGCGAGGAAGGCGCTCTTGGCGGCGTTTGCCTCTTCCGCCGCCAGCTTCGCGTGCTCAAGTTCAAGCTCTACATTTTTCTGCAGGGTCACGTCCTGGAACGCGCCGGTAAGACGGACGCACCGGCCGTCCTCGTACACGGGCTCACCCATGGCGCGGACCCAGATCCGGTTCCCCCGAGCGGTCACAATCTCGGTGATCAGGTCCCATGGGGTGCCCTGCTCGATCCCATTGCGAACCGCCTCCTCGATCGCGGCCCGCGCCTCTCCGGGCGCATAAAAATCGATTGCGCCCTCGACCGTCGGCTCAAAGTCCTCACCGACTTCGTGAATACGCCGAACTTCCTTCGACCAGAAGAGCTCGTCTGTACGCAGGTCCAGCTCCCACCCGCCGACGCGAGCCAGCTGCCCGGAATGCTCAAGCGTCAGTGCCGCGCGGCGCACCTGCTCCTGAGCCAGCACGCTCTGGGTCACGTCCTGATTGATCCCGACAACGCGCCGTGCGCGCCCATTCGCGTCCCGCTCGATCGTCGCCACGGCCGAGATGTGACGGATCTCCCCGCTGGGAAGCACGATGCGGTGTGTGGTATCGAACCGGCCCTCGTTCGTGATGGCATCCCGGAGTTCCTGCTCGATCCGATCGAGGTCCGCGGGGTCAACACGCCGCACCCATTCGTCATAGATGTCCCCAAAGCTGCTGCGATCGATGCCATAGATCGAGCACATCGTGTCATCCCACACGAGCTCGTTGGTATCCAGGTTCAGGTCCCAGACACCGACACCCGCCCCCTCTGTCGCCAGCTGAAGACGCAGCGCAAGCGTGCGCATCTCCTCCATGATGCGCTTCCGCTCGGTGTTATCACCGAGGACCACCATAAATCCGGTGAAGGCACCCGATTCATCCACGATCGGCTGGCAGTTCGCCTGCAGCCAGAGCCCCCGCCCGTCCTTCGTGTAGTTGAGGATTTCGGCGTCGAACCCGCGCATCTCGCGGAGCGCATCGCGCATCGACTCGAGCACCTCCAGATCCGTGTCCTCGCCCACCATGAACTCGGACGGTCGCAGCCCACGGACCTCTTCGAGTGTGTAGCCCATCATGCGGTAGAAGCCACGGTTGACCCATTCGATCGTCCAGTCCGAACCAAGGATCACGACGCCGTTGTCCGTCCGCTCCGCAACCGCAGCGAGACGGCGTGCTTCGTCACGGCTGGCCGCAAGATCAAACTCCGCCGCTTCCTTCTCCGCGATCTTCTCACGCAGCGCGCGGTTCACCCGCCCGAGCGCTTCGGTGCGCTCGTCGATCGTCCGCTGCATAATTATGTTCGCTTCGAAGACGGAGTACGCGTTCCCGCTCGAATCGATCGTGCGCTCGATCCGATCCATCATGGCTTCGTTCATGCGTTCGAGCTGCGCGATGCGTTTGCGGAGCGACGCCACCTCGGCCTCATGCGCGGATGTCCCATCGGGATGTCGCTCCTCGTTGCTCACGCCGCCCTCCCGATCGCCACGCCGGTCATGGTCTGGTTGACATGGAGCCCGTTGATCTGCTCGCCGTAGGTGCTGAAACCGATGAACGGGACACCCGCGAGGATCTCACCCACCTCATCGCGCTGCTCCCTGTTGAGCAGCTCGATCCGGCGGAGGATGCAGTCGAAGCCGATCAGTGCGCCCAGCTCCCCGACCCGCTCTCGCTGCTCATCGATCACCCTGGCGAACCGACCGGGCAGGTCGTGCCCGCAGGCGATGCGGAGAACCAGCCCCTCATCGATCGCGCAGAAGAACGTCAGGCTCCCGTCCGGATTCGCCTGCTGGATCGACCGCACGTAGTACTCCCCACCGATCGAGAGCACGACGGGATGCTCCGCGAACACCATGGGCGAGAGCTCGTCCACTTCGAGTCCAACCGCTCGGGCGTACCCCTCCGCGGCCGGCTCTCCGTTGATCTCCGTCACACAACGCCGTGCGGGGTCCGCGCCGGTGATCACCAGACGCTCGTCCGTGGCCGTGAAGTGGTGCGAGTGAAAAATGGACCATGGCAGGTCGGTTTTGATGCAGATCAACGCCGCGCTGTCGGACATGGTTATGCCGTCACGCGCGATGAGTGTCTCTCGGAAATCCAGATCGTCACCGGCAGACCCCCCGATCAGGGGCACGTCACGCAGCGCGCGGGCCAGACCAGCACTCACACGCTCTTCCGCCATCGAGAGCCCGTCGATCAGCATCAGACAGAAGGACGGGCTGGGCACACGGATCGGTGCACGCTCGAACTCATCGGCGATGCGCTCGGGCGTGCAGTCGCGTATGCCCTGAAAGACCATGCTGTCCAACTGAAAATGCTCGCCAAGGAATCCGATCGCGACGACCGAATGTTCGCCGTGCCCGGCATGCCCGCTGACTTCCCCCGCGGTGGTGCACCCGACCGAGTGAACGCCAAGGCGCTCATGGAGCATCTCAGAGAGCTGTGCAAAGTCACAACGGGAACTGGCGAAATAGAGCACACCCGAGAGTTCGAGACCCTCGAAAGCTGCGTGGATCTCGCCCACGGCAACCCGTGGATCGATCGAGTCCGCTCGCGCAAGCACAACGCCCTTTGATTGCTGCAAACTGCTGTCCATGCGCTCCCCGCATCATCAAACCGTGTTCCGTACCGCTTGCGACACGCGGCAACGAGCATCAATCGACCGGATCCGACCAGCGCGTAAGCAAAACCCTCCAAGGCCGTCCGCCGGCTCAAGAATCCGTTGATTTACCTACTCATCGCACACGATTGTGTCGCATCCCTCAGAGTCTGATAACGCAACCCCGACGGAGACACCAAAACCCCACCCCAACTGTGAACGCGGGACACGCCAAACCCCTCAAATTTGTGATATTGCAAGTTATTACGATAAGCCAAATAGAGACAGACATATCTACCACCCCCCTATTCTCCGGTGACCCGCGCCCCTGAATTTTGGATCTAGAGCCAGTTTGCGCGCGATTTTCCACATCATTGTGTGTAGTGCAATCTAAATACAAATATGCCTTTATATCTTTCATTCTCTGGTTGCACAAATCCAACTCACATGTACAATGCCCGCCGAGCACTCTGCTCAACATATTGAGAAGCGACAACTTTATATACACATGCAAGCGCCGTAGCGTTTGAGGTTGTCGCATGAACTGAAAGGGGTTTCTCAATGAAACGTATCGCAGCCATGGCCGCAGTCTTCGGAGTTTGCAGCATCTCGTCCGCATGGAGCCTGACCAGCTCCCTCGCAATCCATCGGATGGCGGCCTCGAACGCCGAGAACGCCGCCGCCGCCGCTCCCGGGCTCTGTATCTACAACTTCAGCAAAAACGGGTGTGACGGCGTCGTTGAACCCGGCCACTACGAGCACGTCGGGTGCGAAGGAGCGGACTGCCGCACCATCCGGGTCACCGATGCCGTCTACCAGACCACGATGAAAACCAGCGGGCTCTCCTGCGGCCTCTCCTGCGAGAGCCGCTGCGACGAGATCGCCGACGGTCGCCTTACGCTCAAGTTCGATTACGTCCTTCGAGCCGACTCCTGCTGCCCGTACCGTGGCTCATGGAACGGCGAGTGGGAGTTCGTCACCTTCGACGGACGCGTGTTCAAGGGCGACGCGCACGGGACCATCGGCGTCGGCACCAACCGCGAGTCGGACTGCGACATCGTGGGCGATAAGTGCGAACGCTGCTACGACGTCATCCTGCAGGATAACCAGTGGCTCGTCGGCATCGAGGGCTCGTTCCGTGGCGTGGGTCAGAACAGCACCTCGCCCATCCCCGACGAGCTGAACTTCACGATGGACGGCACATGGATCGGCAACAGCGACTCGAACACACCGTTCGGCGAGCCGTTCCGCGTCTACAACCGCTTCGACGGCGCATTCCTGGATTACTGCCCGTAATCCCAATATCTGTCTATGTCCCCAGGGCTGGCTGATCTTACCGGTCAGTCGGCCTTTTCCAGAATCGTCGACTTCAGTCAGACACGATCCATCCCTGGGTGTGCGCGCCGCAAGGCCGCACGACCAAGAAACGCCCTTGCCCAACGGCCGAGGGCGTTTGTTCTTGTCGTCATGATGAGCTCAGAACACCATGCCCTGTTCACAGCTGCGCGGATCAACTCTGCCCGCTAGGTGGTGACTGTTTGATCAACCCCACCTTCTTCGCGCAGCCGCTGCTTGCGTTTGAACTCCCTGCCCCACTCCTGCATCTGCACCAGAATCGGTTCCAGTGTGAACCCATACTCGGTCAACTCATATTCAACACGTGGCGGCACTTCTGCATAAGCATGCCTGCTGATGATCCCGTCTGCTTCAAGCTCTTTGAGCTGGAGTGTGATCATCCGCTCGGTTGCATTCGGGGTGAGGCGCCGGAGCTCCCCATAGCGCTTCTTGCCGTTGAGCAGGTGGCACACCAGGATCGGCTTCCAGCGGCCGCCGATCACGCTCAGGGTTGCCTCGACGTCACACCCTGTTTTCCAGTCGTATTTGCGGGCCATCGATCCACCACCTTCAAAAATCTACATACGCACATTTTTGTGGGTACTTGTCGAAACATCAGTATAGCCGTACCTTTGCCCAGCGTCACAGAGATCCGCTGTCAAGCCCGAAGGACGAACCCATGCAGCACGACATCACTTCCTACGCAAAGTCTCGCCACACCGTCAAGGCCTACAACCCTGACAAGACCATCCCCGATGAGCACATCGCAAAGATCAAAGAACTGCTTCGCTACAGCGCTTCGAGCACGAACGCTCAGCCCTGGCACTTCGTGATTGCATCTACCCCGGAGGGAAAAGAGAAGATCGCCAAGTCCACGGATCGCCTCTACCCCTTCAACCGCAACTCGATCATCAACGCGTCCCATGTTGTCGTCTTCTGCAGCAGGCTCGATATCGAGGAGGACTACCTCCTCCGCGTGCTCGAGCAGGAAGAGAGAGACGGCCGCTTCGGGGGCAACCCTGAGTTCAAGGTGCAGATGCACGCCGGGCGAAGCCTCTTCGTCAATCTCCATAAGCATGATTTCAAGGATGTCCAGCACTGGATGGACAAGCAGGTCTACCTCAACCTCGGCGCCTTCCTCCTGGGCGTCTCCACACTCGGCATCGACGCAACACCGATGGAGGGCATCGAGATCACCGAGCTCGACAAGCAGCTCGGTCTGCGGGAGCAGGGGTACACCGGACTCGTCGTCGTCCCGATCGGGTATCACCACACAGAAGATGACTACAACGCCAAGCTCCCCAAATCACGCCTCCCAGAGTCCGACATCATCACCCATATCTAAGCACACAGGAAGACCCCCAATGCCCAAGATCACCACCACGGCAACACGCACCCTCGCCCTCGCCCTCACCGTGTGCGCCGGATGCTCGAGCTCGCCAACACCCAGCACCCAAACCGAAGCACCGCACGCGCTCAGTGTGCTCCACTACGAGGATGTCGACTGGTCACCGCTCAACCCCGCACGCGGCGACAACAGCCCCAGTGCCGGGACGCTCTGGGGTGATCGCAGTGCTGATGTCGCCACTGGTTTTCTCGTCCAGTTCAGGGATGGTTTCTCATCCCCGCCGCACATCCACAACGTCTCCTACCGGGGCATCGTCATCAGTGGCCTCATCCAAAACGACGATCCTGACGCGGCGAAGATGTGGATGCCCGCCGGATCCTACTGGACGCAGCCCAAGGGCGAGGCCCACATCACCGCCGCCAAAGGCAGCATGAACATGGCCTACATCGAGATCGACGAAGGCCCTTACCTCGTGCACGCAACCGATGCCGCCTTTGAGAGCGGCGAGCGTCCGGTCAATATCGATTCATCCAACATCGTCTGGCTCGACTCCGGGGGCGGTGCCCAGATCGCGTACCTCTGGGGCAAACTAGGACCGGGGCATACCAGCGGGGTCCTCCTGAAACTCCCGAAGCACTTCAACGGGACATTCAATAACGACGCCTCACACACAAGAGGCGTGGTCATCCGGGGGCAACTCAAGCTCCAGCCGACCCGCCAACCCGGGTCTCACTCCCTGAACGCGGGCAGCGCTTTCGATCTCCCAGAAGCCTTCACGCTCCCCGTGTCGAACAGCTCGGATCATGAGTGCATCATCTACATCAGATCCGATGGTGCCCTGACAGTCTCGGGTTCGTAGCCTCGCCTTACTCCACGCCGATGAAAAACGCCGCTGGCTTCAAACCAGCGGCGTTTCGTTGAAGTGGAGACGAAGAGATTCGAACTCTCGACCTCTTGCATGCCATGCAAGCGCTCTACCAACTGAGCTACGTCCCCAAGCTGGGGGTCTCGGCTCGGCCGAGAGCGGAATCGTAGTGCCCATACCCGCGAGGTCAAGATTGCGCACAAAGAACCCCGCCCCGTCCTTTTTCCGCGCCCAAACCCATCCAGACTGGATCGGATCGCTCCAAAACCCGAATAACCCTGCGAAGGACCCCGGAGCGTCGAATGAACACCCCGAGCAACGAACTCAACTGGTGGATCGAGATCAACGGCTCGACGCATATCGCGCAGTCCGAACGCCAGCTCCCGAATCGCCCAACCCTGGCCATCGGGAAGGTCTATCTCGAGTCGAAATCCGGTGTGATCATCGCGATCAACAACCAGCCCGCCCGCACCGAGCTCGTTTCTCGCCAGCTTCTGGATGTGCTCCACGCCCGATTCCCCGGCACGCGATGGTGGATCAAGGACCCCGTCCCCGCACAACGCCCGAGGACCGGAGCCGTCTCCTGAGACCGAAGCACGCTGCAAGAACCTGATCAGCCGCGATCCAGCGCGAGCTTGAGCGCGGCTTTTCGCACGAGCACGCCGCCTTCGACCTGGTCGCGGATCACGCTCCGGCTGCCATCGGCGACCTCTCCCGCGATCTCGACACCCCGGTTCATGGGACCGGGGTGCATCACAATCGCCCCATCTTTCATGCGGGCCGCACGCCCGAGCGTCAGCCCGTAGCACGCGTGGTACAGGCGGCTGGACGCCAGGCGGGCACCCCCGCCGCGCTCGAACTGGATTCGGAGCATCATCATCACGTCCGCCTGATCGACGAGCGCGTCCAGATCGTGAGATACCTCGCACCCGAGCTCGCTGAGCGAGCCGGGGCACATCATCGCGGGTCCGCAGAGCGTCACCCGAGCGCCCAGCGCCCGCAGCAATCCCGCGTTCGAGCGTGCCACGCGCGAGGAGACCACGTCGCCTACGATAACCACGTGCAGCCCTGAAAAGTCCCACCCACCGGTCCGACCGTGCGCCCGACCGATGTTGAGCGCGTCCGTCAGCGCCTGGGTGGGGTGCTGATGCATGCCGTCGCCCGCGTTGATGACGGGGATGCCCACGTGCCGGCTGATCAGCTCGCACGCCCCGCTCTGCGCGGCCCGCACCACCAGGGCATCGACACCCATCGACTCGATCGTCCACGCGGTATCGATCAGCGATTCGCCCTTGGAGAGCGATGAGCCCTTGCTTCCCAGGTCCACCACGCGCGCACCGAGATTCTGGGCCGCGATCGTGAAGCTGACCCGCGTGCGGGTGGAATCCTCGAAGAACAGGTTCGCAACGGTCCGCCCATTGAGCTCGGTGCCACCGAACGCGTCAGCGTGTGCCAGCGAGAGCAGCTCTCTCGCCTGCGCCGCATCCGCACCGCGACAACCCAGCAGGTGGTGACCGTTCCACATCAGAGCGCTCCGGTTCAGTCGTCGACTGGGACTTCGCGGTAAGGATCGCCTGGCTCACCGGATGCCGGTTCACGCGTGGGCTCTTCCTGGGGTGTTTCTTCGCCAGCCGGCTCATTGGCCTCCTGCGGCTCACTCGCGGGTTGTGGCGGCGCCTGCTCCTCACTGTCCGCGTCGCCCATCATCTCGAGCTCTTCCTCTGGGATCGGGACGTAGATCGGGGGCACCTCGATCGTGCCTGGCGCCCAGTGCTGGACCCGGTTCACGCCCCAGCGGCGGATCCCGCCGTTGAGCCAGACCGTGACGTTGCCGGTGAACTCGCTGCCATCAAAGCTGCGTGCCGGGTAGAGCACATCCACCTTCGCGTCCGAGGCCCGGATCCAGATCCGCCCGATGTGATAGGTCGGGATCGACTGATCCATGCCCTCGAACGGGATCACGACCCCCTCGGGCAGCCCGTCCACGATCTCCTGAGCGGACTCGAGGCTCGTCCCCGCGGGGAGGTTGACGCTGTAACGCCCCTGCGAATCACGCATGGGGTAGCGGCTGATGACCTCCTCGAGTGCACGGTGGGTCACCTTCTTCGCCTGCAGATGGTTCGCGCTCTTGAATGCCGGGGCGCTCTCGGGCTCTGGCACGTTGGTATAGCTCACGCAGCCGCCGAGCAGACTCAGCGTTAGCGCTGCGGATGCGATCAACATCGCGGGTGCTTTGAGGGTCCGAGATTCAGTTCGCGTTCTGCGTGCCATGGGTGCTCCAATGCGTCCACTCCGGATCGTCCTCGAACATCATAGAGCCCCCCCGATGCCCCGTCAGCGCGAATCCTGCGCCGCGCCCATAGGATCAACCGATGCCCGACAAAGCCCCGATGACATCACGCCAGACCCCCCCGACCGATTCACCGCCTGCTCCGTCCGGGAAACGCTACATCCTTGGCATCACGGGCGCTTCGGGGGCCGTCTACGCGACCCGCCTGATCGACCAGCTGCTTTCGCGTGGGCACGAGCTCCACCTTGTCGTTTCAGACTATGGAAAACGCCTGCTCTCCGACGAGATGGGCATCACCAGGCTTTCCCTAGAGACACTTGCGCCCCACCTGCACGCCGATCAGCACGTATCGACCTACGCGTCGCGTCTGATCATCCATCCGCACAAGGATGTCGGTGCGAGCATCGCTTCGGGAAGCTTCCTCCACGACGGCATGGCTGTGCTCCCCTGCTCGTCCACCTCACTTGGGGCCATCGCGACGGGATCCGGCTCCAACCTGCTCGCGCGGGCCGCGGCCGTTACCCTCAAGGAACGTCGCCCGCTGATCGTCTGCCACCGCGAATCACCCCTGAGCCTCATCGACATCGAGAACATGCGGACGCTGACACTCGCCGGTGCAACCATCGCGCCGTGCAACCCCGGGCTCTACCTGCTCCCGGAGTCGATCGATGACATCGTGGACTTCACCGTCGGCAAGGTGCTCGACTTGCTGCACATCGAGCACGATCTCAAAACCCGATGGGGCGAGGACTAGCCCCGGGTGATGGGGGCCATCGTGATCGTTACGGCCATGCGCTCACGCCCACGCGAGTCGCCGTCGCGGTGCGCCGAGTCGGCCCCGGTCATAATCCGCTCCATCTCCGATTCCAGGCGTTGCAGCTCCCGGATGTCCGCCTCGGAGAGCCACGACACCGACCGCACGGCTCTGGGCCGGAAGCAACCCTCATGCTTGCGCGCCCATCCCTGCTCGTACTCACGCTCTGCTTTCCGCAGCATGAGACGCACCCCGCGGATAATCTCTGCGATGTACGCGCCGCTCCGCCTGCCGCGCTTGAGCTCCACATGGCGATAGCGGAGCCCGTACAGCCGTTCGGGGCGGGCACCCGAATCCCGCCGCCCCGCATCTTCAACGATCCCCAGCTTGAGCAGCTTGCCGAGGTGGTAGTGCGCCGTTTCAGCGCTCATATCGACCATTTCACCAACCGCACGCGCAGAGACGGGTCCGTCCGCTGCGAGCATCGCCTCAAACATACTCCGGGTTTCGATCGCGTTGAACAGGCGCAGCTGGCGAACGGTGCTCAGTTCGATGGTGTCCGACATGAACACACTGTATCGCCCATTATTCAAAATTACGTTGCTATTTTGATTTATTGTGCCAGCCCGTTCCCTTACCGGCATCCCTGTCTCATCAGACCACAAAGGAGACGCTTCATGCACGCAACGCTCAACATCGCCATCGCCGCCTGCCTATTCACCGCGACAGTCCACGCCCAGCCCAGCTGGGACGAGGTTGAACAGATCGTGCAGCAAGAGGTCGACGCCGGATTCTCTGGAGCCGTGCTTCTAGTTCGCGACGGCGAGGTGGTGCTCGACAAGGGCTACGGGTTCGCCGACAGGGCTCAGGAGATCCCCAACACGCCCGATACGATCTTCGCGCTCGGCTCGACTCCGATCGATTTCACGCACGTCGCCATCCTGCAGCTGCTCCACCAGGGCAAGCTGCGTCTCGATGATCCGATCACCGCGTACTTCGATCAGATCGAGGGCGAGCATGGCGCGATCACCATCGACATGCTCCGCACCGGGCGCTCAGGGCTGCCCGACTTCCCGAATATCCCCGGTATTGATGAGGACCCAGATCATTCGCCGCTGTCGCGCGAGGAACTGATCGAGCGGACCGCCGCAGCCGAGCTCCTGTTCGAGCCTGGCTCCGGCGAAGCGCACTCGCATTTCGCGTGGGGCGTGCTCGCCGCCATCGTCGAGGTGGTCTCCGGGCAGACGTACCCGGAGTACATCCGTGAGCACGTGCTCAGGCCCGCGGATATGACCCGCACCGGCTTCCACGGCGACCGTTTCCCGGGCGAGACCGTCGCGATCGGATACGGCGCTCATACCTGGGGCACGATCAACTCGCCCGAACACTGGGGTGAGACCTCGTGGCTCGTGATGGGCTCAGGGGGCATGGTCGGAACCACGGGCGATCTCCACAAGTTCACCCAGGCGATCGAGGACGGCACGCTCATCCCCGCACGTGTCCGCCACCACTTCCCACGCGACAGCGTGACCCTCAACGGCAACCGCTACGGGTTCCAGACCGCGTACAACACGGGCATCGAGAACCTCTTCTTCATCAACTGCAACAGCGCCGACATCATGAACGGCTACAGCATCGCCGATTTCGCGAGAACACTCGAAGACCTCTGCTTCGATCTGCCCACGCCCAACTTCTCCATCGGGATCGCGTTCGGCATCAACGAGAACGACCAGCTGTTTGCCCACGAGGTGTTCCCCGGCACGCCAGCACAACGCGCAGGACTCAAACGGGGCGACCTGCTGCTCGCCGCCAACGGCGTTCGATTCGACATCGCGGACCCGCTGGAGACCATCCGCCCCTCGATCGACGAGGGCCAAACACTCAACCTCCGCATCCGCAGGGACGGCAAGCTCATGACCATCACCATCGAACCGGCACAGGTCGACAACTGAGTGACGATCCGGATCCCGCCTTCAATCAAGCGGCAAGTAGCTCAGCTTCTCGCAGATCTTGTCGCCACGCATGCGGAAGAAGTCAGCGCCCTTGAGCTCGCCCTTGCCGCCCTCGGGCAGGTCCCACGCGATCTGCCACTGCACGGCGCACCGATCGCCGTTGGCGAAGATATCCGTGACCTCGAGCTTGTAGTTCGGGAAATGCTCCGGCATCGATGCGAACGCGGCGTGCACCGCCTCGCGCCCCTCGAAGCGACCGATGCTCTTGCCCTCGGCCGCGATGTGCTCAAACACCGCGTCGTCCGTCATGTCCTGCATGACGGTGTCCGCGTCGTAGGTGTTGAAGTTGTTCTCGAACCGTGTCACGACCTCGATCGTGGTCGCCGTGTCTGCCTCTGCCATGCCTGGTCCCCTTCTCTCGCGAGTTGCGTGACTGCTGATTTGAAAGAGAAAAGCATACCAGCACGAACGCGATCGTGCGCTAATCCTCGTCGGCCACCCGATGGATATCGGGCGCGAAGTAGTACACCTCGGCACCACGCTGCACGCCCTTTGCGAGCACGCCCCGCTCGACCAGCAGGTCGACGTAGTTCCGCGCGGTCTGTTTGGTGCCATCGATCCGGTCGTGGATCATGTTCACGCTGACCACGGACTGCTCGAACAGGTAGTCGATCTGGCTGTAGAACGCCATGCCCAGGCTCTTGTCCTCAAACCTGTTGATGTAATCCTGACGCAGCGCGAGAAGGCGCCGGATCCGGTCCATCGTGCCCTGCGCCTCGCTGATGACCGCGCTGAGGAAGTAGTCGATCCATGCGGCCCAGTCGCCGTGCGTCGATACGCGCAGCAGCAGCTCGTAGTACTCCTGCTTGTGCTCGTTGATGTAGCCGCTGGGATAAATCAGCGGCTTGCTCAGGATCGTTCCATCGCACAGTGAGAGTGTGATGAGCATGCGCCCCAGACGCCCGTTGCCGTCGGCGAACGGGTGGATGGCCTCGAACTGGTAGTGCGCCAACGCCGCGGCGATCAGCGTCGGCATCCCCGCGGGCGGCTCGCGCATGAACTCGACCAGATCGCGCATCAGCCCCGCCACCTCGCTGGGGGGTGGCGGCACGTACCGGGAGGCCGCGAACGTGACACGGTCGTTGCCGATCATGACCTGCTTCGGGCGGTACTGCCCTGGGTACTTCCGCTCCGCGCCATCGATCCCATCGAGCAGCGTCGCGTGAAGCTCGCGGATCCGAGATTCTGTCAACGCCCCCCCGAGCCCGACGCCTCGGTCGATCGCGGTCATGTAGTTACGGACCTCCAGCGGCTCACTGCGTTGCAGGTTGAGCAGCGCTGCCGATTCGATCTCCGAGGCGCTCGCGATGGTGTCTTCGATCTTCGAGGAAAGGCGCGCCTCGCGCAGGCGTAGAGGGCGATACAGCACCCAGGGGTTGAAGTTCAGGCCGCCCGGGTGGTCCTGGAAGCTGCCATCGAGACGACCCAGCAGCGCCACCGCCCGCTCGTGCTTGGCCATCAACGCCCCAATGACGGGCAGGATGGACTCGAACGATGGAAGCGGCGCGGGTACGAACGCCCAGCCGTCCTCCGTCTCGGTCTGCTGGCGCCCATCCACGAACCGAACCCAGTCGAAGCTGGCGTGAATCAGTTCCCCCATCGGCGGATCGGCCTTGAAGTTGCCCGGGTGCATCACCAAAGCATATTGGCTTTCGCTGGGTCAAACCAAATTATTCTAGATTATTTTGGTTAGTATGCACTACAACCAAGTTGTTTGGGCTGGAACGGGCTTCACGCCTTCGCGTACTGCTTCCGGCGTGGGTCTTCCTTATTCAACTCCACGCTCACGCCCCCCGCCAGGCGAACCGAGTCCTCACCAAGCGTTTCGTTGAGCTGCTTCACGAGCTCCGGCCGCAGGGTCACCTTGCCGACGCCCTTGGCCTCGACGAGCACCCACGACTCCGGCGTCTCGACGATCACCTCGACCGGGCGGGGCGACTTTCCAAGCGACAGGTCGCTGGCATCGATCGGTGCCTGGAGGATCGATTTCGCAGAATCCAGGCGGGTCGAGGCCGTCCCGTTGAGCTTGCTCGGGCGGACCATGACCTGCACCGTGCCCTGTTCGAGCGGGTGCCCATCGATCGGGACCAGCCGGTCGACGATGATCTGTGCATCGCCGCGTGAGTGGTCCAGGCGTCCCATGAAAAACTTGGGCATGTCGTCTTCAAGCAGGTGCCCGAACTGCTGGAACACGTTGGCGAACATGACCGCGTCGGCCGTGCCCGTCGAGTCCTCGATGGTCAGGATGCCCATCTTCTGCCCGGCGCTGCGCCCGTTGCGGACGATGATCGTCCGGCAGCTCTGCACCATGGCCGCCACGATGACCCGCTTGTCCTGCGCGAGTCCCTTGAGATCGCCCACGCGGTTGTGTGTGAACGCGCGGACCCAGTGGTTCCACTCCTCCATCGGGTGGCTCGACACGTAGAACCCGAGGGTCTCCTTCTCCTGCTTGAGCGTCTCCGCCTCGGCCCACGGCTCCACATTCGCGAGCACGATCTCGGGCTGGGCGGCCTGCGTGGGCTCGTCGTCGCCGAATCCAAAGAGCGCCCCCTGACCCGCCGCCCGGTCCGCGGCCACACTCTGGCCCGCGCTCACCGCCTGGTCGATAGTCGCGACCATCGCCGCTCGGTTGTCCCGCCCGTGGATATGGTCGAACGCGCCCGCCTTCACCAGCGCTTCGATCGTGGCCTTGTTGACGCAGTTGCTCGGCACACGCTCGCAGAAATCGAACATGCTCGAGTAAGTCTTGCGTGTCGGGTTGTCCGCGTCCGGGCCGATGTCGCGCTCGTTGACGATCGCCTCGATCGCCTTGGCACCCGCGCCCTTGATCGCCTTGAGCCCGAACATGATCTGCCCGGTATCGGGGCGGTGCTCCTCGTGCTCCTCGTAGACCACGCCGAAGTCCGGAAAGGATTTATTTACGTCCGGCGCCAGAACGTCCACACCAGCGCGGAGCACGTCCCCGCTCTTGGGATCGATGATCTTGAGGCGCTTGCAGTCCTCGAGGTACGGGATCCAGTCGCTCACCTTCTGTGCCTGGCTCTCGAAGCTCAGGAAGGCCGCCATGTACTGGCTGGGGAAGTAGGTCTTGAGGTACGCCGTCTGATACGCGACGATCGCGTAGCCCGTTGAGTGCGATTTGTTGAAGCCGTAGCCAGCGAACTTGAGGATCAGCTCGAACAGCTCTTCCGCCTTCTTCGCGTCAAGCCCTTGCTTGACCGCGCCCTCGACGAACTTGGGACGCTCGGCGTTGATAATCTTCTCTTTCTTCTTGCTGATCGCCTTAATCAGCGAGTACGCGCTACGCAGCGGGATCCCGCCCAGCTCGTGCACGATCTGCATGACCTGTTCCTGGTAGACCATGACGCCGTAGGTCTCGGCCGTGAACTTGTCGACGATCGGGTGCACCTCGGGCACCGACTCCTGACCGTGCTTGCGCCGGTTGTAGTCCGGGATCAGGTCCATCGGGCCCGGTCGGAAGAGCGCGTTGGCCGCGATCAGATCCTCAAGACGGTCGGGCTTCATCTCCGTCAGCAGGCGGCGCATGCCGCCGGATTCGAACTGGAACACGCCAGTCGTGTCGCCGCGCTGGAACATGCCGAAAACGTTCTGATCGGTGAACTTCAGTCGCTCCAGATCGAGCGGGTGGTCCGCGCCCTTCTTCTTCTTTTTTCCGACGGCTTCCCAGATCTGCTCTTCCGTGAAGCACGCTCGGATGATCGTCTTGGCTCGCTCGATGACACTCAGGGTCCGCAGCCCCAGGAAGTCCATCTTCAGCAGACCCATCATCTCGCACGTCGGGCCGTCCCACTGCGTGATGATCTCGTTCTCGCCGCCGCCCGACGCCTTGTACAAGGGCACCACCTCGTGCAGCGGGCGCGTCGCGACGATGACGCCGGCCGCGTGTACCGACGAGTGGCGGGCCTGCCCCTCGAACGTCCGACCGGTATCGATCACACGCTTCACGAGATTGTCACGCTCGTACCAGTCCTTGAGGTCCGGCTCCTGCTCCAGCGCCTTGTCGAGCGTCATCTTCAGCTCTTCGGGCACCAGCTTGGCCAGCTTGTCCGCGTCCGCCAGCGGCATCTCCAGCACACGGGCCACGTCGCGGATGGCCGCACGCGCCTTGAGCGTCCCGAAGGTGATGATCTGGGCCACATGCCCGTACTTCTCACGCACGTAGTTGATGACCTCGCCGCGCCCGTCCTGGCACAGATCGATATCGATATCGGGGTATTCCGTCCGGTCCGGGTCGGTGAATCGCTCGAACAGCAAGCCATAGTGCACCGGGCACGCGTTGGAGAGGCCCAGCACGAACCCCGTCATCGTCCCCACGCCCGAACCACGAGCCAGCGACGGGATCCCGCGCTGACGCCCCCAGTTCACGAAGTCCCACACGATCAGGAAGTACGCCGAGATCAGCTTGTCAGCGAGGATCTTGAGCTCGCGGTTGAGGCGCGCCCACTTATCGAACGCGTCCGGGTCGTCCGCCTTCTCGCGCTTTTTCTCCGTCCCGTCCGCGCCCTCGATATGCTCGTGGCGATGGTCCATGATGTCCGGCCCGTACCGCCAGACCATCCCCGCTTCGCACAGCAACCGCAGCGTCTTGTCACACTCCTCCTTGAGCGACGCCTGATCCAGGTCCGGGTCGTTCGCGGGGTCGAGCTCGAAGTTCGTACAGAAATCCTTGAACCACGCGGTCAGATCGCCCTCGTACTTCTTCGCGTTGTGCTTGGGAAGCTTGCTGACCGTTGGCGCCTTCACGATCACAACGGGCGCGTGGTTCTCGCCGATTGGCACCTCGACATCGCACCGCTCCGCGATCGCGACGGTGTTGGCCATCGCTTCGCGCCCCGCGTCGCCCATCTCCTCGTTGTTGTACTCGTCCGAGTGGAAGATCTCTTCCATCTCCTCGGGCGACTTGACGTACAGCTCGGTCGGATAATGCATCCGGTCCGGGTCGTTCTTCACCTTGCCCGTCGAGATACAGATCAGGGTATCGTGCGCGTCGTAGTCTTCTTCCAGCAGGAAGTGCGAATCGTTGTCGCAGACAAGCGGCAGGTTCTGCTCGCGGGCGAGCTTAATCACGTGCGGGTTGATCGAGTTCTGAAGCCCGATGTGGTGCTGGATCTCGAGATAGAACCCCGGGCCCTTTTCCGATCCCTTGAACGTCTCGCGATGCCAATCGCATACCTTGACCGCGTTGTCCCAGTGCACCTGATCGCGCGTCTGCTCGTACTTCACCATGTGGTGCGCGATCTCGGACCCGAGGTGACCGTTGATGACAATGATCCCCTCGGAGTGCTTCTCCAGGATCTCGCGGTCCATGCGGGGCTTGAAGTAGAACCCGCTCAGGTACGCCTCGGAGCACAGGTAGAGCAGGTTCTCCCACCCCTTGAGCGTCTCGGCCAGCATCACCAGGTGGAAGCCGCCGTCCGCGACGCCCGTGTAGGTGCGGTCGCGCCGATCGCCGGGCGCAACATACGCCTCGACACCGAGGATGGGCTTGATCCCCGCTTTGCGGGCGGTGTTGTAGAACTCGACCGCCGCGTGCATGTTGCCGTGGTCCGTGATGGCCACGGCATCCATCCCGAGCTCCTTGACCCGTGCGACGAGCTTGTCCACCCGATTCCCGCCGTCGAGCAGCGAGTATTCGGAGTGCAAGTGCAAATGAACAAACGAGTTGCGCTTATCGGAGTCGGTCACGGCACACCTTGGGAAATCGGGATCATGATGCGTTGAATGCAGCACTGATCCTACCCCGGATCCGCCCCGCTGTGGGACCTTCCGTCCACGAAATGCTCGTGAACCGAATCCCTATCATCCGAGTAGATACGGATAGGAACCCATGAACGATGCCCGTCCACAATTCAGCTCCGCCCGCACAGTCTCGCTGCAGGGGCCGGGGATCCTGGCCCAGATCATCGCGATCCTGATCTTCCTCGCGATCGTGGCCGTGCTGCTCTTGTTTGTCGTCCCCCTCGCGATCGTGCTCTTCGTCGTGGGGGTGATCGCCTACATCGTCTTCCGAATCAAACGCGCCTTCCGCCGCGCCCACGAACCCAACGGCCCGCTCGACGGCCGCCGCAACGTGCGTGTGGTGCAAAGGGATGAGTGACACACACCCCCGGTTCCGATGCATTGGGTGCGGGTACGACCTTGCATCACTCCGCGCCGATTGTACCTCGATGCTCACTTGCCCTGAGTGCGCTTACGAAATCGACCCGTACAGCCAGGTCGCGAAGCGCGTCGAATACCGATCCAAGCACCAACTGATCCTGCTATTCCTCTGGTTCTGGGTGCAAGCCTACCTGCTCGGGCTCTTCACCGGGTTCATGCTGCTTCTCTCGTTCGTCTTCTATATCTTCGTCATGCCCGCATCGATCCCGATCTGCATCATGACCGATCGTGCTCTGGGAAAGACCACCAAGCAGCAACGCCGAGTTGTCGCGTACATTCTCGTTCTGGCATGGGTGCTCGGCATCCTCCTCGGCATTGCCAGCGTCATCGGAGCAACACACCTGTTCTAACCACATGCACGACGACCCCCTCAACCGGCTCCCCCTCACCAACGCCGTCTGCATGCACTGCGGCTACGACATCTCCGGCACCATCCCAGACGAGGACGCCAAGGTGACCTGCCCCGAGTGCGGCATCGAGCTGGTCCGCTCGGACCGCGCACTGAAGACCCGGCGCGACGTACACATGCTGCTCGTGAAGCTGCTCGTGCTCCCGTTCGCGATCTGGGCCTTCCTCACCACGCTCGCCGCACTCCCACCCTTCCAGGACTCGCTGGTCCACGGCTTCGCGGTGGTCATCTTCATCCTCGGCTATCCGCTCACGCTGCTGGTCCTCTTCGTCTACTCCTGGACCAGCCTCCACTACGACCTTGAGCCGTACCCCCGCCCGTACCACCGCGGCATGATCCCGCTCTGGATCTGCGCCTACTCGATCGGAACCATCGCCATGTTCATCGGCGCGATCGTCCTGATGGAGGCGATGTGAAGGCGTCCGAGCTCGCACATCCAGCCTGCCCGACTTGCCACTACGACCTTGCCGGCATCATCCGCAAGGATGGTACGGCAACATGCCCCGAATGCGTCTACGTAGGGCTCGCAACGACACGAGCCGCACAGAGGATGAAGAAGCGAGAGCACGTCAACCATGAGATCGGCATGCTTCTCAAGACACCGATCTTCCTGCTCATACCGATCGCCATGTTCGTGTTTGCGGCGCTGGTAAGCTGCGTCGCCATCATGCTCTTCTTCGTCGCACCCTGACTCACACCACCATGTCGAGTAACGATGCATAAACACAGCAGAAATCCAACCTGCCCCACCTGCGGCTACGACCTCACCGGCATCATCCGCGAGGACGGTATCTCGACATGCCCGGAGTGCGGCAGCGTCGCTGATTCACTCCGATACTCACTGCCACTCAATCGCTGGCCGACGATCTACAGGCTGGTCATCGGACACATCGTGTTGATGGTTTTGATGAGCAGCATCTGCTTCGTGCCGCTGGGCGGAGGCGGCCTCTTGATCTGGTTCGTGCTGCAGTTGTTCATCCTGCCTTGCGGTGTCGTACTGACAGAACGCAAACTCAGACAATCGAACCCGCCGAGAAGTTGCACGCCAAGCCTCCCGGTACTGAGCTTCATCGTTGCGTGCTATACGATCACGTTGTTGATCTTGGGATTCATTGTGGCGAGCGTCATCGCATACTCGACCATGTGATCATCCCACCACCGCCTCGCGCACCCGCTTCGTCACCTCACCCACCGCCCCGCTCCCGATCGTCTCCGCCTCCACCCGGACCACCGGCAGCACGCCCCAGCTCGAGTTTGTCAGGAACACCTCGTCCGCGTCCAGCAGGTCGTCGATGGTCATCATCCGCTTGGTCGTCTTGATCCCCATCGCGCCCGCCTTCTCGACGACACGCAATCGCGTCACGCCCGGCAGCACGGGCGAGGGGATCTGCCCCTCGCGGGTCTCGGGCGTGGCGTGCTCGTCCTCCTCGCCCTGCGCGATCGGGGTGATCAGGTGCCCGCCGTCGACCACGAACAGGTTCGACACGCACCCGCCGCACAGGTGGTTGCTCACCTGAAACACGATCGATTCGCCCGCGCCCTTGGCGGCCGCGGCCTGCAGCTCGCGCAGGCGCCACCAGTAGTTGAGCGTCTTGTGCCCGGCCGTCGGGTCCAGCGGGTTGGCCCGGGCCTGCGCCAGGGTCGCCATCACCCCGTTCTCGAACATCTCGTCCGGGTAGGGCGTGACGGGGTTGGCCTGGATCAGGATCGTCGGCTGGTGCCCGCTGCGACCGGTCGTCTGGAGCATGTTCAGGTCGCCGCCGGTCAGCGTCAGGCGGACGCGGGCCGCGTCCATCCCGGACCGCTTGACCGTCTCGGCCACCGCATCGCCCAGCGGCCCGGTCTTGAGCTCGTCGCTGAGCCCAAGGGCAGCCGCGGAGGACTGGAGCCGGTCGAGGTGGGCGTCCATGTCCCGCACCACCACGCCATCGGGCGTGACATCCGCGACCATGGTCTCGAAAAGCCCCACGCCGTGCTGAAAACCGGCGTCGAAAGCGCTGACACGTGCGTCATCGCGATGCACGAACTCGCCGTTGAGAAAGACTGATTGGGTTTCGCTCATAGGGGAGCGTATGCCCCGCCCTGATCAACCGCCGTGGCGACGGCGCGAATCCACCATCGCAGGCCCCAGCAGGGCCACCACGTGCAGGATCAGCAGGATGGTGTTCTTGCCGTACGCGAAGTAGCGGGCGCCATCCGGAATGCCAGAGGCGATCCGGTAGTCGCTCAGGCAGCCGCAGCCGGACTTCTGGAGCACCGCCGGATCGACGAGGGTGAGGTAGTAGGTAAACACCCCCGTGAGGACCATCGACGCGATCAGCACCAGCTTGCCGAAGGGCTTGCGGAGCTCGCTGCCCATCACAAAGACCAGCAGCAACCCCATCACCAGCTCGCCCGGCCCCACCCACATCAGCAGCGGCTCGTACTGCTCGGGGATCACCTCATGCTGCTCGACGATGCCCATGAAGGCGGAGATGTCCTTCACCTTCAGGAAGCCCGGGATGACCCAGAGCAGCATGATGATGAAGACGCTGATGCGCGCGAAGATGTACCTGGGCTGCCTCACCTCGCCTGCCGCGGCTCGCGAATCCGCATCTCGGCGGCGCATGGCGTTATCCATGCCGCCCGAGAACGAATCGTCCTCGCCGGCCCCATCACCGTGTCCGGCTGGGGGTATGGGGAGACCGCTCGCCGAATCGATCGGAGGGTCCGAAGCGCGGATCACGCGACAAGATGGGAAAGAACTCGGGGTCATGTGACCAGATTCTACAATTACTCAAACAGCAGGGTTCGCTTCCCGAAGTCGAGTTTCATCGCCTGCTTGGCAAGATAAAGGGTTTCTTCCGCCGCGTTATTCGCCTGTCTGGTGTGCTCGCGGAGGATTTCCAGGACCTTCTTGTCCCCTTCCTCGCCCTCGTACGGCACGCGACGCTCCCTCATCGGTTCGAGCAGCCTGTCGATGTGTTCCGCGATCTCGACCTTGATGTGCCCATCGCCGATGTTATCGCCCTTGGCGTAGGCCTCCTCGAGCTCCTTGATCCGGTCATCGTCGGCGATGAACGCCCGCACGTACTCAAACAGCGCGTTGTTGATGTCGCCCGGCTCGTCCATGGTCTGGCGACCGGTGTACAGCCCGCCCATCTTCTTCTTGATCTTCTTGAACGTGTCCGTGAGGAAGATCGCGTTGTTGAGCGACTTGGACATCTTGAGCTTGCCGTCCGTCCCGACCAGGCGGGCCACGCGCCCGACCTTGCCCTCGGGGATCGGGAACAGCCCACCCTCCTTGACGTAGTCGTCGTCCTCGGTGTGCGGGTCCACGCCGCAGTAGAGCTGGTTGAACCTTCGCGCCACCTCGCGGCAGGGTTCGATATGGGCGAGCTGATCCTCACCCACGGGCACCAGCTCCGGGCGGAAGATCAGGATGTCCGCGCACTGACCGACCGAGTACATCGGGAAGCCGAACGAGTAGGAATCACCCAGCCCCTTGTCCTCCAGCTCGGTCTTGAGCGTCGGGTTCCGCATGACCCGGTTGAAGGGGAGCAGCATGGCCAGGTACCAGGTCAGCTCGGCGATGCCGGGGATCTCGGTCTGCAGCACGAAGGTGGATCGCTCCGGGTCCATGCCGCACGCGATCCAGTCCTTCACGATGTCCAGTGTCGATCGCCGGATCTCGTCGGGCTTGTCGGCCCGGGTGGTGAACGCGTGCATGTTGGCGATCAGGAAGAAGCACTCGTACTCGTCCTGCAGCTTGACGCGGTTCTCCAGAGAACCCACCCAGTGCCCCAAATGGAGCTGGCCGGTAGGAGTATCGCCGGTGAGGATGCGTGGTTTGGTACTCATGATGCAAGGGCCTGTTGTGGGTGCTTCGATCGGGGGAGTCCAGATCGTAGCTCCCAACCTCTTTTCTGAGGATTTGTCGGCTGTTTTTGCGATTTCCCCGCACAGAGATTCCGTTCGGGTCGCTTAGGATGGAGGAATCTCACCTGCGGGCGAGATGAGGATCTCCCAGGATCCGTTGCACTTTGAGAGGGACATCATGCACAGAAGAGGTTTTATCGCGATCAGCGCCGCGTCAGCCGCGGCTTCGACCGTGTCGGGGATGCCGGGCCTGTCCAGGATCACTGGCACGCCGCGGATCGCCAAGCCCGAGCTGGTCGAGCTGCGAGCGAGTCAGGAACAGCCCGGCACGGCTCTCGTCGCGCGGGCGTTCCCGATCTCGATCGCGACCGACCCGATCAGCAACCCCCTGATCGAGCTGACGCCGCTCGCGTGCGCTCAAACGCGGATCGCCAAAGCCGCCGGCGTGGACATCGAGCTGCGTCACCCGGGGTGCGGGATCGATTCGATCCTGTACAGCGCCCACAACGATGGGCTCGGCACCTTCCCGTCCGGGATCTCATCCCCGATCGACACAGACGCCAGCGGGGGGCTCACGCTCACCGTCACGCAACGCGTTGGTGGGAACCGGCAGCGTCACCATATCCGCATCAGCGCGGCGTGGGCCGGGTCATACCTGCTCGCGATCCCGACTGAGCCGGGCGCTCGCGCACCGATCTGGCGCACGAGCACGATCGAACTCGACAAGACACATACACCAGTTCAGGTCCGTTCACTCTTTGAATCGCGTGCACGATCGTGCATGCTGATGGGTGTCCGGATCACGGAAAACAACACAGACAGAGAAGGAGCAACCCATGCCGGGTGATGGATGTTTAGGTGAAATTCGGATGTTCGCGGGCAACTTCGCGCCCCGTAACTGGGCGCTCTGCGATGGCCAGCTCCTGCCCATCGCGCAGTACTCGGCGCTCTTCTCGATCCTCGGGACGACCTACGGCGGCGACGGGCGCACGACCTTCGGGCTGCCCGATCTGCGTGGGCGCTTCCCCATGCACCCCGGGCACGGCCCCGGGCTCTCATCGCGCCAGCTCGGGCAGAAGGGCGGCGTCGAGGAAGTCACACTCACAACGCTACAGATGCCCTCGCACACGCACCCCGCATCGACCCAGGTCACCTCGGAAGCGTCCGACTCTGAGGGAACCTTGACCAACCCGGAAGACGCGATCCCCGCGAAGTCCGGGTCGGGCGATCCGGACTGGGCCAACGAGAACAATGCGAACGTTGAGCTCAGCGACCAGATGCACAGCGCCAGCACCACCATCGGGCACGCCGGCGGGAACCAGGCACACGACAATATGTCGCCGTTCAACTGCGTGAACTTCATCATCTGCCTCCAAGGCATCTTCCCCTCCCGCAACTGAATCGAGCGAACCATGAAGAACATCATCGCGATCGCGTGCGTCTCGCTCGCACTGCCCGCCCACGCGGACGTGGTGGTCAGCGAGCTGACCGCCCAGTCCCCCACATGGGACCGCCCCTCTAACAACAGCGTGATGAACGCGGGCCAGTGCGGGATGGCATCCTCGGACGACTCGGTCAACGACCAGGTCCCCTTTGCCAGGTTCTACGTCCGGGCGACCGCCGAGAACGTGCCTATGGATGTCAAGGTCATCTCGCTCGAAGACGAGCCGATCGACTTCGATCCGTTCGTCGCGGTCTACTGCGAGGAGTTCGACCCGACGGCTCCGCAGGAGTCACTGCTCGATCTCGATGACGACGGCGCTGGCTACCCGAACTCGCGTGTCCTCACCAGCGTGCCGCTGGAGGTTGGGCTCGATTACATCGTCGTCGTGAGCTCGTACTCGAACTGGGCACCATCACAGCTCGGGCGGTTTGAGGTCGTGCTGGGCGACAACCTCGTCTTCTTCAATCCCTGCGCTGCCGACCTCAACGGCGACGGTGTGCTCAACTTCTTCGATGTGTCCGCGTTTCTCACCGCGTTTAACGCGGCGGACCCGACCGCGGATTTCAACGACGACGGCCTGTTTGACTTCTTCGACGTCTCGGCATTCCTTACGGCATTCAACGCGGGCTGCCCGTGAGCAGGATCAGACGCCGGTCTGCGACGCTTCCGCGCTGACCACCAGGGCCAGGATGACATTCAGGGCGTTGAAGCAGATGTGCATCATGATCGGCACGCCGACCCGGCGTGTGCGCTCGTAGGCGATGCCGCACGTCATCCCCACCGCGAAGATGGGCAGGAGCGCGTGCCACGCGACGCGGGTCTCGGGCGGTCCAAGGCGGTGAATGCTTGCGAAGATAATGCTGGTGATGATGATCGCAAGCCAGGGGCTCTTGAGCCACTTGAGGACCGCGCCCTGCACAAAGACGCGGAAGATCAGCTCCTCGATGAACGGGGCGCCGATCACGGCCCCGCCGATGATCGCCCAGACCCAAGGGTTGCTCGGCTCGTCCGTGAGCATCTGGAGGGTCGGATGGGCGATCCCATCGGGTGGCAAACCCTGCGTTTGTTCATAAATGAACACGCCGAGCATGCTCATGAGCTCGATAAACGGGTAGGCGAGCATGAAACAGCCCAGCCCCACCGGGAAGTCAAGGATGCTCAGCCCGAGCCCGGCCTTGCACTCCTTGTCGCTCGTGGTGGACCGCTTGAGCACGAACAGCATGCCGATGCCGGCGAGAATCCCGAAAAGGTAGTAGCCGACGTTGTTGATTGCCCTGAGCTGAAGGTCCGTGTACTCCTGCTGCTGCACCCACTGGATCTTGGAGATCAGAGTCGGGGCGGACATCGCCGCGAGCAGCACCACCAGCGCCCCAAAGATCCAGACGCTGCTGGGCAGCAACGACACTTCCCGCAGCCCCGCCTTGGCGAAGCCGCCGGGTCGCAGCAGCCCGCCCGCGAAGAGCAGCATAATGACGAGCACCATCGAAACGCCGAGCGTGAGCAGCTTCCACTCGCGCATGGTCTCGAGCACGTCGCTCACGCGCTTCTCCTGCACGCCGCCGGTATCCACGACCTGCGCGAGGGTGAGGCTATCGGCCCCTGCCAGCGCGGGCGATACAATCAAGCTCGCCAGAATCGCACCGAAAAGCATCGCGGGGCGGACCCACGATCGTCTCTGCGTACCGTACTGTCGATGAGTCACACCCATGTCCGAAGCCGAGTCACAACCCGAGATGCCCGCGACGCTCCGCGAGATCGTCGAGCACAAGCGTACCGAGGTCGAGGCCGCGAAATCGCGCACCACGATGAGCGACCTGCGGGCACGCATCGAGGATGAGCCCGAACCACGGGGGTTTTTCGAGGCATTGACCGTGCCGACGAGCGGCACGCGTGTGATCGCCGAGGTCAAGCGGCGCAGCCCGAGCGCCGGGCTCATCCGCCCCGAATACGACTCAGATGGGTTCGATCCGTCGCTCATTGCGCAGCAGTACTCCAAGGCAGGCGCATCGGCGATTTCGTGCCTTACGGACGAAAAGTTCTTTGGGGGGGATCTGCGGTTTTTGCGCCAGATCAAGGAGAAAATCGACCTCCCGGTCCTGCGCAAGGACTTCATGATCGACCCGTACCAGGTCCTTGAGGCCCGCGCGCACGGCGCGGACGCCATCCTGCTGATCGCAGAATGCCTCACGGACACCCAGATCCGGGAGATGCTTGAGCTCTCAAGCACGCTCGGTCTCTCGGCGCTGCTCGAGGTCCACTCCCGCGACAACCTGATCCGGGCGGTCGCGATCCTCAGCGACCAGCTCAACCCGCGGACCCTGCTGGGCATCAACAACCGCGATCTGACCCGCATGGTCACGGACCTGGCCCACACCACCGAGCTGCTCGACCTGGTCCCGGATCGGTCCATCCTGGTCTCCGAATCGGGTATCCGGACCAGCGATGACCTTGAACATCTGCGCTCGCACGGCGTACACATCACCCTGATCGGCGAGCACCTGATGCGCCAACCCAACCCAGGGGACGCTCTCGCCCAGATGCTGACACCCACAAACACGCAATAATCCCCAGCATGACTCGTTTTTCGAGAGAATCGTGTTCGAACCAGACGGAGCCCAGAATGATCCTGACGATGACCCCGAAGCTCATCAGCCGCGTCCTGCTCGTGACGGTGGCGTTGATGTCAACGATGACGTTTGCCCAGAGCGCTGAGGAGATCCTCGAAGCCTCGAAAGCGGCGATCGCCGAGATAGACGGCTTTCAGGCCCAGTTCCGCATGAAGGGCGAGGGCGGCTCGATGTTCGCCGAGACCATGCCCTCGATGAGCGGTCAGGTCTTCTTCGGCACACACGACGAGTTCGGACGCGTCATCCACACGATCGGCGAATCCAAGGACAAGCAGAAGGATCCTTCCAAGCCGATGGATCAGCTCATCGCCGGGGATCGCTTCATCTGGGTTGATCGCCAGGCCAAGACCATCAATGAAGCCCCGCGGGGTTCCACGGTGCGGGGGCTCCCCAGTTCACTGAACCTGGTGCTGATCAGCTCGATCATCAACGATGACCCGTACGCGCAGGATACCGATGGTGCCGTGTCCATCACGCTCGGTGCGCAGGAAGCGGTCGCGGGCGAGATGTGCGATCAGATCGTGATCAAGCGCCCGGAGGCCAAGGGCGGGCGGCGCGGGGCACAGGCCTATACAGACGCCATCTGGTGGATCAGCACGTCCGACAAACTCCCCCGCAAGGTTCACCAGATCACCGATGCGGGCATGGTCAAGATCACGCTCTCCTTCGAGATGAGCAACCTCCGCATTATCGAAGCAAAGCAGGACCAGCTGGACGTGCGACGCCCGGATGACTTCCGCTTCGTTTCGACCATGCCCAAGCCCAGGGATGAAACCCAGGACGCACCCGGAACGCTGACCACAGAGCCGGTCGATCGACCAGCAAACGATCAGCCCGCGCAGGATGACGACCGCCCGAGCCCCCCGACAGTTCCAAACGCACCGTCGTTTTCCTTCAGCACGGTCTCCGGCGATAGCGTTGATAACTCGACCCAGCGTGGGCGGGTGACGCTGCTCTACTTCATGGGTTCGTGGTGCGTGCCGTGCGCCCAGACGACGCCGCTGATCAGCGCCATGCGCGATGAGATCAGCGATGACGCGTTCGATCTCTACGCGTTATCCGTGCGGGAGGGGAACCCGCAGAACGCCGAGCGCACCTTTGTCAGTGCCCACCCGGAAGTCGAGCTGAGCGTCAACCCGGACGCCATCAGCGCCGAGTTCAAGATCCGTGTGTATCCAACGATTGTGGTGATCGACCGCGACGGCACCATCGCGTTCCAGCGTTCGATCGGGAAGAACTACGACGCCGAGCAGCTCGTGAGCGAAGCGCGAGACGCCGTGAACGACGCACTCAAGGCTTCATAAGCTTCACGCGGCCTGGGGCAGCTCGAGCCCTTCGAGCCCGAGCTGGAGCGCATCGAAGCGGACACCGATTCGCTGACGGCCGTCACGCTGGGGCTCTACACGCACGATCTGTGCGCCGATCATCCGCGCAGCGCGGGTCACCGGGCAACGCAGGTTTTCGAACGCGATCGCGATCCGCTGGCCCTCGTGCGCCGGGCGTGGACCCACGATCTCGATCCCTGCGCCGCTCATTGACAGGTCCGTCGTGCGCCCGCTCGTGTAGAGCGCGTTGGCGGACTGGCGGAGCTTGATCGCGATGCAGCATTCCGTGCGGCTGAATGCCCTGCGCTCGTTGAGTGCGTCCGGCTTGAGTTCCGTCACCCGATCGTGTGTGCTCATGTCTGGGCCTCTCTGTCGGTGCACAGCGGCGGGCGGGCAGAGCCATAAACCGCTGTATACCAGCAAGATCGGACGTTGAGGATACCGATTTCAGCCCGATTCTGCCCGGCATCGCAATTTCCGATCTCGCTTCAACCCACTTCGCTCAGGTCCACACCCAGGAGCCGCTCAAGCACGCGTGCTTTGACGAGCGTTTCTGCCCATTCTGACGCGGGATCGGAATCCGCCACGATCCCGGCTCCGACCGGGTATTCGAAGCGCCCATCACGCACCATGCCCGGGCAGTCTGGATCGATACCCCCCCAGATGTGGGCCGTTCGGATCGCGACCGAAGCCTCGATGTTCCCGTCTTCATCGATGTGCATCAGGGAGCCGCAGTATGACCGTCTCGGCGCCTGCTCGAGCTCATCGATGATCTGCATCGCTCGGACCTTGGGCGCACCGGTGATCGAGCCGGGCGGGAAGATAGCCCGGATGAGCATCGGCACATCAACATCCTTGCGCAGGTGTCCCTCGATCACGGAGCTCGCCTGCAGGACGCCGGAGGCGTGGGGTTCGATCCGACGGGGCGTGTGGACCCGGACCGAGCCGAGCGTGCACACGCGTCCGATGTCGTTCCGCATCAGATCCGTGATCATGTTGAGCTCGGCGCGGTCCTTGTCGCTGTGCTCAAGCTCTGACGCGTCGACGCCGAACGGACGCGTCCCTTTCATCGGTTCGGTCTTGATGCGTTCGCATTCGCGATCCACACGCACGAATAGTTCCGGGGAGATCGAGCAGATGGTGTGCGAAATCCCGTTTCTGCAAAATCGCATGGTCGCCCCGTATCTTGGCGAGGCCGCTTGTGTCAGCGCACTTGCGCAGGCGGCGGGGTCGCCATCGAAGCGGGAAGTCAGCTTGTGGGCGATGTTCGCCTGGTAGATATCACCCGCCGCGATGTACTCGCCCACGCGGCTGACCGAGGCCAGATACCCGTCGTGCCCGGTCTCGGAATGGATCTCTCCGATGGTAAACGGCCGATCGAGCGGTGCGGCGTGTTCGATGGGCTCACCCAGGCGCATGAGCACGGCCAGCGGGAAGTCGAGCGGATCGGGCACCGAAGATCGCGCGTGCGGTTCGACCCAGCCACCGAGCTCGTAGCTCAGCAGGATCGCCCAGCAGCTCCCATCCCGCGCGTGCTCCTTCATGAGCTGCCCGACCTGTCCGAGTGGATCGGGGTCATCGCGGAGCACAAACCAGCACCCCTCGACCGCGCGCTCACCGCGACCGCCCCCGAGCCCATCGGCACGGAATCCTGGCGGGGTCAGGGCGGGTTCACCCTGCGATGGCTCGGACTGGGCGCTCTGGATCGCCATGGCGCGATCGTATTCGCTGTCCCGCTGATACGCGACTGCTGGAAGCGATTCGATGCGAATCCTCCTAAGAAAGTCTGACGAAAAACGCCCGTCCCCCGTTCCACTACAATGCGCCGTACGCATCGATTGATGGTGATAGCCCCCGCATTGATGAGAACACGAATGGCGAAGAAGAAGAACAACTCCGCGTCCAAGAAGCGTTCCACGCCCTCGCACAAGAAAACCAGCAAAAAAAAGTCAGGCAAGAAGAAGGCCGACAACGGTCGCAAGCCGGACGCGTCGAACGCGAAGCGTCATGCCCCGGCGAGCAAGTCCAAGAAGGCGCAGGCCAAAACCACACGCAAGAGCGCGGCAAAGAAGGTCACCAAGAAAGCCACGAAGAAAACGACCAAGAAGACCACCGCCAAGCAGCGCACGAAGAAGCGTGCGATCGCGGGCAAGATGGTCTACGCCTTCGGCCGCAAGACCGAGGGCAATGGCGGGATGAAACGGCTGCTGGGGGGCAAGGGTGCGAACCTCGCGGAGATGACCACCATCGGGCTGCCGGTCCCTCCCGGCTTCACCATCACGACCGATGCCTGCGCCGCGTACTACAAGAACAAGAAGAAGCTCCCGAAGGGGCTGATGGAGGACGTCAGGAAGCAGATGGCCTCGCTGGAACAGCAGCGTGGCAAGAAGTTCGGCGATGATGCCAACCCACTGCTCGTCTCGGTTCGCTCGGGTGCCGCGGCTTCGATGCCGGGCATGATGGACACGATCCTCAACCTCGGGCTCAACGACAAGGCCGCCAGGGGGCTGGCCGAGGCGACGGACAACGATCGCTTCGCGTACGACGCTTACCGACGCCTGATTAATATGTTCGGCGATGTCGTGATGGGCGTGCACCACGAGCACTTCGAGCGTGCGTTCGATGCGATCAAGGCGAGGTACGGCGTCGAGGTCGACACCGATGTCCCGGCCGAGGGGCTCAGGGAGCTGTGCGATGCGTATAAGGACGTCTACCAGCAGCATGTGGGCAGCGCGTTCCCCCAGAGCCCGATGAAACAACTCCAGCTCGCCATCGAGGCGGTGTTCGGCTCATGGAATGCGGAAAAGGCCATCAGCTACCGGCGATACGAGGGCATGAACGGGCTCAACGGCACCGCGGTCAATGTGCAGACCATGGTCTTCGGGAATATGGGCGATGACTGTGGCACGGGCGTGGCGTTCACACGCAACCCCTCGACGGGTGAAAACAAGCTGTATGGGGAGTTCCTCGTCAACGCGCAGGGCGAGGACGTCGTCGCGGGCATCCGCACGCCACGCCCGGTGAGCGAAATGGCGAGCTGGAACAGACGCATCCACAAGCAGCTCTCCGAGATCAAGAAGACCCTCGAAGATCATTACGCGGACATGCAGGACATCGAGTTCACCATCGAGCGCGGCGAGCTGTTTATGCTCCAGACGCGCACCGGCAAACGGACCGGCGCGGCGGCGGTGAAGATCGCATGCGACATGGTCCGTGAAAAACGCATCGACGAGGACACAGCCCTGCTCCGCATCCCCGCGGGCGATCTCATCCAGTTGCTGCTTCCCAGCTTCGATCCGAAGGTGGCCGATAAGCGCGATCCGATCGTATCTGGACTCGGCGCCTCACCCGGTGCTGCAGTCGGCCATCCAGCATTTTCTGTTGACGAGGCCATCAACCGAACAGAGCACGGTGAGAAGGTTATCTTGGTCCGCAAGGACACCACTCCTGAGGATGTCGAAGGCATGCATCATGCTATTGGCATTCTCACTTCCACGGGCGGCATGACCAGCCACGCGGCCGTCGTCGCACGCGGCTGGGGCAAATGCTGCATCGTTGGGGCAAGCGATATCAGTATTGAGAATGACTCATTCAGTGTGAATGGGCGTACCTTCGGGCGAGGTGATCTCATCTCGATCGATGGATCAACCGGGAAGGTCTACGAGGGCGCGTTGCCCACAATCGAGCCCGAGGGCATCACCGGCGATTTCGCACGGGTCATGAGATGGGCTGACAAGCGCCGCACGTTAGGTGTCCGCACCAACGCCGACACCCCTCAGGACGCGGCTCGGGCGAGGGAGCTTGGCGCGCAAGGCATCGGATTGGTGCGTACTGAGCACATGTTCTTCGAAGACGAGCGTATTGGCTCAATGCGCGAAATGATCCTCTCTGAGAATCGGACTGATCGTGAATACGCTCTGAGTAAACTACTGCCCATGCAACGCGAGGACTTCGTGGGAATCTTCACCGCCATGAAGGGGCTGCCCGTCACGATCCGCCTGCTTGATCCGCCGCTGCACGAGTTCTTGCCGCATGACCCGGTCACGATCGACCGCGTCGCACGGGCACTTGATGTCTCCACCGATGCAGTGCGGCGAAAAGTCGCGATGCTCCACGAGGCGAACCCAATGATGGGGCACCGCGGGTGCCGCTTGGCGATCACCTATCCCGAGATCCTGAACATGCAGGTGCGGGCGATCGTGGAGGCGGCGATCGAGTGCGCTCAGAACAAGATCAAAGCTGTGCCCGAGATCATGATCCCGCTGGTGGGCACGCACCAGGAGCTGCGCGTTTTGCGTGAGCAGTCAGAGCGGCTTATCGCGGAGGTCCGCAAGGAGCATGGATTCAAACGCAAGCTGGACATCAAGATCGGCACGATGATCGAGATCCCGCGCGCGGCGCTGACCGCGGACGAGATCGCGGAGCATGCCGACTTCTTCAGCTTCGGCACCAACGACCTGACCCAGCTGACCTTCGGCTACTCGCGGGACGACGTAAACACCTTCCTCCCCCATTACCTCAAGCGCGACATCATCCCCGGAGATCCGTTCCAGTCGCTGGACCAGACCGGAGTGGCACAGCTGGTCACGATGGGCATCGAGAAGGGGCGCGGGGCCAAGGGCGACCTCAAGGTCGGCATCTGCGGCGAGCACGGGGGTGATCCAAAGTCCGTCCACTTCTTTCATCGGGCCGGGCTGGACTACGTGAGCTGCTCACCCTTCCGCGTGCCGATCGCACGCCTCGCTGCGGCGCAGGCGGCGATCATGGATCAATGAACCTTGATGATGAGTACGTGCGATACAGGCCCTGACTTCGGCGGGCATGATGTGATACTGTTGGGTTCAAAGGAAGGATGATGCATGGGACAGAAGATGATCTTTGAACTGGACCTCCTCGCGATTGTGCGTGCTCGCGCGCACCTGACCGCGGCCACGCTGGCGATCTGGACGATCGTCATTACGATGGTCATTCTCACGTTCAATACACCCGGGCAGAGCTCACCAATCATCCTCGCGTTGAACTTTGCCTCACTCGCGGTCGCGATCTGGGTGGTGGTCGCCGTGGTGCTTGCGCAGATCTCGATGGGCGTTGGCGTACCCACCATCGTGCTCACGGCCATTGTGACTCTGTTCCTCCCGATGCTCGTTCCGCTCGCGGTGCTCTCGCAGGCGACGACGATCCTGAAGCTGGCCGGGGCAAAGACCGGCTTCATCGGCGTGTCGCAGAGCGAGAAAGCCAAGATCACCCCCGGGCATTGCCGAGCGTGCGGCTACAGCCGGGAGGGCCTCGGCCTGCTTGACCCCTGCCCCGAGTGCACGCGCGTGCCTCAGGTGATCTGACGGAGCGAAGCACTCAATGAACCAGTACCTGCTCAAGATCGCGACGCTCCAGCGGACGTTGCTCTGGCTGATCTTCTCGCTGCTCATGGGCACGGTGGCGCTCGTGTGGGTTGCCGCGTTCGGCCAGGGCGTGATCCCCTACCCCGAGATCGCGGCGCTGGTCATGCTGCTCGTGCTCGTGATCATCCAGCTCTTGGCGATCATCCAGACCTTCCGTCTCACCATCGCGATGCGTGAGAGCCTGGCGTACCCGATCATCATGCTCCTGGGTGGTTTTATCATCCCGCTGCTCGGGTTGATCATGCTGCTCCTCATCAGCGACAAGGCGAACAAAGAGCTCAAGCGCGGGGGGCTGAAGGTCGGCTTCATGGGGGTGCCCAAGCGTGAGTGGCCCAAGCTCATGCCCGGCCATTGCCCGATGTGCGGCTACGACCGATCGGGCATCGACACGATGAGCCCCTGCCCGGAATGCGGGCACACGCCCCAGCCACACCCCAACTCGGGCGTGGTTGATCTGAACAATCCCTCTGCGCGAGAGCCTGAATACCAATAACGCGGTCAGTTGTTCTCAATCTCGACCGGCTCGCCCTTGAACGACGCACGCAGCGTCGCCGCAAACGCGTCGACGTCGCCGGGATGATCTCGCAGGTGATGATCCCAGAACGCCCGGGAGGCACGCTGGACATAGCGGACATGCTCGGGGTTCTCGGGGCCCTGATTCGGGCCGGGGAGCACGCGCCCGCTGATGCCTCCGAAGTTGTGGTAGGCATCTTCGATCCACATGAGGGTGTGGGTGTCGTCAGGTGAACGATCGAAACCCTCGCGGCGCCATGTCGCGGGTTCGCCGTTGCGTCCTTCGTCGTTGTCGCCGGAGATCGTGAGCGCCGGGCCGACGAACGAATCCCATGAGGATTCGGTCAGCAGCCCGCCAACGCCCTGAGGTGAGATCAGCAGCACGCATGCCGCACGCGGGTCCGCGAAGTCGCCCGGCCCGAGCGGATCGGTTCCCCCGATCAACTGGGCAGTGAATGCGCCGTAAGAGTGCCCGCCGACCCCGATTCGTTCGTGGTCGACCCTGTCTTTGATCTCGGGGATGTGAGCTTCGATTGCATCGAGCTCATCGATGATGAACGACACATCGCGCGGGCGGTTTGCCCAGTCTGAGAAGTCGAGCCCGCCTACGCCGCGCACGCCTTCGCGTCGGCGTTTGAGCATCTCGCGTATGCGCTCTCGCCGGTTGGAGTCGGCCTCGTCTACTGCGGCCTCGACGAGCGAGTCCGAATGCGTGGGGAGGATCACGATGTACCCGCTGGATGCCCAGTGGCGGGCGAGCGGGCTGTAGTAGCTGCCCGAACCGCCTGCGCCGTGTGAGAACACGATCGTCGGCACCGCATCGGTTCCCACAAACCGATCTGGATACACCACACGAATAGGGAGGTCCTTGTCGCGGACGTCGTCGTAGAGCACGAGCGTCGCTTCCCGGATCGCGATCTCCTTCGACTCGAACGGTGTGCCCGAGGACGAGCTCATCGGCTGGTTCAGGCCTGCCCACGCGATCGCGGAGCAGATCAATCCGATCATCATGTGCATATTGCGTCTCCTTGCGTGTGATGGTTCCCCATGACGCTCAATGTTGAGAGTCCGTCGAGATTGCCACCGTCCGCGTTATTATCAGTTCACGCCGGGCTTTCGGGTGTGCCGAGTAATGTGTATGCGCCTCGCGATCCGTTCCCGATCCACACTCTGGTTTGTTCTCGGGCTCGGGATGGGATTGGTCCTCTACCCGATCCTCCTCATGATGACCTTGGGCAATCACAAGTGTGATACCCACGCGGACGCTGCGCTTGTGCTTGGGGCGCGGGTCTTCGAGGACGGGTCTGCATCCGATGCGCTCAGGGACCGGGTGATCGCTGGGGTTGAGCTGTACCATGCGGGGCTTTGCGATACGCTCGTCCTCTCAGGGGGTCCGGGCGTGGATGAATGGACTGAGCCCCGCGTCATGCAGCGCATCGCGATAGAGGAGGGCGTACCCGCGTCCGCGATCATTCTTGACGAGCTCGGGTACAACACGGGTGCGAGCGCCCGCAACTACGCGCTACTCCAGCGAGAACACGGGTGGTCATCCGTGATCGGGGTGACACACTTCTATCACACCCCTCGACTCAAGATCGCGCTGCGCCGTGAGGGGATACAAGCAGAAACCCACGCCGCGGTGCGGCGTGGGCTGGTCTTGAAGAAGCTCCCGATCTTTATGGCCCGCGAAACGGTTGCATGGTGGGCGTACACGCTGGGACTCAAGTAGAGACTACGAGAACGAGACTTTCGGTGCCTCGCGCACGGCCGCGTCCTCGATCTCGAAGTACTCGGCGGACTTGAAGTTGAACACCCCCGCGATGATGACGCTGGGGAAGGTCTGAACCGCGTTGTTCATCTCGCGCACGTTGCCGTTGTAGAGGCGTCGGCACGAGGCGATCCTGTTCTCGGTCTCCGCGAGCTCACCCTGCAGGTTGATGAACTGCGTGTCGGCTTTGAGCTCCGGGTAGCGCTCCACAACGACGGAGAGCTGGCGCATCGCGCCGATGAGCTGATTCTCGTCCTTGGCCTGCTGTGCCGGTGAGCCGGTGCTGGCGACGGCCGTGTTGCGAGCCGCGATCACGCTTTCGAGCGTTTCGCTCTCGTGCGTGGCGTAGCCCTTGACCGTCTCCACCAGGTTGGGGATCAGGTCGTAGCGGCGCTTGAGCTCGACGTCGACCCCGGACCAGGCGTCCTTGAGGTGCTGACGCAGCACGACCAGTTTGTTGTAGATACCGATCGCCCACAGCAGGACCACGAGCCCCACCGCGCCGACGATGATCAGTAAAATAATCCATGGGCTCATAGCGCCCTCCCTTCTGCGAGATCGTTGACCACGAATCCGGGCCAGAGATCAAGAAACTGACGTGTCCAGTGTAGCGAATGCCCGAAGCGAGCGGACTCCCAGACCCTGTACCCATCGCTCAGACAGATCCGTGCGTTCTCAATATCGATCAGGCCCGGCTTGGTTTCGAGCAGGAACTCCATCATCCGCGGGTGGATGATGTCGTAGGCGAACTTGCGCGAGTCGCACTTCACGAAGTATTTGCGTGAGAACTCCGCGCTCTCGAAGTCGATGTCGTTCTTGCCGAACGCGGACGCGATCTTATCGAAGAAGCCCTCGCGCCGGATCATCAGGTCCGGCATGGTGATGTAGGGCAGGTCCATGATGAAGTAGGAGAAGTGGTGCTTGACGATCCGCGTGCGGGTCCGGGTTCGCCCCTTGGAGTCCGTGGTGGTGTAGGTCTCGCGCGTCTTGTACGTGAAGTCGCCCATGTTCACACGCACGATCGCGTCGTTGTACTCCATCTCGCCCGAGATGGTGTTGTACGCGGCCCGGTCGAACCCACGCCGGAAGAGCTCGAAGTGGGCGTACTCCTCGTCGTGGCTCGTGTCCTTGTGCTCACGGAAAGACAGCCCCACCTCGTTGGCGTAGGCACGCATCTCGGCGATGCGTTGCTGGCGGGCCTTCTCTGCCTGGATCGCGGCGTAGATACCCAACGCGATCACGCCGACGATGCCGACGATAATCAGGATGACGACAAGTGGATGCATGTGTGCGAATGCTTATTCGGGATCAGTTCGTGTCAATTTCAGGTGCCGCATGACCTTACGCCCGCCCCGATCGTACAATAGATCCCCCCCTTTGTGCAGGAGGCCACATGCTCTGGCAGCCCTCTCTCCCCGATCATTACCTGAGTCTGAGCGAAGATCAGCTCAACGAGCAGATCGAGGCGCGCCGCGCCGAGCTCGGCGATGAGCTCGTCATCCTCGGGCACCACTACCAGATGGACGAGGTCGTCCGCCACGCCGACTTCCTCGGCGACTCGCTCAAGCTCTCCCAGCTCGCCTCCTCCGTCGTTGAGGACCGCGCCAAGCAGGGCGTGGGCGTCAAGCACATCATTTTCTGCGGTGTGCACTTCATGGCCGAGACGGCCGACATGCTCACGCCCGACACGGTGCAGGTCATCCTGCCCGACATGTCCGCGGGCTGCTCGATGGCGGACATGGCCGACTACGACCAGACGGTCGAGGCGTGGGAGATCATCCACGAGTCGCTCAAGCGTCAAGGCTGGGCCGGGCGGATCATCCCGATCACCTACGTGAACTCGACGGCCGCCATCAAGGCGTTCGTGGGCGAGCATGGCGGCGCGTGCTGCACATCCTCCAACGCGGGGCAGGTCTTCGAGTGGGCGATGAACGGCGGCACCCAACCCAAGCAGGCGGGCGAGGACATCAAGATCCTCTTCCTCCCCGATCAGCACCTCGGGCGCAACACCGCGGCCGCGTACGGCATCGATGTCGAGGCCAACACGTGCGTCTACGACCCGCGTTTGACGGCGCAGGGCGAGCCGTTCGGCGGTGCGTCCGAAGAAGAGTTATACAATGCCGCAACTATTTTGTGGGCAGGGCATTGCAGCGTCCACAAGCTGTTCCGCCCGGAGCACTGCGCGGAGATCAAGAGCGCAAACGCTGCGCTCCCCGCGGGCGAGGAGCCCACGCAGATCCTCGTGCACCCTGAGTGCTGCAAGGAAGTCGTGGACCTCGCGGACTACTCGGGCTCGACGGAGTACATCATCAACACCCTGCGCGATGCGCCCGCGGGCAGCAAGTGGGCCATCGGCACCGAGGTGCACCTCGTAAACCGCATGGCCAACGAGATGAAGGCCAAGGGCGTGCATGTCCGCATGCTCTCCGACTGCCAGTGCCTGTGCACCACGATGTACCGCATCGATGAGCCGCACCTGCTGTGGGTCCTTGACGGGCTCTGCGGCATCGGCACGACCAAGGACGCGCCGATCGACCAGGCCGGCGGGCCGGTGAAGGTCCGCAACGTCGTGAGCGTGCACCCCGAGGCGACCAAGCTTGCGCTGCTGGCCCTCAACCGGATGCTCGCGCACACGGGCGGCGGCGCAGTGAAGGCGTAACGACAGGCCCTCCTCCGGGTACCACTCTCCTCCCCCGCGCTTGCGGGGGAGGTGTCGATCCGCCAAAGGCGGAGAGACGGAGGGGGTCTTTGTGAGCCGCGATGACAGACCAAAGCCTCGCTCCGTCTTCGGCTGCGCCGAATCCACCTCCCCCGCCGGAGCGGGGGAGGAGATTGACCAAATTTCGTGTCTTTCCCGGCGGTTTGACGATAGCTGATCTGTGTCTCAGTGCGCGCCCGTCAACCCGGCCGACCACTTCGTGGGCGAGCTCGGACGCTGGATGATCTTCAGCGCCGGGCTGGTGATCGTTGTCGCCGCGATCCTGCTGCCGATGCAGGAAGAGCTCCGCCTTACCCGTCTGGAGCGTGATCGAACGCTCTACCTGGAGCAGGCACAGAACCAACGGATCGAACGCTATCGCGCGTTTCTCAACGATCTGGCGAGTCCGGATGAGCAAACAATCGAGCTGCTGGCGATGACCCAGCTGGGCATGATCCCCGCTGACCGCGCTGCGATCGTGATGCCCGGGCAGCGCGACGATACGCTCCTGCTCGAAGCGATCGAGCCGCGGGTTGAGCCCTTCGAGGCGCAGGTGCGCCCGCGCACGCGCCTGGAACGCGTCTTCGCGAACAGGGACGCCAAGGTCTGGATTGTCGGCGCGGGGCTGCTCGCGGTGCTGTATGGCTTGATGCCGGCAACGAAGCCGAGCTGAGTTCGTTCCCTACACTCGAACGTGACTGAGATTCGCCGCTATCCAGTGATCGTTGGACCGACCGCGGGCGGCAAGACCGCGCTGGGGGTCGAGCTGGCCAAGCGTCTGATCCGTGAAGACGGGCAGCCCGGGCAGGTGGTGACCGCTGATGCGTACCAAATCTACACGGACCTGAACATCGGCACGGCCAAGCCCACGCTCGAAGAGCGGGGCGGGATCGAGCATCACCTCATCAACATCGCCGATCTCAAGGACCGCTTCACGGTGCACGACTGGCTGAAGCGGGCGAACCCGATCGTGGATCGCCTCTGCACCAACCGCTTCACGCCGGTTGTCGTTGGCGGGACCAACCTGTACATCAAGGCGTTCCTCGACGGGCTCTTTGAGGCGCCGGAGCCCAGCGATGAGGTGAAGGCACGGGTGGAGAGCATGTCACAGCCCGAGCGCCGCGCGATGCTCGCGGAGGCCGACCCGGATGCCCACGAGCGGATCGATGGCGCGGACATCCGGCGAACCAAGCGGGCGCTGGAGGTCTACTTGCAGACCGGCACCCCGATCACGCGGCTGCAGGCGCAGTGGGACCGCGACAAGCCCACGCGCCCCGAGGCGGTGCTGGTCGGGCTCGACTGGGCGGTCGAGGCGATCAACGCGCGGATCAACAAGCGCGTGAAGCTCATGATCGAAGACGGTCTGGTGGAAGAGGCGCGGGCGCTGTTCGAGGCCAACGCGTTCGGGGATCAGTCACGCGAGGCGATCGGGTACAAGCAGCTGATTGCGCACTTCGAGGGGCGATATTCGCTTGACGAGGCGATCGAGCGGATCAAGATCGACACGCGGCGCTTCGCCAAGAACCAGCGGACGTGGCTCAAGCGCCTGCGGGCGCGGGAAGGGTCGATCTGGGTTTCCGCGGAGGGACGGGATGCGCCGGACATCGCGGCTGAGGTCGTGGAGCGGATGGGATAACACATCCGGGTGTCACGAGATCTGAACTAGTCAAAGAAGTCGAGTGGCCATGGCAACTCGTCTCGCTTCTCGGGATATAGCAACCAGTCATGCTCAATCCGCTTTCGCTCTGCCCATTCAGGATTGAGTTTGCCCAGTATGCTCTCCTCTTCACGAAACCAAACTTCCCGCTCGTTCCAACTTGAGTTTTTCTCTTGACGGAGTCGCTCCTCAGCGACGTAAGGTGTCATGAACGCAATGAGCCAATACAAAAGCGTATCGAGATCACTTGTCGTCTGACGCTTGTATTCAACACCTCGCTCGCAGATCACAAAGTGGAGCTGATCTCCATCGATCTCGATATGGGGAGCGCCTTCGCATTCAGGCCGCAGGGATAGCTCAAAGAAACGAGGGTCACCCTTCTTGATTGCGATTTGGTCTCGTAACGAACAGAATCGTTCGTTGATGAACTCAAAGTCCATCAGTCGTCCAGAGAGATGGACTTGGGGCCTTCTTTGCCGGCCGTGCGTTCCATGTAGCCGTCGCCCCGCTTCTCGTACTTGGTGAACCCGAGGCGATCGAGGTTCTTGTTCGAGAGCATGGACTTCTCTTTCATGTCCGACCACTTGCCCGCGATGTTGGGGGCGGTGGGCACGCGGTGGACCTTGCGTCCTTCGTGCTCGGTCAGGGCGTCATCGGACATCTTCTGCACGATCTCGAAGGACTCGCCCGTGCCTTCGCCCTTGTCGTCGAGGTATTCGTAGATGTAGATCGGCATGGTGTTCTCCGAAATCGTTGCCCGCATTGACTATACGCGTCATCGGCGAGAATTGATCGCGCATCAAGCGTTTCTGATGCGAGCCGCGGCCGGAGAACCCCCACCGCAATTGCGGGGGGGAGGGCTTAGCCGAAGATCTGCCCCGATTCGGTATCCTGCATCTTCCAGCCCAGGGCCCTGCACATCTTGGAGAGCACGGGGTAGGCGAAGTCCATGTTGTTGACGATGACCATCGCCTGCGTCAGCTCGTCGTGGCCGACGGCGTACTCGATGGTGTAGCCCGGGCCGTGGAGGACCATGGTGCCGTGGCGTTTGATTGGAGCGCCGTCGGCGGCGGTGTTGTAGTGCGAGAGCTTTTCGCAGACCTCCCGCTCGGTCCCCAGCGGGGCGTTGCCCGCCGAGGGATCCTCGGGGTCGCAGGGGTTGATCAACACGAGCATCCGCTTCTTGGCCATTGGGTGAAGGATAGCCCCCCAAGTGCGGATCGGGCGATCGGGGCTGCTCAGTCCTCTTCGATCAGCCCCTCGGCCTCGTCGCGGGCATCAAGCAGATCAGCCGCCTTGTTGAGCAGGAGACCCAGCGGGACGGGCTTGAGCATGTATGCATCGACGCCGAGCGATTCGCCGTAGGCCTGGTGGCGTTTGCCCTCATTGGCGGTGACCATGATGACGATCGGGGAGTTCTCCTTGCCCTTGATCTTCTCGAGGGCGAGGAAGCCGGAGCGCTTGGGCAGCATCATGTCCAGGATCACGATGTCCGGCGGGTCGTCGTTGCAGATCCGCACGGCCTCGTCGCCGTCCATCGCGGTGAGGGTCAGTGCGCCCTCGCTCTGGAAGGCGGCGTCGATGGAATCGAGGATGTCCTTTTCGTCGTCGACGATCAGGACGCGCACATCTTCGAGCATGCCGCCCTCTTCTTCCATCATCCCCTGATTCACGCCTGATTCGGTTGTCATGGTGTGCTCCCTGTTTCCGTCATGTTAGCGCAGTTCCGTGACGCCCTGCTCTTTGAGCATCGCACGATCGAGGTCCGAACGGTGGATGATCGCGTCGAGTTCGTCCTGGGTCATCCAGGGCAGCGCTTCGAGCTTGGCGCGGAGGTTGCTCGGGAACGGGCGGTCGAGCCGCTCGTGGCGAGGCCTGCTCTTCCAGATTCGGTGCATCCACAGGTACTGTTCCGGTGCTCGTCGAACAGATTGCTCGATCGCTCGCCGGTAGCGTGCCGTGATATAGAAGAGCGGGTCCGGCTGACTCTCCCAGTCCTCGGGGTCGATCCGGTCCTCGATCTCGATCCGGTAGCGCATGCCGGCCGGGTTGCCCCGCTGTGCGCACTGGCGCTGGGCGCAGCCGACGATAATCCTCGCCCGGTGCTGGATCGCCATCAGGCCGATGGATTTATAGCTCGAGGCGAGGCGCCCAAGGAACGGGACGTGCAGCCCCCGCTGCCCCGCGTTCTGGTCGGCCACGAAGGCGACCGACTCGTTGTTCGCCAGCAGGCCCGGGAGCTTGTGCATGGCCCCGAACTTGTCCACAAGCTCAAGCCCGCGCCGGGAGCGGGTCTGCCGGAGCCATCGGTCCGCTGGGCGCAGGTCGAGCGGGCGGTAGACGGCGTGCATGCGGAAGCCGAGCAGCGCCATGGTGTAGCCGAGCACCTCCCAGTTGCCGCAGTGGGCCGTGAGCAGCAGCGACGGGCGCTCATCGAGCAGCGGGCGGATGACCCGGTCGAGCTCGCCCAGCTCGATGTAGTCGCTCCAGGCGTCCTCGGTTAGGTAGCGTGGCAGGACGGCCAGCTCGGCGGCGAGCATCGCGAGGTGCTCGTAACTGCGCATAACCAGGTCCGCGCGCTCCTGCTCGCTGAGCTCGGGCATCGCGACGGCCAGGCGGTCGATCGCACGCCCGACCCGTTTGCGGTTCACGCCGAGCCCGCCGTACGTGCGTCCGAGCGTCCGCCCGAAGCGGAGGACCGAGGGGAGCGGGAACGCGTTGATCCCGATGAGCCCGGAGCGGATGGCCGTGTACAGCGCCGGTTGAAGAACGACCCGCTGAAACAGAGTCAGCGGGTCGCGTTTATCGTACCTGGAGATGATGGATGCTTCGTTGTTCATCGCATCGCTTCAGCCCCCGCTCAGTTCGGGAAGTCTCCGATGAGCGTGCGCAGGCGGTTCTGGTTGAGCACCGGCATCGAGGTGTCCTGTGCGCTCAGCAGCAGGTCGTCGTACCGCTTGATCTCCTGCTGAAGTCGCACGTACTCCTGGATCACGGAGACCGGGGCGTCGCGGCCGGGGGGCGGCGGGAGGATCGGCTTCTCGCCGAGCACCACGAAGTCGGTGTCGCCCTGGATCTCTTCGACGAGGACGCCGCCCCAACGCTCGATGAGCGCCTCGAGCGTGTCACGCTCGAAGCGGGAGGCAACGCCGTCGCCGTCGACATCGAAGAGCCCGTCAACGACGAACTTGTAGGTCTTGTTGGGGTCGTAGACCGCGTTGGCGATCACGTCGCCACGCACGATCGGGTTGCCCTCGGAGGACTCGATGATGCGTGCACGCGAATAGGTCGGCTCGACCTTGATGATCTCGATGACCGCCTTGCCGCGCGGGTACTCGCCGGTCTCGGGGTCCTCGCGGATGTCGGTGGCGTCGTCGTAGATGGCGAAGCTCATGCCCAGCACGGCCTTCTTATCGCGACCGATCGAGACGATGACCTCGTTGTCGAGTGCGTTGACCTGGTTGACCTTGCCGTCTACGAGTGCTTCCTCGGGGATGCCGGTGAAGATCTCGACGCGGCCCTCGCCGAGCAGTCGGGCGACCTTGTCCTGGAGCACGAAGTTCTCATCCTGCAGCTCGGCGTTGGCGTCCTCGAGCGCTTCTTCGCGGGAGGCGGCCTGCGCGCGGATGTCCTCGATCTGGCGGATGTAGCGCTGCTCGATGGCCTGGAAGCCGCTGATGAGCTGGCCCTTGTCGCTCTGGATCACGCCGAACTCGTCCTGGATGTTGTTGGCGGAGGCGGTGAACTGCTGCTCGATCTCCGCGACGCGCTCGGCCTCGGCCCGCGCCTTCTCCTGCGCGTCGAGGCGTTCCTGATCGGCGATCGCGAGCTGCTCGTTGAGCGTATCGATCTCGTTCTGGAGCTTGCTGACGAGGCTCAGGAGCGAGCCCTCCTCGGAGCCCTCGATCTGCCCGAGCTTGGAGCGGAGCTCGCTCATGCTGGTGGCCGCGTCGCCGTCGATCGTCTTCATCAGCTCGTTCTGGTTGGAGGCGAGGAACCCCACAACGGTCTTGCGTTCGCGGGTTGCTTCATCGCGGATCGCGCGGATGGCCGCGTGCTCACGCTCCTGCGGCGACACGAAGACCTTGACGTCCTCTTCCATCGACTGCTTCTCGGTGCGCGCGCTCTGCGCGTTGCCATAGAAGATCATCGTCGTCACAAAGAACGCCAGGCTCATCGCGCCCAAGATCGTGATTGTGACGGCGACGCCGACGCTTGCTCCAGTGCGGGCTGCCATAGACAAAGCTCCAGTCTGATTCGTTCCCAATGCGCGGCTTCGCAGAGCCGCTCGTTCCTGCCTCCCAGAGCGGGGCAGGGTCCACCATAGATTCGATAACGACACCCATCAAATGCGCGCCGCGCCTGCAGGACAAGCCCACCCGGGCCTCCAGGCCCGATCGATTCGCACAGAACCCCCTTGCGGTTCGATGCGATGTGCGATTCCCGCTTCGGGGTAATTACCCGATCGGAGCAAGAGTATAGCGATTCACCGCTGCCCTGTGGACACTCAACAACATCATCGCTATGAATGCCCTAGACAAACTTGCAACTTCCCAGCTTCACACCAAACCAAAACATCACGTTCTGAGTTCGGAGGCACCATGCGTACCCGTTTGCCCGTTCCGAAAATGACCGAACAAAGCCCGTTCGGGATCGTCGCCTGTTCAATGCTCGCGATCATGTCCACAACGGCCATCGCCCAGCAGGTCGATTATGTTCTGGATACCGGCGTCGGCACCTTCAACCTCGGGCCCGCCGGCTTCGATGCGAACGTGACCTGGCTCAACGTCTTTGATACGGTCCCCGGCGGCGAGCTGATCACCGAGATCTCCGTCTCGTACGGCGATATCGCCGACAACTCCGGCAACCTCGGCTCCGATGCCGTCACGCTCGCGATCCTCAACGACCCCACCAACGACCACGACCCCTCGGACGCGGTGGTGCTCTCCACCACCAAGGCCACCTGGGTCGACACCGGGTTTGGCGAGTTCGCGACCTACCCGATCGAGCCGACCGTGGTCGATGGGGTCTTCTTCGTCGCGGTGGTCATGGACGTCATCGAGGGGGCCAACCCCGCGTCGGCGGACCCGAACTCGCCCAGCGCGGGCACGCTCAGCTGGCTCTTCTATAACCCCGAGCCCAACCTCGACGATCTGGGCAGCTCGCCCTTCATCCTCCACATGTCCGAGGGCCCGTTCCCCGCGGCGTGGATGGTCCGCGCGACCGGGGTGCCCAACGCCGGGTGCCCGATCGACTTCAACAACGATGGGATGCTCGATTTCTTTGACGTCTCCGCCTTCCTGAACGCGTTCCTCGCGAGCGACCCCGCCGCGGATCTCGACGGGAATGGGATGTTTGATTTCTTCGACGTCTCGATGTTCCTCACCCAGTACGCCGCCGGCTGCCCCTGAAAGACCGGGCCTTCCCTTCACCGCTCGAACGAACGCTACACACAGACTGGAAGCACGACTTGAACAAACAACCCAGAGCGATTCGACCCGATGATCTGGAGATCATCGAGCAGATCCCGGGCATCATCGGTGTGGCCCGAGACGCGGACCTGCGTCTGATCTGGTACACGCGCTGTTTCCACCGTGTCCTCGATGTCATGAAGGATCATGAGGAACTCAAGGGCAGCACCCTGAGCGATATCCTCACGCCCTCCGCGGCAGAAGAACGCATCCGCATCCAGCGCGAGGTCATGCTGACCGGCAAGACCAAGAGTCACTACCAGTTCACCGCGGACTCGCGTGTGCTGTGCACCATCTTCCCGCTGGACGAGCAGGCCTTCGGCCACAAGGGCATCCTCGCGATCATCAAGGACGCGCCCATCGACGCGCGCCTGTGCACCGACAGCGACATCCCCGTGCTCTCGTCGCCGAGCCTCAGCGAGCTCAACGCGCTGTCCTCGCGTGAGCTCGAAATTCTCCACCACATCGCCAAGGGGCTCTCGACCAACGACATCGCGAGCCAGCTCAACCGCTCGAGCAAAACGGTGGAGAAGCAGGTCAACTCGATCCATTCGAAGCTCAACACCCACTCCCGCGCCGAGCTCGTCCGCTACGCGACCGAACGCGGCATCCAGTCGTTCACCGACTCGGACTGGAGCGCGATCGTCGAGGGCGCGAAGGTGATGCGCCGGGAACGCAGGGAGATGGCGGCAAAGGCATGAGCTTGCCCTGCGACCACTGACTTGCGGTCGCACGCCGGATGAGGGACAATATGGGGATGGACTTCTCAGAACACATCCACACACTTGCCCAGCAGTCGCTGATCGACCCGATCCACCTGAACAAGTACTCGATCTTCTTCCGCCTGTGCATCGCCGCGCTGCTCGGCGGGCTGATGGGATGGGAACGCGGGCGGGCCGACAAGCCGGTCGGCATCCGCACCATGCTGCTGATCAGCGCCGGGGCGGCGGCCTTCGCGCTGCTGGGTGAGCAGATCATCGACGCCTCCAGCCGCACCGACATCATCCGTGTCGACCCGACACGCGTGCTCTCCTACATCATCTCGGGCGTGGGCTTCCTGGGCGCGGGCGCGATCCTGCACTCCAAGCGCACCGTGAAGGGCATCACCACCGCCGCCAGCATCTGGGTCTCCGCGGCCGTCGGCGCGGCCTGCGGCGTCGGGCAGTTCATGATCGCGTTCCTGCTCTTCGCGATCGCGTTCATCACGCTCTGGTCGCCCTGGGTCAAGGACCTCGCGACCGGCAAGATCGATGAGGAGCGGAACGGGCGCGCGATGAGTGACGAGGATGATTCGATCAAAGAAGGAAAAACGTCGCACTGACGCACGCAGAGACCGGATGCGATCAGACGCCGCGGTCTGCGCTGCCCAGCGCGTCGAGCTGATCGCCGTAGCGTTCGCGTAGCGGCTCGACGACCTCCTTGATGAACCGCTCTGTCTGCTCGACGGAGCGACCGACGTACTGCATCGGGTCGAGGTGGGCATCGATGTCAACGCCCTCAAGCAGCGGCTCGGACTTGAGCCGATCGAGCAGGTCGTTGTCCTTGCCCTCCTGCTTCACCGCGTACCCCGCCTCGTGCGAGAGCACGCGGATGGCCTCGTGCACGTCCTGGCGGTCCCGCCCGAGCTTGACGGCCTCCATCATGATGTTCTCCGTCGCCATGAACGGGAGCTCGGCCATCAGGTTCCGCTTCACCATCGCCTCGTTCACGATCAGCCCCGACGCGACGGTGTGCATCAGGTCCAACGCCCCATCGAGCGCAAGGAACGCCTCGGGCAGCGACAAACGCCGGTTCGACGAGTCGTCGAGCGTGCGCTCAAGCCACTGCGTCGCGGCCGTGTCGTACGCGTTCCCAACCAGATTCATGACGAACCGCGTCAACCCGCAGATCCGCTCGCACTTCATCGGGTTGCGCTTGTAGGGCATGGCCGACGACCCGATCTGCGACTTGCCGAACGGCTCGTCGATCTCCTTGCGGTTGGAGAGCAGGCGGATATCGGTGGCGATCTTGTGGAGGACGGAGGCTGTGGATGCGAGGTCGGCCAAAACCATGGTGTCTAGTACGCGTGGATATGTCTGACCTGTGAGATCAAAGGTCTCCTGCAAGTAGTCCGAGGGAGGAAGTTTGCCTTCTCGATCAGACCAGTTCATCTCAAGGTTGAGCAAGAATGCTTTTTCAAAGTTATCGACTTTCTCTGCATCTCCGAAAAGCTGAAGAAATGATGCTTGCGTACCTGTCGCTCCACGCATTCCTCTATACGCGATACACAAGCGAGTGAGCCGCAACTTACATTCATAAAGGTCATACGCCCAACCCGCAGCACGTCGCCCCACCGTCACAGGCTGTGCTGGCTGATAGTGCGTAAAACCTAGCGCGGGTGTTGACTTGTTTGTTTCTGCAAATCGGCTCAGCGAATCGATGCAGCGGTCAATTTTTTCCTCAACCAACTCCTTAGAGAGCATCAGGTTGACAAGATCACCATTACACACCACATCCTGGCTCGTACACCCAAGGTGAATAATCGGGCGGGCCTTCGGGCATCGATCTCCCCACGCGTGCACATGGGCCATCACATCGTGACGAAGCTCCCGCTCGTACTTCGCGGCCGCCTCCATGTCCTCGTCCGTGACCTCAAGCGTCGAGCGCATCTCGTCGAGCTGCTCGTCGGAGATGTCCAATCCGCACGCCTGCTGCGCCTCCGCGACGGCCAGCCAGATCTTCCGCCAGGTCGTGAACTTATGACGCGGCGACCAGATCTTGCACATCTCGGGCGATGCGTTACGAGAAGCGAGCGGGGAGGTGTAGGTGTCGTGGGGGTTGGGCATGAAGGATGGTAAGAAAGAGAGAAGGGACTCGCCACTAGCCACTGGCCACTAGAGGAAAGAAAAGAACAACGCGAGCAACGCGAGCGATCCTCCCCTAGTCCCTAATGGCTAGTCCCGAGTCCCTTAGTTTGCGACGATATTCACCAACCGCCCGGGCACCACGACGATCTTCCGCACCGTCTTGCCCTCGATCAGTCCCTTGATCTTCTCGTCGGCCAGGGCCATCTCCTCGAGGGTCTTCGCATCCGTGTCGGGAGCGGCGTACATCTTGGAACGCAGCTTGCCCATCACCTGGATCGGGATCTCGATCTCGTCGTCGACCAGCATCGATTCGTCGTAGCTCGGCCAGTCAGCAGTCGCCACCGAGTCCCCATTTAGATCATGGTGCCCCAGCTTGTGCCAGAGTTCCTCCGCAACATGCGGCGTGAACGGAGCGATGACCTTCACGAACCGCTCCATCTGATCCTTGGTTAGTGACTTGGCGACATTCACAAACTCGAAGACCGCCGCGATCGCGGTGTTGAAGCTCAGCTTCTCGATGTCGTCGCCGACCTTGGCGATCGTGCGGTGCAGCTGCTTCTCGACCGTCTCGTCGGCGGCGTCCGCGAAGACCAGCTCGCCCGATTCCTCATTGACGCACAGGCGCCAGATCTTCTGCAGCAGGCGGTACAACCCCACGATGTCGTTCGTGTTCCAGGGCTTGCTGGCCTCCAGCGGGCCCATGTACATCTCGTACAGGCGGAAGGTGTCTGCGCCATAGTCCTCGATGACGTCATCGGGGTTGACGACATTCTTGAGCGACTTGGACATCTTCGCGATGATCTTGTCAACGGGCGTGTTTGTCGCGGTCTCGACGTACCGCGGGTCGTCGTCGCTGCCGCGGTTCTCGACGGCATCGATGGGCACCAACGACTTGTCGCCACGCTGGTACGCCATCGATGTGATCAGCCCCTGGTGGAAGAGCTTGCGGAAGGGTTCGGGCGAGCGGACGAAGCCCAAGTCGTGCAGGGCCATGTGCCAGAAGCGGGCGTAGAGCAGGTGCAGCACCGCGTGCTCGGCCCCGCCGATGTACAGGTCCACGCCGTCCTCGCCCATCCAGTACGCCTCGGCGTCTTCGCCGATGAGCTGCTCGTCGTTCTTGTTGTCGCAATAGCGGAGGTAGTACCAGCAGCTGCCGGCCCAGCCGGGCATGGTGTTGGTCTCGCGCCGGACCTTCTCATCGCGGTGGAGCCCGAACACGCCGGCCTCGCCCGCGGTCGTCTGGACCCAGTCCGTCGCCTTGGCCAGCAGCGGCTGGGGCTCGTCGCTCTCCACGGGCTGGTAGTCCGCCAGCGGCGGCAGCAGCACGGGCAGCGTCTCCTCGCTCACCGCGTGGTGGTGCCCGCGCTCATCGAACACGATGGGGAACGGCTCGCCCCAATAGCGCTGGCGTGAGAACAGCCAGTCGCGGAGCTTGTAGTTCACCTTGCGGGCGCCGATCTTCTTCTCGGTCATCCAATCGATGATCTTGGCCTTCGCGTCCGCGATGTGCAGCCCGTTGAGCATATCCGAGTTGATCGCGGGCCCGTCGCCCGTGTAGGCCTCGCCGTCGAAGTCTTCGGGCGGCTGGACCGTGCGGACAATTGACAGGTCAAACTTTTCCGCGAAGTCCCAGTCGCGCTGGTCCTGCCCGGGCACGGCCATGATCGCGCCGGTGCCGTAGCCCATCATGACGTAATCAGCCGTCCACACGGGGATCTCCTCGCCCGTGACGGGGTTGGTGACGTTGATGCCGATGGCGACGCCGGTCTTTTCCTTGTTCTCCTGGCGTTCCACGTCCGAACGGTTGCGTGACCACTCGACGTAGTTGCGCAGGCGATTGATATCTACGCCCTCGGGCTCGGACTCCAGCGCCACCTCGACCAGGGGGTGCTCCGGGGCCACAACCATGTACGTCGCGCCGTAGATCGTGTCCGGGCGGGTCGTGAAGACCCGCAGCTTCTCGCCCAGGTCCAGCCCGCCGGGGAAGATGATCGGGAAATCGACCTCCGCGCCCACCGAGCGCCCGATCCACTCGGCCTGCTGCGTCTTGGTCGAGCTGGGCCAGTCGAGATCGTTGAGCCCCTCCAGCAGGCGATCCGCGTAGGCGGTGATGCGGAACATCCACTGGCGCAACGGCTTGCGGAAGACCGGGTAGCCCCCCCGCTCGCTCCGCCCGTCGATGACCTCCTCGTTGGCCAGTGCGGTGCCCAGCTTGGGGCACCAGTTGACGGTCTGCTGGCTCAGGTAGGCCAGTCGGTAGGAATCGACGACCGCTTTCTTCGTCTCGGTGTCCAGCGTCTCCCAGTTGCCGGCATCGGTGCCATCGGGCAGGTCGCCCGCGCCGGTGTACTCGGCCGCGTCCGGGTTGAGCTTGACCTTCCGCTTGCCGGACGCGAACTCCTCGATCAGCTCATTGATCGGGCGTGCCCGCCCCTTGCCGCCATCAGCCTCGGTGTCGAACCAGGCGTGGTAGATCTTGACAAAGATCCACTGCGTCCACTTGTAGTAATCCGGATCGATGGTTCCGAACTCACGCGACCAGTCGTAGCAGAACCCGAAGCGCTGCAGCTGGCGGCGGAAGTTGTCGATCGCCTTTTTGGTCGTGATCTCGGGGTGCACACCGGTCTGTATGGCGTACTGCTCCGCCGGCAGCCCGAATGCGTCCCACCCCATCGGGTGCAGGACATTGAACCCCTTCATCCTTTTATAACGGCAGATGATGTCCGTCGCGGTGTACCCCTCCGGGTGGCCCACGTGCAGCCCCGCGCCGGAGGGGTACGGGAACATGTCCAGCGCGTAGTACTTGGGCCTTGAGGCATCAAAGCCCGCTTCGCCGGGGTTGGGCTGGTGGTAGATGCCCTGCTCACCCCACCACCGCTGCCAGCGCGTCTCGAGCTCGCCCGCCATCATGGCGTTGTAACGGTGTTTCGGCTGGCGATCGCTCGATTGGGCTTGGGTCTGCGTCATGATCGATCAGTGTAGTCCATCCATGACCCGGATTGGCCCAAGATCGCACCGGAACAGGGGTTGGAGTGCAGCAACACGGACGATTGTGCCGATCGCTTCCACGATGAGCGAGCGTACGCCAGACCAACACGGGCACCCCGCCCCCGACTTCGTCATCGTCGGCCCGCTGCGCGCCGGGACCACGATGCTGCGCCTGATGCTCCACAACCACCCCCGCCTCGCACTCGTGGGTGAGTTTGAGGAATCGGTCGCGATGCTGCGTGACTCGGGGTTCCCGAAGACAGCGGACTATCGCGACTGGCTCGCGACCCAGCGCGTCGTGCAGACACGGGGATATGAGCTCCCCGAGGCGCTCGACTCCTACGAGTCTGTTGTGCAATCGATGTGGACCCAGCTCGCGGCTGAGCACGCTGGGGCCGATCTGATCGGGTGCACGATCCACTCACGGATCGACCGAATCCTCGATCTCTGGCCCGACACCAAGCTGATCGTTCTGGTCCGCGACCCGCGCGACGTCTGCCGATCGTGCGTGGGCATGGGCTGGTATGGGAACGCGGCGCTCGCCTTCCCCAAGTGGATGGAGCCCATCCGTCACTGGGAACGCGTGCGTCCTACCCTGCCAGACGACCGATGGACCATGGTCCGCTACGAGGACCTGCTCGAGGATCCGGAGTCGCAGCTGACGAAGTGTGCCCGCTTGCTGGGTGTGGACTACCACCCGGACATGCTCGGCTTCCACGAATCGAGCTCCTACGAGCGACTCGATCCGAGGCTGGCAGAACAGTGGAAACGAAAGATGACGCCGCGTTGCGCAGAACTCATCGAGGCACAATGCGCCCCAAGCATGCGTGCGTACGGCTATGAACTGAGTGTCCAGTCGCCGCGCGGACCATCGCCCCTCGAGTCCATCAGACTCCGCCTCAGCGATGCTTGGGGGCGGTTCCGCTGGCGCGTGAACCGCTACGGGCTCCCGCTCGAGCTCTCCTGGAAGTTCGCCAAGCGACTGCCGATCACCAACTCTTGGCGGGTCCGTGTCCGAACACGCATGAACCAGATCGACCACCAGCACCTGCGCTGAGCGCTATCGTCCCGCATCCATGTGCGGCCGCTTTACCCAGTACGTCGATCCCTATACCTACGACAAGCTCTTCGAGTTGTTCCTTGGCGTGCCCTATCCGCACGAGGACCTGATCGAGTCGCTCGCGGCCTGTTATCCTGATTCGTACAACATCGCCCCCACCCAGAGCGCCGCGATCATCCATGCCGATCACAACGCGCAGCGCCTGGCCGCAAGCCCGGCTCACTTCGGGCTCATCCCCAAGTGGGCCAAGGAGCGTTCGATCAGCGCCAAGATGATCAACGCCCGCTCGGAGACCATCTGGGAGAAACCGGCCTACCGGGGCCTCATCAGCTCGCGCCGGGCGCTTCTCCCGATCAACGGCTTCTACGAATGGCAGGCCATCCCAACCCAGAAGACCAAGCAGCCCTGGTACATCCACCGGGCCGACGAATCCCCCATGCTGCTCGCATGCGTCTGGGACACCTGGCTGGATCCGGATCAGGGCGGCTCGCCGGTCGATTCGTTCTCGATCATCACCACGGACGCCAACGAGCAGCTCTCGGACAAGCACCACCGGATGCCGGTGATCCTGGAGCCCGAATTGCTCACGCCGTGGCTCGATCGCGAGACGCCGCCCCGGGAAGTCTCGGACATGCTCCGCCCCAGCCCGGAGGGGGTGCTGGGGATGCACCGGGTCAGCACCCGGGTGAACACGCCGAGCAACAACGATCCTGAGCTGATGGCCCCCGATTCCGACGCGGGCCCGGCCACCCTTTGGGGGTGATCGGTCTACCATCCCCGCGGAGAGCCGGCACAGGATTCCGGCTTAAGCAAGCACTTTCGCCGCGAGACATCGCAGGATATCACCCCATGCCCAACCTCACGATCGACGTCGCCAAGACCCTCGAAGACGATTCGCTGCTGAGCTTCGACTCGCCCGCGATCTCCAAGGACCGCCTGCACCTGCCCGGCGGCGACTTCGTCGACCGCATCGTCGCCATGAGCGATCGCAACCAGGGCGTGATGAACAACTTCAACCGCATCCTCAACACCGGGCGCCTGGCGGGGACCGGCTATACCTCGATCCTCCCCGTCGACCAGGGCATCGAGCACTCCGCCGGCGCGTCCTTCGCGCCCAACCCCGACTACTTCGACCCCGAGAAGATCATCGAGCTCGCGATCGAGGGCGGGTGCAACGCCGTCGCCTCGACCTACGGCGTCCTCGGCGCGACCGCACGCAAGTACGCCCACAAGATCCCCTACCTGGTCAAGTTCAACCACAACGAGCTGATGACCTACCCCAACACCTTCAACCAGATCCCATTCGGCACGATCAAGCAGTGCTGGGAGATGGGCGCGGCCGCGGTCGGCGCGACGATCTACTTCGGTTCCGAGGAATCGGGCGAGCAGATCCAGTACGTCGCCGACATGTTCGCCGAGGCACATGAGTACGGCATGGTCACCGTCCTGTGGTGCTACATCCGCAATAACGCGTTCAAGGTCAACGGCGTGGACTACCACAGCTCGGCCGACCTCACCTCGCAGGCCAATCACCTCGGCGTGACCATCCAGGCCGACATCATCAAGCAGAAGCTGCCCACCAACAACGGCGGCTACACCGCGCTCAACTCGGGCGACTCGTCCTACGGCAAGTTCGACAACTCGATCTACACCAAGCTCAACTCGTCCGACGAGAAGGGCCAGGGCGGGCACCCGATCGATCTGTGCCGCTACCAGATCGCCAACTGCTACATGGGCCGCTCGCCGCTGATCAACTCCGGCGGCGCGTCGTCCGGCGCCAGCGACCTGAAGGAAGCCGTGACGACGGCTGTCATTAACAAGCGCGCCGGCGGCATGGGCCTGATCTCGGGGCGTAAGGCCTTCCAGCGCCCGATGGGCGAGGGCGCGGCGCTGCTCAACGCGATTCAGGACGTGTACCTGGATGACAGCGTCACGATCGCATAATCGGAAACTCAACTGAAATCATTAAGGCCCCGTCGTATCCGGCGGGGCCTCTTTTTGCGCCCGCTCGGCCTCCCACTGCTCCTGAGCTTTGATCGCGTCGCTGTAGAGCACATCCACCTCCCCGTCCCACGCCTTCTCGGCCTCAGTGATTCGCAACGCCTGCTCGGGGACACCCCGGATGACCACGCGCAGGGTACCCTTGTCCCGCGCCTCATTCGACCGAGCACCAAAAGCGTTGTACTGATCCATGGTTGTGCCCTGCGCGCTTGTGGTTCGGGTGACCCACTCACCACCGATCGCCATCCACCAGTGCTGCGACTTCCCCAATGACTCTTCGCCATCGAAGACCTCGGCCTCGATCGCGAATGCGATGCGGTCGAACTCGGGACGGAGCCAATCTTCGTGGTAACCGGGACGATCAAGCACCCGGGCGATACTCGGGGCTACGAGCGCGATCATGGCGTTCTGGATCTGAGCACTATCCGTCGTATTTAGCACTTGCTCCACGCCCGAAGCAACTGACCACCCGATCGTGAAACGCTCAGTCTTCGCGGGCTCCGCATCGGGATCCCGGTTGCCCAGATACTCACGGAACACGCTCAGCTCGAGTTCGGCCTCGATGCGATCGCCCGCCTCGCCGATGGGATCGATCTGAAAGTAGGAAATGAACCCATCGACCACGATGTCATCACGCCCCTTGATCCGCAAGACCGCACGCTCATCCAGATTACCCTCAACCGGCCAATTCGGGCGTACGAACCCGGAGTAAACTGTCACCCGTTCGCCCTCGGGCCAGAGCCCACGTGTGCTGGGATTCCACGGCGGCAGGACTTGTGAAAGGTCTTCGAAGACCTGATTGAGCGCCTCATCAGCCGGCGTTCCATCAGGGTACTGCCACCCGCCGGTGGGTGATTTGAAACGGAATATCTGCCCGCCGAGCCACTCGCCGTTGGTTTCAACCCATCGAGGTGAGCCGGCCGGGGCGTAGATGTTGCCCTCGGAGATCCGGCGGAGCACCGACAGGACCTCCTCATTGGTCAAGGTGCGCCGATATTCCAGCCCGTCATGATTGGGATGCATCGTTGCGACCAGCCGCGCGATGAGCACGCCGCCCGGGTTTGAGTCTATCTTCATCATGTCTGTGCCGTGCACCGGGACCAGCTCCGCGAGCAGCCACGACGGCATCCGCTGGTAATAGACACCCATGGGCGCGAATACGAGTGCCGGCAATCCCAGGAGCAGCAGCACCCCGACCGCGATGGTCCGCTTGTGGCGACGAACGCGCCGCAGCGACGACTCAGCCTGATGCTCACGCCCGCACTCCGTGCACGTTACCGGCACCTCGCCAGCGCCACCAAGGTCATACCCGCACTTGCGGCACCGACGCTCAGGGCGCCCACGAAACCCGGGGCGGTCCCAGAACAGGCCTGCGGCGATGAGCACAAGCGATAGAATAAACAGCACACCACCCGAAATGATCCAGATCATGGCGCCAGTATACCAAGTTATATCTGTTAACAAAGCACACAAGTGAGCACGACGATGACACAAGGCCCGCAAAACAACTATGGTTCCCCCGCACAGAACTGGGCCGACGGCTCCGCGTCACGCCGCGACAAGACCGCGTGGGTGCCAGCGATGGTGGTCGGAGCGGCCATCTTTGCTGTTGGCTGCGGGTCCGGGCTCGTCGCGGGATGGTTCGCCGGGATGGCCAACTCCTTCTGGAGCGCGTTCTCAGACATGGCGTTCGAGCCCGCCAACATCGCCATCGTGCACGATGCGCCGCTCACCATGACCATGGGCGAGACAACTGTCGTCACGATCACGATCGATGACGGCGCGGGCACGCAGCGCACGATTCAGGACATCGACTGGGCCGGATCGCTCGTGGACAACATGCAGCTCGATCCGCTCGAACCGTCACCAGCATCGGACTCACCCGGCGAGAGTTACCGCGAGTTCATCTACGCCCACCCGCTCGACGCGAACGGGAGCGCATCATTCACCTACGAGCTGACCCCGCGACAGCCCGGCATCTACCACGCCGACATCACGGTCTACGTGGACGATTACAACTCCGAGTACGCATCGATCACCATTGAGGTGCTTCCGGAGGATCAGAGCGAAACGCCTTAACCCAGTTCATGGTGCTTCGCGTTCTATCTTTTCGCGCAGATCGCGGAGCTCAAACTCGGTGAACTCGAGGCGCACGATCGTGGGGAGCACACGCTCGACATCCGGGTCCCACAGCGGCGCGTAGCTGCCACCACCGACCGTCGCGTCATTCGGGTGGATCTCGATCCACATCGATACCATGTGCGTGTCGGCGAGGCTGGCGAGGTATTCAAAGCCGCTCCCGTCCGGCTCCTCCTCGATGCCGACCCACTGACGGTTCCCCACGAACTCGACGAAGCCGTCGCGGACACGCAGCGCCCACCATGTCGGATCGAGCGAGGCAATCACATCTTCGTGTTCGTAGCCCACGATCTGTGCCATGAGATAGATCGAACCACCGAAGGTAAACCCCTCACCAAGCTCAATCGGTTCATCACCCTGCGGCATCGAGAACTCAACGCCGCGCGGCCAGCCGATCCGGTTCCCCACCCGATCCATCTCCCACTCGAACTCGATCTCAATTTGCGATACGAGCCAGTCCCGCATCGCATCGGTGTCTTCGACAAGCCGATAGCCATCCATCGCACCGATCGTGCCGTGGGTGCTTGTCACCGCCGGGTACACGATCTCGATCTGGCGCACCTCGCGCAGTTCGCCCACCGGCCACCAGATATCCGCCGCCCGATCGCCCTCGAAGATCGTTCCCTCAATCACGACCTGCTCGCTCTCGACCGAACCCACGAAGTTCGCCCAGCGCAGGTGGTCCTGTACGCGAACCGTGCCGTCCCAGCGCTCTCGATAGCGCTGCCCCACCGGGCGCAAGGCATCGTCCCGGACCTCGTACAGGCGCTCATGGATCCGCACCCGGCACGCCCGGTCCTCAAGGAGACGCCGGAACGCGATGACCCGCCCGTGCACCGGCGACATCTGCGGCAACTGCTCTGGGAGTTCCATCTTCAGGTGATACACCGATCGCGCCCAGGCCTCCTCATCTGGCCACAGCCGCCCCTGACGTGCCCACGTCCCGTACACATACGTAAGCACGTGCCCACGCTGCGCGCTCTTGTCCGTCAGCACCGACGTGTGTGTCCCCCGCGCAACGCGGTAGAACAACCAGTGCTCGAACCAGCTGGTCTCGTCCTCCTGATACAGCCGGCGCATGAGCTGGGCGGAGATCTGTTCCTTCAGCGGGCGCTGAGACAAGGGCGTGCCCTGCGGGCGTGTATATGAGCCGGGATCATCGTCGAGCACGGGCAGGAGCAGGATGAGCGCTGGCGTGGGTACCGCACCCATCCAGCCGTTGGCGAAGCTGTTGGCGCTCACACGCGCCCAGACCGCGGACGCGTACGCGCCGATCAGCAGCAACACCGCCACAACCACCAGCCGCCTGCTCCGGCGTGTCTTTCGCATCGAGCGGATCGTGCGATGAACCTTGCCGCACTCCGGGCACCGGTACCCCTCGTCGCCCTCAACCGCCGAAGTCAGGTCGTACCAGCATCGGCGGCAGCGCCGTCTGGGGCGACCACGGAACCCAGCGCGGTCCCACAGCAATCCCCGGGCGGCGACAAGCAACCCAAGCAGTAGTAGCACCCATGCAATGATGGTCCAGACCATCAAGCGAGTATACCGAGTGCGGCATACGCAAACAGCGGCCGATGCTTACATGCCATTGTTTGGAAACCTCTTCCAAGTGATCTCGAATCTCAGGCGGGCGTCCAGGATGTGTGTGGCGGCGAAGTCTCGCAGGCAATACTCCGGGTCGGAACTGATCGTGACCGACCACGGGTGCTCGCTGCTGCCCAGCGACTGCTCGCTCCCGCCACCAGACATCAGGACGAGCTTGCCCCCATGTATGAGTCGCCATCCCTGGGCACCATCGGGTTCGATCGCCCACCACCCGTGTCCTCTCAGGCTATCACGCCCACGATACGCGGAGAAGGTGTCGTTCCCGAAGGTGTACCGCCGACGCACCAGCGATGGATTCTCGACCAGGCGCAGTGCGAGCACCACGCGCCTGCAGCCATCGATGTCGTACCACCAGTACCCATCTGCACGGACACAGCGCTGGATCTCCGATCTGACATCCTCATCCGAGACCACGGTCGCGATCGAGCTGATGTCGTCTACCCTGCTCATCGGCACAGAGAGCTCATACCGATCAACAACGGTTTCGGGTTCGCCGAGCGACTTTGAATCGCCAAGGAACTCCGAGACCGTGACCTGCACATCGGCAAAGTTGTCCGACGGGTCACGGGGGCGGAGCGTAATCACGCCGTCGTCCCACGCGCCCTGCGCGAGCACGGCGGGCATGCCGCCCATCTCCTCGAAGTATCGCATCGCACGTCCATCAAGCTCCTGCAGGCGTCGCGGCGGGTTCGGCCCGGCCGGTGAAAAAACGGACGTGCGGCTGATCGGCGTGTACAGGCGCACCCGAAGCTGAGGATCTTTCATGTAGCGATCTTTGGCATCGGTGATGATGGGCCTGCCGTACACCGGGAAGCCCTCGGGCCATGCCGCCCGCGTCTCGATGCGCACATCCACCAGCCGCCTGAACCACTGGTCATGAAACGCGCCGAGCTGCCCCCGGCTGATGCCCCGCTCTATCAGGATGCGATACGAACTGGCTCGTGGGTACACACCAAACTTCCGGTCGCGTGATCGAACACACAGACCCTCGGCACCCTCGGTCCGCGCGAGCCATGCAACGAGCTGATAATCCAGCCACCCGAGCCCCTCCGTACGCGATCGGACGTGCAGTTCCCGCATGGCCCGCTCGAGCATGGAGTTGTTGCCATACGCGACGGCACCCCACTCGACATCGGGATCCTGCACATACCGTGGCGTCTGATGGATACCCAGGACAAGCACCCAGCTCGGGACCGCCGCCCACATGCCGCGCTTCTTGACCTGCGGCGTAGAGCGAACACCATACGCGGCGATGAGCAGGACCAACGCAGCAACGATGAACCGTTTGCTGCGCCGGGTCTTTCGCATCGCCCTGCGCGAGCGGTGAGTCTTGCCGCACTCAGGACAGGTGACAACCGCACCCTGCGGCTGGGCGTTGCTCAGATCGTACCAGCACCGTCGGCAGCGCAGCGCTGCTCGCCCACGGAACCCCGCTCGATCCCACAGCAGCCCCCGGGCCAGCACGCTCAGCCCGAGCAGCAGCAGTCCCCATGCGATAACGGACCACATCATCGCCCCACTATACAACGGGAGCCGACAATCTGATCTATCGCCTCAATGTCGATTCATGACGTAACCTGCTGGCGGTGCTCACTCATCATCCCCCGGCTCCCATACCACCCAATCACGCATTACCCCGCCTGCGTGGTTGCCGAAGCCAAACCACACCCGCCCGTCGGGCAACACGGCGCCCTGACCCGAGCTGCGCCGCTGGGGCTCATCGTCCCGCTCGTGGCGTGTGACCTCGGCCCGATCCTCACCGACGACGATCTCGATCACGTCTGGCGCGTTCGATCTCCCGTCGGCCGTCCCGCACCAGACCCAGAGCGACGATCGCTGTTCATCCCACGCGAAGCACGGGTTGCGGACCGCGTTGGACTCGGGTATGGAGCCAATCTTGGTCCATACCGGCGGCTGGGCTCGCGTGTCCAGCGCCCAGACCTCGTCGCTCATCTGCATCGCGGCCGCCGAGTCCTGCCCGCTCGCGATGATCACGCGTCCGCTCGCCTCATCGAAGCCGTAGGACATCCCGAAGCGTGGGCTCGGGGTGGTCTCGGTTTCGAGCCGGGTCCATTCGTACACACCTTCGGATTCCGTCGCGATCCACGTCCCGGAGCGCATGCCCTCGCGGGAGACGCCGCCGAACACGACGAGTTGCTCGGTCTGCGGGTCGTATCCGATCGCATGCAGCGCCCGCCCGGGCGGCGGGTTGCGTTGCTCGACCGTCTTCAGCGTGAGCGTGTCGCCCTCGATCGTGGCCCGCGTCAGCGTGTTCGCGCACACAAACGAGCCGTCGTAGCCGCCGAAGAGCAGCCACTCGTGCTCCGTGATCCGAGCAGGACGGATCGAGCCGCCCTCGCTGGGCAGGTCGCCCTCGATGCTCAGCTCGCTCCATTCGTGCGTTTCGGTGTCGTACCGCCACGCGTCCTGCATGGGCGACATCTGGGGCGCATACCCAGACCCAGCGAACACGATCAGCTCTTCGCCCAGCGTGAGCACGGCCGCGTGCTCCCGCGGCTCGGGCCCGCTGTCTTCCGTCCACGCATGCGTGTCGCCCCACTGCCCGCCCAGCACGATCGCGCCAGCGACCAATGTCGTCATCATCGCGTTTTCTCCGTTCCGATTGTGCTCACCGAGTTACCCGTCCGACTTCTGTTCTTCCCAGAGCCCGAGCACCTCCTGCTCGCGCTCGGCCGCGAGCCCGCCGCGGATGCGTGCGCGCCACTCTTGCGCGAACTCGGCACCGCGCTCGGCCTCCATCTCCTTGGCTCGCTCGATGTAGTAGTTCAGCGCGTTCCAGCTGGTGTCGTCGATCGGGCGCGTCTTGAGCCCGGCCTTGATGGATTTGGCAGTGCTCATTTGTCCCATGCCGCGGTAGCCGTCCGCGTCGTTGGGCACCCAGACGGGCATGTGCTGCCACGGGAATACGCCCTGCTCCTGCAGGAAATCGCCGTCCACCCACTCGATCTTCGTGTCCACGCCCAGCTTCTTCTTCGCCACGCGCACGGCGCTCTCGACCATGTCTCGCGAGGTCCGCTCGCCCTGCGGCGAGACGCCGTTGTACGCCCCCATGTGGCGCTGCTCGATGCAGTGGATCGTGAAGTCGCCCAGGTCGCGCACATCGATGTACTGCACATAGTCATCGCCGCTGCCCGGCCCGATCATGGTGCCGCCCTCGCTGGCGCGGATCGGCCAGTACGAGTACCGCCCGGTGGTGTCTCGCTCGCCCACGATCAGGCCCGGGCGGATCACGCAGACCTTCCCGGGGAACAGGTCCTCGGCCGCACGTTCAACGTGGGCCTTCATCGCCCCGTACACGTCCGGCGTCACCTCGCGGTGCGTCGTCACCTGCGCGGCCCGCTCGTCGCTGATCTCCGCGAGCGGGGCGGTCTCGTCCATCCCGACCTCGTTGTTGCTCGCGTACACGCTCGTCGTCGAGATGATCACGTACTGGCTCATCGCCGGCAGCAGGATCTTCATCGCGTCGGTCACCGTGCCCGGCACGTACGTGAACGTATCGATCACCGCGTCAAACTTGCGACCGTCCTCGACCAGCTTCTCCAGCCCGCTCAGGTCCGTGTACCGGTCCCCCTGCACGTGCTCAAGATCCGGGAACATATCCGGCCCGGTCTGC
>JAEPOJ010000002.1:187131-228537 GCA_017642965.1 Phycisphaerales bacterium
GATCGCCCGCCGTACCGTGGGTGGGCCCGCGAAGCCCGTCCCGCCCAGAAAGAGGATCTTCATCGGCTTTCGTGAGCGCGGCAGCATCCCCGCGCCCAGCGCGCTGCCCGCCATCGCGGCCGTGATCCCGATCGCGCCCGCTTGTCCCAGAAACGCTCGCCGTGTGCTCGTCATATCGTGCTCCCTGTTGGACCCAGGGGCGGTGCCCCGGGTGTTGGTTTTGTGTTGATCTCGATCTCGCTCGATGCACCCCGCACCGAACGCCGGTGCTGCGCCATCGCGAGCATGAACGCCAGCCCGCCCCACAGCACCGCCAATGGCGCGGCCACCATGGCCATGCCCATCAATCCAAGCCCGGCCCCCGCGATCGCGCGCTCCACGCCCGTCCCCGCGACGTCGCCGCCGCGGTAGAGGAAGACGTCCACGATCGGCTTGGCCTTGTACTTCTCGCTCGTCGGCACCACGGAAAACAGCGTCTCGCGGGCCGGGCGGATCACCGCGTAGCGCGTCGCCCTGTGCAGCGCGTTAAACGTCGCAAACACCGCGAAGATCTGCCACCCCTGGATCCCGTCTATGCGGCTCACCCACGCGAGGGCGATGAAACCCACGCAGGTCAGCACCGGCAGCAGCGACAACGCGATGCCGATGCCCAGGCGCTTGATGATGTGGGCCGTCACGAACAGCTGCACCAGCAGCGTCGCGACCTGGGTCCACATATCCAGCTGCGCGAAGAGCGCGATCCGCTCATTGAGCTCGTTGCTCGCGTCCACCACGAGCCGCGCCTGGGTGAAGTACAGCAGCGTGCTGCTCACCGCGACCAGCGCGATGTACAGCCCGATCCCGAGCAGGTACGGCGAACGCAACATCGCCCGCACGCCATCGCCCCACCTCCCACCGATGGGTGTCCCTGAAAGTTCTCGCCGGCGCTCACCGGTTGTTGCATCAATGAACTCGTCTTGCACGCGCCCCCGAGCGGCGCATGTGTCATGCTTGTCGAGAAGCCGCACGCACTGCACCGCCAGCTCGAACGCGACAATCGCGATGGAGATCTGCGCCCAAGTCGGGATGTGCTCCGCGAGCCACCAGACGAAGTTCGACCCGAGGATCGCACCGATGGTGCCTCCGATGCCGATCGTGGCGTACAGGCGTTTGCCCTGCTCCAGCTTCCACACGTCGGCCATGAACGCCCAGAACACGCTCATCATGAACAGGTTCACGACGCTCAGCCCGACGTAGTAGACATACCCGGAGTACACCCGCAGATCGTCCGTCAGCACCTGCCTCGCCACGATGAAGCCCAGCAGGCACACCATCACGACCCGGTAGGCCAGCGAGATGAACCGCCTGCGATCCATCCGCGACACCACGCCGCCGAACGCGAGCGTCACCACCAGCGACACGGCGCACGTGACGAGGAAGAGCCAGCGCAGGTCCCCCATCGACCGCTGCACCCCCATCGCCTCGCGGATGGGACGCAGCAGGAAGTAGCCGAACAGCAGAAAGAAGAAGCACCCGCCCGAGAGCACCACTCGCCCCCACTCGCCGGGCATGACGGGGATCACCCGCGCAACCAGCCCGTTCCGGGATGTCGATTCCGATTCCTGCACGGGCGGGGTCTACCCGAGCCGGGTTCTGGGGTTGCGGCTAGAAGCGCGGACTGTTCAATTTTTGTGGAATTCTGAATAGATTTGAGCAGACTCAGTTCCGGTTGTACACAACTGCCGGCTCCCATGTCATATGAATCTTTAAACGCCCCGAGTACACGGTGCCAGCAGCATCATCTCTCAGACAGAACTCGGGCTTGGATGTCATTCTCAAGTTGAGTGCATCATCCCCGGTTGGCTCATTCGGTTGCTCATCAAGATACCCGTACATAGGCACCCATTCATCTCCATGCTCCAGAATCCATCCTTTCTTATCGTCCGGAACCAGTGCCCACCATGCTCCCCCCGCAAGCCGCTCATTGCGTGATATGGACCTGATGTGTGGGCTGCCAAAGGTGTATCTTCTTTTGCCAAGATTTGGAGTATCACGCAGTTTCAGTCGAAAGAAGATGTTTCGGCGTCCTTCTGAGTCATACCAGTGCTTGCCTTCTGCCTCAAGACATCGTTCAAGTTCGTTACGGACAGAATCGTCATCAACGACCTGCACAAGTTCGCTGACATCCGCAACCCGCTTGATTTCATAATCAATTTCACGCTCTCCCAGATATGTCTCGTAGTTGAACGGTGCGCCAAGGTGTCCACTCGACTCTGTGAGGAGCAGATTAACACTGCCCGTGCTATCCCGCTTCGAAACGAACACCGGAACCTTATCGTCGCTCCACACTCTCGCGACAAAAGAATCTATTGTCTCCATGCCATCAGCACGAATGTACTGCACCGGAAATCTTCCAGGAAAAGCGATTACACGCCCTTCTTGATCGAAGTGATATTCATGCCCACCGTAGCTCCTGAGCCGAATCCTTATCTTCTCGATAAATCGCCCGTGGTAGTTGCGATCACGATAGGCATAACGCGTGGAAAGCCCGGCAAATACTCGTGAACCCTCAGGCCATGTCTCACGCATATCGAGTTCAATGCTGATCAACCTGCGAATCCACTTGACTTGATCTTCAGTGTAGAGCTCTCTTTCCGCGCCTCGTTCCAAGTAATAGCAGTACACAGCCGATCTTGGCTGGAACTCAACCTGCATGTCGTGATCAGTGCCACAAAGCGACTCGGTACTCTCTAAACGCGCAAAGGCGTAGATCAACAAGTAATCCAATCGATCAAGTTCTAGCTGGCGAGCTCGGCGCCACAACTCGAACATTGCCTGCTCATGTATTGATGAGTCACCAAAAAGAATTGATTGCCATCGGCCTTCTGTCCTCTTCACGCTACGTGGCGTGAATGGTATAGTGGCAATCAAAACACTATCCGGTACTGCTGCCCACAACCCCCGATCTTTCACTGCAGGTGTTACTCGTAGCGAATAGCCTAAAAGAAAAACGAGTAGTGCCGCAACAACCCACCGCTTCCCCCGCCGCGTCTTTCGCATCGACCGCGTCGTCTTGTGCACTTTCCCACACTCCGGGCACACCGCCGGCTCGCGCGAAACTTCACCATCCACCCCCGTCAGGTCATACCAGCACTTGCGGCAGCGCCGCTTCGGTCTTCCCCGAAACCCCGCGCGATCCCACAGCAACCCGCGCCCAAGCATCACCAACGCGATCACCAACAACACCCAATAGATTGTTTCCCACATCATCTCCCCACTATACCTTGCACCTCCCACGAAAGTTCCCGACGCATATCCTCTACCATGCCCCCGCAGCACACCAACCAGCCCCGACCCGCGATCTTCCTCGATCGCGACGACACCATCAACCGCAACGCCGACCTCCCCGACGGGGCTTGGGAAGGCGTGCGATGGGGCGACATGCTCAAGCCCGAGTTCGCCTTGCTCGTCCCCGGTGCGCGCGAGGCGCTCATCGCGCTCAAGGACGCCGGCTACGCGCTGATCGTCATCACCAATCAGGGTGGCGTCGCCCGGGCGGGAGGCACCATGCGCGATGTCGACGCGTGCAACGATCGCATGCGTATGCACCTGCGCGGCTCAGACCACGACGACGAACGCGTGCTCTTCGACGACCCGCTCATCGAGTGCTGGTACTCGTGCCCCTTCCACCCCGAGACAGGCGTGGTCACGCACCTCAACGTCGAGCACGAGTGGCGCAAGCCCCACTGCGGCATGGTCACCGCCGCGTGCAAAGAGCTGAACCTCGACCCCGCCCGGTCCTGGATGGTCGGTGATAAGCAGCGCGACCTCGATGCCGCCATTGCTGCGGGCGTGCCCGAATCGAAGACCATCCGCGTCGCCCACGACTCGCCCGTCGCGGATCTGGCCCACGCCGCCCGCTTGATCCTCGAACTCGATGAAGAGCCGCACCACGACGAGCACGTCTCCAGCGCGACGCTCTCGCCCATCGACCCCTACGCGCATCCGCTCAGCGACGACAAGGTCCGGCGCACGGTCGAGTCCGCCGCCAATGCCCTCGCGGAACGCACAGGCATCAAACTCATCGAGATCGACACCACCGATGCCCAGGTCACGGTCACGCTCGGCACCCACAAGCTCGGCGCCCTCGCATTTATGGCCGAGCTTCGCCGGAGCACCAACCGCTGGCACCGATCCCACACCGGCAAAGACCTCTGGCCCAGCGCCAACGACCCGAGCATCTAGATCACAAGCCCCCGGTGGCATACGCGTCCCGCCTGTGCAATCTCCTGAATGAAACACGACTTATCCCGAAGGAGCCGAAGACGGCTCCATCGGGCCACCCATCAACTGTCACTTTCTTCCCCATTGCCCATTGCCTATTGCCTCTCACCCACTGCCTATTGCCGCTCTCCTACCCTTCACCGTGTCTCCCAGCACCCCACTCCGCCTGCTCGTCGTCCTCCCCTCATGGGTCGGGGACATCGTGATGGCCACGCCCACCATCCGGCGCATCCGCGACGCGTACCCCGGCATCTTCATCGGCGGGCTCTGCCGACCGGGCATGGACCAGCTCCTCTCGGGCAACACCCTCTTCGACGAGCTCCACGTCTTCCAACCCCACGGCATGATGGCAAGCAAGAAAGCCGCCAACAAAGTCCGCCCGCGCCGCTACGACACCGCGATCCTGCTGACCAACTCCTTCTCCACCGCGCTCATCACTCGACTCGCGTTCATCCCTCGACGCATCGGCTACAACCGCGACACACGCGGCATGCTCCTCACCGATCCCATCGCCCCGCCTCGCAACCCCGACAAATCGTGGAAGCTCACGCCGGCCGTGGATTACTACTGGAACATTGCGTCGCGCCTGCTCGACGAGGATCCCGTCGACTGGTCCATCCACACCCCCACCAGCTGCGCCGAGGTCCCCCTCGCGCTCCCCAAGGATGCCGTGTTGGAACTGGGGTACAGCGAGAAGGACGAAGCCAAGGCCAACGAGGTACTGTCGGCCGCAGGTATCGAAGATTCCACGCGCTACGCGATCCTCAACCCCGGCGGCAACAACCCCGCCAAACGCTGGCCTATCGAGCGATTCGCCCAGCTCGCCGACCACCTGCACACTGCCCACGACCTCCGCGTCCTCCTCAACGGATCGCCCGCGGAGTCCGAGCTTTGCGATCAGATCATCGCGCACGCGAAGAGTTCCCCCGTTTCGCTTCCCAAGCTCGGCAACACGCTGGGGGCGCTCAAGCCCATCATCGACCGGGCCACGATTATGATCACCAACGACACCGGTCCTCGCCACATTGCGGCCGCCTTCGCGACCCCACTTGTCTCGATGTTCGGCCCGACCGATCCGCGCTGGACCACGATCCCCGTCGCCCCCCTCCCCGACGGGTCCCCATCGGAAACCATCATCGTCGCCGATCCGACCCTCCCCGCGAGCGAATCCGCGAACGACCATCCGCAACGCTGCGCGATCGACAACATCGCCTATACCCGCGTCCAACAGGCAACCGATACGTTTCTTCAGCGTATCGGCACTTGATTCTGCGTTCTGTGGAATCGTAATATGTCCTGCATAAATGAAATTTGCTCGTTTCCATGCCGTTGCCATGTGGTTCTTTATCGCGGGGTTCGTCTGCGCCAACTCCGGATGGGCACCCTTCCTCTCAATCATCGTCTCCGATCGACCCGACTGGTCCGTCTGCGGCGAGGACCTGTGCCTCTGCGTCAAACCCTCACCCGACAAACCTTTCTGTCCGCTGTGCATCACGGGCGATGAAGAATCGACCTGCTCGGGGTCAGAGGAGTCGTCGCCGAGCACCCCGTCCAAGCGTGTCCCACGCAACCCGCACGCCGATGCAATCACTCAAGCAGGGCAACTCGGTTCCGCGAGTGTCTTCATCGCCATAGTCTTTGCTATCAACCAATCGAGCTCCAGCGCGTACGCATCTCACGTCGTGCGTTTTGTCGATCCTGACGTCCGTCTCGCGCTTAACCAGCCCGACATCGCATCGCCCCCACCCCGATCCTGAGTCGATCGTTTCGCTGAACGCGGCGACGCTCGCGCCCATCGTGCGCTCTCGCCGCATCACGACCGCATCCACTCAGGAGATACGCCATGCCGAACATCAATCGGCCGGGGCGCGGGTTCACGCTTATCGAGCTGCTCGTGGTCATCGCGATCATCGCGCTGCTCATCGGCATCCTGCTGCCCGCGCTCAAGGGCGCGCGTGACAGCGCCCAGTCCCTGCTGTGCACGAACAACCTGCGCACGCTCGCCATCACCACCCAGGAGTTCGCGAACGATCACAACGATCGGTTACCGCGCTCATCGCACTCGGCCGGCTTCAACCGCCTCCCTTGGGCGGCCTCGCTGTACGAGCCGCTCACCGGCCGTCCATTTGAAGGGACGAGCTACGCGTGGGACGATGCCGGCTGGTGGGAAGCCACGAACACGCACTACCGGTGCCCGCACGATCGACGCGAGAGCCCGATCGCGCAGCCCGGCTTGCCGTTCTCGATGCCCGCGCTGAGCTACGGGCTCAACGTGTATTTCGAGCTCACGCCGGCGGAGATCGATCCGAGCAAGCCTGTATTGAGCAGCCGCGCGACCTGGAACAGGATCACGAGCATACCGCGCCCGGCGCAAACCATCCTGATGGGTGAGCTTGTTGACGGCGCATCGCGTGACCACATCATGGCGCACTTCTGGCGGACCTATGGCGTCGATCCTGATTCCGAGGTCGCGAAGCGCCGCCACGGCGGCGACAAGGGATCGAAGTCCGGCTATGCCTGGTTCGATGGGCACGCGAGCTCCGCCGCGTTCAGCGAAACGTACGACCCGACATCCAACACCGATCGCTGGAACCCCAGCGACAACAAACTGTTCAACAACGACCAAGCAACACCCCATCCGTAAGAAGGGAAGAAACACATATGTCACGCATCAACAGCATCGCAATCGCATCGTCCTTCACCATCTGCTCAGCCGTCGCGTTCGCGGGCCTGCCAAACGCCCACACGTGGCCGATGGAGCACATCATGGTTACTATGAACGGAACAGCGATCGAGGCGCACGCCAACACAAGCGCGGACAACCCGATCCTGCTGCAACGCTTCGCCGGCGAGTCCTACGACGGCAATGCCGCCGCGCTCGACGACATGTACTACTCCGATCAGTACGGCTGGATCCTCGACGGCATCGTCGATCCGGGCGCAGGCAACTCGATCTGGATCGAGCTCGTCTCGCAGACCGGCGGCCTGGAGACCTACGAGGGCGGCCGGCGCATGATGATCGCCGATCAGACCTTCGACCCAATCTTCGGCACCGACTCCAGCGCTCTGGACTGGCAGTGGTCCGGCATGATGACGCACAACTGGTACGCAACCGCAGACCTGGGAGATTACGTGGCGACCTACTCGATCTATGTCGGCGACAGCGCCGGCAACGTTGTGGACGGGTTCATCGCCGGCGAGGTCACACTCAACTTCCGCGCCGTCCCCGCACCGGGCTCGCTGGCCTTGCTGGGGCTCGGTACCCTCAGCGCAACCCGCAGAAAGCGAGGATAAGCCATGCGATCCGCATTCTCACTCGCGCTCATGATCAGTGCTTCGGGTGCCGCCGCATCGCCCCCGACACTCGGCGGCCCGATGTCGCACCTGCTTGTGACGCTGTTCAATAACGAGATCTTCCTGAGCTTCGAATCGCCGAGCATGTCCACCGTGACGATGCAGGACAACGCCGGCGACTTCGTAGCCGGCGCATCCGTGCTCAACGGGCATGGGTACAACGGGCAGTTCGGTTGGCTCGCCAACGGGTTCATCTCGCTGCCGCCCAGCTCCGGGATCTTCGTGCGCACCCTCGCGAGCTCACCACACCTGCGTGTGTACGAAGAATCGAGCTTTGAGTCGATCCTCGGCACCGACGGGGCCGACGATGTCTGGCGGTGGGACGGCACGATGACCCATAACTGGTACGCCACAGATACGCACGGCGAGCATCTCGCACGATACGAGGTCTTTGTCGGTGATCTCACGGGCAACCCGCTCGACGGGTACACATCCTCAACGATCGAGCTCCGCTTCGAGTACGGGCAGGACCTGTCCGGTCGGATCGGCACGCTCGGCTCGGGGATTGTTTCGTCGGTGCCCGCCCAAGGCACGATCACCATCATGAGCGCGGCGCTGCTGTTCACAAGGCGCAGACGCTGATCTCAGCTGCGCGATCTTGGAGAGGGAGCGGGCCCGGCGGGATGTTTGCCGGGCTCGTTTTTTCGTGCGCACTGTGCAAACAGTCCCGACGTGCGCCGACCCGATGTCTATATTCAATCCATGGCCGATCACCCGCCCGAAACCGGACACCCACGCCTCCCCACCGACACCGACAACGGGCTGCTGCTCATCATCTCCGGCCCCTCGGGCGTGGGCAAGACCACCATCACACGCGGCGTCGAACGATCGATCCCCGGCTCGGTCTTCTCGGTTTCCTACACCACCCGCGCGAAGACCGAGGCCGATGTCGAGGGCGTCGACTACCACTTCATCGATCACGACGAGTTCCAGGAGCTCATCGATCAGGATGCCTTCCTCGAGTGGGCCGATGTGTTCGGCAAACGCTACGGCACCCGCCAGAAGTGGGTGGAGGAGCAGCTCGCCCGCGGACGACTCGTCATCCTCGAGATCGATGTCGAGGGCGCCAAGCAGGTTAAGGCCAAAATGCCCGAGGCGTTCGGGGTCTTCATCCTGCCCCCGAGTGAGGAGGAACTCCTCCGCAGACTCCAATCCCGCAAACGCGAGAGCGAAGAGCTCATCCAGAAACGATTCGCCGAGGCGCAGCACGAGATCCGCGAAGCGAAGGCGTGCGATGTCTATGACCGATTCATCATCAACGAAGATCTGGATGCCGCGATTCAGGAAGCGATCATGCACGTCAAAGCGGCACGCATCGCCCACGGAAACCGCAGCGAGAACGCGCCGTCTTGATCTCTCTCCTGAACCGATCGAATCAGCTCACGCTCAGCCGCCGGAGCAATCGCCCATCGGCATGTAGCAGAACTCTTCCTTCACGATCTTCCCGTCCTCGACCGTGTAGTTCGCGACTTCCTTCATCCGCATGCGCGGGAACGAGCCATCCTTCGCTTCCATGTCGAGATCGAAGATCACGCTGAAGCTGTTCTGACCGATGAACGGGCCCTCGACCTGGCAATCGTGGACCGTCACGCCCTTCTGCCATTCGCGGTACTTCGCAGAGACCTCGTCGCGCCCGTGATAGACACGCCCGTCGCCCTCGATGCTGGTCCAGCCCTCCTTGAAGTGCTTGTCCCAGATCTTCCCGTCGTACTCGACGAAGTCCACGCTCTCGTCGCCCGACTTGCAGTGGGTTACGACATCGTTGGCGATCTTCACGATGGTCTCGTTCTGTGTCATGGTGCTCATGGGTTGCTCCTGCTGTGGTGTGTGCGTTGCCTGCCGGGCAGCCCACCCGCCCGACATGCACAGAAATTACCGGACACACGATCCGGAATCAAGACATGAGTCAGGAATTTGTTCGGTTTATCTCAACCTCACTCACCGACATGCTCGGCGAGGGTTCCTCGGGCAAATCTCCCTCCTCCGCGGCCGCCTCGAACCGCTCGGCAAACCAGTCCCGTACCGACTCGCCTTTCTCGCGGTAGCCCTTAACCACCAGCAACTTATGCTCTGTGCCTTCCGCGTCCACGCCGGAGATGGTGTGCTTGTACCATGGGCGTTTGTTCACCGTCGTGTTGGTGCTCTCCACGGTGAGGCGGATGGTCTTGATGTCCCCGATATCGATATTGATCGAGTATGGAACGCGGCTGAACCGAACCGCTTGCCAGTCGATTCGCAGCGTGTCGTGCTTGCCCGCTCTCCGAAGCCGCATCAGTGTCGGCACCAGGATGCCGGCCCCGATACAGGCGCTCACCGCCATCAGCGCCGCATCCCGCCCAAGCGAGAACCCGGTCACAATGCCGATCGCGAAGATCGCCACGAAGCTGCAGCCCCCCGTCACCATGAAGAACACGGCCGAGCCCGACAAGTGGGCATCGCGGAGCACCATGGTCTGGCGATCACTCCGCGCGATGTACGGCGCAACCGGGCGGTCCTCCTTGTGCCTGAGCCATCGGCGTGTATTCACCACACCACTACTCAAAAGCCCCAGCCCGATGCAGTGGAACGGCGTGAGGAACAGGATGATGAAGTACGGCACCGATCGGTCGCTGAGATCCAGCACCGACTCGGCGTGGTCGTCCGGGTCGTAGAGCACCTTGACCTCGGCCCCCTGCGGGTATCGATCGACGACCTCACGCGCATTGCTGCGCGATGAGCTGCTGAAGTTGAACATCGAGTCGCGATCGCCGCGGTAGGTTTGCCCGCCGACCTCGTACTCGTACTCAACGAATGGCGAGTAGGTCGTCCCGTCCGAGTCCGAGTGCGATTCAACGTAAGACTGGAGCACCACGCCCGGCGCCGGCAGGTACCGCTCCCGCGCGTCCATCATCCGGTACGCCGAGTAGACAAAGAACCCATCGATACCCAGCACAAAGAGCATCCACACCAGCCCGAAGAGCGATAAACACCCGATCGGCTCGTCCGCGTTCTTCTTCCGCAGCTCCGCTTTGTTCTTGTTGAAGATGCTCACGCGCCGAGTGTATCACGGATAGTACAGGCGCGGCTTGAAAGTGCATGCTGCTGAATGTTCTCCTTACGAGATACTCAGCGTCGGCTTCCCCGCCCCCCGGCTCATCTGCGCCAGCGTCACCTGCGCCTCAAGCTGATCGACCATCCCGCCAAGGGCCTTCGGCAGCTGATCACCGCCGGCGCTGTCTGGATCGAAGTTCGCGCTCGGGTTGCCGTTGTCGCCGTTGGATCGCAGCGCCATGTTGATCGGCACCGCGCCAAGGAACGGGTGGTTGAGCTTCTGGGCCATCATCTGCGCCCCACCGCGCCCGAAGATGTCGTACTCCTTGCCATCATCACCGATGAAGTAGCTCATGTTCTCCACGACGCCCAGCACCTCGACACCCAGCGACTCGAACATCCCGCTGGCGCGGACCGCGTCGTCCTGCGCCACCTTCTGCGGCGTGCACACCACGACCGCGCCCGTGAGCTGCACGCTCTGGGCCAGTGTCAGCGGGACGTCGCCCGTGCCCGGTGGCAGATCGATGATCAGGTAGTCCAGCTCGCCCCATTGCGTCCGCTCGAGCAACTGGTTGAAGGCGCCGTGCGCCATCGGGCCGCGCCAGATGAGCGGCTTGTCGGTATCAACAAGCTTGCCCATCGTGATGCACTTCACGCCGTGCACCATGAACGGCTGGAGCGCCCCGTCGATCACCTGCTGGTCATAGGAACCCAGCCCCATCATGGTCGGAAGCGACGGGCCGTAGATATCGCCATCGAGCAGCCCGACGCTGTGGCCCTTGCGTGCCAGCCCGACCGCCATGTTGACCGCGACGGTCGACTTGCCCACGCCGCCCTTGCCCGCGCCGACCGCGATGATGTGCTTCACGCCCGGCACGCCCGTGGCGTCCTTGTTTTGCGGCGTGTCGCCCTCGCGTTTGGACGGGGCTGAGCCTCCCGCGTTGCCGCCGGTCTTCGCATCACCTTTGAGCTTCATGACCACCTCGCCCTGGTGATCGACAAAGTCGACGACCAGCCCGAGATCACTGATGCCCTTTTCCTTCGCGGCGGCGCGGACGCACGAATCGATCACCGCCCCGACCTTGGCCAGCTGTTCGCGACCGGGCTGCGGCGCATCGGGCTCGCCCTGAGTCATGCAGACCCGCACCGAGGCGTGCTCGTCGCAGACCGCGATATTCATCACGCATCCCCGCTCAACGATGTCCTCCCCGCTGGGGTGCATGACAGCGGTGAGTGCCTCGCGGATATCGTCCTTCGTGAGTGTCATATCGATCTGCTCCGATAAGCCCGAACGCGAGTCCGGGTGGGTCTGGATGCTCCGGGAGAGCGAAATAGCCCATCCCACGCGGGCGAACAACCCGCCCGCGGACCCCGTTTTCTCTGCAGTATCATCATAGACACGGGCCCATCACATCGATAATTTGATCCTGTCCTTTGAATACGGGCAATAGCACGCCAAGCGACACGTTGAGCCCTCCGAGACCACGGAACACGCTCAAGTCCTCTGCCGGCCGATACTCCGGCACCACCCTCCGGGGAAGGAGAACGACATGAAACACGCACAGCCACTCTCCATGCTGCTCATGCTGACCGCCGCCGCGGGGCTCGCGATCGCGGAGCCGGCGAAATCCGACACCTCGGATCAGGACCTCCTCCGCGGGCCGAGCGTGAAGGAGACTGATGCGCAGACGACCAACAAGGACCAGCGCCCGGAGATGAGCGTCGAGGAGCACCTCGAAGCCAAGCCGATGGAGATCCGCGAGGTCTACAGCGCCATCAGGATCCTCTCAAGCGACAGGGTAGACGCCTCCGTCGCACTCAATGAGTACCAGCAGGACAAGATCAAAGAGATCATGCAGCAGTACCGCGAGGACATCCGCGCGTTCCAGGAAGAGAACCGCACTGAGATGCGTGCCCTCCGCGACCAGATGAACAAGGAGGCCAAAGAGCGCAGGGAGCAGCGCCAGAAGGCCGCCGAGTCCGAAGAGGGCGGTTCCATGCAGGAACGCGTACGCCAGAGCAGGGATCAGGGCGAGACGCCCGCGGCACGCAAGCTCCGGGAGATGATCAACAACTCCCCCGCGGCCAAGACCGCGATGAAGAACATCAAGAGCACGCTCAAAGAGGAGCAGATGGACGCGCTCAAGGAGGCCGTCGTCAAGGCCCGCGTCCGTGCCGAGTCACGAGCCCGCGATGGTGAGCGTGGTGACCGCGCCCAGCCGGCCCGCCGGGGCATGGACGGCGATGACGCACGCCCCCAGCGTCGCGATCGCAACCAGAACCGTGATGGCAACGGCGACGAGAAGCGCGAGAAGCCCATCGACGACTGATCCGATTCAACCAGAACACGCAACGCGTACGGACCCGATTCCGTCAGAGGCCGCACCCGAAAGGGGCGGTCTCGTTTTATATCTTCATCGGCTTCATGCCGCGTCCCTGCGGTCTCCCGTAAGCAGGTCCACGCAGCACGCGAACAGCGCGTCAAAGTCGATGGGTTTCGTGCAGTATGCCGACGCGCCCGCTTCCATACAGCGCTGCTGCTCTTCCATCAACGCGTGCGCGCTGAGCATCACAACCGGGACATCGCAGCCCGCGAGGCGGATCTCTCGAAGCGCATGAATCCCCGACATCACCGGCATGCTGATATCCATGAGCACCAGCTCAAACCCATTGCCGCGGTAATCCTCCGCGAGCACACGGTCCATCCCCGCCTGCCCGTTGGACTCGAGCTCGACCTCCACGCCGATCTTCCCAAAGTGATGCCGAACCAGCCTTACGTTGTCTTCGGTATCCTCGACGAGCAGGATCTTCCTGCCTCCCAGCGCCGCCTTGTAGAGCTCTGGACTGGTTGTCTTATGACGATCCGCACCCGATGCTTGCTCCGGACCTTCGCACGCGGCGCACAGCAGCGTGCAGGTAAACTCGCTCCCGCATCCGAGTTCCGAGGTGACCGTCAGGTCGCCGCCGAGTGCGCGTGAAATCTGACGTGCGATCGTCAGCCCCAGCCCGGTCCCGCCGAACTCGCGTGCGACGTGGTCCGCCCCCTGATTGAACTGCTCGAACACACGCACCGATTGCTCGGGCGTCATCCCGATCCCGGTATCCGATACGCGGAGTTCGACGCCGCAGAAATCACCCTGCCCATCGGTGACCGAGCCGATCCGGATACGCACATCACCGTTACGCGTGAACTTGATTGCGTTCCCGACGAGGTTGGTGATCAGCTGGCGGACCCGCGTTGGATCCGTGCGAACCCAATCCGGCACGTCAGGATCGATTTCCAGGCTCAGGCGGGTCCCAGCCGTGTCCGCCTTCTTCTGCAGCAGCTCGATCACGCCGCTAGCGATCTCGCTCAGCGAGCAGGGGACAAACTCGTACGCCATCTCGCCAGCATCGATCTTCGAAACATCGAGGATATCGTTGATCAGCGCGAGCAGGTGGTTCGAGTTGCGTTGAACGCGCTGCAGGTGTTCACGGCAGCCGGGTGGGCAATCCCCCTCCTCCATCGCGATGTCCAGGTAGCCGAGGATCGCCGTCATCGGTGTGCGAATCTCGTGGCTCATCCGCGCCAGGAACTCGCCCTTGGCCTGGTTCGCCTGCTCCGCCTCGAGCGTCGCGACGCGCAGCTCCTTTGTCGCGATCTCGACTTCCCTGCTCAAACGCTCGTTCTGCTCTTTCAGACTCTCGTTGAGCTGACGAGCGAGTCGCTTGGCGCTCAGCGAGAGGCGAAACGCATCGAGATTCGCGGCAAACTTCCACGTGAAGAACGCGAGCGGGCAGAGCGCCAGCGCGAGCAAGCGATACCCCGGCCAGAAGAAGAGCACGATCGAGGACAGGTAGCCGCACGTTGCGCACCACAGGAAGATCCATGCGAGATCCATCAGCTTGGTATTGCGGTCCTGCTCCTCTTCCTGCAGATATGCCCGGCGCCAGAAGATAAAGATCTTGATGTACCCGGCGATCACGAGGACATTGAGCCCGACAAGGATCCAAACCCACGCCCAATCCGTGCCGCCCTCGGACGTGACCATGCAGTGGGTGCGCGCCATGTACGAGCCGTCGCCCGAGAAGAAATCGATTGCCGCATAGCCGGTCGCATGATCGTGCGTTTCGTCTGAGCACGTCAGGCCCTGCATCCATGCGGCCGACTCGCCACCCACCGCCCCGGAGTGCGCGATCAGCACAACGGTTGCGATCACGAGCGACGTCATGCATAGCAGCACCAGTATCTTCCCGTGAACGCTCTTCATGACGAACATATCGGGTTGTTCTACGCATCTTTTCTGGCAACCTCATGAGTTCCATCAACTCACAAGCGCGCACCACAGCGAGCACGGAAATTGCTGCGTGAGCAGCACAGATCTGTGCTTACGAAAGGGTTCACGCATCGGACTCGGGAACACCTACGCCGATCGCCCCCCTACAAAGGGGATCTCGTTTCGTCGGATCACAATCACGGACACGCTGCACACCAGCACCACCACCGCCATCACAAACAGCATTGGCCCCGCCAGAGGCTCAAGCGCCTCGTTCCCCAGCGCCACCGGATCGATGGAGATCCCCAGCTTTGTGAGATGTGCGCCGATCGCCCCAAGGATCACGCCCAGCGCGAGCATGGCCCCGACCACGCTTGTTCGAGGGATCAGCAGCAACACCACCGCGATCAGCTCCATCACACCCGACGCGTATCGACCCCACGGCTCAGCACCGAGCACCTCGAAGAGTGCCTTCGTTTCTTCCGCCCCAGTAAACTTGAAGAACAGCGTCTGCCCAAGAATGAACGCGGCGATGATCTGCAGAACCCAGCTCGTGATCCGCAACGGCTTCGAGATCGAGGACATACCCGTGCTCCTTGTGCGCCCCATCGCGCCAAGCAAGTAAACACCCGATGACCCATTTCTATTCGCCCATGGAAAACGCCCGATCGATCGGGCGTTGTGGTCGAAATCATATGGTCGATCAGGCCCCTGCCAGCTCGCCCATGTTGATCGTCACCGGCACGTACGTCCGCTGGACCCGCGACTCGAACTCCTCGCTGAACTTCTCCATGATCGTCCGCGCCGCCCAGGCGTTGCCGTCCGCGAGACCGCAGATCGTTGTGCCGGGCATCGAGCCCATGGAGTTCGCGATCTCCATCGCGATGTCCAGGTCCTTGCTCTTCGCGTCGCCCGCCTCGATACGGGTCATGATCTGGTACAGCCAGCCCGAGCCCTCGCGGCAGGGGGTGCACTGCCCGCAGCTCTCGTGCTTGAAGAAACGCGTGATGTTCCGCGCAACCGAGACCATGTCCGTATCCTCATCGAATACGGTCGGCCCAGCCGTCCCCAGACCCAGCACGCCGTACTTGCGCCCGATGTCGAAGTCGAGCTCGGCCTCGTACTGATCCGTTCCGAGGATGCCCATCGACACGCCGCCGGGGATCGCGCCCTTGAACTTCTTGCCGCCGCGGATACCGCCGCAGTAGTCCTCGACGAGCGTCCGCAGCGGGATCCCGAGCTCGAGCTCATAACACCCCGGCTTCTCGACATGGCCCGAGACACCCATCAGCTTGGTGCCGAAGCTCGGAGGCCCGCCGATGGTGCTCTCCACGCCCTGCTCGTTGAACGCCTTGGCCCCGTCCGTCATGATGAACGGCAGGTGCTGCAGCGTCTCCACGTTGTTGATGATCGTCGGACGCTCGAACAACCCCTTGAGCGCCGGGAAGGGCGGCTTAATCCTCGGCCACCCGCGCTTGCCCTCGATGCCCTCGAGCAGCGCCGTCTCCTCGCCGCAGATGTACGCGCCCGCGCCTCGGTGCACGTAGCAGTCCGCGACGAACGGATCACCCGAGGCGTTGCCGCCCTGGTTCATCAGGCCCTTCTCGCCGAAGATCCCGTTCTCGTAGGCTTCCTTGATCGCATTCTCGAGCACATGCGCCTGGTGGTGGTACTCGCCGCGGATAAAGATGTACGCCTTATCCAGCCGGCACGCGTACTGACAGATCGCGATGCCCTCGAGCAGCCCGTGCGGGTCGAAGTCCATCAGCAGGCGGTCCTTGAACGTGCCCGGCTCCGACTCGTCCGCGTTGATCGCCAAGTAGCGCTGCCCGCCGTCAGGATCGGGGAGGAAGGTCCACTTGAGCCCGGTGGGGAAGCCCGCGCCGCCGCGTCCACGCAGCATCGAGTCCTTCACCTCACTGGTGACGTCCTCGGGCTTCATCTGCAGCGCCTTGCGCAGCCCCTCGTAGCCGCCGGTCTTGACGTACTCGTCGTACTTGACGACGTGGCGGTCACGGATATGCCCGAACGGAGCCGTGGGGATCCGCTTGAGCAGGTAGTGCTGGGTCAGGCTGTCTTCCCACTGTTTCTTGGGCATTGGGGCACTCCGGGTCTGCGGCAGGGGTCCAAAGACGGGTTTCGCCCCGATCCCAAGCCGCGATGCGTTCAATCCGAGGATTCTAGCGTCCAGAACCGCCCGATCCGCACCCGGATCGCCCCGATCTGGGCCCGCATAAATGCTCTCGCCGCCCACAACCCGCTGGCACCACGCCCGTATCGGATGTAGGTTTCGTTATTCATCATCCATAATTTGAGGACTCATCCATGCTCAGCACCCGCACCGCCACCATCGCCCTCACCATGTCCCTCGCCGGCACGACCCTTGCCGGCAACACCAACGACTGGATCGGTAGCATCGGAGATTGGACCAATCCGGCGAACTGGTCCCAAGGTATGCCTCCGGGAGTAAGCGAGTACGCCATCATCGCGAATGGTGGTGTTGCAGAGATCGACAGCCTCGATCTAACTCTTGGGTCCGGGATCATCGGGACAACACTCGATGGGCGGTTTGGCATGGGTGAACTGATCCAACGGGGCGGGACAAGTAACTGGAATGGCTTCGGCTCACTCCTCCTCGCACGCGATAAGGGATCCTTCGGCGCGCTCACTCTCACAGACGGCGCGCAACTAAACACACAGTTCGCGTTGGAGATTGGGTGGCAGGGGCATGCAGAGGCGTATGTCAATCAGGGATCTATCGCCAACGTAGATCAACTGATCATCGCAGGGCGCCGGTACGCGCCAGACCGAACCTATAGCGCCACCGCGAGCCTCGATGTTGCAGGTCAGGGCACATTGATCAGGACCACCATGGGCCCAAACGCAAACGGCATGGTCATTGGCGCAGGGGGATCGGCTCAGGTTACAATCCGAGATGGTGCCCGTATCGAAACAACCGATGCGCTGCTGCTCGCAACGACTTCGGAAGGCAGCTCGCTCATCATTGATGGGCCAGAATCAGTGCTACAGATTACAGGGGTATTCTTCGATACCGGCAGGGACATCAATCTACCAGACGACCACCCACCCGTCGGCGACGCCGTCCTCACGCTCCGCAACGGAGGCACGGTTGATGCTCAATCAAAGGTCATGAGGTTCGCATCGCAATCCCTCATCCAAGGTACAGGCAGCTTGCTGGGCGACGTCACGAACAATGAAGGCTCAGTGATCGATCCGGGTGAAGCGGATCAGTACGGCTCGCTGTACTTCGGCGGGCAGCTAGACAACACAGTGACTCATCACTCTTCCGCTCTCGGCGGCACTCTCCATTTCGACATCGGCTCGACCACCGACTTCGACACGCTCAGCGTCCACGACCTGATCGCGGGGGGCACCCTCGAAGTCGCCATCGCCGGCGACTTCGTCGCCGAGTTCGGCCAGTCCTTCGACATCATCAGCGCCGACACCCTCACGGGCGAGTTCGACCTGATCGAGCTGCCTGAGCTGGACGGGGCGCTCTTCTTCGAGACCGATGTGCACGCGCAGGGCGTCACGCTCAGCGTCGTCCCCGCGCCCGCATCGCTGCTGGCGCTCGCTCTGCCGATGCTCGCAAGGGCACGCCGCCGGGCGGAATGAACCTCACAGGAGCATTCAGCTCACCACCGCCGCCCCGGCATGGTCATGCTCGACCGTGCTGCCCGACACGCCGATCGCGCCGATGATCTCGCCGTCGCCGTTGCGCAGCGGCACACCGCCCGGGAAGCTGATCAGCCCGCCGTTGGAGTGCTCGATGTTGTACAGCGGCCCGCCCGGCTGCGCCAGCTTGCCGATCTCGCCCGAGTCCATATCGAAGCCGCGGGCCGTCTTCGCCTTCTTCATCGCAATATCGATCGAGCTGAGCCACGCCCCGTCCTCCCGCGCGAACGCGGTCAGGTTCATCCCCGCGTCGATGACGGCGATGTCCATCTTCGTGCCGAGCTCCTGCGATTTTTCCGCGCCGCCTCGATAACCTGCTGCGCCTGATCGAGTGTGATGTTCATCGTGGTGTCCTCCATGGGGTTGGGTATGCGCGAACTCACTCACCCTATGCGAGCAACCTTCGTTTCTCGCTCGGAATCTCACACGGCGTGCTTCTTGGCCGACCGCAACTCCCGGTGATACCCCTCCCGGCGCTGCTTCACGAACTCCGGCGTGTACAATCGGCTCACCAGCCCGCGGAAGCCGTCTACCAGCTCGGCGCTGGTCATCCCGATCGGCTTGTAATTCAGATCGAACAACGTGCACCGATCCCAGCGCCCCGGGTGGGTCAGTCGTCCCTCCGCCTCGAGCCGCCGGTACAACCCCGTCCCCGGGAATGGGGTCTGCAGCGTCACCTGGATGTCGTACAGGTTCGTCCGGGCCGCGAAGTCGTACACCGCATCAAAGACACTCGGCGTGTGCCCATCCAACCCCTACACAAAGCACCCGATCACCGTGATCCCGTGCGACTGGATCGTCCGCACCGCATCCTCGTACTTCGGGTATTGCGCCAGCTTCCAGTTGCTGTTGGTCTCGATGCCATCCAGCCCCTCGCTCACGGGTGATTCGAGCCCCACGAGCACCTGCCGGCAGCCCGCGGCCGCCATCTTCGTCAGCAGCACCTCGTCCTTCGCGATCGAAATGTCGCACTCCGTGAACCACCTCACCCGCTCGTGCCTCATCGCGTCGAGCAACTCATACGCGTGCCCGCGCATCATGAACGAGTTGTCGTCCGCCAGCTCAATAAACGGACGTGGCCAGATCGCCTTGATTGCCCGTATCTCCGCGATCACCCTGTCCACCGGCTTGGCCTTGTAGCCCTTGGTCAGCATGATCGAGCTCGCGCAGAAGTCGCACTTGTGTGGGCAACCGCGCGTCGTCTGCACCGTCAGGCGGTTGTAGCGATCCACGTCCAGCAGCTCGAAGCGGGGCATGGGCGACTCGGCCAGATCGAACGCCCCATCGCCGTCGTAGCGCGACTTCAGCGTCCCCGATCGGAAGTCATCGAGCAGCGCGGGCCAGACCTTCTCGCCTTCGCCCACCACCACACAGTCCGCGTGCTGCATGCACTCCTCGGGCACGCACGTCGCGTGCAAGCCGCCCATCACCACGGTGAGGCCCGACGCGCGGAACCGGTCCGCGACAGCGTACGCGTCGAGCGCCTGCGCCGTCATCGTCGATATCGCGACCAGATCGAACCCCAGGTCCGGCACCGTGTCGCGATCGATATCGTCCACCTCGTGATAGCTCACCTCGACGTCATCCGGCGTCAGGGCCGCGAGCGTCAACAACGACAGGCTCGGCAACGATGCGATCACCTCGCTCCGCTCCACAAAGCCCGGCAGCGTCAGGCCCAGCTTCATCAGTTCCGCGTCCTGCACACGCACGCCGCTCATCGCGATCAGTCCGATCCGCATCATCCACCTCCGTTCATACTCATCCCAATCAGAATCCATGCCATCAGCACCCCGCCGGCTGTCAGCGACACCACGGGCAGCGCGAAGACGGGCTTCGCCTTCTTCCAGCGCATGCAGATGAGGCAGCACGTGGGCATCGCGATCGCCCCGACGAGGAGCGACCACGACGCCCACCACCAAGCTGATCCGACCTGCACCGCGCTGGGCGACGCCATGAACCGGGTCCAGGCGTACGCGAGATTCAGAAATCCAGTCCCGAAGAACGCGATGTGCCCCAAGCGGGCCAGCCGGCGCTGCCAGCTGTCGTAGCCGCCCATGAACCCCTCGCGATGGAACCCCATCCCGAGCACGGCCCCCGAGAGGAAGCCCATCGTGATCCAGATCCAGCCGAAGGTGAGATTGAGCATGAACGTTCCCCTGTGAATAGTAAATACTAACCTAGTGTATACTATATACGGAAGATCCCCGATCCCGTTTCATGAAAACCGCCTATTTGCTCAAAATCGTCGTTTCTGGGCGACAAACCGCCATGCCCGGCAACCCACGCCCGCCCCGTCCCTACCCTCGTGCATGAACATCCTCGTCCTCGGCGGGACCCAGTTCTCCGGCCGCTCGTTCGTCGAGCAGGCCTGCGAAGCGGGTCATGAGCTCACCATCCTCCACCGCTCGCCCGAAGCACCGGGCCTGCCCGACGCTGTCCGCCACCTCGTGGGCGATCGCGACCCAAAGGACCCCAACGACAAGGGCGACGGGCTTGGCGCAATCAAGGCCCTGCTCGACTCCGGCGAGAGCTTCGACGCCGTCGTGGACATGTGCGGCTACACCCCCCGCGTTGTCCGCGCGTCCTGCGAACTCCTCAAGGACCACACCGACCTCTACCTCTTTGTCTCCACGATCTCCGTCTACCCGACCAGCCCGGACGCCCAACCAAACGAAGAGTGGTCGTGGGAACAACTGAATCAACTCGAAGACCCGACCGTCGAGGAGATCACCGGCGAAACCTACGGCGGGCTCAAGGTCCTCTGCGAACAGGTCGTCCACGAGGTCTTCCCGGACAACCACGTCATCCCCCGCCCCTCGATCATCGCCGGCCCCAACGACCCGACCGATCGCGTCACCTGGTGGACGCGCGCCCTCGCGACGCAAGACGCCGTCATCATCCCCGAGCCGCCCGTCGGGCTCGCCCAGTTCGTGGACTCGCGCGACCTGGCCGCGTTCTTCCTCAAGTGCCTCAGCGAGAAGCTCACCGGCACCTACAACTGCGCCGGCCCCCAGCCCGGGCTGACACTACACCAGTTCATCAACCGCACGCACGCCGCGCTCGACTCAACCGCGAAGCTGCTCGAAGCCCCCGCATCGTGGTTCGAAGAACACGACATCAAGCCCTACCGCGACATCCCGACCTGGATCAACGATGATGTGATGTCCATGTACCGGGTCGACTATTCCAAGGCCGTTGCCGTCGGGCTGCAGAACCGCCCCCTCGAAGACACCATGCGCGATGTCCGCGCCTGGGACATCGAACGCGGCGAGCCCGAACTCAAAGCCGGGATGAGCTTTGATCGCCTGCAGGAACTCGTCGCTGCGCAGGCATAAACCTCTCCTCCCCCGTCCTGACGGGGGAGGTGCCGAACGAAGTGAGGCGGAGGGGGTCTTCTCTCGCTTTTCTGTACACACGGTCCTTGAAGCCCCCCCTCCGTCACGCCTGCGGCGTGCCACCTCCCCCGTCAGGACGGGGGAGGAGATCAACACCCACGCCTACCGTTCCTCTATGCGTGAAACCGACATCGTCATCATCGGCGCCGGCCCCATCGGCATCGAGCTCGCCGTCGCGATGAAGAAGGCCGGGCTCGAATACCTCCATCTTGAGGCCGGGCAGGTCGGATCGACGATGCAGTGGTGGGCGCCGGGCACCAAGTACTTCTCATCGCCCGAGCGGATCGAGATCGCCGGCGTCCCGCTCGTCGTGGCCAACGAAGAGAAGGCCACCCGCGAGAACTACCTCGACTACCTCCGCTCCGTCGTCGGCACCCACAACCTCGACATTGAAACATACACCCGCGTCATCTCCATCGACAAGGACGACAACGGATTCATCCTCCACGCCGCCCGCTCATTCCACGGCGTCGGAGGCGAACCTGAAACACACTTCGATGCGAACGAACTCGATCCGCTCGAACCGATCCACGCCAAGCGCATCGTCCTCGCCATCGGCGACATGCACCTCCCACGCATGCTGGGCATCCCGGGCGAGGACCTGCCCCATGTCTCGCATTACCTCGGCGACGTGCATCAGTACGCCAATCAGCCCGTCACGATCGTGGGCGGCAAGAACTCGGCCGTCGAGGCTGCCATCCGCCTCTTCCGTGCCGGCGCCAAAGTCACCATGGTGCACCGCGGCGAGTGGTTCGACCCCGACCGCATCAAGTACTGGCTCTACCCCGAGATCGAGTACCTCATCAAGAAGGACAAGATCCGCTACATCCCCCACGCCAACGTCACCAGCATCTCCCCCCCCCCACGCGACTCTCGACACGGGCGAGTCCATCGAGTCGCGATTCGTGCTCCTCCTCACGGGCTATGTGCAGAAGAGCGATCTCTTTGACCAGCTGGGCGTCGAGCTGCTGGGCGACGACAAGAAGCCCAAGCACGACCTGAAGACCATGGAGACCAATTTGCCAGGCGTGTACGTCGCCGGCACGGGCTCCGCGGGCACCCAGAGCCGCACAAAGGTCTTTATTGAGACCAGCCACGTCCACGTGGACCGGATCCTCGCCTCGCTGCATGGCGACGTAAGTGAAGCAGTGACAGAAGATTACACGCTGGAGGAGTCCTGAGCCATTGTCAAGATTGTGTTTGGGTCCGGAAAAATCACCCAAGCGGCTGGCACGGCGCCGGATCTGTGCTCTATTTGCGGTGGTGGGTCAGGATTCGGCCCTGCGGATTCCGCGGGCCGGCAACCGAGACGATCTGATCAATCGCTCGACTCGTTGCATGACCAAGTGGAAAACGCCTCAGGTAGCGCCTGGGGCGTTTTCTGTTTTTGCCTCCTCCCCGCCCCGGCGGGGGAGTTGCCGAGCAACACGAGGCGGAGGGGGTCCCCCAAGAATCAAGTGCATCGGGTGCAATGCTTTGATCCGACAAGGGAACCCCAACGGCGACGACCAACTCACGTTGCAGGGTGCCACTACTCGACGCGAAGCGGCGCAGTAGTGCTCTTGAGTAGTTCTGAAGACACTACTGCGCGTCTGCGACGCGAGTAGTGGCACCCTGAGAGTCATCCTCACCCGATCGCCGGGTACCGCTCGCCACACTCCGGACAGACCTCCGGCCCAACCCAGATGTCCTCGCCGAGCACGGACTCATGACCATCGAGGCTGTACTGACATTGATGGCATGCTGGGTGAATCTGTACCGACTGTAGATTGAAACGCTTCGGCAGTCGGGCCGCACCCCAAGCCACAACAAGCAAACCACCGATCATCCAAAGATACACGAGCCAAATCGGGAGATTCGCTAGAAATGAGAGCGTCGGGCTCTTACCGAAGATGAGTATGAAGGGATAGAGACAGACGACAATCACAAGCCCGATCAGCACTTTTCCAATGAACCCGACACGTGGCTCATTATTGATGCGCTCAATGAGCTGCTCAACTCGATCACGGCGCTGATCACTCGGATGCTGCCCTCGCAGTTCCTCGATCAGCGCGATGACTCGGCCTTGCCTTCTCATTCGGGTTCAGTACGTAAAGTGCCGGATCTGCTCGCCCTGCGTCCCGATGTGGGTCATCGCGTCGATGCCGATCTCCAGGTGCAGCTTCGCGAACTTCTCTGTGACGCGCTTGTCCGACTCCTCCGTCTTCACGCCCTCTGGCGTGATCGGCACGTCAGAAACCATCAGCAGCGCCCCGCGGCTGATCTGGTTGTGGTGCCCCACGATGAACACCGTGGCCGTCTCCATATCGATCGCCAGGGCCGTCATGCGTTTCAGACGCCCACGGAACTTCTTGTCGTGCTCCCACACGCGCCGGTTGGTGGTGTAGACCACGCCCGTGCGGTACTCCTGCCCGCGTTCGATCACCTTGTCGGAGACGAACTTGTGCAGCTTGAAGCTGGGCAGCGCAGGCACCTCGGGCGCGAAGTAGTCGTCGCTGGTGCCCTCGCCGCGGATGGCCGCGATCGGCAGGACAAAGTGCCCGATCTCCGTGGAGTCCTTGAGCCCGCCGCACTTGCCCAAGAACAGCACGCCGTCGGGCATGCGTGCGCCCAGCAGGTCCATGATCGTGGCCGCATTGGGCGAGCCGATGCCGAAGTTGACAATCGTCAACCCGGCGCTGTTCGTCGCGGCCTGCATCGGGCGACCGATCCCCTGCACGTCGCACCCGAAGCGCTCGGCAAAGTCGGTCACGTAGTTCGAAAAGTTCGTGAGCAGGACGTAGTCGCCGAAGCTGTCGATCGACATCCCCGTATAGCGGGGCAGCCAGTTCTTGGCGATATCGAGCTTGCTCGAGAGCGAGACCGGGTTGGGAAGCGGATCGTCTGGATTCATCTGATGCATCAAGCTCAGTATAGAAAAGCGCACGCCCGAGCAAGGGCCCGGGCGTGCAGCAAGCAAGAAAGTAGGGGAACCGGGACTCGAACCCGAACTAAGGGAATCAGAATCCCTCGTGCTACCAATTACACCATTCCCCCGAATGGCTTGATCCTTCCTCGGATCGGGGTGAATCGTACGCCCACGCCGACCGCTTGCCAACGCCGAGGGCTCGAAATTGGTGCTCCACCCTCGTCCGCACTATGCTCAGGGCATGAACATCCACGCCCGATTCGCCCGTGTGCTCCCGATCCTGCTCCTGCTGGTCCTCACGCCGATCGTTTCGGCCCAGGACTATCTCCCCGAGTGCCCCCCCGACCGTGACCCAGCGCTCTGGGACCTCATGAACCGGGCCATCGACCTGATGTATGAGAACGACCCGATGGGGATCGGGCCGCTCCTTGAGGACGAATCCCGCAACGACAAGCTCGGGGACAACTCTGCCAAGGCGATCGAGGAGAACACCGAGCGATTTGCATCGCTGCTCGAAGAGCTCCGCGCGATCGACCGATCTGGCTTTTCCGAGCGAGACCACCTCAGCGCCGATCTGCTGATCTATCAGTGGGAGCAGGGGCAGCGGCTGGCTCAGTACAAGCAGTGGCAGATGCCCGTGACCTCTATCGGGGGGCCGCAGGTCTGGCTGCCGCAGATGGGCGACAGCGTCCCGCTCATCACCCGCGAGCACTACGCCGACTACCTCACCCGCCTGAAGCGTGTGCCGATCGTCGTCGGCGACCACATGGACAACATGCGCCTCGGCGTGGCGGAAGGGCGCGTCCCGCCCCGCGTGGTTGTTGAGCCCGCAGTGGAGCAGGCCATGGCCCAGGCCGACCCCGCATTCCGCGAAGACCCGACATTGTCGCCTTTCTATGAGCCCTTCAAGGATCTCGATCATGACGACCCGTTGGCCGTCGAGGCCCGCGAGATCATCGTGCAGCGCATCATCCCCGTCTATATGGAGCTCGCGGTCTTCCTGAGCAACGAGTACCTCCCGGCGTGCCGCGACACCATCGGCGCGGCTCAGGGGATCGACGGCGTTGAGGGCTACAGCGCGATGATCACGTCCCACACGACCCTCCCGCAGTACGACGCGAACGATGTTCACCGGATCGGGCTCGACGAAGTACGGCGCATCAGGGACGAGATGATGAAAGTCATCCAACGCACCGACTGGATCGGCAACGACAAGACCTGGGCGAGCGCCGACGCCAAGTTCCAATCCTTTACCGAGTACCTCCGCACTGACCCTCGCTTCTACTACACCAACCCCGATGATCTCCTTGATGGGTACAAGGTCATGTGCAAGGACATCGACCCCGAGCTTGTCACACTCTTCGGGCACCTTCCTCGTCTGCCCTACGGCGTGCGTCCCCTGCCGGGTCTCTCCGCCGAATCCGCACCAACCGCCTATTACTACCCCGGGTCATTGAGCTCCGCACGCGCGGGCTACTTCGTCGCCAACCTCACCAAGCTCGACCAGCGTCCCAAGTACGAGATGATGGCACTCACCCTGCACGAGGCCGTCCCCGGGCACCATTTCCAGATCGCGATCGCCCAGGAGATCCAGAACCAGCACCCTATCCGCAAGACGATGGGCTTCACGGGCTTTGTCGAGGGCTGGGCGCTCTACGCCGAGAAGCTCGGGCTGGAGATGGGCGAGGGCGAGCACGGTCTCTACGAGGACCCGTACGCGAACTTCGGACGCCTGAACTTCGAGATGTGGCGTGCGATGCGGCTCGTCGTGGACACGGGGATGCACGCCAAGGGGTGGTCGCGCGAGCGGGCGGTCGAGTTTATGAAGGCCAACAGCGCCCTAAGCGAGCACAACATCAACGCCGAAGTGGACCGCTACATCGGCTGGCCGGGGCAGGCCACCGGCTACAAGATGGGCGAGATCGAGATCATCAAGCTCCGCCGTTCGCTCGAGGAGAAACTCGGCGAGGACTTCGACCTCCGCGTCTTCCACGACGAGTTGCTCAGCGACGGTGCGCTGCCGCTGCCCGTGCTCGTCCAAAAAATGAACCGCTGGGCAGAAACCCAGCGGCGTGAATAATCCGTCGTTGTTGCTGATCGATCAGCCGATCAGCTCATCGCCGCCGGGCGACTTCCACTCGCGGTCTGGGCCCTCCTCGCCGTTGCGGTTCAGCGGCTTGGCCCGCCCGAAGCTGGCCCCCTTGCGTTGCAGCTCGGTCTTTGCCCCCGGAGTGCTTCCCCCGCCGATCTCGCGGTCGAGCTCGGACGACGCTGGGCGGCTGGGCTGGTTGGATGGGGCCGGATCGCGCCGAACGGGCTGATCGGGCTCGAGTCGCTTGGACCGTGCTTCATCGATCGAACGATCGAGCTTTCCGAGAATCGCTCGGACTTCATTGAATGCGTTGGTGCTTGACTTGCCGCTCATGGACGCTCCTCCGTTGCGTGTGTATCGGCCCTGCACCGTCGCGACTTGGCTGTGTCAAGCGCTCTGCGCGGAGTTGCACGCCTACCTGTTCCGCTTGTGCGGTCTGGGTCATTGCAGACGTTGGATCCGCACGGTCTGGGTCCGGTTATCGCCGCGCATATGATCCAGGGCCATGCCCAAACCCTCAGACCTTCATGACCACTCCGAATCCCTCACGTCCTCCGGCGAGCTCGCTCACGGCTACGGGCAAACCCCGTCCCACGCAACGCCCCCGGATCCCTACCCTATCGCCCGCGTTCAGATCCGACGCGACGTCTTCTGGCAGAACGTGTGCCGCGAGATCCTCATGGGGCTCGCCGCGGCCGCCGCAGAGAGCGCTGGGCGCACAGGCATCGGCCCGACCGACGCAGAGATGTCCCCCTCGCCGACTTCAGAGCTCTTCGATGGGCGCATGGCCGTGATGACCGCGGCCGGGCAACGCATCCCCATCGCGGACGTCTACCCTGTATTCGCCTACTCGATGCTCGGCAACGACGAGGTCCGATCCCGTTCCGACGACATCCAGTGCACCGTCTTCCGCATCACAACACCCGGGGGCGAGAACTTCACCCTCCCCATCTCACAGATCATCTCGGTCCATTCCCTGTCGCAGTCGCTGATCGAGAAGATGGAGCAGGCCCAGGAGCTCCTCGAGGGGCCCGGCAAAGAGGACGATCGTGTGCCGTTCGGGTTCGCGGCCTACACCTCGCTCGCCCGATCCGAGCAGCAATCACGCCAGCAGCAGGATCGTGAGACGCAAAACAACGATCAGAACACCCCCTCCTGACTCGATTTGCGTGGAATAATCATTCCCGACCAACCGTTCTGGTATCCAGAGCGTGGGGTTCATCGAATCTTCACGCATTGAATACCGTACAGGAGGCCTCATGCGCACGCTTATTGCTATTCCCGTCTACAACGAGCAGGACCACGTCCGCTCCGTGCTCGAGCGCGTCAGCGCCTACGCGCCCGACATCCTCATCCTTGATGATGGCTCAAGCGACAAGACCCCCGAGGTGCTCAATGAGCTGCGCCCCGAGATGGGCTTCGACCTGATCCGCCACGAGGCCAACGCTGGGTACGGGCGCGCCATCCGCGAGATCTTCAACCGTGCCCACCGCAACAACTACGACTGGGTCATCACGATGGACTGCGACGACCAGCACGAGCCTGAGCGCATCCCCGATTTCCTCGAAGCCATCGAAAAGGACGACCTCGATATCGTGTCCGGCTCGCGTTACCTGCGTGACGGCGACCAGTGGGCCAAGGACCTGCCGCCGGGCGATCGGCGATCGATCAACATGACGCTCACCAAGGAGATCAACGCCCGCCTCGGGTTCAACCTCACCGATTCGTTCTGCGGCTTCAAGGCCCACCGCGTGAGCGCGATGCAGAAGCTCGAGATCAACGACGACGGGTACGCCTTCCCCATGCAGCTCTGGGTGCAGGCCGCGGCCAACAACCTCCGCGTGGGCGAGATCCCCGTCGAGCTCATCTACAACGACCCGAACCGGACCTTCGGTGGCGGGCTCGACGACCCGACCACCCGCCTGAACCACTACCGCTGCGTCCTTTACCGCGCGATGGATCAGGTCATCGATCGACTCCCCGAGGCCGCACGCGCAGCCCAGCTCGCAGACTGTTGAAGCACACCATGGCCGGGGGCACGCCGATCACGAGCACAAACAGATCCATCGAGATCGATCTCGAGCCGAGCGTGGAATCATGGAAGGCCGCGCTGCGTACCCACACACCGCACCCCGCGCGAGCACAGCTCGGGATCCCCGACGATCGCCCGATCGTGATGTCCGGGCATCAGCCGATCGTCTTCCACAACGGCATCCTCGCCAAGCTCATCGCCCAGCACGAGATGGCTCAATCCACCGGTGCCGGGCGCGTTTGGATCGTCCCCGATCAGGACATTGTGGATCTCGAAACGATCCGCGTCCCCGTCGGATCGGGCAACGACCTGCGCACCCGCACCGTTCAGATCCTCGAACCCGGATCCATCCCGCCGGGCGTGCCCGCGGCATCGCTCCCCGCGATGAACCCCATCGAATCGGACGACGATCGACTATCCGATCTCGTCGAGTACCTCCGCGGCTACACCTACGAGTCAACCCTCGCGCGCCAGTTCGCGAGCGCGACGATTCAACTCGCGTCCGAACGACTCGAAATCGACCCGCCCCAGATCATCTACGCATCCGATCTCTTCACAAGTGAAGCGATCTGGGACCATGTCTGCAACGAGATGCGCCTCGATCCACGAGACGCGATACACGCGTACAACAGCGCTGCAGAGAAGTACCCCGAAGCAAGGATCCGCCAACTCGAGATCAACGACGATGACTCCGAGCGCCCCCTCTGGAGACTTCGCGACGGGTACGCACGCACCCCTGTCAGTGACTCAACCTTCGATCAGTTCAGCACCGCGCCCCGCGCGCTGCTCATGAGCGGCATCTGCCGCGCATTCCTCTCCGAGCTCTTCATCCACGGCTCAGGCGGCTGGTCATACGATCAGGTCACCGAAGCGTGGTTCCGCGAATGGGTCCAGATCGAGCTCAATCCGATGGCCCGCGCCAGTGCTTCCGTCTATCTCCCGCTCGGGATCGATGATCAAGACGCGATTAGTCTCAAGGACGCCCACTGGCGCTACCACCACGCCCGCCACCACCCCGCGCTCGTCGGCGACGACGACACCCAGCGCACTCGCGACGAGCTCGTCACCAGGATCGACGACGCACGCGCGGCGGGTGAGGACCCCGACCCCGTCTACCAGCAACTCGTCCGCGTTCTCGAGGATCATCGCGTCCGCAACGCGGATGCCCTGAAATCCTTGAAATCGCAGATCGAGCAAGCCCGCGGCCATGCTCGTCAGATCGAAATCGCCAACGACCGCACATGGGCGTTCCCCCTCTTCGACGACGACGCCCTCCACGCGCTCAAGAACCGCATCCATGAGGCGCTGCGCTAGTATCAGCTCACATGCGCACCCTCCGATTCATCCTCGCGTTACTCGTCCTGATCACGCTCCTCGCGTGCTCGAAGTCCGCTGACAGCGCTAACCCATCCGCCGCGGAAGAAGCCGGCGAGCCCGATTCGCCCAGGTTCGCCGTGTTCTCTCCCGCCATCGGAATCATGCTGCGTGATCTGGGGTTCGAGGACGACATCGTCGGGCGTCACTCGTATGACAACGCGCTCTCCACCTCGATCCCAGTCGTCGGATCGCACATCGACATCGACGACGAGATGCTCATCACCGCCGATCCCAGCATCCTCATCTTCGAGGAGAACTCGATCGCGATCCCCGATCGCATCCGAACGCTCGCCGACGACCGCGGCTGGGCCATCTGGACGTATACCCTCGAATCGCTCGATGACATCGCCACAACGATGGACGACCTGTACCTCAAGCTGGTCGGGTTCCCGGCGGACGCGAACGCCGACGGCGACCCGACAACCTTTGACGTGAACCCCACCACACGCTTCGACGTCGAGCTCCCCAGCGCCCGCCTCGTTCGCTCATGGGCACCGATGGGCGACGACGCGACCTTCGCCGGTCGCACGCTCCTGCTCGCGGGCACCGACCCCGCCGGCGCGCTGGGCCCTGGCTCGTTCCACGCGCAGATGATCCAGCGTATGGGCATCACGCCCGCGCTCGTCGATGGCGGGATGTGGCAGGAGCTCGACCTCGAGGACATCATCACGCTCGCTCCGGACTCGATCCTCATCTTCTCCCCACAAGAGAACACCCAGCGTGTCGGTGAACCCACCCCGATGACCTGGTCACAGATCGAGCAAGCGCTCGGCCCCATCGCCACCCTCGACCTCCCCGCGATCCGCAAGCGACGTGTCGGGGTCATCACCCACCCGCAGGGGCTCCTCCCGAGCTCCACCCTCGGGCAGGTCGCCGACGAGATACGAAAAACGCTCGCGACCTGGCGCGAGCGTTCAATCGAACCGTGATGGAACCCGCACTCAGCCGTGCGGACTCGGCACATGCACCGAGTGTCCTTCCTCGAACGCCTTCTTGTCCAGCGTCTTCCCGTGCTGCTCGAGCAGCGCCTCGGCGCTCATCGCCTCATCGAGATCGAGGTTGATCGCCGCGACGTACGCCGCGCGCGTCCCGTCGAACACCTGGTCCTGCTCGGCCTCATCGAAGGGCATCGCGTCGAGCGCGTTCTTGAACTCCATCCACTTGTCGCGCTGCGTCTCGCCGAACGGGTCGAGGTAGCGCGTGCCTTCTTCACCAAGCTCGTACGCCTTGCGGACCACCCGAGCCACGAACCGGTTGCCGTTGCAAGCGCCAAGACGGACATAGTGCAGCCCGAGCAGGTGCAGGGGCTGATCTTTGTGCGCCCCGATATGCTCGATGAAGCGCGCCGTGCCGGGGTTGGGCTCGATTGCATCGAGATCGAGCCCGAAGTACGCCGCGTCCTCTATCAGGTAGGGCGAGAGCATCTGCTCCTCGAGCACCAGCTCACCCACGCGAGGATCGCTCTTGATCGCGCCCCGCATCGCATCGTCGAGCACACGGTTGATCAGCACCTGCTGCGCGATCATCCCGACGTACCCCTCACGCGGCATCTGGCCCTTGATCAATGATCCGGGGGTCTCCTGACGCTCCGCGATCTGGTGCAGTGCCCAGTTGTCGTCCTTCAGTCTCTTCGTCAGCATCGTTACTCCAGCTATTGAGATCCAGTCTCAATCATAGGCGAGGGCGTCTGGATTTCAATACGAAAAAGCCCCGCCGCTGGGGAGCGGCAGGGCCTCGTGGGGGGACGGGTTCAGACCCGGCGGGGAACCGTGTCTGCGTCCACCCCTGGGGGGGAGTTTGGTTTGATCAGCCCTCGTTGTAGTACCCGAGGAAGCTGCTGACATCGAAGAAGCTCAGGATTCCGTCGCCGTTGAAATCGGCGAGCGGGTCGCCCGCGTTGTACGCGTTCAGGAACAGACTCACATCGAAGAAGTTGAGCATGCCGTCGCCGTTGAGATCGGCGGGGTTGCTTGAACAGCCAACCGCTTCGAGACGAAGGTCATCTACGCCTGCCTCTACAATCGACCCGTCCCCCAGGTCGCGTGCAATAAATCTCACACGGATCATGTCCGTCGGCTCGACGTAGTCCGCGATCCGGAAGCGGCGCTCCACCCAGGCGTTGGCGTTCTCGCTGACCTCCTCGAGGGTGGTCCACGAGTTTCCGATGTCGTTGCTGATCTGGACGAGCATCGAGTCGCTGTTGGGCGACGCGCCCTGATCGTTGGAGTACCAGCGCCAGTACACGAGCTCACCGTCATCTCCCAGCGCGATGGCATCGAGGATCGGTGAGGTCAGCGTCGTCGCCCCCCCGTCCACGTCGCGGTCACCCAGCCCGGATCCAGCGACGCCGTCGGTCACCCAGCAGTCCGTGCCCGTGCCCGTGCCCGGAGTGTGGTCGTTCTCCGGCTGCGCATCGGTGCCCTGCGGGTTCATCCGGTTCCAGATGCCGGTCGTCGCGTCGTCAGCCGTGCTGCCGACGGTCCAGCCGGTGTCGGTCTCCATGGTGTCTTCGAAGCTGAGCTCGAACTCCTGCGCCAGCGCCTCGTACGAACCGCTGCTTGGGAAGCCGACGGACACACCATCGTCGGTGTCGGCCGCGAACGAGTAGTACAGGATCTCGCCGCACGCGCTCGCCGGCAGATATGCGCTGTACACACCGTCACCGAGCGGTGCCATCGGTGTAGCGATTTCAATGTCGTCGGTTCCAATACGGGTGAAGAGCGTCACCGTGCCCGGGTCGTGCGACTCGAGCACATCGGTCACCCGCAGCAGCACCTCGGTCTGCTGACCCGCGGCCACCAGGTCCACCGGCTCGTGCGCGAAGGTCATCGGGAGCGTCGTGCGCTCAACAAACAGCTTGGCCGCCTCGTAGTTCTCCTGCGCGGTCGGGAGGATGATGCTCGGGTCGGGATCGAACCCGCCGAAACCGGCGCCCGAGCTTGGGCGGAGCTCGAAGGTCAGTGACTTGACGTCGATCTCGCCGTAGAACCAATCCGTGCACGTGCCCGCTGCGGGGTACAGATCAACCGACTGGATGGGATCGTAAAACACGCCCGAGTACGCGAGGATCTCGTCGCTCAGCGCGGTGGCGAGGTCATCAAAGAACGTCCGGTCGGGCTCTGGTGTCTGCACGCCCTCGGCGTACCCGAAGGGCCAGAGGATCAGCTGCGAGTAGGTGTGATAGTCGATGTGCGCGACAAGGTCATCGCCGTACGAGAGCGCGAGATCACGCATCACCCTCGTCTCCGGCTCGGAGAACGAGCTCGGGCCGTGGTATGTATCGTCGCCGGGGAATCCGGAGGCACCCTCCCCACCCCACTCGTACCCCCAGTTGCGGTTCAGATCGACACCGACCGAACCGTCGCTGTTGCTGCGCCGGTTCTTCCGCCAGTACCGCTCATCGCTCCACGTGTAGAGATACCCGTCCGGGTTCATGACCGGGACGATGACGATCCGGGTGGAATCCAGGATGCCAGTCACCCGCGGGTCGCTGCCATAATCCGCGGCGAGCTTGGACGCGATGTACGACACCGTCATCGGTGAGACCCACTCGCGGGCGTGCTGCGTCCCGTTCCAGAGCACCACCGGGCGATCATCAACCGCGTTCCCTGGCGTCTCCGGGCCCGTCAGTGTCAGGGCGTAGACATCGTTGCCCATGAGCGAGTCCCCAACATCGCTCATGGACGCGATGCCGGGATGGGTCGCCGCGATGTTGTTGAAGTAGGTGATGATGTCGGCGAACTGCTTGTAGTTGCCAAACCACGCGTCGTCATGCGCGACGCCGCCTCGTGGGGCGGCGGCATCAAGCGCATTGAGACGACGCATGTCCTGCCAGCGCGTGTCGAGGTGCGCCTGCAGATCTTCGATGAGCACGTCGAAACCGATGCCGAGCGTGCTCAGGGTATTCAGGTGTTCGCGATCGATCTGGATATCCAGCAGTCCCACGCCCTCACGCTCGCTCCAGACCGACGAGACGAGCGGCATCATCGATTCGTACTGCGCACGGGTCGTCGTGCGGACACGCACAACGGCCTGACCCTCGTAGGCACGCGGGTACTCGTGCGTTTGCAGATCAAGGCGGGGCAGATCCGGGAGTTGCATCGGCTGCGCACCCAGCGGCCCGGCGAGCAGGCCGAGAACCGCGGCGGATGAGACGAGGGCGGTACGCGCGTGATGCAAGACAAGCTCCTGTCGATGGATAGATGGACCGACGACCCATTGATCGCCCAGACACCTGATCAACTGACTATCAACACGCGAGACCAGAGCGGACCCACGACCCCAACGCACGGATCTGGAACGATCCGCACACGAAGACCCGGTGAGAACATCGCTCCGGGTATCCAGCTATACGGTATGTCAGGATACCGGTTTCAGGTTTCTGTATTTTCGAACATTTACCCGAGTCTTGCGTTTTCGGACCATTTCGGTCACAATGCCCTGTCCGCGTGCTCAGTCGTGCACGCCAATCGAATGTCAGGGGTCTATTCGCATGGGCGTGCAGGAAATCGATCAGGAACAGGGCGGCCATCAGCACCGCGCGACGATCCAGCACGTCCTCAACGATCTCCGCGCCCTGGAAATGATGCTCCAGCGCGGCATGTTCGAGACGGGCATCACCCGCATCGGCGCCGAGCAGGAGATCGCGCTCGTCGATACAGGATTCGACCCCGCGCCGTGCGGGCCCGAGCTGCTCGAGTCGCTCAACGAGCCCAAAGCGACCACCGAGATCGGGCGCTTCAACCTCGAGTTCAACCTCGACCCGGCCGAGCTGCGCGGCGCGGTCCTCTCCACCATGGAGCAGGAGATCTGCGGGCTCATGCAGAACGCTCGCACCGCCGCCAAAGACCTGAACGCGGAGCCCGTGCTCATCGGCATCCTGCCCACGCTCACGCAGGAGCAGCTCACGCTCGATTTCATGACCCCGCGCCCGCGCTACTTCGCCCTCAACGAGCGCATCACCGAAGCGCGCAACGGGCGATACTCGATCCGCATCAAGGGCATCGACGAGCTCAAGTTCGTGCACGACAACGTGCTTGTCGAGGGGCTCAACACGTCCTTCCAGCTCCACTATCAGGTGGACCCGGAGCACTTCGCCCTCGCCTACAACACCGCGCAGCTGATCACCGCGCCGTGCCTGGCCGCCGCGTGCAACTCCGCGGTGCTCTTCGGCAAACGCCTCTGGCACGAGACCCGCATCGCGATCTTCGAGCAGGCCGTCGACACCTCCGGCGAGGACATGCCGGCGCAGCGTGACGTGCTCAAACGCGTCCGGTTCGGCGAGAAATGGGTCAAGGAATCCGTGCTCGAGATCTACCGCGACGACGTGGTGCGGTTCCGGTCGCTCTTCGGCACCGGCGAGCTCGAGAACTCGATCGAGATGGTCGAGAAGGGCGAGGTTCCCAAGCTCGCCGGGCTCCAGACCCACAACTCCACCGTCTACCGCTGGAACCGCCCGTGCTACGGCACGACCAACGGCATGCCGCACCTGCGGATCGAGAACCGCGTGCTCCCCTCCGGCCCCAGCGTGCCCGATGAGATCGCCAACGCCGCCCTCTGGTTCGGGCTCATGGTGCAGATCCCGAAGGTCTACCCGGATCTGGCCGAGCGCATCCCCTTCGAGCACGCCCGCGCGAACTTTGTCGCCTCCGCACGCAACGGCATGCACTTCAAGATGCACTGGCTCGATAACGCGACGATCTCAGTCCGCGACCTGCTGCTCGAAGAGCTCATCCCGCTCGCGCGCACCGGACTGCGATCACGCGGCATCGATGAGGCGGACATCGAGCACTACATGGGCATCATCGAGGCGCGCGTCGCATCCGGCCGCAACGGGGCGCGCTGGATGCTCGATTCGGTCGCCAAGATCCATGAGCACGGCACACGAGCCGAGCGCCTCAGCGCCCTTACCGCCGCGACCATATCCCGCCAACGCTCCGCGACCCCCGTTCACGAGTGGGAGCTCGCCGAGATGAACGAGGGCGGGTGCTGGACACGCCACTACACACGCGTCGGGCAGTACATGCGGTCGGACCTGTTCACCGTGCAGGAGGACGAGCTGATCGACCTGGCCGCCTCCATCATGGATTGGGAGAAGATCCGCCACATCCCCGTCGAGGACGCCAAGCACAACCTCGTCGGGCTCGTGAGCTACCGGTCCATCCTCCGTGTGGTCGCGGACCCGACCCTGCGTGCCAAGGGCTCCGTGTCGGTCTCCGAGATCATGCAGCGCGACCCGGTGACGGCCACACCGGACACACCGACGCTCGACGCGATCGACATGATGCGCCGCAACGGCGCATCGTGCCTGCCGGTCGTGCATGACCGCAAGCTCGTCGGGCTGGTGACGGAGCACGACTTCATGCGCATCGCCGGGCAGCTCCTCGAGCAGCAGCTGCGTGAAAACCCGAGCATCGACCCCAAGAATCAGCCATGACCCAGGCCGCCCGTTCAGGCGATACACAGACACACCAGCACCACGACCGAGAGATCGGATGCTACGAATCGCTCCACAGCGAGCGCACATCGACCGGCGTCACACTCGTGATTGTCGGTGGCGTGCACGGCAACGAGCCCACAGGTATCTATGCAGCCCAGCGGGTTCTCGAAGCCCTGAACCGCGAGCACCCGAGCGCGTTCAACGGACGCCTGATCGCGCTGCGGGGCAACATCGCCGCCCTCACGCACCGCGAGCCGGAAACCCGCTACATCCTCCACGATCTCAACCGCCTGTTCACCGACGAGCAGATCGCCCTGCCTGCATCGACCAGCCCGGAGCACGCAGAGATGCAGGAGCTGCTCGCCGCCCTCCGCGCGATCCGCGCACAGAGCGAGCGGATGATTGTCATCGACCTGCACACCACCAGCGCTGATATGCCGCCGGTCGTTGTGCTCGAGGACTCCATCCCCGCACGCCGCCTGGCACGCAGGATGCCCCTGCCGATCTACCTCGGATTCGAAGAAGAGCTCTCGGGGCTGCTGATGGACCGCGTGACCAACGAGCTGGGCGCCGTGTCCATGGTCGTCGAGGGCGGGCAGCACAAGGACGACAACGCCGTCAACGTCCACGAAGCGGTCATCTGGACCATGCTTGACGCAACAGGCATCCTTCCCATCGATGCCCTGCCCCACGACCACGACCCAAGGCGCACGCTCCGCGATGCGGCGGGCATCGAGCAGGACCAGATCTACGACATCCGATACCGCTACGCCATCCACCACCCGAGCTTCGCCATCCGCGACGGCATCCGCTCCGGGCAGAAGATCAAACGCGACGTCACCATCATCGCCACGGAGGATGAACGGGCGATCACCTCACCCATGCGCGGACGTGTGTTCATGCCCAACGAGCAACGCCAGAAGCGCAAGGGCGACGACGGCTTCTTCATCGTCCGCCGCGTCGGCGAGGGCTGGCTCGGGCTCTCGGCCCGCCTGCGACGTCAGCGTTGGCTGCACGCGCTCATCGCCCACATGCCCGGCGTCTACCCGCGCGACGACGCCACCCTCTACGTCGACGCGGACCTGGCGGCCGTCCTCCGGCGCCAGATCCTGCATCTCCTCGGCTACCGACTTGTCCGCCACGACGAGCGCACCAGCGGGCACGGGCTCTTCCGCGTGCTCAACGGCATCATTGCCTTCTCCCGCGCCTTCCTGCGTGGCCCGATCAGGGGCGGCCCGAACCCCGGCGACCCACGCTTCTGGGTCGTGCGTCGCCACAAGCTCGATCTGGACTGAGTCTGTCTGCGCTATCGCGATTCCGCAAGCTCGATTGCCCGCGCGTAGACCGACTCAAGCCCCTGCACCATCGCGTCCGTGGAGAACATCTGGGCGCACATCGCCCGCCCGCGTGCCGCCATCGCGCGGCGTTCCTCCGGGTGCTCATGCATCCAGACGACCGCGTCGCGAAGCCCTGCGGTGTCGCCCACCATAAAAATCCGCCCGGTCGAGTGCGCAGCGTCTACATCCGGGTCGATGCACGCCTCGGGTGTCCCGTCCGTGTCGGTCGCGCACACCGGCACGCCGCACAGCAGTGCCTGCGGCACCGTCCGCGGCAGCCCCTCGCGATAGCTCGGGTGCAGGAGCACGTCCATCGCCCGCATCATCGCACCCACCCGGTGCTGGGGGACCAGCCCGGTGGTGATGACCTGATCGGACAGGCCCATCTCTGCAACCCGACCCAGCAACCGCTCGCTCCACCAGCCGTCGCCGACCCACAGCAGCTTCCAGTTCGGGTTGTTCGCCAGTTCGATGCCGATCCCGTCGAGGATGTCGTCGTGACCCTTGTGCTCGGCGAGGCGGGCGACCGTGCCGATCACAAAGTCATCATCACCGAATCCCAGCTCGGCCCGCATGGCCTCGCGGGTCTCTGTGGGCTTGGGGTTCAGGAAGTGCTCGGTCTCCATGCCCGATCGCACCGTCACGAACTGCTCATCACGCCCGATGCCCTTCGCGCGGAACTGCTCGGTCATCGCGTCCGCAACCGACACGATCAGGTGACAGTTCTTCGCGGCCATCTGCTCGGCCTGCACGTACAGCATGTTCTTGAAATCGCTCTCGTACGTATGGAAGGGCGGGCCGTGGATCGTGTGCACCACCGCGGGGCGCCTGGACTTCCGGCTCTTCTTGAACACCCGCCACGCCGCCGCACGACCGATCACGCCCGCCTTTGACGAGTGCGTGTGCACGATGTCCGGCTGCAGCTCCTTGATAAACCGGTACATCTCTCGCGAGGCCCGGATGTCCTTGATCGGGTTCACCTCGCGCATGAGGTGGCGCAGCTCGTGCATGCCGATCCGCCGCCCATCACGCGTGCGAAAGTCGTTCGCGCGATCGAAGTACGACCCCTCGGGCCCATAGATCGGTCCGTACGCCAGGTGCACCTCGTGCCCAAGCTCGGCCTGCCCCTCGCACGAGAGCACCGTGTTCTCCTGCGAGCCGCCCTGGATGAGGCGCGTCGAGATGTGGAGGATGCGCAGCGGCATGGTGTGAGTGTAGGTGAATACTCTCCTCCCCCGCGCTTGCCGGGGAGGAGATACGGCTCGCAGGGTGCCACTACTCGCGTCGAAGACGCGCAGTAGTGCCGCTGGAAGTCCGGAGGGCACTACTGCGCCGCTGCGCGTCGAGTAGTGGCACCCTCCCAACGCTCCTTCGTCAGCTCGTACAGCATGCAGGTCACCCCGTAGTACACATCGCTCAGCCCCCGCTCCTCGAAACCGGTGTTCACCAGCACCCGGCGCGACGCGATGTTCTCCGGGTAGCTCACGGCCACCAGCCGATCGAGCCCCTTGTGCTCAAACCCGTAGGCCGCCGACGCCCGCGCGATCTCCGTCGCGTAGCCCTTCCCCCAGTGCGGCTTGCCCAGGCGGTACCCCAGCTCAATCTCCGCCCCATTGAACTCGATCGGCACCAGCCCGCCCTGTCCGATGACCGCGCCGGTATCGTTCTCCACCACGGTCCAGAACGTCATGCCGTGCTCCGCGCAGAACCGCATCGCCCGCTCGATCCGCTCCACCACCTGCTCGCGCGTCCAGCCCGTGCCGTCTTTACCGATGTACCTCATCGTCTCCGGATCGGACCAGTACCCCGCGAGCACCTCCACATCCTCCATCCACGGCACGCGGAGGGTGAGGCGGTCGGTCTGGGTGATGATGTCAAGCATGGGTGATTGTTGCGCCGCATTCGGGGCAAACCCTGGTCGCAACCAAACTAAGGTCGTAGCCGCATGACTGGCAGCACGCATCGGGGATGCGCCTTGGGCGCCAGTACCACCCGAGCCCAGCCGCAACGAGCGTCGGCATCCAGATCGGGATGAAAAACTGCGCACTCTTCGGCGTCCGACTAAGGATGTACCACCATTGCAAGCGAAGGTCGTGCGTCTCGAACAGCACACCGCGCCCCTGGATCCAACCGGCATCGCTGATCGCCAGACCAACCATGCCTTCACCAACACCCGGCATGTAGTCGCGTGAGCCGGTCTGGACAAACCAACCAGCCGTGAACCAACCCGAGACGATGTTCAGCAAGAACAGCACCGCCGCGGCTGCGACCGCGATGCGAAACAACCAGACATGTGAGCGCCGCCTATTCATTGGTTCGTTGCAATCGTACTGCTGCACTCGGGGCAGGTGGTCATAGTCAGCCCTTCGAGTGAATAGCCGCAAGATTGGCAGCAGCCCGAAGTCGGCCGCTTCGTGCGGAACCACCAGACACCGGTGACCGTGATAAGACCAGCCGCACCGAAACACCATACAGGGAGAATGATGCCATCGACACGCACGGCCAAAGCACCCATCGTCATGCTCGCCTTGGCCCGCTGCGGACGCCATCGGATACCTTTACGATTCCACATGCCACCCCACACGCCCTGCGGCATCGAAGCATCACCCACCATGAGCCCCACACGGCCCTGCTCGGCCCATACTTCATAGCGGGTTGTGTTGTACGTGTAATCGATAAACCGAAATGTCCATCTTGACCCAACGACGGTCAGGGCGACAGTGATGACGAGGACAACCGCCCAACTCCGGAGTGGCAGCTTCGCCCATAGTCTCCTGTTCTGAGCTAAGTGTGTTTCACCCACGCTCCACCCCACACTCCGGGCATGTGTCGCCTGTCAGTCCAGCAAGCTCGTAACCGCAGGACTGGCATCCACCCTCGGGAACCCGTCGGAGCCGAGCGTTGATCAGCAACCCCGAACACACGCCGCTGAGCAGCAGCGCATAACTGATCGGGAACGAAACAAACAACTCGCCATGATCCCACTGCCCCTGGCGTGGCCGGTACCGGAACGTGGGCAGCTCGAAGATCCCCCTCGGTTGTTGCAACCCGACAGCCGCCCGCATCCAGAGTGTCTCGCTGCGATATCGCCTGCGGCTGACAAAGACATCCTGGGCTCGCAAGGCCCTGATGTGCTCCAGATCCTCTTCGACCATCTCCTTGCTGTACTCCTCGAACACCAGCACGCCCTCAACGCGCCCGGACCACACGATGTATTGCCCGGCAAC
>JAEPOJ010000030.1:0-25664 GCA_017642965.1 Phycisphaerales bacterium
ACCAACAACCGTCCCCAGAAGCCGCGTGGGTCGTCCGATGCACGGCTCGAATCGCCGCCCCCCAGCGTACGGCGTATCGATACGGCGTGCCTCTGCGAAAAGCCGGGCCAGCACCATCTCGCCGACAAGGGCACGGACGGGCTCCACATCACCGTGGATCACAAGCTCGATCTGATAATCCGTGTTCGGGAATCCCATGACCACGCGCGCCGGATGGCGATCGTCCGCGTCATGGACTGCGATGATGGTGCCGCGGGCGAGGGTGGGGTCGATTTTGGTTGTCGGAGCTGGATGAAGCATGCCGCTACTGTATCACGCGAGCCGCCCGTTGTCTCTGCAGCGTATCAGGCCGATCACTTGGATCCAGCGAGAATTGCCCGCTCGTGCTCCCCGAGCCACGAATCAACAGCCTCGGGGAAGTGCCGACGCAGGTACGCGTACTGCGGACGCATCCACTCAAGCAGCACGGCCCGGTGCTCTGGCTCCAGCACCATCTCCTGCCCGATGTTTGTGCGTGTCGCCCAGCCGTGCATCCCCGCCGCGGAAGCACCGAGAAAGCCAAATATCTCCGTCGCGAGAGCACGCGGCTCCTGACGAATACGGTCATACAGAAACAGCCCAAGATGGCCGGGCTTGAGCGCTGAAGACCATCGTTCGATCGACCGCGCATAATCACTGTTATCAAGGAATGTATGCATCCCCCGCTTATCTCGGATCAGCGCATCCATAGGACGATCGATCAGCCCATAGCGTTTGTTCATCCTGACCTGTGACCACAGGCGATCGATCGGGTCGCGCACGAACAGAATCACCCGAAGGTCTGGGTTCAGACTCAGGGCGTGCTCGATATTCTCCTCAGGCATGCACATGTATGAAGGGCAAACCTCGCCCGCGACCTGCCCCGCCGGCGCATATCCGAATACCTGCTTGTACCAGGCATCGTCGACACACTCCTGCTCGTATAGATCAAAGAGTTTCAACGATGATGCCGTGTCGCGGGCGACCAGTCGATCCCTGAGGTAGTAGCGACGCATCGGCTCAACCTGCTGCAACCGGTACCGCCGAGCCCACGCTCGATCACGCTCACGGGCTTCAAGCAGGTAGTTACCCTCTTTTATCGGCGGCACATACACACCGATCGATTCGCGCATCACCACAAATATCCACGTGGTCCCCGCCTTCTGCGCACCTACGCACAGAAAATCCGGCACCCTAGATGCAGGAGTGACATTCGACCAGAGCGTCATGACGCGACCCTCCGGAGCACACACTCATGGTGATCTTTCCACTGCGAGACCCGTGAAGGGAAGAGTGTTCCCAGGAACTCGTACTGAGGCAAGAGTTCCTCATACAGTCTCAACCGGTACGCATCGGGCATGGGTGTCGGATCGCCGACGTTCCGTGCCCCTGGGACTGAGCCCATCAGTTTGTCGTAGCCGATGTGCTCGAGCACCCGATCTAGGGTTTCGCCAGGCCGCTCCACGACATCATCGAAGAGAATGACACGCAGTCGATCTCCGACGCCCGCCGTCCACGCGGGTATGGCCTGATCGTAACGCGTGTAGTCAAGGAATACCCGCAACCCGTCCGGCTCCGTGAAGAGCCGATCGATATCGATCGTATCGCCTCGCTGCTTCTTGTGCATTCGGATACTTGACCAGCAGCGATCTACCGGATCGCGGACAAGCAGCACGACGCGCACATCGGGATTGATCGCGTTGACGCGATCAATGTCGTGTTCGGGGAGCCCGAAGTACGAGGGACACACCTCTCCCCGCAGATCTCCCTCGTTTGCGAACGAGAATATCTCCCGGTACCAGGCCTCATCAACGCGCTCGGCACTGTAATGCCTGAGCTGGGCTTGGATCCGGTGATGCACACCAATCATTTCGAAACGCTGCCGGTAGATCCCCATGAGCTCTTTGGCCTGCCCCCGTCTCAGTCCATTCGCCCACGTGAACGGAGTGGTTGAAGTCTCACGAAAGTAGTGTGATTCTTTCACGACCGGCAGGAAGATCCCGGGCAGACGCGCCAGCGACGCGTGGAGCCAACTCGTCGCGGCTTTCTGAGCCCCTACACACAGAAAATCGGGCTGGTCAGCCATGGCGATCGCTCCTTCATGCATTGCGATCGGCCTGAAATCCATGCCCGCTTGAATGTGCGTCAGAGCCCGTACTCGGTGCTCGCCTGCGGGCGTGGCACCGACCGCCCGCCGGGACCCATGGCAAGGAAGTTCCAGAGCATCATCACGCCTTCAGGGGTCATGAAGCTCTCCGGATGGAACTGAACCCCCTCCAGCGGCTGCTTGCCCTGGTCAGCCCAGACACGCCGGAGTCCCATCACGACCTCGACCTGCTGCCCATCGATCTCATCAAAGCACGAGGCGCTGACCTCCCAGCCGTCCTCGCCCGGCTGGAGCGCCGGCACGGTGTTGCGTCGCACCACCAGCGAGTGATACCGGGCCACCGTTGTCGGGGTGCTCACGCCCTCAAACACCCCTCGCCCATCGTGTACGATCGACGACGTCTTGCCGTGCATCAGCAGCGGGTGGCGTTCAACCACCATCCCGTTGATATCCGCCATGCACTGATGACCGAGGCAGACCCCGAGGATCGGAACCCGACCCGCGAAGTGATCGATCACCCGGCCCGAGATCCCCGCCTCCTTTGGCGTGCATGGGCCGGGCGAGATGATCACGTGCGTCGGCCCATTGCCCCCATCGAGGTCCTCTGCCTGTTCAGGCGTGATCTCATCGTGGCGCACAACGAGCAGGTCCCGCCCGGGCTCGAGTGAACGATCGAGTTCACCCAGCCGCTGGACGAGATTCCATGTGAAGGAGTCGTAGTTGTCGATCAGCAGGATCATTGCGTCTGAACAATAGCCCCGCCCGGTCCGCCACGATCGCAAGTCACCCACTATGATCCCGGCGATGAGCGGCCTGGGAATATACGAATCACTGCACATGCTCCACCGCGCCTGGCGGTACCGCAACCGCACCGAGCGAGACGAGGTCCGCTTCATGCTCTCGCATGACCTTCGGGGCAAGCTGGTGCTCGATATCGGCGCCAACGCCGGGATCTACTCCTACTGGATGTCCAAAGCCGTCGGGAAAGACGGTCGAGTCATCGCCTTCGAGCCCCAGCCGGAGATGATCTCGGCGCTCAAGAAGCTCCGCCATTCGTTCCGCTTCCCCCAGCTTGAGATCGCAGAAACCGGGCTCTCGGACCAGCCCGGCGAGGCGACACTCCGCCGCCAGATGTCCCATCTCGGCGGCGCGTCGATCGCCCGAGACATCCCCGGCGCGGACGACTCGTTTACCATCCCACTGACCACCCTCGACGCGTACATCGCTGAGCACGCGGACCGCCCGGTCTCGTTCATCAAGTGCGACGTAGAGGGTCACGAGCCCGCGGTGTTCGAGGGCGGCATGAACATTCTCCGCCGGGATATGCCCACGCTCCTGTTCGAACTCCACGAGAACCAGGTCACCGGCTCGGATCTCTTCGAGCGGCTCGGGGATATCGGCTACAAGGTGTACTACCTGCACGACGGCGACAAGCACCCCATCGAGCAGCTCGCAGAAAAGCGAGCCCAGATCGACAAGCCGTACCTGAACTACGCCTGTGTGCCCTTCCGTGATCGAAATCCTTTATAATAGATGAATGGACAAAATCAAGGTACATCCATCACAAACTGAATATGTTGATAAAGAGCACCTGAATCGTCTCTATCAATACGCTCTCGAACTCGCCCCGCCGGGTAGCGATCCAGAGTACGCTTCCGAATTGAGACTTGGACTCTCGATCGAAGACTTTTTTGAAGGGAATCGAGCCGGAGACAGCATCGCGTGTAATCTCTACCCTGACCACCCCGGTATCGAGACTTTCCGTTCGGTTCTGACTTCGATACGTGATCGAAAAGATGTTTTTGATGTCCAAATTCAACTCGGGGATTTCGAGTCGGATCCTGACGGTGTGTGCTGGCCGTATGCCGAGTATGTGTATATATACACCAAGCAACGCAAAGCAAAGATAAAGAAGTGGCTCGCACCGCTACGGCCAGACGAACTCAACTTTGCCCAGTTCCTTGGCGGTAAACCTCATAACGCCCCAAAGCTGCCGCTTTTTACTTGGGCTTGGGCAGCGTGGTGGGACTAACCATCCGCCACATTGAACACATCGTATAAAGCGAGCGGTGAAGATTCACCACTCGCTCGGAGGATCGCGTTAAGGTGTTCTCTGTTTACGCGGCGTCACGCATCCACGTGGTCCCCGCGATGCCGTCGAGCGTCACAAGGAACAGGTCCTGCGTGATCGGGTACGGCAGACGCGAGAAATCCTCGCTGACACGCTTGCGGAGCCGATCGACAAAGTCTCCGGGCTCGCAGCTGAGCGCGATAAACATATCGCGTGCCGGCGTGGCGACGTAGAAGTCAGGGCCGAGCTGCGAAGCGAGCTTCATGTGCAGATCACTCATGAGCAGACGCGCCGCGTCGTACCCGTCCTGCTCCGCGACGATGACCGCACGGCCGCCCTCGGCGGACTCGATCACCTGCATCTCAAGCTCGGGGGCGTAGAGATCGAGGTTCTCGCGGGCGATATCCTCGAGCTCGTCGATGTCGATGCCCCATCGGATGACCTGCTCGGTCGTGATGCTCACGGTCATATGCGGCATGTCCAGGACGAACACGATCACCGTGTCGTTCACAAACGGGACGTGCGCGACCAGTTCCTCGCTCAGGTGCTCGAAGATCGAGACCGGCTGGATTCGCGGCATGATGCGGGCCTTCACCTGGTCGAAGGACTCGTCCGCGACCTCCATCGACTCGCCCGCGAAGAGCTGATCGAGGAAATGCTCGACGATATCGGTGCCCCGCTCGGGCTCGTGAGCCACCATGCGGAACAGGTTCTCCAGGTCAAGGCGCCGACCGTTCACGAGCAGTTCCTGCGCGTTGACACGATCGATCTTAAACCCCGGCTGCATCCGTTGGATGAGCTGGGCAACCTGCTCGGCAAACGCCTCGGGTTCGATGGGCATGGCTCCCATAAGACGATTCCTCCGTGCCCCGTAGTCGAATAGAAAAAGGAGGGCATTGTCACCTGCCCGTTCCACACGACGGGCCCGCGAGCACATCGACACTCCCAGATCACATCTCGAACACGAAAGGCGTGTTCTGAGCGGGTCAGCCACCTGCCCGGTGCGATGGGGCGGACATGCCGGTTACGCGGGTCGATAACCCACTCACAGGGGGTTTTTGAAGACCGAAAATCGAACTCGACGCAGTCCGGGCCCTGATTTGGCATTTCCACGCGGAGCGGCTAGAATCGAGGCCTGATATGGGACGGTCCGCACGGGTGTCTTGGGACAACCCGGGGACCGTTCTAGCTAGACCGGAGACGACACTGTGACCGAACAGGAAATTGAAGCAAAGGTGATCGAGATCGTGGCGGAGCAGATGGGCGCTGATAAGTCCAAGATCACCCGCGACACGAGCTTTGTCGAAGATCTCAACGCCGACTCGCTCGATACCGTTGAGCTCGTCATGGAGTTTGAGGATGAGTTCGAAACCTCGATCCCCGACGATCAGGCGGAGAAGATCCAGACTGTCGGCCAGGCCGTCGACTTCATCAAGCAGGCGAACGGCGTCGATTGATCGACTCGGCTGAAGACACGCGCGCTACCCCATCAGCCCGGCTGGTGGGGTGCTGTGATACTTGAGCCCTGTGTTTTCTGAACAGCGAGAGCACGACCCTATGCCCAACCAAGCGAACCGAAGAGTTGTGATCACCGGCTACGGTGCCCTGACCGACCTTGGTCTCGATGCCCAGACCACCTGGGACGCGATGAAGGAGGGACGCTCAGGGATCGGGAAGATCGAGCACTCCGATTTCGAGCAGTACGACGACTGGAGCGTCTCCATCGCCGGCCAGGTCCGCGACTGGGACCCGGGCAGCGTCATCGACAAAAAGGAAGCACGTCGCCTCGACCGATCGGCACAGCTCGGGCTCGCGGCCGCGATCGAGGCCGTCAAGCACTCGGGCTGGGACCACACCCAGGGCGACCCGACACGCCACGGCGTCGTGGTCGGCTCCGGAATCGGCGGGATCTACGCGATCGAATCGGCCGTGATGACCATGCACAAGAAGGGTCCCTCTCGGATCAACCCCTTCACCGTGCCCAAGCTCATGGTCAATGCCATTACGGGCAACGTCGCCATCCAGTTCAACATGCAGGGCCCAGCCAGCGCCCACGCCACCGCGTGCGCCTCCTCGGGGCACGCGATCGGCGATGCCATCAACTACATCCGCTCGGGCAAGGCGGACGTGATGATCGCCGGCGGCGCCGAAGCCGCGGTCACGCCGCTCTGCATCGGCGCGTTCATGACCATGAAGGCGCTCTCCACACGCAACGACGAGCCAACGAAAGCATCGCGCCCCTTCGACAAGGACCGGGACGGCTTCGTGCTCGCCGAGGGCGCTGGCATGTACGTGCTCGAATCCGAGGAGCACGCCAAAGCACGCGGTGCCACGATCTATGCCGTGCTCTCGGGCTCGGGCAACTCGTGCGACGCCAGCCACATCACCGCCCCCAATGAGGAAGGGCGAGGTGCCTGCAACTCGATGAAGTGGGCGCTGGAAGACGCAGAACTCACCACGGACGACATCGACTACATCAACGCCCACGGCACATCGACCCCGCTGGGCGACAAGGCCGAGGTCCACGCGGTTCAGAAGGTGTTCGGCGACCGATCCAAGCCGGGCAACGGGCTCGTGATGAACTCGACCAAGTCCATGCACGGGCACTGCCTTGGCGCCTCGGGCGCCGTTGAACTGATCGCCTGCATCGGGGCCATCAACAACTCGCTCGTCCCCCCCACAATCAACATCGATAACCTCGACGATGGCTTTGATCAGATCGATATCGTGGCCAACCAGGCACGCGAAATGCCCGTCCGCCACGCGATGAACAACACATTCGGCTTCGGCGGGCACAACGTCACCCTGATCTGCTCGAAATACGACGGGTAACCCCCCCATTCTCAGGTGGCACGGCCATTGCGTAACTCACTCCGAGTTACGCTTTTTCTTGCGCTGCTGATTCAGAGCGCACATGTTGCCGATGGAGCGGGTATGAGCAGTCCGGATTTGCGCCGCATCAACAAGATCGAGGTTCCCTTCGTCGTCGTACTCGGCGAGCGCCCGATCAAGCTCCGCGACATCCTGACCTGGGTGCCGGGCTCGATCGTCGAACTCTCCAAGGAAGCCGACGAGGAACTGGAGATCCGCATCAACAACAAGACCATCGGCAACGGCACCGCGGTCAAGGTCGGCGAGAACTTCGGCGTGCAGGTGAACTACTGCGGCGATCCGAAGCAGCGCATCGAGGCCATGGGCGACAACGCGAGTGCCAGTAGCTCAGACGAAGTCGACGCCGAGGCCATGGCCGCCGCGCTGCTCGACGGCCAGCTCTGACCGGTCCAGACGCTGGAGTTGAGGGGTTCAGCGGGCGATGTCACGCCCACGGATGCCGTCGCGTGTCGCCCAGAAAAACGCCGGGTACTTGCCCTTGCCAACGTCCAGGCTCGAGTTGCCGATCTCGAAGCCGTCCTCGTGCATCGAGTAATACTCGAGCACATCGATGCTGCAGTCCCACTCGTCGGTCGGGTTGTACGCGCGGACCGTGCGGGGATCATCGCTGTACAGCTTATCGAAAATGTTGCTGATCTTGACCCGCGAAACGCTCCCGTCCGCGGTTGCGACTGAGGGCTCGGCGTCGTAGTTGTTCCATTGCGGCGAGTACGCCTCTTCGCCGAGATCGATCGGGTTGTCGAACCCGATGGTGGGATTGCGGTATGTCGCTTTGCGCTCCTTCTTCGTCCAGTCGAACCGTTCCCAGATCAGCACCTTCTGAGACGGGTACGCGACCTGCGACATCCGATTTCGCCGAGCGAGCGACGCGCCGGGGTCAAACCGCATCGCGTTGGGCCTGCCGTTGTCTTTATACCGCTCTGGAGCAAACCAAATTGTTGGGGAGAGGATGTACGAGCAGTCCCAGTAGCCGGTGTCCAGCGTCCAGCCGGGGGGTGGATCGTCCTGCAGATCCTGCACCCGATGAATCAGGACCCGATCAGCGGGCGCGAACTGAACCTCCGAGGCATAGTCGCCCTGATTCAGCCATCCGCCGATGACCGAATACCAGTGAAACGCATACATCTCTGTGTACCAAGGGCTGTTATACCCACCACCGCCGGGACCGTACGGGAACTCCAGCCCCCCGAGACTCGAACCGACCTTGCGAACAAGACCCCAGCCGCGCGTCCCGAACCCGTTCCCGCCAGAATAGCGGTTGATCTGGAACGGCAGCATGAGACTATCATCGTGCTCGCCGGCATAGACCTCCTGGATCTGCGCGAGCGAGCGGAGGTTCGCCTGACTCTTGACCAGACGCGCGGTATTCTGGGCACTGCTCAGCGCGGGGATCAGGATCCCAACCAGCACCGCGATGATCGCGACCACGACGAGCAGCTCAATGAGTGTAAATGCTTTCTTCACAACCAGTTCCTTCTCGATTCGTCGCAGCACGACGACCACCATATCAGGGGGGTCGCATGCGTTCAAAACAATAACGCAGTGTTCAGTTTACCACACATCGGGCCGTCTCACAACGAAACCTGAACATCGCCAGGGACCGGGCCTTACGAGGGGCCAGGTCCCAGAATGCCCCTGATTTTGGGAGAATCTTCGGTGATCTGGGCAACCGACAAATCCCACGAGCCGATAGCATTTGCAGTCCCTGTGTGCAGGGACCTCGACACCTCACGCAACTCGGGAACCATCCATGCCCAGAGACATCCCCGTCGGAAACGGCAGCCTCCTCATTACCTTCGATGATCTGTATCGGATCCGCGATCTCTATTCGCCGCGCGTGGGGCGTCACAACCACACCAACGGGCACGTCCAGCGATTCGGGGTCTGGGTCGACGGGCAGATGGCCTGGATCGAGGACGAGGGCTGGCACCGCGACCTGCGATACAAGCCGGATTCACTGACGACGGAAGTGGTCCTGACCCACCACAACCTGGGCATCGAGGTCGTCTGTAACGACGTCGTCGACATCCACAAGCCGGTCTACTTCCGCAAGTTCGCCGTCCGCGACCTCGCGGGCAAGTCGCGCGACGTTCGCGTGTTCTTCCACTGCGATCTCTCGATCAACGGCTCACCCGTCGGCGATACCGCGAACTACGACCCCACCACCCGTGCCGTCATCATGTACAAGGACGACGCGTACTTCCTCATCAACACCTGTGATCAGAACAAGGCCGGGGTTGAGCAATGGGCGATCGGCGCCAAGCGCGTCGGCGGCGCCGAGGGCACCTGGCGTGATGCTGAGGACGGGCAGCTGGGTCGCAACGCGATCAGTCAGGGGTCGGTCGACGCGACCGTGGGCATCCACCTGCAGGTGAAGCCCTTCGAGACCCAGGAAGCGACGATGTGGATCGTCTGCACCGACAACTATGAGGACGCCAAGCACATCAACCAGCGCATCTGGGAGATCGGGCCCGACCGCCTGATCACCCGTACCGAGGCGTACTGGAAGCTCTGGTCTCGCAAGGAGCCGATCAACATCGCCACGCTCCCGGAGCCGGTGCAGGATCTGTTCTACCGCTCGCAGCTCATCCTCCGCACCCAGATCGACAACGGCGGCGCGATCATCGCCGCGAACGACAGCGACATCACCCACTTCGCGGGCGACCACTACTCCTATTGCTGGATGCGTGACGGCGCGCTCGTCGCCCACGGGCTGATCCTCGCGGGGCAGAGCGAGCTGAGCCGCAACTTCTTCCGCTACGCCGCCCGCTGCATCGGCGAGAAGCCATACTTCCTCCACAAGTACACGCCCGAGGGCAACCTCGCCAGCTCGTGGCACCCGTGGACGCTCGACGGGCAGGCCATCCTCCCGATCCAGCAGGACGAGACGGCGCTCACCGTCTGGGCGCTCCGTGAGCACTACGAGGCGTTCCGTGACGTCGAGTTCATCAAGGAACTCTACATCTCGCTCGTCGTCAAGCCCGCGCAGTGGATGCTTGAGCACCGCGACCACAACGGGCTCCCGCTCCAGTCGTGGGATCTCTGGGAAGAACGACGCGGGATCCACACGTTCACCGTCGCGGCGACGATCGGCGCGCTCAACGCGGCGGCCAAGTTCGCCCGCGATTTCGGCGAGATCGACCGAGCGGCCGCCTTCCGTGAGGGCGCCGAGCGTATGAAGGGCGCGATGCGTCGCCATCTCTGGCACAAGGAAAGACAGCAGTTCGCCCGCATGGCCGTGCCGCTCGACGACGGGAGCTACCGCCTCGACATGACGCGCGACAGCGCCAACTTCGCCCTCTTCGCCTTCGGCGCGTTCGACCCAGACGATCCGATGGTCGAATCCGAGATGAAGTCGCTGCGTGATCGCCTCTGGGTCAAAACCGACGTCGGCGGCTGCGCCCGCTACGAGCGTGACTATTACCACCAGGTCGAGACCGAGAACACCGACGAGATCCCCGGGAACCCCTGGGTCATCTGCACCCTCTGGCACGCCCAGTACCACATCGCGAAGGCCAAGACACTCAGCGAGCTGCGCCTCGCGGTCCCGCTGCTCGAGTGGACATCGCAGCGCACGCTGCACTCGGGTGTGCTCGCGGAGCAGTTCGATCCGTACTCCGGCGCGCCCATGAGCGTCTCGCCGCTCACCTGGTCGCATGCGACCGTCGTGAGCACCTGCGTGATGTACGCCGAGAAGTACGATCAGCTCAGCGCGAAGACCAGCAGTGGCACGACGCAAACCAAGGACAACGCAAAGCGCTGATCACGTAACGGGGTGCATCGTCCGCATGACCGCCGGGCGCCCCCGGTGCGATGAGTCGATGACGACGAAGATCCGTGCCGGCTCGCCTGTCGTGTTCGCGAATCGGTGGTCCACATCACTCGAGAAGTTGACGCTCTCGTTGGGCGAGAGCTCGACCGCTTCGTCGCTGTCATCCACCGTGATGGTGATGCATCCCTCGATGCAGGTCGCGTGTTCGATGACGCCGCTGCCGTCCGCGTTCCAGAAGATCTCGCTCCCGGGCGGAAAGACGAACATCAGCACCTGAATGCCGTGCTGAACCATCGGTGGTGAGAGCAGGTGGCGCTCGACGCCGTTGCTCGGGTCCACCAGCACCTTGCGCCGGTCCCCCTCGAGCTTCTCGAACTGCACATCGGCCGGGACATCGAGCAAGTCCGATATCTGACAATCAAGCCCGCTCGCGATGCTGCACGCGACGCGGAGGGTGGGGTTTTTCTTGCCGGTCTCGATCTCAGAGAGCATGGCCTTTGAAACAGAAGCCCGCTCGGCGAGATCACCCAAGGAATATCCCATTCTCGAACGTCTCAACCGGACTGCTTCACCAAACTCCATACGGCCTCCTGGGCATAAATACCCATTTGTTTTATCTTTGCGAATTTCGTTCGCAATGGCGAATAGGCCTCGCCGATCATTCGTACACTATAGCGAACACCCTGTCGCGGTCGAGTGTTCCAAGGCAACTCCCAGACCGCAGGAAGGAGACTCTCATGCGTAAGAACCCCTGCATCAACTGCTGGTCCTCATTCCCCTCTAGCCATGAAATGCTGCTCTGGGCGAGCGCTGGTGTGGTGCTGAGTCTCCTGATCACCGGCCTCGCTGCCATCGAGATGATCTGAGCGCCTCGGCCCCCGGCATGTAATCAGCGCTTAGACGCCTTCGTGACGATGCGGGCCAACGCCTCAACGTCGCGACGACCGACAACGTCTCGAATCTCGGCGGATTCGACCTTTGCCCTCTCTAATGCTTGCTCGGCTCGCTTCCAGAGCCGAGCAAGCTTTTTTTCATCCCCACCCGCAAGCGCCATATCGGTCACGATCTCGCCCAGGCGTGTAACCACGATGGTGTCCAGGTTGTCGTAGTACCTGTTGATGACCTTCTTTTGGTATGACGAGTACTCGCGTCCTTTGCCCATACTGCGATCTCCATACGGTGTTCACCACAACGGCAACAGCCGTATGTTCGAGTGGCCGAGATCGCAACCCTTCCCCGTTCAGCGAACAAACGCGATCTCCACCATCGCCTGATAGTCTTCAACCCCGAGGAGCGCGAGACTCTTCAACGCTGGCAACTCGACTACGATCGAATCGTAGCTACTGCCCGATTTCTGATGATAGCCCGCATCCACGCCCTTTCGGACCCAAGTCAAGACATCCATTAACCTCTGCTGCGATGACTGATCACCAGAAAATCGTTCCCCCTTGATGTATTCTGCCAGGATTCTTGCCGCCTCTAGCTCAGCTCGCGTGATGTACGCCGCCTTACTCACCAACGGCTGCCTCAGAACCACTTCGAGAGTCTTATCGGCTTCATTGAGATATTCTGTAGCCATCGCCAAGTAGCCTCGGAGTTCAACATCTGTAACCCCATTGGAAAGATGTGTCTTCGCGTCCATAAGGTACACCGCAGACGTCACATAGATCGATGCCTTGTTGTTATTGAAGCTTGAGAAAAACCATGGCTTATCAGTTGAAGCGATCGCCGCATCATACTGGGTGATGCACTGCTCTACGCACGTACTCGACTGCCTGAGCTTCATTCTGCCACTGAGTGCACGCCACTTCCATGCTTCAACCACGGCCAGATTCGCGTGCGACCTCGCTGCCCCGGGCCACTCACGCACCGCAGTTTTAAAATGCCTCTCACCCAAACCAACAAGATGCTGATCCGAACGGTCACCGAGTTTATACTCCATCAGATATGTTACGCCGATGACGTTCTGCCTCTGCGACTCTAGACGCCTGCCATGCTCACGGTAGTATCTGCTGGATACAGCGAGAGGCTCGACCTGCTCCCAATAGCGTCGAACATTTCGCAGTGTATCCGCTTCCCTCTCACCCATCGTGAACTCACCCATTCGCTCAATACCCGTTGCAAGCGCCTGGAGATGCCGTAGCATATTCGAGTCCTCATCGCTTATCACGGCTTCGCTCTGCAACGCATGCTCCGCTCGCCCTCCAATGATAGAGGCACGCTCATAGATCTCTGCCTTCCCTCCGGCGAGTGTGATTGACTCAAGCAGGTCGAACATATCGCGCAGCATCAGATCAATCGAGCCGCCGATCATCAGCACGTCGGCCGCAACACGGGTAGCATCAACATGCTTCTCCAGATTCTGAACCTCCAAGAGGCTCTCGTCGATCTGCGTACGGAGTTGCTGGAGCTTTGCTTCACTCCGCAACCCATAGAACGAAGCAATTAGACCGATTGTCGACATCACACCAACGACAGCCCCGTAGAAATACGGAAGCGTCTTCGTACAGTAATCGAGCTTGTGATCCAGCTTTGCGATCTGGTCTCTCATCTCAGCCCGCAATGCAGCGTCTCTGTTCTCTAACTTGAGCGTGCTCGCTGGCGAGAGAAGGGTCTCGTCTTCACCCACCATGCTGAGAAAGACTCGCTCCAACTCTTCGTCATTCAACTCGACTGATGCGTGCAGTTCACCAGCACTCTTTGGCAGAATTCCCTTGTTCCGCAGATACTCAATCATCGCATCGCGATCGGCACTCATTCGACACCCCCAGACTGATTCAACCGATTGAAGCTCCTATTAGCGAGCGCGTAACTCCATTCACAGATCTGTCCGAGCAAGGTCGGCTAACCTGATGAAGAAGTAAACTTTTCTAACAATGTGTTCGTCCCGCGGATGATCCGCAGGGTCGAGTTGAGCGTGTCGGGGTCGTTGTCAAACCCGCCGTGCGAGGTGCTGTCGGACGACAAATTCACGGACGCCCCCCGCTTCGAGTAGATGGAGACGCTCCGCCCGCGCTTGAATGGCTCGCCGAGCGCGGAAACAACCTCGCTGTCGGCCTCGAGATATTTCTCCATACCCAGCAGTGGCATCTTCCGCTTCTCATCGAGCGCTTCAGAAACCAGGTAGAGCAGGCTCTTGTTGTACGCCCGGGTGACGCAGTCATCGCGTTCGGTGTCATCGTTCAGGTTGAAGATCGTTATGCGGTCCACGCACCTGCCGGCCCCGAAGTTTGGCAGCACGTGTGATCTGAAGAGCGCGGTCGTGCAAGCAGGCGCGTAAAGGGTGAGCGTTTTGACGCGCAGCCCCCACGCATCCAGCACCGGGATGAGGTGGGCCAGCAGGATCGAGCCCGCGCTGTGCCCCACGAGGTGGAGCTCGAACTTGCCCCCGTTCGCCTGATAGTCCGCGATGGCCTGGGCGACGAGGTCAGCGCCGTGGCGGATCTCGCTGGCGAGCTCGGCGTTCTCCTTCATCTCCCCCCAGACCGGCTTGCCCACACCGCGCACCGCAAGCTCGATCGCTTCATCCGCGAGGTCCTGGAAACGCTCTTTGACCGAGTCCCAAATCCCCGCGAAGCGCGGCTGACTGAACGCGTCCTGCACGATGTGGCGCAGCGTTTCGAACAATCCCGATTCCCACATGAAATGGATCGGATAGATCTCGTTCGCAAGAAAATACGGGCGCATTGAGGCGATGCGAGACGCGGACGCGTGTTCCTTGTTCAGCCCGCCGTGGGCGTACAGCATGAGTCTGGGCGTCCCCTCCCAGTCCTGCGAGGCGTGCGGGAAGGACGTGAGCAGCCCGTTGCCGCCGAGCGGGGCGAACATGTCCTGGATGTCCCGCTTGTCGGTGCGAAAACGACCGGACTTGGAGAGCAAACCGTCGTTGCCGAGGTTCACCACGTGCGGCCGGATCTGCGCGTTGACCACCGCATCGTGGGGCAGGTAATCGAACGATTGCACACGCCCCCGCTGCGTGCCTCCCGTGTTCTGCACGACGCTGCGAGTCGGCACGCCGGTACGGGCCACCCAGCAGTCGTAACCGTTGTGGAACCAATCGTCGTACGACAGATGTCCGAAGCCGTTGAAGCCCCAATCTCGCCCCCACGAGTTCTGAATCCAGAGACCCTCCGTGTCGTACCCGACGATCGCGAACGCGTGCCCGCCGGTCTGCTGCTGGTGATACTCGATCCTGCCGGTGTCCGGGTCCGGGTTCATCCAGCCACCATGGACCGCCGCGCTCGCGTACAGGATGCCCGCCTCTGCGAGCGCGCAGTGCAGCTGGCTCAGGTGCAGGTGACGCACGCGGAAATAGTTGCCCAGTGGCATGTCGAGCGCATCGAGCTGGCGTGCGGATGTGAGGCGCGGGTTCTGCGTTTTCCGGTTCGGCCACACGCTCTCCCGGCATACCCCGTGGCGGTGCCAGCCCTTCATCGCGGCTCGGATGCTCGACCCCTCATAGTCCTCGCCCGGCCATTCGTCGTAGCGTTTGGCCATCTCGTAGAGCATGCGGGCGCTGGCGCCTTCGGGCTTGCGGAGTTGCGGTGCCCCCGCCCGGTTGTGCTTCATGAAGTTGACCACCGCGGCGAGTGCAAACCCGGTGCATGCCCCCTCCTGCCCCTGATTGAGCACGAAGGGCACACGCCCACGGTTGTCGATCCAGTGCGGAAGCTCGATCAGGCTCCCTTCGTACATCAGATCCCGCAGGTCCAGCGGATCCTTCTGCGTCACGAGTGCGTCGGTGTTGACTTCCGCCATCAGATTGTCCCCTTCTGCTGCCGCCCCGGCCCTGAACCGGAGCGAGGTGTGCATAGGGGGTGTAACCCATTCCTTTGGCTGGAGTTCCGCCAATCTCCCAGATCCACAATCATGAGCCGCCGAGACCCAAAACTCCTCAACTCTGAATGGGTTAAGGTCAGAGGATCACACGAAAAAACGGGCCCCACGCATCGTGGGGCCCGTTGGGCGATCTGGAAGTACCCCCTGTAGGACTCGAACCTACAACCCGCTGATTAAGAGTCAGCTGCTCTACCGATTGAGCTAAGGAGGCAAGATTTCAGGGACAAATATAGCCCCCCCCGCTCCGCTTGTCCAGCTTCGCACGCGTTGACTCTCATGGGTTGACGGACTATGGTTCCCGTCCCTCTCCGGCGGTGTGCCGGGGCTGTTTTTCGAACCAATCGCGACCGGGCCCGGTCGCCATATCCCCCGCTCGATTCCGGGTTTGGAACCGAGCAGACAGGAGCACCCGATGCTTCCAGCCCAACGCCAGAGCCGAGGCCGCAGCAAGCGCCGCCGTTCGCACGACTCCATCACCGGCAAGAAGCCCACCATCTGCCCTCTGAGCGGCATGCCCAAGCTGCACCACCGCGCATGCGCCGAGTCGGGCTACGTCCGCCCGGGCCTGCGGATCAAGGTGCGTAAGCTCGGCATCGGCACCAACGCCTGATCGCCGCAGAGACTCACCACACACTGAACCGCGCACAGACGGAGGTCGGTCTTGTCGATCCGCATCGCGATTGATGTCATGGGCGGCGATCATGCCCCCGGAGCAATCCTCGATGGTTGCATCGAAGCACTCGCACACCTGAGCGAGACCGATCGCCTCGTCCTCATCGGGCCCGAGGATCTCATCAAGAGCAAGCTCGCAGAGCTGGCGGTCAGCGACCCCCGCATCGAAGTTGAGCACGCGAGCGAGTCGATCCCGATGGGCGCCTCGCCCACCGTCGCGGTGCGCCAGATGCAGGACTCATCCATCGTCAAGATGGCAAAGCTCGGTTCCAAGAAAGCCGACGTGCGCTGCGACGCCGTGATCAGCGCGGGCAACACCGGCGCGTGCGTCGCCGCGGGGCAGATGCACATGAAGCGCCTCAACGGCGTGCACCGCCCGGGCATCGCCGTCACTTTCCCATCGTTCCACGGCCCCGTCGTGCTCTGCGACGCGGGCGCGAACCCCGAGCCGCGCGCCACACACCTGTGGCAGTACGGCATCATGGCGGACATCTACGCGAAGCGTGTCCTGGGCATCGAGAGCCCGCGTGTCGGACTCATGAACATCGGTTCGGAAGAGGGCAAGGGCTCCGGGCTCGCGCGCGAGACCGCCGAGCTCCTGAGGCGGACATCCTGCGTGAACTACATCGGGTACATCGAGGGGCGCGACGTCTTCTCGGGCACCGCCGATGTGATCATCACCGACGGGTTTGTTGGCAACACGGTGCTGAAGATGGCCGAGGGGTTCGCCCAGAGCATCTTCAAGGCGATCGCTCAGGAGATCTTCGAGCACGATCCCAAGCTCGCGATGCAGTTCGAGCCGATCGTGAAGCAGATCTACAAGAAGAACGACTATCACGAGTACGGCGGCGCACCGCTGCTGGGTGTCAACGGCGTCATGATGATCGCCCACGGCACGAGCGAGGCGCGCACCATCAACGCCGCCATCCGCAACACGCTGGAGTACGTGCGCGGTCATGTCAATGACGAGATCGTTGACCGCCTCGCGCAGCTCTCCGAGATCGAGCAAGGCGAACCCGCATCATGACGCACACGCAGGGCGCTGGACGCGCCTCGATCGGTGTCCGAATCCTCGGTTCTGGGCTGTGCCTGCCCGAGAAACGCCTGACCAACGCCGACCTCGAGGCGTGCATGGATACCTCGGACGAATGGATCGTCAAGCGCACGGGCATCACCGAGCGCCGACGCGCTGACTGGGACAACGGCGAGAAAACAAGCGTCCTCGCGACGAAAGCGCTCCGAGAGGCGTTGAGCACCGCCAAGATCGACCCGAGCGAGCTCGATCTGATCCTGGTTGCGACCATGACCCCCGATACCCCGACGCCAAGCGTCTCGTGCATTGTCGCCAGAGAGATCGGCGCCGGGAACATCGCCGCGATCGACATCAATGCTGCCTGCTCCGGCTTCGTGTACACGATGAACGTCGCGGACACGATGGTCCGCAGCGGGATGTACAGGACCGTCGCAGTCATCGGGGCGGACTGCGTCACCCGCCACATCGACTACTCGACCTACGGGCGTGGTGCCGCGATCCTGTTCGGGGACGCCGCCGCTGCCGTCGTGCTACGGGCCGACGACAACCCGGGCGTGGGCATGATCGCCCAGCGGATGCACTCGGACGGCGCCGGCTCCAAGCACCTGTTCATCCCCGAGCACTGCTCCGATTTCCCGGATCCGGACGACTTCGACGAGCGCAAGCTCGACAAGGTGCAGATGAACGGGCAGGCCGTATTCAAGTTCGCGGTCTCCAAGTTCCAGCAAGTCATCAACGACACGCTCGAGGACGCGGGGCTGACCGCCGACGATATCGATCATTTCGTGTGCCACCAGGCGAACTCTCGCATCCTTGAGTCGGCCAGAGAACGCTTCGGGATCCCCGAGGAGAAGCTCCTTGTGAATATCCACAAGTTCGGCAACACGGTCTCGGCGTCCGCGCCGCTCGTGTTCGAGGAGCTCCGCCGGGCCGGGAAGGTCGAGGCGGGCCAGAAGGTCATGTTCCTCGCGTTTGGTGCTGGGCTGACCTGGGGCTCATCGCTCTGGCAGCTCTGAACCACGCGTCCGCGGCGCGTATCATGGAACACAGAACACTCGACGAGAAGGGGTACAACCATGACCACCGTCATTCTCTGCCCGGGACAGGGCGCCCAAGCCGTCGGCATGGCCAAGCAGTGGTGCGAAACATCCGAGGCCGCACGCTCGATTTTCGAACGCGCCGACAACGCGCTAGCTGACTCGCTCGGCGCACCGCTCTCCACGTTGTGCTTCGAGGGCCCCGCGGACACCCTCAACCGCACCGACGTCTCGCAGCCGGCGATCTACACCGCGTCGGTCGCCTGCTTCGCCGGCTGGCTCGATTCCGAGAACACCACCAAAAACGAGCTGCGCATCAGCGCCACCGCCGGGCTCTCGCTCGGCGAGTACACCGCGCTGCACCTCGCCGATGCGTTCAGCTTCGAGGATGGGCTCAAGCTCGTCGCGCTGCGTGGTCGCGCGATGCAGGAGGCGGCCGAGGCCGTCGAATCCTCGATGGTCGCGCTGATCGGCGCGGACGAGGAGTCGGCAAACGCTGTCTGCGACAAGGCTCGCGAGGGCGACGTGCTGGTGGCCGCGAACTTCAACGCCCCCGGGCAGGTCGTGATCTCCGGCAGCGCCAGCGCCTGCGATCGCGCGGAGTCGGTCGCGTCCGAGATGGGCCTGCGGGCCACACGCCTCGCGGTTGCCGGCGCGTTCCACTCGCCGATCATGGCCCCTGCGGCGGAGCAGCTCGCAGAGGCGCTCGCCGCGACGCAGATCGATGCCCCCTCGTGCACGGTCATGTCCAACGTGACGGCCGAGCCCCACACGAGCGACCCAGACGAGATCCGCCAGCGCCTGGTGGACCAGCTCACCATGCCCGTCCGCTGGTCCGCGTGCTGCGAGCACCTCGTCAAGACCATCGACGGCGCGACGTTCCACGAGCTCGCCCCGGGCAAGACCCTCGCGGGCATGATGCGCCGCATCGACCGCGCCACCAAGGTCATCGGGCACAATGAGCCCGAAGCCGTCTCCTGAACCACACACCACAGGGAAACCTGAACCATGACAGATCAACGCGTCGCCATCGTCACCGGAGCATCCCGCGGCATCGGGCGTGCCATCGCCAAGCGTCTCGCCGCCGATGGGCGTCACGTCGTCTGCGTTGCCCGCTCGCAGGGCCCGCTCGATGAGCTCGTCTCTGAGATCCAGGCCGAGGGTGGCAGCGCCTCCGCGAAGACCTGCGACATCTCCGACTTCGACGCCGTCGCGTCGCTTGTCGAGGGTGTGGCCGAGGAGCACGGACGACTTGATATCCTCGTCAACAACGCGGGCATCACCAAGGACAACCTCATCCTGCGCATGAGCGACGACGAGTGGGACGCGGTGATCGACACCAACCTCAAGTCGATCTTCGTCGCCTGCCGCGCCGCGGCCCGCCCGATGATGAAGGGCAAGTTCGGGCGCATCGTCAACATCGCCTCGACCTCGGGGCTCGTTGGCAACGCTGGCCAGGCGAACTACGCCGCCGCCAAGTCCGGGCTCACCGGGTTCACCAAGACCGTGGCACGCGAGCTGGGCAAGAAGAATATCACCGCCAACTGCGTCGCCCCGGGTTTCATCGAGACCGACATGACCAAGGACCTGCCCGCGACGGTGCTCGATCAGATCCGCGGCGCGATCAGCACGCGTGATCTCGGCAAGCCCGAGGACATCGCCGCATGCATCGCGTACGTTACGAGCGATGAAGCCGGCTACCTGACCGGCCAGACCATCGCCGTCGATGGCGGCATGACCATGTGCTGATCGAGATCCCCGGTTCCGACTTGTGCCATCCCCAACCCCCGGTATAGTGGTACCGAGGGAGGCGACGGGACGTGATCAAGCCACACACGAATCGAATCATGACAATCGCGTCGTGCGCGATCAGCCTGATGGTCCCACTGTCGCATGCACAGAGCTGTGAACTACCGATCGCCGGCTGCGAGGCCGAGTACCTGCTGCCGGTCGATGCGCTGATGACCGACTTCATGTGCGATCGCGACATACCCGGCGCGACGCTGGCGATCTCGATGGACGGGGTCGTCGTGTACGAGCGTGCGTTCGGGTGGAGCGACGAGGACCGAGCTGTCGCGATTGAGCCGGACGCACTGATGCGCATCGCGAGCGTCTCCAAACCCATCACCGCGGCCGCGATCCGGGAGCTGATCGAGGACGGCGTGCTCTCGCTCGACTCGCACGCGTTCGACCTCGGGCAGTCAGGTGGCGGCGTGCTCTCGATCGATCCATTCCCAGCGATGGGTGACGCCCGGCTGGGCGATATCACCATCGATCATCTGCTCCAGCATCGCGGCGGCTGGGACAGGGACGCCGTGGGCGATCTGACGTACCGGGAGGTCGTGATCGCGAACGCGATGGGCATCCCCAGCCCGCCGGGGCCTATGAACACGATGCGCTACATCCTCGGGCAGCCGCTGCAGGCGGATCCCGGAGCCGAGTACCACTATTCCAACATCGGCTACCTCACCCTCGGTCTGATCGTTGAGCACCTGTCCGGCCAGCCGCTCATCGAGTTCATCCACGAGCGTGTGCTCGCTCCGGTCGACGTTGAGCCGAGCGAGCACCTGGCAGGGCGCACATTCGCGCCAGATCAGTCCCCACGCGAGCCGCACTACCACTCGCCCTCCGGCGCGACGAACGTCTACGACCCGCACGGCGATTCGGTGCCGTGGGCGTACGGCGGGTGGGACCACGAGGCACGCGTAGGCCAGGGCGGGCAGATCACGACCACCCGCACGCTGCTCGCGTTCCTGAACGAACGCTACATCAGCGGCCCATCCATCGGTGCCAAGCTACCGCCTGACCTGAACCCCGGGTACCGGCGGAACCACACCGGGTCGCTCTCGGGCACGGAATCACTCGCGCGCCAGCGTGGCGATGGGATCTGCTATGCGGTCATCTTCAATGAGCGTTCGAGCTCCTCGCCAAGTCACGCGAGCTCGATACGTACCGCGCTGGACGCGTTGTTCGACTCCGATGAAATCGACTGGCCTGACACACCGGTCAAGACGTGCCAGAACCCGTTCGATCTTAACGGCGACGGCACGCTCAACTTCTTCGATTTCTCGGTGCTGATCGCGACATTCGGAGATGGATGCAACGAATGCGATGACTGTCCCGCTGATTTCACTGGCGATTGCATGATCAACTTCTTTGACGTTTCCATCATGCTTGCCGCGTACCTTGATCAACTCGGCTGATCAATCATACTGGATGAACCCGAAGTGCAGCCGGCAATGGTCGAGGTGCAGCAGCACCCACTTCTCGTGTGTCATCTTCCCCAGGACGGGTGAGGGTTGGGTCATCTTCTCGCCCGCCTCGAGACGCCCGAGCTGCGAGCGGATCGCTGACATCCCCTGATCGAATGGGACCTCTTCACCTGGAAGAAGCGACGCGGCCTTCGCGGGGAGCTTGATACCGGGCTTCATGTGGGAGCGCCCGAGCATGGGCTTGAAGACCATCGAGCCGAATACCTTCAGCGGCCACGGCGCCTGGGCCTCAAAGCCGTCGATCGAGGAGCGCATCAGCTTGCTGCAGTGCTCCAAAATCTGCCCGGCACTCCAGTTGCCCGTCGTACGGAGCGTGCCCGCTGCGTGTGCCGCTTCGAATCGGTCGAGCTCTGCACTGAGTTCTTCGAGCGTCGCGTAGTCGCGTGGATTCCAGCCTGCTTTTCCTGCCATTTCAAAATTACTCCTGTGAGACCCGAATTCCTCGCAGTATCGTAGGCACCCACGCTCAACCTCGCCATGCTATCGTTGAGGCATGAAGCCGAGCGGAATCCTCGAAACGATCATCTACGCGAACGATCTGGAGCAAGCCGCATGGTTCTATCATGAGGTTCTGGGGCTGGAGATGCCCAGAGAGCCGAGCGAGCTGGCCGCGTTCTTTCGCATCAATGAACATCAGGTGCTTCTGGTTTTTGACCCGACCGTCTCTGATCAGCCGGGCAGGGCCGCCCCTTCCCACGGCGCTCGGGGTCCTGGGCACATCGCCCTGCGGATCGAGCCGGAGCACTACGACGCGTGGAAACGACGCCTGAGCGGGTTCGGCGTCGCGATCGAGCAGGAGATCGAGTGGCCCAACCACACCGATCCCGGGCGATCGATCTACCTCCGTGACCCAACCGGAAACTCAGTTGAGCTGATTACGGCTGATATCTGGCGCGGCTGAAGATTCCGATCTGAGGACGACTCGGCATCGTATAGAATCAGACCATGAGAACCCCACGAAACACCACAATCACGCTTTCTGTCTCCACTCTGCTCATCCTCGCCGGGTGCGGGGGCGGCTCGGAGTCTTCGAGCGCCGACGCCGTATCGCCGGATTACGAGGCTGATACAAGCTACCTCGACGGGCTCGCGGAAGATCAGGGCATCGATACTTCCGAGCCGGAGGCATCGCAGCCCGCAGAGATCGATCAGACGCAGATCTCCGCGGAAGACGATCGCCGCTACGAGGATGAGGAGCGCGAGTGGGTCGAGGAGGAAGGCTCCAAGTCCCTCTTGGGGCGTGCCCGCGACAGCGCTCGCGACAAACGCGACGCGATCCAAGGTGGCACAGAGCCCGAGAATGGGATCGCCAACACCACCTACGACGAGGAGTACGCTCAGGCGGCCGGCTTCGCGTGGGATATGCCCGAGGGCTGGCGGATGGCCGTGCCCAGCAGCGGACACTTCGCGGAGATGTACATCCAGAACCCGCTCGGCAACGCGAGCGTCGTATTCGAGAAGACGGACATGAACGCGTCCAAGACCCACCGGGATCTCAAGAAGTACATCACCGATACGTTCGGCTCATCGAGCCCCAAGACCAGCACCAAGATGGTCATGGGGCACCAGGTCACGATCTTTGATCTCGAGGGGACCTACATCGATCCGTCCGGCAAAGGCGGCCGAAACGAGAGCCCCTTCTACGCGATCCACGCCGCGCTGATCGAGCTCCCCACGACCAAGGTCCTGATCCGCATGTGGGGCCCGCAGGACACCGTCAACCAGAACAAATCGAAGTTCGATGCCATGATTGAGAAGATGTACGAGAAGTAATCACACTCAGCAATAAACGAGCTCGTCTGCGATCTCGCGCAGCGGCTTCCCCTGGAACCGCTGCGTTTCTCTTTGCGCCTTGCGCCCACGCCCGGTGGAGATCCGGTCCCAGGCGTAGGCCACGCGTCCGAGCTGATAGCGGATGGGGTGCCCACAGATCTCGGGATACTTCTTCTCGATCATGTCCCGCTCGGCCCGGTACTTCTCACTCCAGGTATCCGCGGACCCCTTCGCTTCCTCATGGATGCGGTGCACACCGCAGTACCGCTCCAATCGAGCAGCCTTTGTATTCGATAGGATCCGATACCACAGCTCAGTGTCCATAACGCAGTGCAGCGAGCGGTCGACGCCCCCCACCTGCTCATAGACATCACGCCTGAAGAAGGTGCTCGGCTGATGGATCCGCATGTAGCCGTAGCGCATCCACTGACGCGATGGGCCCGCGCGCCGGTCGCAATGCATGACGCGCGAGTCGCCGTCGACGACGACTGTGTCGCCCTCGACCAGACCCAACGATGGATCCGCATCGAAGCAATCGAGCAGCGCGTTGATCGCACCGGGCAGCAATGCGTCATCCGAGTTGAGCCAGGTGAGTACATCGCCAGTGGAGCGTTCGAACCCGTCGGCGATCGCGTTGCTCTGCCCGCCGTCTGGCTCGGATCGCCACCAATCGATCTGCTCGCTGTACTTCTCGATGATCTCGCGTGAGCCGTCCGTGGAGCCCGCGTCGAGGACGAAGAACTCCTTGACGCGGTCGCGCTGCGCCAAAACAGACCCGATCGCCTCCTCGAGGAATCGGGCCTGGTTAAAGCTGGGCATCACGATCGAGAGTGTCGCTCGCGCCATGCGTTGTCCGTCAGCAGGATCGGTTTAGCTCACGCCGAGCAGCTCGATCTCGAAGACGAGATCGGACTTGGGCGGAATAGCGCCGGGGACACCATGCTCACCGTAGGCCTTGGCGTAGGGGATGGTCAGCTTTCGCTTCCCGCCAACCTTCATGCCGGGGATTCCCTCCTGCCACCCCTGGATGAGGTTGCCGAGCGGGAAGTTGATGGACTCGCCGCGGTCATAGGACGAATCGAAGACCGAGCCGTCCATGAGCGTGCCCTTGTAGTGGACCTCAACGGTCGCGCCGGCGGGGCACTCGGTGCCGCTGCCTTCGTTGATGTCCTCAATGATGATGTCAGTGATTTGCTCGCTCATGGTCTGATTCCTTTCGGTTGGGTAGAGATCGTAGTCGCCCGCCCGGCGGGTGTGGTCAGAGACCGAAATAGTCGCTGACATACGCGGGAATTGAGGGCGATTTGGTCATCTTGACCACGTCCAGAAGTCGCATCAGGTCTCGCTTGGACTTCTCCTCGATCTGCGATGCGTCGACCTCATCATCGTCGAGCGTCCGCACGTACCGATAGCGCCGCCCACCGTCCTCACCCAGAACTGACACGGGCTCGATCGCGTCCAGTTCCGCGAGGCGGATCAGCACGTAGTCCATGATGCCCCCGCCCATGCCGTGCGCGTGCCCCTTGCCGATGACCATGACACGCAGATCGTCGGAATCGAAGTCGTCCTCCGTGTACCGCGCCTCGATGGCGCTCATCGCCTGCATCATCAGGTCCGCGCTCGGGTTCTGCCATCGGATGAACTCCTGCTGGATCGCCAGGTCCTGCTGGGCGTAGAGCAGCTCGCACACCGACTGCTCGCCATCACGCCCGGCCCGCCCCACTTCCTGGTGGTAAGCCTCGATCGAGCCCGGAATCTGCGCGTGCACGATGAATCGCAGGTCGGGCTTGTCCACACCCATCCCGAACGCGTTGGTCGCGCACAACAGCAGGTTGTCCTCCGGCGTTGCCTCAATGAACCGCTCGTATACCCGCTTGCGCTCGCGGGCAGGGAGCTTGCCGTGATAGATCTCGATATCCCGTCGCGGCATGGACCGCTGGAGCATCCCCGCCATCACCTCAAGGTCCTTGATCAGCGTGAAGTAGACGATGCCGGTGCCGCCCAGTTCTCTGCTGATCGCCTTGATGCGGTCGATCTTCTCCTTGTCGTCCCACACCTCTCGAGCACGCAGCGTCAGGTTTGGGCGATCGACCGGTGCTGCGAACAGCGGCATCTCGTCATTCGTCATCCCCAGCACGCGCCGGATGTCCTCGCGCACGGGCTTGGTCGCTGTCGCCG
>JAEPOJ010000030.1:25674-47813 GCA_017642965.1 Phycisphaerales bacterium
TCGTGATCGGCTCGCCCAACTCCTCGCGGAACAGCCCGATCTTCTGGTACGCCGGTCGAAGATCGTGCCCCCACTTGGTCACGCAGTGGCACTCGTCGACCGCGAGAAGGTTGACCCCGCCGGGCACCTGCTCAAGCGCCTCGCGGAAGTCGGGCTTCTCCATCCGCTCAGGCGTCGCGTAGAACAGCTCGTACTCACCGTTCGCCAACCGCTCGTACCGATTCTTCCGCTCCTTCTTCCCGACCGTCGAGTTCACGTACTCCGCCCGGATGCCCTTTGATTTGAGCGCCGCGACCTGATCCTCCATCAGCGCGATCAGCGGCGAGAACACCAGCCCGATCCCCTCACCCCCGCTCTCCTCACGCATGGCCAGCGCGGGGAGTTGGAAGCACAGCGACTTGCCCGACCCCGTCGGCATCACCACGAGTGCGTCGCCGCCGCCCATCACGCGTTCAACGATCTCCGATTGGAGCGGGCGGAGCGAATCGAACCCGAACCGGCTCTTGAGGGTCCGGTCGAGCAGCGTTTGTGTATCGGCATCTGGCATAGGAGGGGATTATTGCGTCTCATCCATGATCCGACGCGCCTGATTTGCTTTCGTTGTCGCGTCGCGATACGCTCATCATGTTCAAGGTGCCCGGCGTTCGTTTTCGCCGGGTGAAAAGGGAAGTGTGGTGAAAAGCCACCGCGGACGCGCCGCCGTAATGGGCAACGAGTCCCGCTCACGCGATGCAAGCCATCGCAGCCACTGATGCGAGTCTGAACAGACGAGGCATCGGGAAGGCGAGCAGGACGAGCCCAGAGCCGGAAGACCTGCCCTGAACGAGTGTTCGACCCTCGCGGCTTTAGGGTGGACGGCACGATCTGCGCCTCTCCCCGCGCTGGTCCCCGTCTTCATCCCGCACGAAAAGCCCAACCGTCGAACGAATGTTCACCGGGGAGTGCCCTGCGCGTATCACAGGGCAGACCGCTACGGGCTTCCGTTTCGCCCAGAAAGAGAGAGAGCATGCGCTCCACACACACACTGTGCGCCGTCATTGCCGGCGCGTCCCTGTCAACGTCCGCCTCGGCCGACATCTTCGCAACCAGCGTTCTCAGCTACGACGCAGGGTCCAACGCCGCCGCGGGCTACACCAACGCGAATACAGCGCTGGGCTCCGCCGAGCGGTTCACGGGCGAGGGCGTTTTCCCCAGCGGTGTCACGCCGTTCAACCCCGCGTTCGGCACCGACGAGTTGGTCTCGGTTGGCTCGGGCGGTCACCTGACCCTCGGGTTCGACACGACGATCACCAACAGCGCCACGCACGCCTACGGGATCGACCTGATCGTGTTCTCGAATGCTGGGTTCCTCGACACCTCGTGGTCCGATGCCGACCCCAACAACGACGGCACCGGTGTTGTTGGTCCCAACCCACTCGTCTTCGGCGCCGGCGGCGAGGCGACCATCCAGGTTTCCCAGAATGGGACCGACTGGTTCACCGCGTCCATCACCAGGCTCGACCTGTTCCCAACCTTGGGATTCTCGGATTTCACCGAAACAACACCCGGGACACCCGGGCTTGTCGAATCGGACTTCACGAAAGCGATCGACCCGACGCTGGGTCTCGATGATCTGGCGAACCTGTCCTTCGCAGAGATCATCGCGCTCTACAACGGTTCGGGCGGCGGCATCGGCGTCGATATCGCGTCCAGCGGGCTCGACAGCGCCAGCTACGTGCGTTTCCTCAACGACTCAGGCGAGGCGTTTGAGATCGATGCGGTCGCCGCGGTCCCCGCGCCGGGCGTGCTCTTCATGCTCGGGCTGGGCGGCATCTTCGCCACCCCCCGCCGACGCGCCCGTCACATGAGCTGACCCCCATCACGCGTGCGCCCGTGAAACATCGGGAGCCGCGTATTTATGATGAAAACCATTCCTTTCATGATCGTGCCTCTCTGCGCTGCGGCTCCGGCATTGCTCGCGCAGCAAGTGTATCAACGCACACCGGCGCAGGATCCTATACAGATCCAGGACGACAACGTCTGGGCGCAGTTCGCGGGCAACAGCAAGCACAACACGGTTCCCAGCGTGCGGGGTCTGGCGTCGCTGAGCACCCCCGCGTGGGAGAACACGGAGCACGTGCTGGTCCCGCAGACGGGTCTTGTTGTTGACCGAAGCCGCGTCTACGCGATGACCCAAGAGAACGGAAACAACTACTTTGCGGTGGCGCTCGATCGGGAAACGGGCGCGGAGATCTGGAAAACGCCGATCGCGCCGGTGATCTTTGAGTCGTGGTCCTCACCCGTGATCGATATCGAGCATAACACACTGATCGTGGCGACCGGGAGCACGATCGCGGCCATTGACACCCAGACAGGCGATGAGGCGTGGGCGCACACGCTCAGCTCAACCATCGTGAACGCCTCACCTGTGGTCACCACGGACCTGGGTGATCGCGACCGCGTGCTGATCACGAACTACTCGTTCGGCGGGCTCGGCAGCGCCCAGCTGATCTGCATCAACACCGATGCGTTCAACGCGGATACGAACCCGTATCAACCCGGCGAGCTCGTCTGGTCCCGCTCGCTCAGCGCCGACACCTCGGGCAACACCCCCGCCTATCAGAACGGACGTGTCTACTTCGCCACCGCCAGCAACGGAAGCGGCTCACGCGGGACGATCCGCAGCTACGACGTCACAGGCGACACCTCGCCATCATCGCCTGCATGGACGTTCACCAACACCATCAACGCCGGATTCTTCGGCGGCGTGTCTATCGCCAAGGGCCATATCTACGCAAGTTCCTACAGCTTCACCGGGCTCCAGACCAGCTCGAACACGGTGAAGCTGGACAAGCGCACCGGCGACCTTGTGTGGTCCGTGGCGACCAACCGAACGGATGCGACCCCGATCATCCTCCCGAACGGCGATGTCATTGTGTCCGCTGGCATTGCTCAGGGGGAAACGAGCAATCTCCCGTTCTTTGGCTCGATCCCAAGTGTGGCGTACATCAGCGATGAGGGAGCCAACGCCTCGCTGGAGTGGGACTCGTTCCTTGAGACGCACAGCGACACCAACGGCAACGGCGTCTGGGACTTTGGAGAGGCGTACCTCTCCATCGGCGGCTGGACACACCAGCCCATCGCCCTGACGACCAACGGTCAGCCCTACCTGCTGGTCGGTACGCTCCCACGCAACTCACCTACATCGTACATAGGGAACAACACCGATCTACGCCTGGTCGACCTACGCAAAGCACCGAGCGAGCCGGGCTTCGTCGTCGATCACGCGAGCGGCACCGGAAACACACCGGCCCTTGCGTCGGGTTGGATCTTCTCAGGGTCCGACACCGGTATCCGCGCGTACGCACCGCCATCACCGATGCTGATGGTCCGGACCCTCGTCGATCGCTACACCCGCGGCGAGCTCACCCTTGACCAGCTCCTGGAGCTTCTGCCCCGATGATCCTCGCACGAGCGACATCCCGCGCGTTCACGCTCATCGAGCTGCTGGTCATCATCGCAATCATCGCGCTGCTGATCGGGATCATGCTCCCCGCGCTGGGCAGTGCCCGTGATTCCGGGCGGGCTGTGGTGTGCGCCTCCAACCAGCGCCAGCTCATCACCGCGTTCACCCTGTACACCGACGAGCACCGTGGCTTCGCGATGCCGCACCTGCGCACCGCGGGGCTCACCCGCACCTACTGGTACGGGCAGGAGAACATCGCGACCCAACGCCTCGATCACACCCGGGGAACACTCACACCCTACCTCTCCGCCGCCCCCGGAGATCGCTCCGTGTTCGAGTGCCCAGAGCAGCCCGAGGGCTCGTACCACACCCAGGGATCCACCGGCACCTTCACTTCGACCTACGGCTACAACGCATACGGGCTCTCTCCCAACACATCCGGCTACTTCGAGCTCTACAACCAGCGTACGCTCCGCCTCGCGCAGATCGAGCGACCGAGCTCGCAGCTCGTCTTCGCCGATACAATGATCGTGCTCTTCTCCGGCCAGCCATCCAACTCCGCGCTGCTCGATCCGCCCCAGCTCTTCGCCCCGGGTTCGGGGTGGCGCGAGAACTTCTCACCCACCACCGCCTTTCGCCACCATCGACCCGACGACGGGTTCGGTGTTGCCTTCACAGCGCGGGCCGACGGCTCGGTCCAGAAGGACACCCACGACACGCAAGCACGCCACATCGACGCGTTTGGTATCGGGTCCATCGCCCCCCAGAACGATCCGAACTACGTCCAGCACGCAGACAGGTGGCGCTGAGATGTTTGTTGATCGCTGCGTCTGTCATAAGGTCCCGTTCAAGCTCCTCGATCAGATCGTGGAGAACGAGCACGACGTCGAGAAGGAGTCCGTGGAGGACATCCACGAGGCCCTGAGCAAACGGACCAGGTGCTCCACGGGCTGCGGCATGTGCAAGCCCTACATCCTGCGCATGATCGAGACGGGCCAGACCAGCTTCGTGCCATTCCCGCCCAACCAGCGGTGAGCCCGGTACGATGAATGCATGAACGACACCATCCGCACCATGCGCGCCCACCGCTCGATCCGAGCCTTCAAAGCGACCCCGATCCCCGACGAACACATCCATGAAGCCCTGCTCGCCGGCCAGGCCGCCGCGACCAGCAGCGCCGTGCAGGCGTTCTGTGTCATCCGCGTCCGCGAGGACGACACCCGCCAGAAGATCGCCGACCTCGCCGGGCCCCAGCAGAAGGTCCGCGACTGCCCCGCGTTCTTCGTGATCTGCGCCGACCTGCGCCGCCACATGCTCATTACCGAGCGGGCCGGCAACGACTACACCAGCTCGCTCGAGGCCTTCCTCGTCGGCTCGATCGATGCCTCGCTCTTCGCCCAGAACTTCGTGCTGGCCTTTGAGTCCCTCGGCTACGGGACGTGCTACATCGGCGGCATCCGCAACGACCTGCCCACCGTCGACAAGCTCCTGAACCTGCCGCGGGGCGTGCTCCCGATGTACGGCCTCTGCGTCGGGCTTCCGGCCCAGGACCCCGACCATCGCCCACGCCTGGCACCTCAACAGGTCCTCTTCGATGACCGCTACCCCGACGACGCCGATATGCTTGCCGGGCTCGACGCATACGACGAAACATACAGGCAGTACCTCACCGATCGCGGCGCCCCGCCCGCGGCTTGGACCGAGTCGATCGCCAAGAAGTTCAGTTACGCCAACCGCCCCGGGCTGCGGGCCTACTACGAGTCCAAGGGCATCTCGCTCGATTAAACACGGAGCCACACGATGAACAGAGCATTGAGCATTCTTCTGATAACGATCCTTGCCATCCTCTCCCTGGCCTTCACCAGCGCGCAGGGCGAGCCCGAGCCAGCGGATCATGACACGCGGGTGATCTACATCGTTCGCCATTCCGAGAAAGCCGATGGCGACAACCCGCCGCTCTCGCCGGCGGGCGTCGAACGAACCGAGCGACTCACGCGCATGCTCGCCCATGAGCCGCTCGCCGCCGTCTATGTCACCCAGACGACCCGATCGCTCGAGACCGGCAAGCCCATCGCCGAGCAGCACGGTATCGAAACCACGACCTACTCCGCGTTCGGATACACGACGCTGCGACGCTTCATCCGCGAGCTCCCGAAGGACAGCAACGCCCTCGTCGTGGCCCACACCAACACGGTGTCGCCGATCTTTGAATCGCTTGGCGCCGAACCGATCGGCGACATCCCAGACGAGGACTACTCCCGCCTGTACGCAATTATCCTTCAGGACGGCGTGTATGCCAAGACGATCCGGCTGTCGATCTGAAAGAGCCGAAACCCGCCGCCACCCCAGCCGTACCGGACCCCATGAAGATCATCGCCTTCAGCGACATCCACACCGACCTGCACGCCGTCGAAAAAATCCGCTCGCTGGCCAGCGAAGCGGATGTGCTCGTCGGCGCGGGCGATTTCTGCAACATGCGCCGTGGGCTGCAGCCCGTCATCGACGCCATCGCCGAGATCGGCAAGCTCACCGTCCTTGTGCACGGCAACGCCGAATCCGAGGACGAGCTGCGCGCCGCGGCCGCCCAACACGACCACCTCCGCGTGCTCCACGCGGGGACCGTCACCATCGACAACGTCACGTTCCTCGGGCTCGGCGGCGCCATCCCCGAGACGCCATTCGGTGACTGGAGTGTCGATCACTCCGAGAAGCAGGCCAAGGCCTGGCTCGAACCCCACACCCATGCGGACATCCTCGTGGCCCACTCACCGCCCAAGGGGCACTGCGACAAGGACTCCGCCGGCAAAGCGCTCGGCTCCAAGTCCATCGCTAAGTGGATCAAGAAGCACCAGCCCCGCTACTGCCTCTGCGGCCACATCCACGCCTCCTGGCAGAACTGGAGCGACGCCGGGCAGACCCGCGTGATGAACCTGGGGCCGATGGCGACGAAGATTGAGCTCTGATCATCGCTCTTCCCAGATCAGCCGCCCGCCCGCATAATCGAGCGTAACCCGATCGCCGACGAACAACCCTGACCCGACATTGCCCACGAGGTTCTCGATCGGAGGCCCGCCGCCGGGCGTGGTCATGAACAGCACGCGTGATTCATCAATCTCCAACCCGCCGAGCGTTGCGTGCGCGAGGGGCGCAGTTCGCAGATCGAACATGACCCCATCGATCCCCATCCCCTGACCCGCCAACTGCTGATCCGGGTCGTCCGCATCGACCAATCCAAGCGCGTCTGCCTGCTCAAAGTCGATATCGATCGCGTATGTCGCGCCAAGATCGAGCAGGAAGTTCCCGACGACGGGCTCGGTCTTCTTCCCCATGAGCATGGGCGTGACCCGACCCTCAAAGTACGGGAACCGCATCGCGATCTTGATTTCCATCACACGTGCCGCATCGGGCATCTCGTACGCATCACGATCCGTGAGCACGAGCTCGCTTGTGCCATAATCGATGCTCGTCATGTACCGCTCGATCAGCGATGCGCCGAGGAACCCCGCGACGCGCTTGCCGTTGAACTCTGGTAGCTGTGCCGCATCCGGCAGGACCGTCACCATCGCGTCCGTGAATGACAACAGATCGCCCGATTTGCCGAGCGACACACGCACATCGCTCGCCTGCTCGACCGTCAACGAGCCCGACCCCGCGCCGCCCATCTCACCGAGCGGCGAGGTCTCGATCCCCGCGTCTTTCGCGACATACGCGAACATCGTCGTGTTCTGGTTCCCGGTATCGAGCACAAACCAGTACGGCCCACCCCCCTCGATCCACACAGGCAGCACGATGTGCCCCGTCGCGGTATCGATCTCGATCGTCACGGGCCCTTGCGCCGCCGCCGGGGTTGGTTCGCCCCCACTCCCTACGAGACACACGCTCAGAATCAACGACATCAATAACGCGGGCATCAACCTCTCCTTTGGGGAGGGAGGATGCGCGGGGTGTGTGGGTCTGTCAAGATTCGGGATCTTTTGACGAGTCCAACAACCAACTCGCGATCAGTCCGCTCAGCGAACTGAATAAACCGACCCCTACGAACATCAACACCGCAGCCACCAACCGACCGCCGCTCGTCACTGGGGAGTAGTCACCGTATCCCACCGTCGTGATCGTTACCCACGCCCACCATAGGGCGTCCTCCGCATTCGTGATGTTTGATCCCTCGGCACCAAGCTCAAAGTGGAGGATGGCCATGCTGCCAATCGCGAGCGAGAGGAACACGACCAGCGCGGTCACAAATACCGCACTGCGCCTGCGGTAGTACCCAAGAATCCTCAGCAAGTACCTGATCGAGCGGATCGCACGAAGTACGCGGGAGATTCGCACGATCCGCGCAGTTCGTGCCCACCGGAACGCATCCACACTCGGGATACTCGCGATGAGATCCAGCCATCCCCATGTGTACATGTACCTCCAGCGCGATTCCGCTTTGTACAACTGCCCGAGAAAATCACTGAAGAACACGATGCAGATCAACAGATCGATGATACCGAGCAACCGATAGGTCTCCGGCTCCATCGGCAGCAGTTCCATCGCTGCGATGATGAGCAGCGAAAATACCGAGAGGATCAGAATCACGAGCCGAAGACTCGTCGCTTTGGGATCTGCGAGCGGTTTGTCCATCCACAGAATGTATCAAAGATCTATCCGGGTGGCCCGATGGAGACGAAGTCTCCTTCGGGATCAAACACCCATTGCATCCATTTCCGAAGGAGCCACCCGCCAAATCCGGATTAGACTATTCTGTCGATTCATCCGCCAAGCCATCAGAAGCAAGTTCAGTCAAACTAAAACCAAGTGGAGTCATACCGCAGTATTTACCCTCTGTGAAGCCACTCAAATCTGAATGTTCCCTCTTTTTGAGCAACTTCTTCGCAATCAACAAATCTGCGTACTTCTCGACAAGTGCCTCGTGTCTCAAGCCGGACGATTCCGCAACTTTCTGACACCAGCTTGAAAACCCGATTCCACCATTAGGCGGAGTATAACTCGGATCTTCACACCGCGAATAGCAGTACTGAAGTACTTGTACTTCACCTGCAGAAAGCTCCTTGGCTATCTCGATATAATGAGTAAGGATTCCATCTTCAGAATTAAGCGAGGCTGCATTGAGAAAAATATCTTTGATGAATTCCATAACATCACTCTCTAAGCTTTCTTGCTCAACTGCACTAGCCATGCGCGAAAAAGCCTCTCTGCAAGATTTACTCTCGGCATAATCATCTTTGATCCGCCCCTCTTCTCGCAGTTGACTCCATTCACGCTGGAACTGGGACCAGAACTCCCCCAGAATCGCCGATTGAGCCAATCGACCCACAGTTCCGATGTGTTGTGAACGAGTTCGCGACAGTGCTGCTGTGCCAACTTCAAGTGAATGCAGAATTAGATCGTTTGTACTGTTGTCCATCACTCACTCGTATCCAGCACCGACATAAACGCCTTCTGCGGGATGTTCACCGAGCCAACGGCCTTCATCTTGCTCTTGCCGCGCTTCTGCGCCTCGAGCAGCTTGCGCTTGCGCGACACGTCGCCGCCGTAGCACTTGGCCGTGACGTCCTTGCGCAGCGCGGCGATGGTTTCGCGGGCGATGATCTTGCCGCCGATGGCCGCCTGCAGTGGGATCTCGAACTGGTGGCGGTCGATCTGCTTCTTGAGCTTGTGCAGCAGCAGCTTGCCCCGCTGCACCGCGCGGTCGCGGTGGCAGATCAGCGACAGCGCCTCCACCGGCTCGCCGTTGATCAGGATCGCGACCTTCACCAGGTCGTTCTTGTCGTAGCGCTCGACGTGGTAGTCCATCGTCGCGTAGCCCTGGCTGATGCCCTTGAGCTTGTCGTAGAAGTCGAAAATGATTTCCGCCAGCGGGATCTCGAACGTCAGCATCTCGCGCCCGTGCGAGACGAACGACTGGTTCTTGAACACGCCGCGCCGCTCCATGCACAGCTTCATGATCTCGCCGATGTAATCGCCCGGCGTCATGATCTCGACCTTGCAGATCGGCTCGGAGAACTCCACGATCAGCCCCGCGTCGGGCAGGTCGGCGGGGTTGTGGATCTCCTTCTCAAAGATCTCCCCACCCTTGCCGCGCATCTTGATCTTGTAGGACACCGTGGGCGCGGTCTGCACGACCTGCACGCCGCCCTCACGCTCGAGGCGTTCCTGGATGATGTCCATGTGCAGCAGCCCGAGGAACCCGCAGCGGAACCCGAAGCCAAGCGCCTCGGAGTGCACCGCCTGGTAGGTGAACGATGAGTCGTTGAGGATCAGCTTCTCCATCGCGTCGCGGAGCTCTTCGAAGCTGTTGCCCTTCTCCTCGGTCGTGCTCGGGTAAAAGTCGCAGAACACCATCTGCATCGGCGGCTCATACCCCGACAGCGCCTCTGGTGCCGGGTCGTGATCGATCGTGATCGTATCGCCCACGCGCACATCGCCCAGCGTTTTGATCGCAGCGACGAGGTAGCACGTCTCGCCCGGTCCGATCTCTTTGTGCTTTTCGGGCTTGGGCGTGTACTTGCCAAGCTCGGTGATGTTAAACGTACGCTCGATCCCCATCATGCGGATCTTGTCGCCGACCTTGAGCTTGCCGTCAAAGACGCGGCAGTACACGATCACGCCGCGGTAATCGTCGTAGACCGCGTCGAAGATCAGCGCCCGCGTCTGCTTCATCACCGGCTTGCGCGGCTCGGGGAAGCGATCGCAGATCGCCGACAGCAGCTCCGGGATCCCTTCGCCCGTCTTTGCGCTCACGGGCAGGCACTCGAGTGCGTCGATGCCCAGCACCTGCTCGACCTCCTCCGCGATCTCGTCCGGGCGCGCGCCCGGCAGGTCGATCTTGTTGAGCACGGGCACGATCTCGAGGTCCTGCTCCACCGCGAGGTAGGTGTTCACCACCGTCTGCGCCTCGACGCCCTGCGACGCGTCCACGATCAGCAGCGCCCCCTCACACGCCTTGAGCGCGCGGGATACCTCGTAGCCGAAGTCCACGTGGCCGGGCGTGTCGATGAAGTTGAGCATGTAGTCCTCGCCGTTGTGACGGTGCATGACCGTGACGGCGGAGGCCTTGATGGTGATACCGCGCTCACGCTCCAGGTCCATGGAGTCGAGCTGCTGCTCCTTGGCCTCCCGCGCGGAAACCGCGTTGGTGGCCTGAAGAAGGCGGTCGGCAAGCGTGGACTTGCCGTGGTCGATATGCGCGATGATGGAGAAGTTTCGGATATGCACGGATTTCAAACCCTTTACGGCCAGTGTATCCGTGCATCATATGCGTTCAGAACGCGTCAATCAGTCCACCCACCACTCGTCGTAGTGATAGTGCGTGTGCGACGAGCACGAATGGTGAATCCGGTGCACGCTGCAGTACGGGTGATCGTGATGAATATGGTGGACCGTGCTCCGACGCGAGCGGATGTACGCGTTTTCGCGGTTCCGCTTGTTCTGGTCGCCAACGATCGCACCGCCGGCACCACCAATGGCCGCACCGATCGCGGCGCCCTCGCCCGCGTTCCCGGTGGTCGAGCCCACGATCAGCCCGGTCACCGCGCCCAGCGCGGCACCCGTGAAGAGCCCTTCGCCCGCGTTGTCACACCCGCTCATCCCCAGCGAGCCCAGGGTCAGCCCGCCCAGCGCGAGCAGGGTCAGCGGCTTGGATGTTCTCATGGACTTCATGTTGGTATCTCCTTACTTCCAGATACGCACTTGTTGGGCGTCCGGATCGCGCATTTTCACAGGCATCTGCGAGCCGCTACCATCCGTACCCACAGATAAACACGCACACTGACAGAATACATCCAGCTTTGCCCCAAATCCTCCAAAATCGTCCCTCAGACACCATGCACCACCCCATGCCACACCAACTGGTCGCCATGATGCTCGCGGTTATCACCCTGATATCGGGGTTGGCCCCGGCCCAGGACATCAGGCCGATCACGGATCGTCTGGACGCGATCGTGTCCTATCCGCTCGTGATCTCGCTCAGCGTGGAAGATGAAGACCAACTCCGACGCGGGGTGACCACCCGGATCGATGACGGGCGAACCTTCACCTCGCAGCCGTTCTGGGTGGGGCTGACCCCGTACCGGTCACTCCCCTCCTGGACACGCATGCCCGGTCAATGGGAGGCCACGGCATACCGCGATATCCGCGATACGCCCATCGCCCAACGCCCGCCGGGCTCCTGGTTCATCCTGGTGCCACTCCCGATCGACGCCGTCGGTCAGGGGCTCTGGTTCGGGGAGACCCGCTACGAGCTCAACTGGCTGCCAGACCCGGAGCGAGCGCTGCTTGAGGCGGATACCGCCGAGCACACCCGCGACTTCGCGCAGTTCTGGTCGATCCATCTCGATTCGCAGGCCCTGAACGACCCGAGCGTGCGAACCGCGGTTGAGCAGTATCACCGCAACCCATTCCAGAACTGGCGATCACGCCTGCTCACGGACGGGCTGGACCCGGATCGCACGCGCGCCCGCGAGACGCACGCCCAATCCATCACGACCGAGAGCATCGAACTGGAACTGCAGGCACAAACACCCGGGAACGATCTGCTCGCGGCCATCGCCCGCCAGCAGGAAGCCCGCTGGCAGATCATCCTTGGACGCATCTGGCTCATCGACCCGGACACCGCCCAGCGCATGAAGCTCGCGCTGACCCGGACCGCCCGCTTCGGCGACCGCATCCTCCCGCTCTGGAACGCGGACAGCACCGAGCTGTCGCGTCTGGCGCACGACCTGCTCTCGCCGTTCGTCGGCGACGACACCCGCGTGCTCCGCGCGAAGGCCTGGCTGGAGACGCAGCCCCGCGCACTCGCCTGGATCATCGACGATCAGGGCACACTCGAGGCCGGGACGAGCCGGTTCCTGCCCAGTCTGGGCGTGATCTCACTGCCCAGCGAGCCCGGCAGTTCGCTGCTGCGTATCGATGCGCGGGGTCTGGAGGCACCGATTCTCGAGACAATCCCGCCGGACCGATTGCAGGAGATCCAGATCCCCATCGAACCACGCGATATCAGTCCGACGAACCCGCAGATCGTGACCGAGCGGGTAGACCTGCGTCTCGGGCGATGGGGACAATCGCACGAGCTCATCGCGTCACGCGTACCGGCCGGCGCGCCGTTCGTCCGGGTCGGGCCGCTGCTCGCGGATTGGACCATGCCATCGCTGCTCAACAACCGCCCCCTCGAGCACGCGACGGTGACGCCCGACCGCGCGACGTCCGGCATCCTCTGGCGCACGTCCACCCCCGGGCGGAAGAACCCGAAATCGGGGTGGCGGCTGTTCTTCGAGTGCGCCGCCCCGAACCCCGGGCAGCGCGACGACACGCTGACCATCTGGATCGGCCCCCGCGATTACCCGACCGCCGCGTGGCGGATCAGGCCCGATGGGTTGGTCGAGACGGTCCGGAGCAACGCGTCTGTGATCGTGCCCCAGCCGAGCGTGGAGACACGCATCCTTCAAGACCGCTGGATCGCTCAGATCGATCTGCCTGACATCGTCTTCGACCAGGACGGCCACCTCATGCTCGGCATCGAGCGTTCGGACGCGAACGGCGTGCACAGCGCTTGGCCCCGCAGGATGTTCCCCGGGCAAGCCGAGCCCGGGCGCCTCATGATCACACCAGACCGCTTCGACAACCTCCGCCTGCCCTAGAGCGAGACCCGAACCTTGCGCAGGTAGAGCAGCCACTCGATCAGCAGGAGTGCGATCGCGCCGCTGACGAACCAGCGCCAGAGCTCCTGACGCGCACGCCCGAGCGAAGCACCGCGGCGTGCGGTGTTCGATTCACCGATCCTGAGCGTCTCACGCGTCGTTAACGCGCTCTCCGCGTCGCTCAGGAGCGATATCCCCACCTCACGACCGTCCGGCAGCGACAAACGTCCGATCGATCCGGTCGGTGCTACAGACCGCTCGATCCCCTCGGCGTCGAGATACAAAGCCGGCGTGTCCGTTCGATAGACCTCACCCTGGCCGCCCACGCCCGGAAGCAGGTACTCGATGACCTTGGCCATGAACACCGTGAACCCGACCTGCACGCCCCAGTTCGAATCGTGCAGCACAAACGCGGCGCGGAGGTGCCGGTTACCCCGGTCAGAGAACTCGGCAATCAGCGTGCCATCCTGATCGCGTGCCAGCGCCTTGAACCCCGGGCCTGCTTCTTCGAATGCAATCGAACGCCTGTACGTCATCGCACCGATACCCGTGTGCGTGAAGAGCTGCCCGTCGCGGTCCCAGCTCAGCACCCGTCGGTTTCCTGTTGGACGCTCTAGTCGCGATGAGAATGGCCCGAGCACGGACCCGAACCCGATGCTGGGCACACCAACCAGCACATCCGCATCAACCCGGTCATAGATGATCAGGTCCGGGTCGCCCAACGCATCGCCCGGGGCGATGACACGAGCCGGAGCACGCGCCACCACCTCGACGCTGTCAGAGAGCAGCGGATCTACCCGAGCCCCCGGGGCAATGATCGTCACACGCACCGGGTCCGGAGGCGGGACCGCGACCCACGCGCGGTTATCGCTTCGCAGCGCGTCCTCGCCGGCCAGCTCGACGCGGAGCAGCGCCCCCCGCATCAGGCGGAGTTCGAAGCTGTGCGTGCGGGTCATCTGATTGTTTTCAAAGGCGAGCGGTGCGGATGCGATCTCCCCGCCGTCCTCGTACACCCGGAGCACCCCAGCGCTCACGGCGTTGGTGCTGCGGCGCACACGCACAAAGACCCTGCAAAGCTCCGTGTCGACTCGATCCCGCTGTGCACTGAGCGCGACGATCCCGAGATTGCGCAGCTCGGTGCCCTCACCGACACTCGGAACGAGCACGCCGGACGCGCCCGACACCGCGATCGCATCCTGATCGATCCCCCCGCCATCGCTGAACACCCAGACCAGGGTCTCGCCCGACGTGGTGCTCTCGTCAGCGACCACATCGAGTCGTTCGATGAGCTCAATCGCCTCGATCAGCGAGCCCGGTTGATCGCGGACCGTGAGCGCATCGATCGATGCGAGGAGACGCCCACGCTCTCCCGAGTCGCGAACGATGACCCTGGGCTCCAGCCCCGCCTCGATCAGTGTCACTCTCGGGGAGCGACCAGAATCAAACAACGCCCGCACCCGATCGCTCGTGTTCCGCTTCGCGATCTCAAGGAGCGATTCACCCGCAATCTCGGCCCCCATCGACGCGGTCGTGTCGATCACCAAGGCCACACGCTGGCCATCAGCGAGATCCGTATCCATCACCGGGCGTGCGATCGCCATCGCCAGCAGCGCGATGATCAGCAGGTGGAGCAGCAGCAGCATCGTCGGCGAGAGGCGCTGCCAGGGGATGTTGCCCTCAAGATCCCTGACCGCGCGCTTCCACAGCAGCGTGCTCGAGACGAGCACCGGGCGCCGACGCAGCTTGAGCATGTACATCAGCAGCACCAGACCCGCGCCGATCGTCCCCGCGATCAGGCCCGCGATGGGTGCCAGAAACGTCAATCGTCCCACCCCGGCGCCGGCTCGGGCAACGCGCCGTCACCCGGGCCATCCGACACCCGCACGCGCCCCGGGCGGAATCCGATGCCGTAGACGTACGTCTCCCGCGACACGTCGCGGCAGGCGTCCGGCTTGATCGCGCCGGCGATCCGAAAGATGTGCTTCATTCGGCGCATCAGATCCGGGAAAGTCTCGCCCTCGAGCACCTTCATCGTGCACGTGCCGCGGGGCTTGAGCAGGTCCGGCAGCACATCGATGATCTCTTGGCACAGCCGCTCGGAGAAGAAATGGTCGCCGTGACCCGTGGTGGACGGGGCCATGTCGGAGATGACCACATCAAAGAGCTCATCCTCGCCGCCCAGCAGTTCCGCGGCACTCGTCTTCGTAAAATCGCCCACGATCGTGCGGACATTGGGCCCGAAGTCGCCCGAAACGGGCTTGAGATCGATGCCAACGAGTGTGCCCTCCTCGCCGATGATCTTCTCAGCGACCTGCAGCCACGAACCGGGCGCGCACCCGAGGTCGAGCACCCGGTCACCCTTGCGGATGAGCTTCCGCCTCTTGTTGATCTCCAGCAGCTTGTAGGCGGAGCGAGCGAGATACCCCTCTCGCTTGGCCATTTTGAAGTATTTGTCCTGGAGCTTGCGTTTCTGCGCCATCGCGACCTCGCCGTTTACTTGTAGAACACGACGACCGCGTCGGTCCAGTGATGCGGCGCCCAGGTCTCCCCGCGCCCCTCGTTGATGTACTCATCGAGCTCGTACTCAATCCTGAGCGTGTCCCCCATCACGAACTCCGATTGCACATCGACGACCCATGGCTCCACCTTGTCACCCGGCGCCCAGCCGGAACGATCGAACTTCCACGTCCCGCCCTGCGGACGGCACGGGTTGAGGTAGCAGTCCGTCTTCCACAGATGGTTCCGCTCGGACATCGAGATGTAGTCGCCCTCGAGCACATCGCCACCACCGCTGCTGTTGCCCGAGGAAATCGTGAGGGTGCGCCAGATCGGCATGAACTCACCCGCGTTGTTCGAGTTGGGGTGCATCCCGTGCCCGGTCACGGTCGCACGGACCCTCGCACTCGATGCGCCAGCGGGCACGCTCACGTCTCGTGGGGCGTAAAAATCCGCGACGGGCTTCTCAGGGTTGCCGATCTCCGCGTCACCGTTCCACAGGTTCATCACCGCGATCGGCTCGCGCTCGGGCGTGCCCTCATAGAAATCAAGCGTGAACGTCACCAGCCAGCCCTTCATGTACGTTCCGATGTGCGTCTCGAGCTGACGCGTGCCCTCGAACAGCGGCAGCAGGTCCGTCACATCCATGTGCCACGTCCAGCCACGCCGGTATGGAGTGATGTACCTAAACACCTCGAAGCGCTCCGTGACCGCGTTGCCCTCCTCATCCGTCTCACCCGTCGGCACACGGATCGCCACCGTCCCCTTCTTGTCCCAGTGGTCGTAGCCCATCTCGGGCTCGCTCAGGGACAGGGTCGCGATGACACGCCCCACCGATTCCGGGATCGGAGTGAAATCGACGTCATTGCGGAGCGTCGCCGCGTTCTGGAGCAGCTGCGCATCGAAGGCCGTCAGCGTGACCGGCTCGGGCATGGGTTCCTCGAGCGAGACGACCCGCGTGATGGCGAGATCCGACACCTCGATATCGTCCCCCTCGACCCCCACCATCGCGTGAAGACGCATCGGGCGCAGGTCCCACAGATGTTGATCGATAACGGCGTGCCCGTCGAGCATCACGATGACTCTTGCCCCGCCGAGCACGTAGCGCACGTGCACATCCACATCAACCCATTCGCCGGTGCGGAACTCGTAGTCGGATCGAACATTGATCCGCTCCATGCCATTCGCATGCACAGAGACCTCACGCTGCGGACGCTCGTACCAGTTCCCATCGGCATCGAACCAGCCCATCACCCTCCCGTTCTCGTCGGCCGACTTATCCGGGATCTGGTTGTGCACATCAAGCGCGATCGCGATCGAGTGGTCCGTGTTCGGCTCGTCCCAGACGAAGCCCTCGCTCAGCGATCCCCTGTCCGGGTCGATCAGGACCAGGCCGAGCCCCTTGTGCTCACCGGAATACCCGTCCGCACCCGGTTCAGGGAACCTGGCACGCAGCGAGACCCACACAGACTCGACGGCACCCTCGGTCGGGGCCGTCCGCGCGCGAAGCTCGCCGCCCAGAACGGGCAGCGAGCAGATGAACAGAGCGAGCATCACGATCGAGATCCGCATGGAGTTTCGCATACCCAAGCATATCGCGACCGATTGATCGACGTTGCCTAGTGCGGGACTTCCTTCACGGCGTTCCGGTTCCACGCGGGCACACGGAAGACGATGGGACCGTCGCCCTTGATGTCGCACTGGCAGGAGAGACGCGAGTTGATCTGAAGGCCTGGCGCCTCCTCGACCCGGTCCTCTTCCTCCTCCTCGGCCTCGCTCAGCGAATCCATGCCCTCTTCGACATAGACATGGCAGGTCGAGCACGCACAGACCCCGCCGCACGCGTGCTCGATGTTGATCCCGTGGTCCATCGCGACCTCAAGCAGGTGCTCGCCCTTGGCAGCCATCACTTCGTGCACGGACTTGTTGGAGCCGTCCTCGTTGAGTTCCTCGGGGTTCTCCAGAATGATCTTGACGGGCACCGTGGCTGGCCCATGATCGTGATCAGACTTGCGCATGTGCATGACGCTTCACTCCTTCGCCGATATGCTTCGAGGCGGAGAAATCCGCCGTTTCTTTCTTAGAACAACTCTAGGAACCCCAATCAACGGATAACATCCTCCGATTCAAATGCGCACAGGACCAGACACCCCCGCCGACGGAGCGGAGATCCAACTCTCCGTGGTCGCTCCTGCGCACAACGAAGAAGAGAACGTCGACCGCCTGATCGAAGAGATCGAAGCCGCGCTCGGACCACTTGATGTCGCCTACGAGTTCGTGCTCGTCGACGACGGCTCGACCGACACCACCCGCGCCAAGGCACTGGCGCATCAGCCCAACCGTCCTTGGGTCCGCTGTGTCTCGATGACACAAACACCGGCCGGGAGAGGCAACGGGCAATCGGCGGCCTTCCACGCCGGCTTCCGCGCCGCACGGGGAGCGCTCATTGCCGTCCTCGACGCCGACCTGCAGAACGATCCGGGCGACATCCCGAAGATGCTCGTGCTGCTCGAAGAGACCGGCGCGGATTTCGTCCAGGGAGACCGCTCCGCAGTCCGCAAGCAGGGCGATTCCACTATCCGCCTGTTTGGGTCGTGGGTCGGCAGGACATTCCGCAGATTCCTGCTTGGCGACACGATCACCGATACCGGCTGCTCGCTGCGTGTCATGAAGCGTGAAATCGCGCTCCAGCTCCCGCTGGAGTTCAAGGGCATGCACCGTTTTATCCCGGTCACGGCCAGGCACCTGGGCTACACCGTTGTCGAGATGCCCGTCAACCACCGCCACCGCCACGCGGGGCAGCCCAAGTACGGCATGGGCATCACCAAGCGTGCGCTCCCCGGGCTGGTCGACCTGTTCGCGGTCAGGTACATGCGGAACCGGCGCAGGCCCGTGACCTGCCAGGAGCACACACACGCATGAAGCTCGGACCGGTCATCGCGATGCTCCTGCTCGTGTTCCTCGGCATGTGGCTGGTCCTTCAGCCGGCGCTCTCACGCTCCCACTCGGACCTGACCATCCTCGTCGGTGCGCACGAGATCCTGCTCGAGCGAATCGACTACAACGGCCAGAACGCGTACCGGATCATCTCGCCGCGTGCCCTGCGGACCGACCTGCCCATCGTTCAGCGTGAGCTCGACACGTTCCTCGAATCGCAGATCGAAGAGTGGAACGCACGCCCGGCGTTCGAGCGTCACCTGCTCGGGTTCTTTAACATCACCAGCTGGGGCACCTTCGGTTGGGTCGCGATCGGGCTCATCGGCCAGGGCGCGTTCTTTGGGCGGATGTTCGTGCAGTGGATCGTCTCCGAACGCACACGCATCTCGACCGTTCCAGAGATCTTCTGGTGGTTCAGTTTCATCGGCGGGATTTGCCTGTTCACATATTTCGTCTGGCGTGTCGACATCGTCGGCGTGCTCGGGCAGTCCACGGGCATCGTGATCTACGCGAGAAACCTCAAGCTCATCCAGAAAGAGAAACAGAAATCCGCACCCACCATCCAGGCACACCCCTCCGCCTGAGCATCAGAAAGGGCCGCGCATGCGCGTCTACATCGACAACACGGAACTGGAAGCCAACAACTCCATCGCGGATGCGCTCGACGCCGCCCGCGAACACGCGGAGAACGACGGGCGACTGATCATCGATATCATCGCCGACGGCCACACCATCGACGACGCCATGCTCGACAACCCGCCCAGCGACAGCGGAGGGATCAGCGAGCTGCGTCTCACCACGACGGACCCTGTCGCGTTCCTCATGGAGACATTCGCGAGCGCGCGCGAGTCGCTCGCGCTGGTCCGTGAGGACCAGTCGACCGCCGCCGACCACCTTCGCAAGGGCGATCTCGAGCCCGCCGTCGAAGCCCTCAACGGGGTCCTCACCGGTTGGCAGGCCGTGGGCGACGTCGTCGCCCAGTCCGCAGAACTCGCCGATATCGACCTCAACACCTTCGAGTTTGATGGTCTTCATGCCAAGGACGTGATCGAGAAGCTGGGGGACACCCTCTTCGAGATCCGCACCAACCTGACACACCAGGACTGGTCCTCGCTGGGCGACGCGATCGAGTACGATCTCGACGATCTGGCCAAGCAGTGGGATGCCCTGCTCGGGGCACTCGCCCAACGCGTGCAATCGGGCGTATAACTCCCTGTCATCCTCGACAGGAGCCCGCCCTGAGCACCCAGCAGACCAACCCGATCGACGCCAGGATGGAGGAGGCGTCCACCGCCCTGACGACCGGTCAGTACCTGCTCGCCGCGGCCCTGTGCCGTGACGCGTTGGCGCTCGCGCGCAGGGAGTACGACTTCGCACGCATGAAGCGGATCTGCATGCCCCTGCTCGAAGCCCAGCGCTACCTGCGTCAGGACGCCCTCGATAAGGGCGTCATACACACCATCTCCAGCTCAGCGGACATCCCCGAATCGCCCGGCAACGAGTGCTTCCTCTTCGCACCCAACTTTGTCGGGGCCGATGCGCTGCGGTTCCGCAACGCCGCCAACGACGCCGGGATCGCACCCTTCGTGCTCACCCGCGAGCCGACCACTTCCAAGAACCAGTGGCCCATCGTGGGCGTCGCGGAGCGCGTGGTGCGGGTCCGCATCGCTCCCCCCAAGGACGATACCCCGAACCCCAAGTGGTTCAGCCATGCCGGCGAACAACTGGGCGATCAGGCCATACGCGATTCGCTCGATGCCGCAGACCCCGAGGACCCGCCCGCATGGATCGTGGACGATTTTCTCGATCGCCTCGACGCCTGCCCCGAGCACGAGAAGTTCCTGATGGCGCTCGCGGATGCCTGCGCCAACGCGATCGGGCACCCTGTCCCGACGCGCAAACGCCGGCGGGGTCTGATCGACGATCCCTATTCGTTCTAATCAGTTAATCGCAATCCCAGTAGCCTCCATACTCCCCACAGTGGCGGCACTGAAACACATACGCGATCACCGATCCATTTTTACGCATCGCTTGAAACACTAGATTCCATTGCTCATCGTCGATGCCGACATCATTTTTCAAACGCTGGATCAACGCATCACCGTACCGAAGCAATTCATCCTTGCCCGCGTAGTCAACAAAGACGGCGGCATCTCCACAGTGTGTCCACCACTGCTCAGATTGCCATGCGACGAAACAAGGCGTTTGAGTAGTCAGCTCTACCTTGACTTCATCAGCTACAGGCTCCCAACTCCCGTACCCACCCACTCCAAGCTCATCAACAAAGGTCGCATCGAACCTCCGCGCGGCTGACCCGTCCGCGATACACCACGGACAGAGCTGGTCATCGAGTTCTTCTATAGCATAGACAGGACCGGTATAGACGTATCCACGCGTCTGTGCGCAGCACAAGCACACCGCATCACTCTCTTGAATGACACCGACCCCGAGCGGATCTCTGAAATACTTGAACGCTGGCAACGCCTCTCTGGTCATCAGTCATCCTGCATCGCGAGGCAGCGTCTCGACGATGTTCTTCACAATCTGGTCCGTATCCACCAGCTCGGCGCTCGCCTCGAAGTTCAGCAGCACGCGGTGACGCAGCGCCGGCAGCGCGACCTTCTGGATGTCCTCGATCGACACGCTCGCACGCCCATCGAGCAGGGCCATGCACTTTCCCGCAAGCATCAGCGACTGGGCGGCACGCGGCGAGGCGCCGAGCGATACGAACCGGTTGACCATCGGCGTGGCGAACTGCCCCTCCGACAGCGCCCCCTTGGGATGCGTCGCGAGCACGCAGCGGATCGCGTAGTCGCGCACATGATCCGCCACGGGGACCATCCGCACGAGCTGCTGGTGCGCGATCAACTGATCCGTGTCGAGCACCTTCTCGATCGGCTCGCTCTGTGCACCCGTCGTGCGGATCACGATCTCCGACAGTTCCTCTCGCGATGCGTAGCCGACCTGCAGCTTAAAAAAGAACCGGTCGAGCTGCGCCTCGGGCAGCGGGTAGGTCCCCTCCTGCTCCACCGGGTTCTGCGTCGCGAGGACGAAGAACGGTTCGGGCAAGGTATGCGTCGTACCCCCCACCGTCACGCTGCGTTCCTGCATCGCCTCCAGCAGCGCCGACTGCGTCTTGGGCGTCGCCCGGTTGATTTCATCGGCCAGCAGGATTTGCGAGAACACCGGCCCGGGCTGGAAGCGGAATGTCCGGTGCATCCGCCCATCGTCGCCCTCGGACTCGTCGATCACGGTCGTGCCGGTGATATCCGCCGGCATCAGGTCCGGCGTGAACTGCACGCGACCGAAGCTCAGGTCCACCGCCTGCGAGATGCTGCGAACCAGCAGCGTCTTGCCGATGCCCGGCACGCCCTCCAGCAGCGCGTGCCCGCCCACGAACAGGCACACAAGCGTCTGCTCGATCACCTCGCGTTGCCCCACGACCGCACGCGCGACCTGGCTCCGCACGGACTCGAAGTCTTCACGGAAGCGGGCGGAGGCCTGCTGGACCTGATCGGCGGTCATCGGCTGCGCTGCGTCATCACTCATGCCATGATCGTACAACACAACCCATGAAAAAACCGATCCGCATCGATGCGGATCGGTTCTCGTATTAACAG
>JAEPOJ010000031.1 GCA_017642965.1 Phycisphaerales bacterium
GGAGAGCTCTTTAAGTCGCAGTCGGATTCGACGAGTCGCTCCCGCTTTTATGTGTTCATCCGGGCAACGGTGATGCGGAGCGCTCGATTTGATTACCTCAAGTACATGAGCGAGGATCTCGCGAATGAGGTTGGGGTCGATGGTGGCTGGCCTGAGGTTGAGCCGAGGGTCATCCGATGACGGCCGCGCTTGCTACTCAGTCACTGGTGCGGGCGACTGCCACCGAGGCGTTCCTCGATTCGGTTTCGCACGATTTTTCGCGTGAGCATCTCGTGCTCTGGTGTGAGCTGGAAGGTCAAACGACCGCGCTCCATGCCGGTCATACAGATCCTGCCGCGTTGCACAATGTTTCGGTGCTACTCGGGGAATGGCCCAAATGTGCTGTCGTGGATTCGCAATGGCTCGCGGCTCGGATCGATGCGAGCTATACAGCGCACTCGGAAGCACAGAGTTTGACTCTGGATATCGAGGATGAGGCTGATGATGTCGAGGAAGCTATCGCCCGATTGGTCGCGGCCACGGATGCGGATCTGCTCTCGACTTCCGGCAAGTCCCCTGTGGTACGGCTGATCGATAGTCTGCTGTTCGAGGGAGTTCGGCGCGGGGCGAGCGATATCCATTTTCAACCGACCGCGAGGGGGCTGCTCGTGCGTTTCCGCATCGATGGCGCATTGATCGACACCCGGGAGTTGCCTCCGCGACTCTCAGCTCCAGTGGCAAGCCGTATCAAAGTGATGGGGCACATGGACATTGCGGAGACCCGCATGGCCCAGGACGGACGGGCAAGTGTGACAATCGGGCTTCGTGATCAGGGTTGCGTGCACGAGGTTGATCTTCGGATCAGTACGCTGCCGACGAGCGATGGTGAGCGTGTCGTGGTTCGGTTCCTCGACTCGAACCAAGGGCAGCGTCTCGCAACACTTTATGCCATCGGTATGAGCAGCGATCTTCTTGGTCGGTACCGTGCCTCGGTAAGCCGTCCCAATGGGATCGTGCTGCTCACCGGCCCGACAGGTTCTGGAAAAACCACGACGCTCTACGCCACGCTGCGTGAGATCGCGACTTCGGGTGGTGCGATCGGTGGTGGGGATCTGAACATCATGACGATCGAGGACCCGATCGAGTACAAGCTCAACGCCCCGGGCCTGTCGATCTCTCAGAGCCAGGTCAATCGCATGAAAGGGATGACGTTCGCATCTGGCCTCAGGCACATTCTTCGGCAGGATCCGGACGTGGTCATGGTGGGTGAAATACGAGATACGGAGACGGCAAGAATTGCGATCCAGTCGAGTCTCACCGGTCACCTCGTGTTCTCGACGTTGCACACGAATGACTCGGTTAGCGCACCTCCGCGGCTGATCGATCTCGGGATTGAGCCGTACCTGATCGGTGCTTCTCTCAGCGCCGTGCTCGCCCAACGACTCGTGCGTTTGCGCCACCTGGAGTGTGGAGGTCGCGGTTGCGATGTGTGCCTCCAGAGCGGCTACGCGGGCCGTACGGGGATCTTTGAGTTGCTGCAGGTCAACGACCAGATCCACGAGATGATCGCGGGTGGGGCCACAGCGACAGAGCTCAGACGCGTTGCTTCCGGGGCAGGGTGGAGATCGCTTCGTGAGGATGGGCTCAGGCTCGTAGAGGGAGGTCAGACAACGCTGGTTGAGATCGAGCGGGTTGCGGTTGATCTTGGTGAGGAGTTGCTGGCATGAGCACATGGCGGTACAAGGCGCGAGATCTCTGCACGCAGGAGTTGCATTGCAGCGTGATTCATGCGGAAACCGCCGTAGCCGCTCGAGCAGCGCTCCGCAAAGCCGGGATGCGCCCCGTGATGGTCAGGCCAATCAGATCAGCCAAGCGAGCCGGGACTCCCATCGCGGGCATGCTTCACCGGCATATGCGATCGAGGCGTATTCATCTCAAAGCGGATCTATACGACAGCATCTCGATCTTGCTGAGTTCAGGTGTTCCGCTCTCAGATGCGGTGCGCACCATCGGGCGGTCACGACATGGGAAAAAATGCCTCGCGGAGCTGGCACACTCAATCTCGGATCAGGTGCAGGGTGGGCGGGCGCTGAGTGAGTGCATGCGGGACCACCCGGATTGGTTCGATGAGGGCGAGGTTGCGCTGGTCGGCGCAGGTCAACGAATGGGTGAAATGGGCAGCGTTCTCTCGCGGCTTGCAGATCGGCAGAATAGATCGGGTCAGCTTTCATCAAAGCTCATCGGGGCTATGACGTACCCGATACTCGTCGGAGTCGTTGGCATCGGCGTAGCGATCTTTCTGAGTGTCAGTACACTGCCCGAGCTTGTCGGAATCCTTCAGGATGCTCAGATTGATCCGCCCGTAGTCACGGCATGGGTGATGTGGTCGGGGCAGCTCGTATGGGCAAACGGTATTCTCATCGCCATGGCATCCTTGGTGCTTGTTGCATCGATCGCGTTGTGCGTGCGGCTTCTGCCAACCGGGCGGCGCGAGCAGCTCTGCGGCATACTGGTCTGCTGTGTTCCTGCGCTGTTCCGGCGTTCGTGCACTGCTGAGACAATGCTATCGCTGTCCGAGTTGATTGAGGCAGGCATACCCCTCGTTGAAGCAATCCGCATCGTCGCGCCGACTCTGCGAGGTGTGCACGGGGGGCTGCTCGCTCGCTCGTTGCAGCACGCAGCTTCACGCATCGAGCAAGGGCAGCCGGTCAGCTGCTTATTCGAGAACGAGCGTTGGTTTAGTGATGAGCACCGCCAACTCATGAGGGCTGGTGAGGAAGCCGGAGAGCTGCCAAGGAGCCTGAAGCGGATTGGGGAAATGGATCTGCGTGCTTCGCGAAGGCGCATCGATCAGCTTGCCTCGCTGCTCGAGCCGGTTGCGATCCTGGTGCTCGCTGTCTGCATAGGGGTTGTCGTGATGGCGGCCATACTTCCGCTGATCAGGCTGCAGGAGATCGCGGCATGAAACAGAAAGACCCGCACTGGCATCGATCCGGAAGCCGCTATGGGATGACATTCGTCGAGTTGCTCGCGGTGCTCGTGATTCTCGGGCTCGTAGCCGGCGTCTTCTCGGTGAGTATCGCTGGGCGCTTCAGTCAGAGCAAGAGAGAACTCGCGAAATCACAACTGGGTCTGATCGATGGGCAGGTGCAGGCCTACTACACGCTAAAGAGCACATGGCCGCCAGTCGATCGTGGCCTCGCTGTGCTGACGAGCCCCGACGCGAGTCCCTCGGATGCGTATTTCCTCTCGGCCGATCAACTGCTGGACCCATGGGGAAACCATTTTTACATCATCGTTCCCGGGCCAGAGGGGCATCCGTACGAGCTGGTGTCGTACGGGGCGGACGGCCAGCCGGGTGGGATGGGTGCGGATGCGGATCTGAGTTCATTGCGGATGAGGGACTGAGCTGATGGTATCGGGGGCATATTCAACAAGTACAAGAGCCTACACGCTGATCGAGGTTGTGGCGGTTGTTGTGCTGATTGGACTCTTCGCGAGCGCCTTCGCTCCGGGCCTCGCACGGCGATCGAGATCAGCGCAGCTCGAGGATTTCAAGTCACGTTTGGTTGAGTTCGATGTCCTCGCACGCCAACTCGCGCTGAAAGGGAGCCGTGTTACTGTCCGTTGTGAGCTCTTTGCGGGCACTGTTCGATTGATCGAACAACGAGATCGGGCGGAGGAAGTTCGCAGTATCGCGGTCCCCGTCATAGTTGAGCTTCAACCGATCGGGTTCGATACCGAGGTCGGCTTTGATGCGAATGGGTGCACGCAGGGCTACGGGTTCATGATTCGCACTGATTCATCGGTGGACCGGCTCGCGTTTCATGGAATCAGTGGATGGTATGAGGTGACACGCGATGACCGCTAGGGGGGCGTTCTCCATCCTGGAAGTGCTGCTGGCGACGGTTCTGTTAGCCGTCGTGGTTACCGTGTGTACGCCTTATCTACGCTTGCGAGCCGTGCCAGCACCCGAAGCGAGTAGAGATCGCCTCAGCACCCGGGTGCGAGCAGAACTCGCAGAGCGTCAGCTCACGAACCGAGCGAAGATCGACTACCGGGACTATGCCGAAATCGCGCAGCTGAACGGCTGGGTGTGTGAGCCGATCCACCAGTTTAGTCATTGGGGCGGAGACCTAGGTGTTGGCGGAGCCTGGGTTCGGCTCAGCGATGGCCACACCAGCAGTGTGCATTGGGTCGCGACAGAGATTGGGGGTGCCGAGTGAAGTGGGTGGCTGCACATGCAGGGAAGGCCAGGCGAGGACTCACACTCTTGGAAGTGCTCGTCGCGGTCTCGGTGTTGGCAGTGTTGACTGCATTATCACTCACTTGGATGAATGTTGCGATCTCAAAGCAGCATGAAGCTCTAGGAGCTGCAAGGTGGGATCGGGCAGCGAGTGCTGTTCTGGATCAGATCGCTCGTGATGTGCTGCAGATCGATGTGCTCAATGATAGGGGTACTGGAGAACCACGTGTTTGGATAGCAGACAACAGTCTGTGCATCAGGTCGTCTAACCAAGAAGCAGTAAGGGTGATCCGATACAAGCACGAAGCTGATCAGCATCGTCTCGTGCGTCACTCATCCGAATCCCATGCTCCTCCGGATCGTGACCCGCCGATGCTCGGTTCGGTGAGTGAAGCTCAGTTCACACTCACCGTTCTGGGTGTACACCTCAAAATACCTGAGTTGCGTGTTTCCTTGCGATCAGCCGGTGGTCGGCTCATGGAGAGAACGTTCTTGCTTGATCCGGGGGACACTGCCTCATGAGATCGCACCGCGGCGGAGCCATGCTGCTTGTGCTCTTGACGAGCACGGTCATGATCGTGAGCGTGAGCATACTCGCGCGGGCACAATCATCGTCTGCCATTGCTGCCATGCAAGCATCCAAGCTGCAGTTGTGTCAACACCTGATCGCTGCGTCAGAAGAGCCGACGCTGTACTGGCTAAGCGAGATTTCCGGCGGAGTGGTCATCGATCCGGATCAGAGTATTCCCATGGTCCGTGTGCTCGATGCACAGCTGGGTATCGATCGATCACGAGCAAGTATCCAGATCGCCGCGTGGGATCAGCACGGCATGTGGCCCAGCAACTGCGATGCACTCGGCATCGGTCCAATACCGAGTCACGCAAGTACGCGTTTACCGCGGGGCCTGTCTGAGCGGGGGCTGGGCGAGCGGGTCTACCCGACAACGCACAGGCCGAGCGCGCGAAAGAGCACCGGCGCGACTCACAATCCATGGCCGACACTCTCCGGCCGTACTCGGCGTGGCTCGCATGCGGCGATCAATGTGAACACTTCTCCCCGGGGGTTGCTGGAGCAGGTGAGTGCTCGCGATGAGATTGGGGACCTCGGTGAGATATTTGAGCGGCGAAAGCGGGGGGAGTTTGTGACGGTTGTACAGTCAATCCGCGGCGTAAACGCACCCGAGCTTCGGCTCGTGAGCGTCAGTCATTGCTGGTCCATTCGTACGCAGGTCACAGTTGATGGCGTGACGCGGGGTACATGGAGCGTATACGCAAATCGAGGAGGTCACTGGGAGCTGGTGAAGAGGGAGGTGATTCATGAGCCGCTTCGCTAATCATCTACTCCTGCATATCGCGATCCGCACTGGCGCTTTTATTTTGTTGCTCTTTGCTGCCTTGTGGTATCAGACACCTGCTGATCACGTCTCAGACTTTGACACTGGGAAGACGCACTCTGTGCCTGGAGAGCAGTCAGTGAATACGACGCCCGAGTCCGGCGGGGTCATGGTGAGTGAGTCCATGTTTCAGCTTGAGCTCTGGCACACCCCCGTTGTTGCTCAGGCCGAGAAGGTCGAGCCAATCGTGAAGCCGACGCCGCTGAAAGTCCAGCTCATCGCCATTATCTCAGATGCGATCTCCGGGCGAGATGCGGCCGTGATGTATGACCCGGACAGAGACGAGATACGCAGCGTCTATGTCGGATCTCAGATCGGTGGGCACGATGTCAGCGAGATTACCCAGGACGCGGTCGAGTTGGCCAACGGCGCGAGATCCCAACGAATCAAGCTCGAGACCGTGGAGTTCAAACGATGATCGCTGCATGTATCCCCGCTGAGTCGTGTATGTTCGCCGTGTTGCCCGCCCCCGCGAGCCGGGGACGAGATCGCCAGCGTGAACTGACATACGCGTTCGAGGGGATACTCCCGCTCCCGATCGACGAGTGCCAAATTGTATTCGCGACGAACGGGCCCGAAGTCATCGGATGCGCGTGCGAGCGTGCCGAGCTGATTCCGATGCGGCTGAAGCACGAAATTGTTACGCCGAACCGGCTCCCTGAATGGCTCGGCGTGAGTGAGCCTGAACGGTGCCTGAAGCAACTGAACCTGCTCCGCGGAGAGATGCGTTCTCAGATCCGGCAAAGACGCATGAGGACAACACTCAGACTTGTGAGCGGGATCATGTGTGTGATATCTGTGCTGGTCGTGTATGAGTCGCAGCAGAGACTCAGGATGTGGTCACAACAATCAATCACGGTTCGCGAAGACATCAAGGCCCTCTACGACGGGGTGCTCCCATCGGGCGAGCAGTCTACTCAGCCTGACGCGATCCGCTTTGCAACAGTGCTCAACGAGCTTGCGAGGACGAGAACTGGAGCGGGTCCGCAGCATCATGAAGACCTGGTCGCAGACCTCGCGTACTTGCTCGCTCAATGGCCCTCTGATAGTCAGGCACAGCTTCAGCAGATTCGGCTGGATGCCAGCACGGCGCAGCTGTCCGTCAGCCTCCCGGACAATGATCGTGCGCTCTCAATACTCGACTATCTCACAGATCTTGAAGGATGGGACGTGCGATCGCGTGATATGCAACCGACTCAGGATCGGGTAATTCTGAACGTTCATATCGCGCGGAGTGACAAAGGGATGCCCGATGCGTAATGGTTGGGTGATCATCACTTGCGTTGTATTTGCAGCTGCCTTCGCGGCCATGTTCATCTCGCTCCGAGCCGAGCAGGCACAGCGAGCACAACTCAACTCGGTCACTGCGGCGCGTGCCGAACTCGCTGACCAGATCCGGGAGTTTCACGAGCTCAGCGCAAGGCAACCTGATGCCATGTTTGGCGCACAGCCAGAGGCAGAGTTCGAGAAGTCGGTTCGGGCGTGCATACAGGCGTCACGCCTGAACCCTCGTACTCGATACTCGACACGCGCGGGGAGCGATGTGGCACACAGCAACCAGGCGGCGGATTCAGCCGCGCTGCGAAAGCGCAGCGCGACTGTTGAGATGGCGGGATTATCCCCCGCACAGATCGGGAGTTTTCTCGTTCACTGGCGGGAATCCCAGCATGTATGGATGCCAGAACGGATTCAGCTTCTGCATGATCAACGATCGGGGAAGAACATGTACAGCTTGCGTCTCGAATGCAGCGTGATCTATCACGCCGAGGGGTGGGAGTAGCGCCATGACTACCCCTTTCTATGTACTCCTACTTCTGGCAGCGGTCGTGCTCGGCGGGGGGTGCGGTCTGACTCCGCACCGAGCTGATAACGAGCCGAGGTTGTCCGCTCGGAATCAGCAGCTCGCTGCTGAGCTGACGGAGAGGGCCACAGCGTACATGATGTCAGACCCGGACAGGGCAATGCAACTGCTCCGCGAGGCCATCGATGCTGATCTGTTCCATGGTCCAGCACACAACAACATTGGGGTGATTTTGCTTGAACGCGGCCAGCTCTATGAGGCAGCAGAAGAGTTCGACTGGGCACGCCGCCTGATGCCAGGTCATCCTGATCCGAGGATCAACCTGGGAATCTCGCTTGAGCGAGGCGGCAGAATGAGTGACGCGCTCGACGCGTACGCGTCTGCGCTCGAGGTATACCCGGAGCACCTGCCATCGATGCAGGCGCTCGTTCGGCTGCAGGTGCGTGCTGGTATTCATGATGCCCAGACGCGAGACCTGTTGTATCAGATCGTCCAGCGCGGCGATGCATCATGGCGGCATTGGGCGAGATCGCAGATGGCTCGGCTATCTGAGCACGCACCAACTCCAATCAAAGTACATCAATAGATATGCACTCATGAAGCGCAGATAAGTCAACTGGAAACTTGTGCGAGCCTCTCGGAGTGACGGAATGAGGCGACGTGTTCACGGTGAAGAGTAGTGGGGATAGCAGAATGAAGGCTTGGAGAATCATCGTCGTACTGGCAGCAGTTGCTGGTTTCACAGCAGGTTCATTGTCACAGGATGAAATCCCGGGTGATGTACTCAGGAACGAAGTGATAACGTTCCGGCCTGCAGCAGCAGAACGCTCAGAGTACGGTGTCAGCGCTTCGCTTGGTCTTTATCCCATACTCCGAAAGAACTCAGGGTCCGTTTACTATCCAGCTCAAACGCTCCAGTTCAGCCTGGCCATCGAGCATCCTCTGCACTTGCCGAATAGTCTCGAAGTGTACAGCTGGGATGCATTAGTTGGGTTCACAGATGGCAATAGCAATCAGGTATACGACTCGTTTCTGAGCGCGATGACGCAGGTTGAGAACGCGATGTATTGGCCGCAAGATGCACAGGGACATCCCCAGGTCATCGACGGCGCCACCTCCTTCGCCGGCTACTTTGGGCAGTACCTTTCGCGTGCATATCGGACGACCTTTGACCATCTGGATGACCCGGACATCACACTGACGCGCGGCTTCCCTGTTAAGGGCTACCCGCGAGTGGGCGCCTCGGTCGGCACAAGAATCCCAGCAAACTATCCCCCCGTCACCCATGATATCGCGATGTCGAACTCGCTCATCGTCCCCGCGAGCGAGGCAGGTACTTCACGGGCGATCTACTCGACACGAGAGACGGTGAACGGTGAGTTGGATCTGATCACGGGGCAGCCACTCATTCGTGAGGTGGATATCGAACTTCCCTTCGGGGGGGCAGTCTTTCGCAGGATCCGGACCTACACCGAGGCACCGTCGGTTGGGTTAAGTGTGCACAACTGGTCGGACGACGGCTCCTACCACCGCTCTCGCACGCCCGGATGGCACGGGAGCGGCTGGATGTCGAACGATGCACCCTTGTTCCTGTTCGAGGCCGCGTATGCCCAGACCATGACGACGCCGGATGACCTCTCGCCACGCTGCCTCTTCGCGCTGGACGCACATCATTCGATCCCATTTATCCGGCAGGTTTCCGCTTCACCCAACGGTGGGGGGAACGCCGGGGACTACAACGTCGACTATGTGGCCCCAGAGTGGTTCGATGCCATCCTGCTGCACTATGGCGGCGAGTGGGACGGCCCGAACAAGCGATGGAAGACCTATCCGAGCGAGTTCAAGGTCATCCTCAACAAACGATCGGTCACATACACCATCAAGCCCTATTACGAGGACGTTGATCCAGCAGAGCACTTTGTGCCCGATGTCTATGAGGCAGAAAATCTGTTCTACGCTGTTTCATCACAAACGGGTTATGGTGATCCGGGGCAGGGTGTGCCGTATTACGGGCTCGTTACCGAGGTCCAGGACCGCGCGGGGAACCGTGTTGTGTACAGCTATGCGGACGGTCATCAGCCTTACGAGGGATTGATCTACGAGTTCTATTGGACGCACGATGGGGTCACAACGCTCGATGATCGGCGTGTAGAGATTCGTCAGCGGGCCTGGTACAAAGGCATGATCGATCACATCCAGCTCTACGCGGCCGATTCAACCGAGCCGGACTGGACGCTCCTGTATACGTACAGAACCTTCGCAGATAAGCGTGACCGTCTCGAGCGCTGGGGGTTCTGGGATGATGAGTCATACCCCCCTGCGCTGCATTCCATCCTCGTCTATGAGGGAGATGTTTACTCGGATCACCCCTCAACCATACACCGTGATCTGATCCTCAAGTGCCACGAGCTCCCGGATACTTCGATCTGCGACATGGATCCTCTTCCGGGATACGACCCAAGCGTGACTGTTGTTGTCGATTCTTCGAATCTCGACAATATCGTTGATGGGAACTCCGGGGCCTCAATCGACGGCGCCTCATTCGCGCAAAATGCTGATATGCGGCTTCAGGATGGATCAGGTGGGCTCTCACTCATCGAGAGCCCTCCGTTCGTGGAGTTGATGCTCGAACCGCCATCGAATGTCGATCAGAACACGCCATGGGATGCTACGTGCCACGCACGAATGATCCCCGTCCCGCTGAAGGATGGGTTTGATAATCAGTTTGATTATCAGGATCAGGCCATCGGCCCTGCCGGCGAGGGTGAGGTTGGATCCGGGTGGGCGCTGTTGTCAGAAAACTGGACCCATCAACTCACCTACTCATACGCCGATCCCCCGCAGTATTCTGTAGACGGTGACGCCGAAGGCAATATGTATCTCATTTCGGACGACTACACGTCGAAGGCCGCCGGCCCGGTGGAGATACCAACAGGAAGTTATGATGATAACGACGCAGAATCGATGTCGTACCTGCTCAAGGTACGATCGGTCACGCGTGACGTTCACCCTGAGGATGGCACCCTGCTCGACAGTGAGATCGAGCGGTTCTGGATGTACCGATATCAGGATACGGAAGATCCGGGAAGCACGAAGCCCGAACGGTATGGTACCTGGTTTGAATGGAGACAGTGGCACAGATTTCAGTACGATGAAACACCGCGTCGATTGAGTTATCGATTCTCGCCCCGCGCAATGGATACGCTGACGACACCCGAGATTCTCAGCCGTTTCGTAGGCGGCGGGAGCGCGATCACGAAGAACGGGTACGTGAACTATCTCATCGGCCTCGACGAGTACGAGGCGGTCATGTCACCATCTCTCGAGCAGGTCCCACTCTTCCGTCTCGCCGATACGAGCTATCTGCGATGGTCTGAGCCGTATCAGTTGGCTGGCGTGCAGACCGACACCGCCTCATTCGGTTCGGACGGGGATGCCAACAAGGTGGCATACCCAGGGAGCTGGCGGGCTTTCGACAGCGATATCCATGGTGAGAGTGACGGGAATCACAGTGCGTTCTACACAGAATTGCGAGAGGACTATCTCGGTAGTGTGGAATCCAACTGCGAAGGTCTCATCATCAGCCAGGCCAACCTTCCGCGGACCGGGTTCCTTCCCGAGGGTACTTCGATCTACGCGAGCACCGATGCGGCAGGAAATAAACGCTGGTACCGGATGTACCGCTTCATCGTCACCCCGGAAGATGAAGAGGCATGGAGAGGGATGGACAGCAGCGGCAACTACCCCTCGGTAGGGGGAAACTTCGAGCGCAGCGATTGGCCCTATCTCGGGCCTGAACTCGTGCTGCCGAGCGATAGTGGTGAGCCGGCACCCGGTGTCACCCATTCCATCTACCACTTCCCATACCGATTCTCAATCGCGGACAGCGAGCCATATGGCGATCAGCACATTGGGTACGGCCAGATTGAGCGGACTGACCCGATGTGGTGGGTCGTCGTCGATGAGTATCCATCGCTCGACGCGGCGCTTACCGTAAACTCTTCGCTGACGTATGCTCCAATGATCGGGGAGGACAATTGGAGTGAATACGTTTTCACAGCAGCTGAAGACTGGACGAGCCGCAGAGTCGTCGCATTAAACCCGACCGGCCTGGTCCTCTCCGACCGGACCTGGGATGAGCCGGGCGAAACGTACGATCCCCCAGCGATCCTCGAAGCATATTCCTACGACGATTTCATGCGTCGCACCATGGCGTTCAGCCGTGGATGGGGCAGTGAACTCTCCAACCGGATCGCGATGTCCGACAGCCTGTCAGGGCGAGCGTACGACGAAACGCTGAACGGTCTCGTTCAGATCTATACATACGACGACCCAATCGAAGAGGAATACATAGATGCTGTTACAGGAGAGACTGCGACCCGGTACGATGTGCCGCTCGAGGTAAGGAGCGTCTGGCTCAACAAGGGCTGCGAGACACCCACCGACCCGGATCTACACGGCGAGGTCCGTGTCAGCGACATCTCATACTATCGCGATGCGTTCGAAGGCATGACCGTTCCGCCATACCTGGAAGGGCAGCTGTATGCGCAGAATGTGTACGACTTGCAGGGGCAACCGGGGCTCGGCACGGTGGATCATCGCGTTGAGTTCTGGGATGCGTCCGAAGTCACGACCGATGATTTCGATCCTGATAATCCGCCTGTGAAGTGGGAACTTCACGTCGGAGCAGCGTTTAAGCGCAGCCCGACTGATCCATACGTCCGGCCCGTCAGCATCAGTTTCTATAACCGAAAGAGTCAGCTGGTCTGGCAGGTGAGCGGCTCGATGGCCGCCATCCTGAGCGGTGGCGGCGGACAGAGCTCGTGGAACGACGACGTCAACTTTAATGTGACGGAGGGCGTCGATGAGCTGTTCCTCAACTACAGGCAGTACGACGAGGAGGGCAGAGAGTATATCGCTATCGATGATATCGATGTACCCAGAACGTATGGCCAGCAGGACACGCTCCACTTCAGCAGAGAAGACCTCGCGTACCCAGCAGGCGGGCCCCAGGACTCATGGCCAATAAATGAGGACGCCAATCATGGCGTGCTGTTCCTCGGGGATCATGTCGATGTGAATGAGGACCCGGCAACTCAAGTTGCATCGGATCGGCTCGCGGACTTAGACAACACGCCGAATATAGACAGCTTCTTTTCACAGCTGCAGGAAGACCTGGATCTTCTGGATGGCATCGCCGACCAGTCAGCGGATACCCAGCTCGACGGCGGCATCTATCGGCAGGCCCAGGCACCACCCCTCGACCTGGTCACCTACCGAGAGTTCTCTCGGTTCGGCCCGATCAAGGTGGTCTACCCGACCGGTGCACGCGACCTGTATCAATACACACTGCTCAATGGGTACCTCGAGGAACTCAAAGCGATGGGGGTCGAGTTCGACGGAGAGTCATGGGCGTTCGCGGGCCAGGGACTCTTCGACAGCGACTTCAACGGAAGCCAGTTTATCCAGCAGCAGCAGGCCATCATGGACGACCTGCTCGCGAGCCAGTTCAGTGGCAACCCGTACGACCTCAGCTCAGGCATCTTCGACACGAATCGAATTCAGGTCATTGCGACTATCGAGCCAAACTACGACTCGGCCGGGCGCTTGTCCTCCATGAAGGTCGATGATCCGAATGATGCAGTACAGCCCATCGAGCAGTATGTCGCATTCGATGGCTGGGGAAACATCACACGGAGCCAGGACGCCAACGGCAAGATCGATAGGAATACCTACGACCGGTTCGGCCGAAAGCACAAGACATTCGTTGGTTCTCGTGACCGCCACGAGATATGGGGGACGGTCGATCTCGGTCAGTCCAACGACGATATGTTCCTCGTCGAGAAACTCCATTACGGGCTGGGGACGAACGACGCGAACCTGGTCACCCACAAATGGATGTTTCGCCAGCAGTCTGGCAGCCAGTACGCGGGCGATTGGGATGAGCCGAGCGAAAGCAACCGGTACCTGGATCACGGTGTGGACCAGGATGGGGAACCACTCGATCCGATGGGGGGCATCTATCAGGCTGGCGGCTCGACACCGGGAATGACGAGTTCCGGTTCACTCGAGGAGTATGGGTACGACTGGCGTATGCGTCGCGTCATCACACGCTACCGCGGGCTCGATGAGGATCAGCAGAATACCGGTGTCTACCGCGAACAGCGCGTTTTCCTCGACAACGCGGACCGGGTTCGTTTTGTCGCGATCTACGACGGGGTTGCCTCGCAAGACGCGCCTCACCCGGACATCGATCCCGGGTCCCAGCCTGGGGCCCAGGGGATGCTTCCTGAGCCGGAGGAGTTCTTTGCAAACGGCGCGGCGGGCAATCTGCTCTCGCTCAGTGAGACCATCTACAACGGGGCAGGTCAGACGGTCGAAACACGCAGCTACGACCCGGACTCGCCCGATCCCGCGAACCCCGGATACCTGGTCACCCAGAACTACACCGATCACGCAAACCGACCGACATGGTCGCGTGACGCAGGTCAGCACATCACGAAGTCGGTCTACGACGCGAAGGGCCGCGTGGCATGGTCGTCCGTCTGGGCAGGGGATGTCGAGCTCTCACGAACCGAGAATGTCTACGGTCCGAACGACACCGTGGACATGACTCGCACATTCGAGCGGATCGACACCAGCGGGATGGGGGCTAACGGTGGCACGGAAAACACACTCGCGGTTGGGCAGATCGACCTTCGTGTCACGCTTGCCCATCAGTGGTACGACAGCAACAAACGCCTGATCGCTCGCGCAGACTTTGGATCAGAGGAGTTCACCGGCAACGTCGGAACCTACACCAGCGAGTACCGCCCGAGTGCTGTCCCCGTGATCGTTCTGGATATGCCCGAAGTCCCTTCCGGGTCTGGCGGGACGAGTGGTCCAGACCAGACGCCGCGAACGCTCGTGGGTATCGAATACCCCGCAGAGTGGCTCGATGCGGATGGGCGTGGCAAGGCACAAGTGACCGCCTACTGGTACGGCCCGCTCGGGAAGAAGAACGCATCGTTGCGCGTCCTCAGCGCGGAGGCGGTGAATGCGCAAAGCACCCGCGTCGAATATACCATCGACAGATCGGAGTACAACGGGTACGGCCAGATCGAGGTTGAGCACAAGTACGGGTACTCCATCGAGTTCCCCAACAGCGTCGACCCACAGAATCCAACCCTGACACCTGAAGACATCGAGGCCCAGGCCGAGTTCCTCGGCGGCATGCACTACAGCTACGAACTCGACGGCTTCGACAGCGATCCGTTCGATGGGCTTCCTCCGCCCATCTTTGCAACGGACAAGGTTCGAAGAATCACGCCGCTCACCGCGGGTCATGTCCTCACATACAACTCGACGCTCAGGCGCTTCGAGGTCGACTGGAACGGTTCAACGGACCCCGTCCGCTCGACATTCCTAGAGTACAACGCCCCGGTCGTCGAACCCGGTTTCACGCTGCCCGAGGGAGTACTCGACCAATCGGTGCCGTTTACGTTCCCAATCGATTCAGACGACTGGGGGTATCTCGGTGTCTCGAATCGCCCCGATCTGGTCAAGGCCGTGCATATGCCCGATCCGGTGAACGGAAACACGGGCAGCAGCACGGGCTACTCGTTCTTCTACTTCTACTACGCCGATGGCCTCCCGGCAATACGCCTCGATAGCCGCGGCATCGCGATCTACTACATCTACGACGAGCGAGGGAACCTGACCAAGCTCGCGTGCGACGATCGCAATCTTCCGCTCTCAGCCCCAGCCGCGCAGGGAGGAGAGGGCATCACGAACCCCGATCAGTTGCCCGCCAACTACATTGAATATGGCTACGACGCGATCGATCGCTTGGTCTTGCTGACGACGGGCCGCGAGCAGGACGGATATAGCCGCATTGAAACCGAATCGCTGATCCAGTATGACGCGATGGGCAACATGCTGGCCGAGTATCAATCCCGCGACGGCACGGTCAACACAGCTACGTCGCCCATGGTCGGGTATCAGTGGGAGCGGGTCTACGCGCAGGCGGATTACTCAAGCGGCACCCTCGCCGCGCGAGACAACATCAACCGCCTTGAGAAGCTGACCTATCCCGCTCGAACCGGGACGTACGACGGTGGGGCTCATCTGCCCCGCACGCTCACGTTCGGGTACGGTCACGACGGCTCGATCTCGGACCTCATGAACCGGGTCGAGACGATCACCTCCGAGGGTGGTCCGGCAAGCCTGCCGATCCATCACGTCGCCGAGTATCAGTATTCTGGCATCGGTCGCCTGGAATCGATCATGCTCGGCACACCCGCGGGTGAGCCGCAGGGTTCAGCCGAGCACATCCTGCGCGATGTCAGGAGCTTCGACCCATTCGGGCGAGTCAGCAATCGGAGCGTATCGGCCTTCGACGGGGCGTCGAACTACCGCGTCGTCCAGAACTCGGACTTCGGCTACGACGTAGGCAACCGGCGTATCTTTGAGCGTCTCACGCAGCAGGACACTCACGCGGGCCTGAGCCGCGACAACACGCATTCCGCGTTCTATGAGCACGATCTCAAGGGGCGACTCACGGGCGAGCACTACGGATCGCTCCACGCCAACGGCTTCGATGGCATCGATCACACAGCAGTCGGCTCGGGCACGATCGATCCGCTGGTCATGACCTACGGCCTGGATCTGCTCAATCGTCGCGTGGGCGATGGCTCATCCTTTGGCATCGAAACATGGGTCGACAAGGATCGTGACGGCCTGATCACGGATCTGGTCCCAGATCCCACGGACCCGAACGATCCGTACAACCCCGAACTCGACGAGCTGCTGAAATACTCGCATCAGGTCGATCAGCGAGGGGGCCTGGAGGCCATCCAGGACGAGTACACCCTGGATGCGCCCGAGCCCGTCGAGCAGGACGTGTCCGGCGCCGTCACCGGTCTTCACGGGCGGAAGGTCTTCTACGACTGGCTCGGCCGACCCGTCCTGGTGCGTGAATCGGACGACACGCCGATCGCCGCATACCGCTACGACGGCTTCGGCCGTCTCGCGAAGCGGACAACCCCGTGGCCCGACAGCGATAAGAGCACGGTCTTCCGGAATGAGTTCTACTACTACGACGGCGTACGTCGCATCCAGGAGGTCTTCACCGACCCAATGGACGCGACACCACCATGGAAAGTAGCCCCGGGCGACATGCCGCTCTACGAGGGCGGCAACGCCCACCGCACCGAAGCGGAGTTCATCTGGTCCGCCGCATCATCACAGCCCTTCGACACCTGCCACGTGCAGATCGACTGGTGGGACCGCGAAGCGTGGTACATCCAGGATCACGCCACAGGGACGGTGCGCGCATTCGTCGATGCCAACGGCGACATGGTCCGCCAGCAACGCATCGACGCCTTCGGCACCCTCCGCAGCGAGGATATCTTCCCGATCGCAGACAGCGGCCTTTTCGCCGGCTTCCAGCAACGAATCGGTCACCACGGCCTCTTCGCCGAACGCGTCGACACCGACACCCTGGCCATGACCCTCGAAGCCGGCGGCGAGGCATGGTACCAGTCACGCAGCCGCTGGTATGTCCCGGAGCTGGGGCGGTTCCTGACGAGCGATCCGAACGCGACAGGTGTGCCTACGCAGCAGACGCTGGCGATGCTGGGGCGCATGCCAGCAGGGCCACCGAGCGGAAGCTTTGATTGGCAAAGTCACTTCAGCGATGGTGATGACACCTATTTAGCGTACTTAGCAAACCCTGTAAGCCATTCAGATCCAAGTGGACTTTTCGGTATTTCTTCCGGACTAGCAACTGGGCTAGATATGCTTGAAATGTCCATGGAAATGATGGACATGGCAGCATTCGGAGTGGGGCAGCAGTTCCGCGTTTCGTGGATGTTGAGTGACTATGCAGATCAACAGCTACTTGATCTAGACTGGGCAATGGACATGAGTCCGGCTGCTGTCTTCAATGTTGCTGGGCACAGTAGTAGCGGCAAGGTTTATGCCGCAACTGGAAGTGCTTTTTTGCTCGCACACAAAAAGAAAAAGCAGAAACATCATATTTTGACACACGACGCAGCGTGGGGGGAGAGAAACAGGCGGCTGGCCTCTAAGATAGGGCTGGATATCGAAGGGGATTGGAATAAAGTTTTGATGAGTCATAGCGGAAGGCATTCGCCTGAATACCACAGGGAAGTAACCAATATATTTAGGCAAATAGTGGAAAACCCCAACTTGAGTCAGGCAGAGAAGCGGATTATGGCCAAGAGGGCATTTAGGCAAATTGGGACGTTTTTGATACAGAATCCGGATTACCTTTATGACTCAACTGGTCGCCGGCCTACCCGTTGGGTTGGGCAGAGGACTGCTCTTACGGCTCTTACACTGGGCAGGGGGTTATAGGCTGTGATATACGGATTGGATTGTATGAGCCCTGGGGATGGTTCTGCAAGGCGTATTGCTCACACGCCATGGGGGCCAACGGCGGCATCTGCTTTCATGTCGCCGTTCCGTATAGCAGATTGGTGCCCTCCTGATGTAGTGGTTGGCGAAGGGGGGGAGGGGGAGGGCCTCGATGATGTCTTGGTGACTCTTGATGATACATTTATAATATCGGACAAATTGGCAAAATTGCTAACTAAGCACGTATCGGATCATATTCAGTTGCTTGGTGTCAATATTGTTAACGAAAATGGCAAATTGTTGAATGACGGCTTCAGCCTTTTGGTTGTCTCTAATCAGGTGGACTGTTTGGATTATTCTCGCTCGATGCGCTGTTTAGGAGGGAGGTGGTTGCCGTGCTCGATGGTGGTGGATCCGTGTAGGGTTCCTAGAGGGCCGGCGATTTTTCGCGTGCAGGGATGGCACTCTATTATTGCAGTAGACGACTTAATGATTGATATATTGGAGGGGGCGGGGGTAGTTGGCTTGTATTGGTGGTCTGTGGTTTTAAGTACAGATGACTTTGCTCCTGCTCCTGCTTGTGTACCAGGAGATGTAGTGAGCGAATATCGGAATCAGTGGAAAAATTTGCCGCGGTTTCGCGGATGGTAGGATGCTGGTGCTTGTTAGGTATTTGTGTTAAGTAGTATATCGCATAAACCTGCTGTTGTGCAATGCGATTGTAGTCGGTATTGGGTGAGTTGGTTTAGGCCATATTGATGTGCTGGTTCTTGGTGTTGTAGTAAATATTCTGTAGTAGCTCAAAAGATATGCGCTCGCTCTCCCTCAAACGACACCGCACACCCCTCCCCAACCGTCCGCAGTGGCCCCTGGCTGTCCCGCACGAGGAGTTCGAGCCCGCCGAGACTGATGGTGTAGTCCTGGGCGAAGCCGAGGTACTCCGCGTGTGTGATCGTGCCATCGCCCAGGGAGATGCCCGATCCGGAGCGGTCATCGAGATCGATATGCTGGGGGCGGATGCCGAGGGTGACGCTGTGCTGCTGCTCGATCGGTGTGTTTCCCAGTTGGATCGCGGCGGATTTGTGGAGCTTGGGGATGAGCACGGGTTGTGGGCCAGTGCGGTCGATCTCGCAGTCGATCAGGTTCATCTTGGGGGAGCCGAGGAAGCGACCAACGAACTTGGAGTTCGGCTTCGCGTATACCTCGGCCGGGGTGCCGGCCTGCTCGATGATGCCCTCGTTCATCACCACCACGACGTCGCCGATCGCCATCGCTTCCTCGTGATCGTGCGTGACGTACACCGTCGTGGTGCCCAGCTCGCGGACAATGCGACGGATCTCGGACCGGGTCGTGATTCGTCGGTCCGGGTCGAGGTTCGAGAGTGGCTCGTCGAACAGAAAAACCTTCGGCTCGCGCACGATGGCACGTCCCAAAGCAACCCGCTGGCGCTGCCCGCCGGAGAGCTGCCCCGGCTTCTTGTGGAGGATCGGCTTTAGCCCCAGCAGGTCGGCGGCGTGGTCCACGTTCCTCTTCCGATCGGCTTTGGGCACGCCGCTCATCCGCAGCGAGAACCCCATGTTCTCGGCAACGGACAGGTGCGGATAGAGCGCGTAGTTCTGGAAGACCATCGCGATGTCGCGGTCTTTGGGGCGCACGTTGTTGACGGCCCGATCGCCGATCTTCAGAATCCCGGAAGTGATCGTTTCGAGCCCGGCGATCATCCGCAGCGTTGTCGACTTGCCGCACCCAGATGGGCCGACCAGCACGACGAATGCCCCGGGTTCGATCGCCAATGAGATATCGCGAACCGCGGTAAATCCGTCCTCATAGGTCTTCGTGATGTGCTCGAGCGTCAATCCCGCCATGGTGGCTCCATCTGGTCTGCAACCGTACGCCTATCTGCTCCGAAGGCGTGCATTTAGACCGTTTTTCTTCAGATTCGATGCCCAATCAGCGATGAATCTGGTAGACTCAATGTAACAGTTACGATACCCGATTGAGGATCAAATGATGCCGATTTCTGCCCATATTCTGATGATTGCTGGCTTGAGTGCCTCCATGGCCACCGCCCAGGATGCCTGGGAACTGGTCTGGGAAGATGAGTTCGAGGGCACCACGCTGGATGCAGGAAACTGGTCTGCCCAGACCGGCAATGGGACCGCGTACGGACTGCCCGCGGGGTGGGGCAACAACGAGCTCCAGTACTACACGAACTTCAGCGAGAATATCGTCGTTTCCGACGGCACGCTGAAAATCATCGCGCGTGAACGCAGCTTCGGTGGTAGTAATTACACATCCGCCCGCATCAGATCGCTCAACAAGCAGGAGTTCCTGTACGGACGTATCGAGGCGCGGATCAAGCTCCCTTCGACACCGGGCATCTGGCCCGCATTCTGGATGCTGCCGACCGACTCGCCGTACGGAACCTGGGCGGCCTCCGGTGAAATCGACATCATGGAATCGGTGAACTACGCCGATCGGATCTACGGCACACTACATTACGGGAGCACTTGGCCGAATAACACGCACGCAGGGCCTCGCCTGGAGGACGGCACCGATTTCTCGGATGACTTTCACGTGTACCGGGTCGACTGGGATCCCGATCAGATCACCTGGTACGTGGATGGAGTGCCGTATGGCTCCCGCTCGAGCTCGCAGTGGTTCTCAAGCGCTGACACCGGCAACCCCAGGGCGCCGTTCGACACCGAGTTTCATCTGCTCTTGAACGTGGCGGTCGGGGGCAACTTCCCCGGAAACCCGAACGGGTCATCCGTGTTCCCGCAGACCATGGAAGTGGACTATGTCCGTGCGTACTCGCGCACGCAGCTTCCCTATCCTGGTGACCCGCATCCGATCCCGGGCACGATTCAGGCGGAGGACTTCGACCTTGGGGGGCAGGGCCAGAGCTACTTTGACTGCGATCCGGAGAACAACGGTGGCGAGTACCGCGACTCCGGCGTTGATATCGAGGTGGCGACGGAAGAAGGTTTCAATATCGGGTGGATGTGCGAAGACGAGTGGCTCGAGTACACCGTCGATGTGCAGAACGCGGGTACGTACGATCTCGACGTTCGCGTCGCGTCCGTAGGCACCGGTGGGGGCTTCAGCATCGAGAAAGACGGTGTAGATCTGACCGGTACGGTCTATTTCCTTCCCACCGGCGGGTGGCAAACCTGGCAGACGGTCTCCACCACGCTCGAGTTGGAAGCCGGTGAGCAGGTGCTCCGCTTCGTCAATCAAGGTGCGTTCGACACGCAGTACAACCTGAACTCGATGACGTTCACGTCGCAGGGCCCGACTCCCTGCAGCGATGCCGATCTTGCTGCACCGTTTGGAGAACTGAACTTCTTTGACGTGAGCGCTTTCCTGACGGGTTTCAACGCGCAGGATCCAGCCGCAGACCTGAACAACGACGGTTCGTTTGACTTCTTCGATGTGTCGTCGTTCCTCACGACCTACAACGCGGGCTGCCCTTAATCGTTGTTTTCGGCTGACTCGGCTTCAACGACGTAGACCGGAAGATTGGCAGTCCCAGCGTGCCCTTTTCCGTCGCGCACGGTGACGAAGATGCGATACGCCCCCGGCGTGTCCGGCATGACAATGCTGGCAGTCAGCACGCCCTCGGCTGTGATTTCGACATCGAGTTGCTCGATGCCGCGCTCAAAGTCGCCCCCCATGCTCTGCTCAGTGGATTCGGGGATCACGCGCCATTCCGTATCGAGGGTGTCGTTGTCCGGGTCGCTCGCGCGAACCTCTACCTGCACGGTCTCTGACACGAGCAGCCCGATGGGATTGCCCTCGGTCATATCAATGCCATCTACCCGAGGTGCACGATTCTCTGGGGCTTCGCCGGTCCAGTACTCGCTCAGCACGTCGACGCGCTCAGTTGTTTCACCGGTAGGTAGAAGAAGGCCGTACCAGGTTTCCGTTTTCTCCTGCTTGTGTCCCCACAGGAACGCAAAGGAGCCGAGGCATGGTCCATCCAGGTTCGGTTGGATTGATGCGGCGTAGACATCGCGTAGAAAATCGGCCTTGGCAGCGCTCGGCTGCTCGTACGGGGCGCCCCAGGGTGTGCTGCCGGATTCCCAGTGGCCGAGAACGCCCCATTCTGTGGCGGCCCACGCGCCAGTGTATCCCTGAGCGGCGAGGCGTTCAGGGATGCTGCCCATCCCCCCGTAAGCGTTGATGCCGATGAAGTCGATGTCGGGGCACTCGTTCTGGATCCGGATCGCCTTGTCGTCGCCGATCTCGGCCACGATCGCCGCCCTCGGATGGTGGGGGTCGAGGCGACGGACGACAGCCGCGGCGTCGTTGATCTGCTGGAGCGCGATATCGAAGTCGCCGCCGAGCTCGACCTCGTTGCCTACGCCCCATGCCAGCAGTGCGGGGTGCTCGCGATGCTCGCGGACCAGCATCGCTACTCTGTCGAGCTGTTCCCGGCGTGCATCTGGATCGCTGTAATCGAAGCCGTGTCGCTCGTGCTCCAGCCAGATGCCCGCGACAACCATGATGTCGAGCGAATGTGCTTTATCGAGTAGCGCTCCGATGCCCTCGGCGTCCCATGTCCGGATCGTGTTGCCTCCGTATCGGGCGAGCAGTTCGAGGTTATCGACGCCGCCCACTCCATAGATTGTGTGGGGTTCACCGTCGGCAATCAGCGTGTAGTTGTCGCCGTGCTTTTCGAGTGTGACCACGCTGCCGGTGTGCGAGACGCATCCAGATCCGAGTGTCATGAGTATCCCTGCGAGTATGGCGGGGGCGAGTGGGTTCGTGTTCATTCCTACAGCGTAACAGTTACGGGCCCTCAAATCGTTCGCTCGCGTGGAAATCTCTCGATCTCGTCCAGATTTCGAGCTCTCGGCACGGTTTCGATCCTCTCGGATCAAGATGATAGGGAAATGATTGGATAGGGCATCAAATTGACAAGAATCCTGAGGGAGGGTTGCATCGGCGGAGCGTAACTGTTACGATTGGTGCAACTGGCGCTTCATACCCTGACGACCCAGAGGCCAATCATGAGCACAGAGTCTAAGCGTTACTCGTCAATGACCAAGCCCAATCCACGCGGCTTCACGTTGATCGAACTACTCGTCGTCATCGCCATCATTGCGCTGCTGATCGGCATCCTCTTGCCTGCGCTCGGGTCTGCCCGCGAGACCGCTAAGGATGTGCTCTGCAAGTCGAATCAGCGTCAGCTAGCCACTGCGACTTTGGTTTACGCGAATGACTACAAGGGCAAGTTTCCGCCTGTTCTTGGCGGACCATTCGTGATCGATCCAGAGAATGGCAAGCGGAACATGGTGTGGTACGATGAGAACCGATTGGGAAGATATCTTCCACAAGAGGATTTCCGCAATGTTTCCGCCAGCAATCAGGAAAACCCCACGATCGGCGGGACGGTGCTTCGTTGCCCTAATCATCCGGATGGCTCCAGGTCATATACGATGAATCACTGGGCTGCGTCCGCTGGTGAGGTAGGTGAGCCAAACTTTGGCACAGGTACCGTCCCTTACTATCGGCCTGGCACGTATCAGGGTAGCGATAACTACCAACTCGGGCAGGGCTTTGACACGACTGTAGAACGCTCCGGAGATATGCTGCTCTTCTCGGAGGCTTGGGGGTTCTGGACTTCGGAACTTGAGAACGAGTACGATGAGCGGTCCTGGTTTACGGCTTCCAGCATCGGTTCAAAGGGGTTGCCTGGCGAGCGATTTGGGGGTGGTATGGGCGTTCCAGACCTCGACCTCGTGGGAAACTGGACTGGTGTAGGGCAGTTCCCGAGGGCTCCTGAGATGGAAGGGGATCTGGGAACGGCACCGACTGCCTATATTCCGTACTACCGTCATCCCAATCGAAGAGATGAGTCGTTCGCGATTAAGGGTGGGGCCAACATGGTCTTTGCGGATGGCCACGTTGAGAAGTTTGATGCCCGCGAGCTCTTTGATGCCGATACGGGTAGAAGCACCTATGAGGTCCTCTGGTCGCTCAACGATCAGCGGGTCGAGATCCGAGAGCTGGGACCGGAGCCATAAATCATGAGTTCAGTACGTCAGATCGCAAACGAGCTCGGTATCTCTGTCGCTACCGTTTCGCGTGCCATGAATCAGCGCAGTGGAGTGAGCGAAGAAACCCGGCGCAAGGTCCTCGAACTCGCTCAGCGGCACCAGTACAAGCCCTCAATGGGACGCAAGCCCACGAACATCATCGGCTTGGTGTACCCGGAAGAGCCGGTCAAATCTGATCTCGGGGACTTCGAGGCCTCGCTGCTTTCCGGGATCCTTCGCGGTGTCTACGAGAAGAAGCACGATCTCGCGTTCATCAGCGCTGCCCGTGATAAGCACCCCGATGAGACCTATACCCAGTTCTTCCATCGCAAGGGCGTGAGCGCCATTATCATGAGATCGCTGGGCGATACCTCACTCGTGGAGCGGATCACCAGCGAGGGTTTCCCTGTTCTTCTGGTCGCCGACCGTTCCGAGGATCCGGCGGTTTCGTATCTCGATTCGATCTCGCACGATACCTCCCGCAAGGCGATCGAGCACCTGATCAGCCTGGGTCACAAACGGATCGGGCTCGCGATGCACAACATCGTGGACACCGACCATCAGGATCGGGAATCGGGCTACCGCGACGCGCTTCACGACGCGGGGATCAAGGTCGATGAATCGCTGATCGTGAAGGCCGAGGCAAACACCGCCGGGGGTGAGATCATGCTCACCCGTCTGCTCGAGCAGGAGCACCCGCCCACGGCGATCTTCTTCACGAACCCGATGTCTACGATCGGTGCCTTGCACAAGTGTCTGCGGCTTGGCATCAAGGTGCCCAAGGACCTATCGATCGTTGGCTTTGACGATTCGGTCACGCGTCACCAGACATTCCCTCGGTACACCGCGGTCTGTCAGGATGCGATCTCGCTCGGTGTCGAGGCCGCGCGTTGGATCACGCGTGCCGCCCAGAGCGACGAGGCAATGCCGATCTACCGGGAGGTCCGTCCAACGAGCTTCGAGGTGCTTGAGACAACGTCGTACGCCTCTGTCTCGCCGGTCCGCATCGGGCCCGACGGGGAACTGATCCGCACAGTCTGATGCAGCGAATCGCCAACACCATCCTCGCGCTCCGTGGCCTGTCTTCCGGTGTTTGGGTCATCGGGGCGCTCTTCGTGATCAGCGCCGTCTTTGTCCTGAATCGAGAGCAGACGCAGCAGGGAGATCTCGAGTTCTGGTTGTTCTCGCTCGAGCACGAGCAGATGTATATCCCATTGATCAAGGAGTACGAGCAGGCCGAGGGGCTTGAGCTCGACACAACCCTGATGAGCATCCCGGCGATCCAGAGCCGGATGATGAGTGGCTTCTTCGGTGGGCTGCCGACCGCGGACCTGATCGAGATCGAGCGTGCCGTCGCACCGCAGGTGTTCATGGGGCCGACCGAGGCCATTGGGTTGACGGACCTCACCGATATGCTCGCCAGCGAGGGTTTGCTCGAGCAGCTGAATACGCCCTCGCTCAGCCCTTGGAGTGTTGACGGGCGTGTGTTCGGATTGCCGCACGACGTCCATCCGGTCATGCTTGCGTACCGTGCGGATCTCACGGAAGCAGCCGGGATCGATCTCACGCAAGTCGAAACATGGGAAGAATACTTCCGGGCGCTGCGCCCCCTCATGAAGGATGAGGACGGTGACGGCAAGCCGGACCATACGCCGTTGTCGTTCTGGTACACCAACCAGGACATGATCGAGACGCTGCTGCTGCAGGGGGATGGTCAGCTCTTCACTCAGGGCGGGACACCCACAATCGACAATGAACGCAACGCGATGCTTATTGCTGAGATGGCCTCGTGGTGCGTGGGCCCAGATCCTGTCGCGATCTATGTGGACGAATGGAGCGCGGGCGGTCACCAGGACAAGGTGAACGGTGTCGCGATCGGATACATCGCACCGGACTGGATGTGCTCGATCTGGAAGATGCACGTCCCTGGGCTCGAGGGCAAGCTGAAACTCATCCCGCTGCCGGCGTTCGAACCGGGCGGGAGAAGGACAAGCGTGCGTGGGGGGACGATGCTAGGGATACCGAAGACAACCGAGCAGTTTGACCGCGCGTGGGCGTATGCGAAGCTCCTGTACACATCACCGGAGGTGGCAAGGCAGCTCTACCAGGAGGTAGACATCATCTCGCCGGTGAAATCGCTCTGGGATGATCCGGTGTATGACCAGCCCGATCCCTTCTTTATGAATCAGCGCAAGGGGCGGATGTATATCGAGCTTGCGCCAGATATTCCTCTGCGCCCGTCGTCGCCGTATAACAAGCAGGCCGCGATCGACGTTCGCGATGCCATGGGGCAGCTCGCAGATTACGCACGTGTGAACCGTGTGTACACATCGGAAGAACTGCTGCCGAAGGCGAAGGAGCTCCTCTCGCGGGTTCAGAAGCAGACTGAGCGGCGCATGTCTCGCAACGCGTTCGCGGCTGAGGATCTCGCGGCATCTGGTCGTGGGGGCGAGCAATGAGGAGCGGTGAGATCGATCGGTCGCGGGTGGTCTTCTCGTGGGCGATGCTCGCGCCGTTTCTGGCGTTGTTCATCATCTTTGTTGTGTACCCACTGATCCAGTCCGCTTTCCTCGCGGCGAACCAGACCTTCGGGCCCGGAACCCGCACCTATGTCGGCACGAAGAACTTTCAGTTGCTCTTCTCAGATCCTGTGTTCTGGAAATCGATCTGGAACACATTCATCTATGCGCTGGGTTCGTTGTTCATCCAACTGCCAATCGCTTTCCTTCTGGCTTTGGCGCTGAACTCCCGCAAGCTCAGGGGCAAAGGAATCTACCGGCTGATCTTTTTCAGCCCACAGCTCATGGGGTTGGTGTTCGTGTCGATCCTCGGTGCGCTGGCTTTCGAGAAGCGGGCCGGTCTTGTGAACCAGGCCATCGCTTTCATCACCCAGAACCCGAAGTACCTCGAGATCGACTGGCTCCAGCAGCACGTGATGGCAACGCTGATCCTGATCTCGCTCTGGCTGTACGTGGGTTTCAACATGATCTACTTTCTCGCGGCGCTCCAGAGCGTGGATCGATCGCTGATGGAGGCGGCTGAGATCGACGGTGCGAGCGCCTGGGGTAAGCTCCGCCATGTCATCTTCCCGAGCGTCAAGCCCGTCGCAACCTTTGTCGTGCTGCTCTCCATGATTGGTTCGCTCCAGCTCTTCGAGCTCCCGTACATCCTGCTCGAGGGCAGTGGGGGGCCTGGCAACCGCGGGCTCACAATCGTGATGTACCTCTATCAGAACGGCTTCGATCTGGGAGACCTTGGCTATGCGTCCGCGATCGGTTGGGTGCTTGCGCTCATCCTCATTGGGCTTGCGTTGGTGCAGGTGAAGCTTACGCGTGCGCAGGAGGTGGGGCAGTGACTTCTCCGGGCAAGCGAAGCGTGAATAAGTGGCTGCTGCACGCGGTGCTGGCCGTGCTCGCGGTGATCACGCTGATCCCGTACCTCTGGCTGATTATCGCTTCACTGAAGGGGCAGGATGATTTCTTCAGCGCGATCTTCTTCCCGCCGGGCGATGGCCCGCTCGGCATCGGGTGGGACAAGCTCACCCTGAACAACTACCGCGAACTGTATGAACTCGGGTTTCAGAAGAACCTGATCAACTCGGTATTCTATTCTGCGACGACCGCGCTCTTTGCCACACTTATCTGTGCGGCGACGGGCTTCGTGCTCGCGAAGCACCGGTTCAGGGGGCGCAACCTGATCACGCTTGTGGTCCTCGGGGCATTGATCGTGCCACCAACGCTCCTGCTCGCGCCCGGGTACGAGCTTTTGTACGACATCGGGCTGCTCGATACGGCCTGGGGGCTGTTGCTCCCGCTGCTCGCGCCCGCCTTCGGTGTGTTTCTCTTCAGGCAGGCGGTGATCCAGTCCGTCCCCGACGAGCTCCTGGAGGCTGCGAGAATAGACGGGTGTTCCGAGTGGTCGATCTTTTTCATCGTGGTGCTTCCGCTGGTGAGGCCGATGATCGGCGCCTTCATGCTCATCACCTTCCTGGCGATGTGGAACAACTTCATCTCACCCCAGATCGTGCTCCAATCCGCAGAGAAACAGCCGCTGTCTGTCGCGATCTCTCAGCTCAGAGGGGTCTACAAAACTGACTACGGTCTGCTCACCGCGGCCACCGTTGTCTCTGTACTCCCTGTCGCCGCGCTCTTCCTCATCCTTCAGAAGCAGTTCATCTCTGGGCTGACAAGCGGTGCCGTGAAGGGCTGAGACTCTGCGTGGTCAAAAAAATCTCGCCCATGCGGTAAAGCATCGGCGAGACTCTGGATGAGAAACCTGGATCGTAAGCTGATCGCCTCAGCGCTTGCGGCGAGCGGCGACAAGACCGCCGAGCCCGAGCATCGCGAGCGAGCCGGGAGTCGGGATGGTGCCGAACACGATGTTCCCGAAGGGGGCGACATCGGTGATCCACACGTTCACGCCGGTCACCTGGATGCCCCACTGGACATGGCGGGAGGCATCGTCGATGGTGTCGAGCGAGACGCTGAAGTTGCCGGCCGCGTCAACATCGGCAAAGACATCAACCGATGAACTGAAGTCCGCCGCGAAGTCACGGATGAACACCCGCGCGTTGTGTGCATCGGTGAAGCTGTTGCTCAGGACCGTACCCTCGAAGGTCACGGTCTGCCCGGCCAATGCGCCGTCGATCTGCTGGTAGAGGTTGGCCTCCATGATCTTGTTGCCCGGTGCGCCGGGGCCGCCGCCGCCTTGGTACCAGAACGGATCGGGATCCCCGACGGTGTTCGGTCCCATGGTGAGGGTGCCCGCGCCGTCATCGAACTCGGCGGTCAGGTCGGCGATGCCCCAGCCGGAGCCGAAGACGAAGCCACCGCCGTTCGCTGGGAGTTCGAAGACGTTCATGAAACCGAGCCACGGTGCGGACGAGTCATCGATCGCCACGTTCACGTTGCCCGCCAGGCTGGTCGCCGCGAAGCATGCGCTTGCCGCGATGGCTGCTTTGACTGTGTGCATACTCTTGTTCTCCTCTTTTCTCGTACGTGTAGTCCCACGATGTTGGAGTTCACTGGGGTGAATCCGGGATTGTAACAGTTACAATATGGCAGAGTTCGTCCTGCAGAGCAAGGCAAAACGACCGTTGGAGCGAATCTTTTTGCACTCCTTGATTGAGAATCTGAACGCCCAAACCCAGCAGGACCCTGGGCAATCTCCGGTCCGATATCTGGCACTGGGGCATTTCCTGCTCCCCAGGGTGATCTGTTTGGGAGAACTGGATTGGCGGAACGGATTCGAGTGATATGATCTCGGCTGGTTCACGCAACTGTTTCATGCTCGGAGCGCTCGTCTATGTCATTTCCAGACCAGTTCACGTGGGGAGTCGCTTCAGCGGCATACCAAGTCGAGGGGGCCGCGGCCGAAGGAGGGCGTGGGCCGAGTGTTTGGGATGAGTTCAGTTCAACCCCTGGCAAGGTGTTCGACGGGCATACCGGCAACATCGCCTGTGATTCCTACCACCGTGTGGAAGAGGATGCGAGCCTGATCGCCGACCTGGGAGTCCGTGGATACCGACTCTCCCTGTCCTGGTCCCGCCTGATCCCGGACGGCATTGGCGATCGCAACGAGCAGGGCTTCGACTATTACGATCGACTCATCGATGCACTGCTGGAACGCGGCGTCGATCCTTGGATCACGTTGTACCACTGGGACCTGCCGCTCACACTGCATAAAAAGGGTGGGTGGCTCGATTCGCGAAGTCCAGACTGGTTCGAGTCATACACCGAAGCGGTGATGGATCGGTTCTCTGATCGGGTTTCGCACTGGTTCACGCTGAATGAGCCGGCGATCTTCCTCGGGCTCGGTTACAACGAGGGAACTCATGCGCCTGGTCTGAAACTGCCACGCAAGGATGTGCTACTTGCGACGCATCATGCGTTGCTCTCGCATGGACGGGCGGTGCAGACCATTCGTTCGCGAGCGAAGACGCCTCCGATCGTCGGGTTTGCTCCTGTCGGGAACCTCCATACTCCGGCGAGCGATCGCCCGGAGGACATCGAGGCCGCTCGCCAAGCGACATTCACCGTGCCTGACTCTGGTTGGACGTACAACTACAGCTGGTACTGTGATCCTGTCATGCTCGGTCATTACCCGGAGCAAGGGCTTGCATTCTTCGGTGATGATGCGCCCACGTTTACGGACGCGGACCTGGAGACGATGCACCAGCCGTTGGATATGTTCGGCGTGAACATTTACTCTGCGGCGGTGGCAAAGGCGGGTGAGAATGGCACGCCAGAAATCGTGCCGGGCTCGCGTGGGTACCCCATGACCATGTTCCGATGGTCCATCAATCCCGAGTCGCTGTACTGGGGGCCCAAGTTCCTCTCGGAGCGGTATCAGCTCCCTGTGGTGATCACGGAGAACGGCCTGGCCTCGATGGACTGGGTGCACGCAGATGGCAAGGTTCATGACCCTGGTCGTATTGATTATCTGACGAGGTATTTGAGCCAGCTTCGCCGGGCATGTCATGACGGTGTGGACGTTCGCGGGTATTTCCAGTGGTCGATCATGGACAACTTCGAGTGGGCAGAGGGGTATGCGCTACGCTTTGGGCTGGTGTACCTCGATTACGAGACGCTGGAGCGGATTCCCAAGGATTCGTACCACTGGTACCGTGAGCTCATCGCATCGCATGGCAAACTTCTTCCGAACGAGCCATCCCCGCTTCGCTGAGGGCGGGTCAGATCGCACAAGCATGAAATTCTTGCCGAATTCTCCCGGAATGGGGTTGGAGTTGGTGCGGATTTGTGTACGATGATGTAACAGTTACGTTACGCGGGCGGTTCAGTTGCCCGATACAACCACGAGGAGAGAATCATGCGGATCAAGACCTTCATCATCGGTGCCATCGCGGCACTCACCACGGCGACTCAGGCTCAGAACCTGCTCGACAACGGTAGCTTCGAGACTTCAGGCCCCGGTTTCGTGGCCTTTGAGAGCTGGGCCAACTTCGGCAACATCTTCCAGGCCGACTCGGGCGAGATCATCGCTCAGGATGGGAGCTTCACTGCCAAAATGTTCGGTGCCACCAACGGTGCACAGAGCGATCAGGTGCTGACGCAGAATGTGCCCGCCACCGAGGGTGAGCTGTACACCCTGACGACCTACTGCCAGAACCTGTCCTCGGATTCGCTGGGTGAGGAGAACGTAATCCTTGCACAGCTCGTGTTCCGCAACGCGAGTGGCGACGCGCTCGAGACCGTCGAGACTGACGCAATCGATCCCGTCTCGGATCCGCTGGATACATGGGTCATGGCCGAGCTGAGTGCGGTTGCGCCCGTGGGCACCACCAACGTCGATGTCTTCCTGCTGCACATCCAGCTTGGCACGGACCAGGGCTTCCCGACTCAGGGTGGCGGCGCATCGTTCTGGGATAACGTCTCGCTCACGACCGGTGACGCTCCCTGCTCGAACCCCGCGGACCTGAACGGCGACGGCGAGCTGAACTTCTTCGACGTTTCCGCTTTCCTGACGCTGTACGGGGAAGGCTGCTAAGCCAACGAGTTCATGCAAGAACCTTATGGTTCTGTTCCTCAGCACACGCCTTCCCCAGGCGTGTGCTCTTTTTTGTTAGATGTACACAACATCGCGGTTCAGTGCCTCGACGGTCTCCATGATCTGTATCGCGTTGAGGGCGGCGCCTTTGCGGATCTGGTCGCAGCAGGCCCACAGCACCACACGCATTGCGTCTGAGGTGTGATCGACTCGGATTCGTCCGATGGCGACGTTGTCGGTTCCGGTGATCTCACGCGGTGTGAGGGCGTGCCCGGGCTCGCTCAGGCGCAGACTTGAGTTGGCGTAGCAGCGCCGGATATCCTCGATGTTTGCACGTTCTGCAATCTCGATGATGATCGACTGTGCGTGTGTTCTTTCAACAGGGACACGCACACAGGTTGGGAGCAACGGGAATGTCGGGCAGTTCCAGATTTTCCGCGTCTCGCGGATCATTTTGAGTTCTTCGCCGTTGTAACCCGAGACCGGATCCAGCTCTGATTCATGCTCAAACACGTTGAATGCGCACGCATGAGGGAATACCTCTGGCGTGATCGATTCACCTTCCAGGAATGCACGCGTCTGGGAGTGGAGTTCCTGGATCCCGCGCCGGCCCGCTCCGGAAACGGCCTGATAGGTTGTGACACTAACGCCGTTGATCTCGTAGGCGCGGCGAATCGGTTCGATGGCGCAGAGCATCATGATCGTTGAGCAGTTCGGGTTCGCGATGACGCTCGTCTCATGTGAGATCAGATCCGAGTTGATCTCGGGAATCACGAGCGGCACGTCTTCATCCATTCGGAATGCTGAAGAGTTGTCGATGATGACGGTTGGCGTGCCGCGGAGGCGATCCCGGACTGAGTGGGCGGTTTCGGTATCGGCGCACAGCAGGGCGTAGTCGGCGTCGGTCTTGGGGAGTGCGTCGAGATTCTCGATCGCCAGGCGGTGAGCGCCGAACGGGGCGACGGATCCGGCTGAGCGTGCAGACCCGAAACAACGAACTGATCCGGGCGGGTAACCACGGTCTGAGAGAATGCTGAGGGCTTCGGTACCGACGGCACCGGAGGCCCCAATAACGGCAATCACTGGGCATGGCTCACGCATGGCAGAGCGCCTCCTTGCTGGTTCGGTGCGAATGCGTACGGCTGAGCTCTAGCAGATCCGCTAGCACCGACTCGCTTGTAGGCCAGCGCCCGGCTCCCTTCCCGCGGACAGTCATGCGCTGGCCATCAGCTAGTTGGATATCGGCATAGTTCCATTCGTCACGCGTGTTCGCGAGTGCCGGATGCGATTGGAGTGGCTGAACCGTGACGCTTGCGGATTGATGATCCACATGAGCGACATGTCTCGCCGGATACGCTTCGGGTACAGAATCAAGCCAGCTCTGGATCGATGTCAATGCGATGTGCGATTCGGGTATGCTCCAATGTTGTTCGCTCGCGATGGCCAGCAGCTTGTCCAGTGCATCACGCCCATCGAGATCCCGTGAGGCGTCCGCTTCTGCAAAGCCGAGTGATCGCGCGTTCTGAACGGCTGTATCGAGCGAACTGCCCCGCTCCAACTGGCCGAGAACGTAGTTGGTTGTCCCGTTCAGGATTCCCGTGACACTGTGGATCTCACGACCCGCTATCGCCTCAAGGAGAGGCATCGCACCGCCCACGCTGGCGGAATAGAGGATGTGCTGGTCTGAACAATGCCGCAGTGCTCTGAGAGTTGCTCCGTGTTCGGCGATGAGCGCTTTATTCGCTGTCACTAGCGATGAGCCGTTTCTCAGTGCGGCCTGCGCGACATCCAGCGCCGTGGACGTGCCACCGATGAGTTCCACGACGACATCTGCACCTGTTTCGGCAAGTTTGATGGCATCGCTCGTGATCGGGTATGCAGCGTCGAGTGTCGATTGCCCGGGATTGTTTCGTGCCACGCCGGTCACTTGGAAGAGTTCGGGCAGTTGCCCAACGAGGTCGAGCACCCCGCCTCCCACGACACCGGCTCCACAGATCGCGAGAGTGAGCGGGATTGGGCTATCTGCATGTCTCGACAGCCGCGTGTCACCCGCGCCGACTCGGGTGGGGTTTGAGCCGTTGAATCGTCCGAGTTCGAACTCGACACCATGGGCTTGCGCGAACTCGACTGCCTTATGTTGTATGATCGAGCCGTCGGTTGCGAGCGCGTCCTCGTAGTATGCGTAGCTGTACCTCGGGGTGGTCGAAGATGTGGCGGGGTCCGATTCGTATAGGCCGTCCACGTCCTTGATCAGGCGACATCGCTCTGCGGATAGAGCATGGGCAAGGTACACGGCCGTGAGGTCCGAGCCGCCGCGACCCAGCGTCACGCGTGAGCCGGTCGTGTCGTTCGCGATGAAGCCCGGGAAGACGATGACCCCTGATTCAATGAGCAGTGTATTGAGCCTGTCGATGTTCAGGCTTACGGGTGAGGCGTTCAGCGGCGCTCCCTCCGCGATGAATCCCGCGGTTTCGGGTGAGATGACGCGTGCCGGTATGCCGGCTCGGTCGAGGTGGATGCCCAGCAGCGAGGCCGATTCGCTTTCGCCCAGACTGAGGATGCCAGCTCTCGCTTCATCAGAAGCAGAGTCACAGAGCGCATCGCATCGCTTGATCAGTTCCTCCGTCCGCCCGGCCAGCGCAGAAACGACTGCGATGACGCTCCAACCCTCACGACGCCAGCGATAGATTTCATGGACCGCGATTCGAAGACGCCGTTCGTCGAGCAGCACCGAGCCGCCGAACTTGAGCACGATGATTGGTGGTGTATCAGGCATGGACTGGCACCCCCCCTTGCGACTTGCTGGTGGCTCTGATGGCGGCGAGTGCCTGGCGGATATCCGTGATCAGCTCTTCCGCCGGTTCGAGCCCCACAGAGAGCCGGAGCAGTCCATCGGATATCCCCACATCGATTCGCTGTTCCCGAGGCACATCGGCGTGCGTCATGGACGCGGGGTGCGTGATCAGCGTTTCGACCGAGCCGACATGCTCCACCAGCGTACACCTCCTGAGTGAGCTCACAAACCGGCAGGCCGCGTCGTACCCACCCTTGATAGAGAAGGAAACAACGGCCCCGTGTTCTCCGAGATGCTGGCGCTGCGCGATCAGCGCATCGTGACCAGTCGCGAGTGATGGGTGACGTACACGCTCGATCTGATCGTGATCCAATAGCCATGAGGATAATTCAGCGGCTGATTTCGATTGTGCCTTCAGGCGGAGTGGGAGTGTTTTGATCCCATTGAGGGTAAGCCAGGCGTTGAATGGAGACTGGATCGCGCCGGTGCACTTGCGGATGAAGCGGATCCGATCGAGCAGGCCTTGATCCTTTGAGACCAGCGCACCGCCGAGGGCGACGGAGTGACCATCGATGAACTTGGTGGTCGAGTACACGGATATATCAGCGCCGTGGTCAAGCGGGCGCTGGAGCACGGGTGTCAGGAACGTGTTATCGACCGCCAGCTTGACGCCTGCGTCCTTCGCGATCTCTGCACAGGCGCGGATATCGGTGAGGTCCAGCGTCGGGTTCGCGGGGGTCTCCACGAAGATCAATCTTGTGTTTGGCTGGACTGCCCGGCGCACCTCATCTGTATCGGTTGAGTCCACGAACGTGCACTCGATACCATACGGGCTGAGCAACTGCTGGAACAGACGGGTCGTGCCGCCGTATACGCCCCGCCCGCAGACAACGTGGTCACCTGATTGGAGCAGGCTGAGAAAGAGTGCCGTCTCTGCGGCCAGCCCGGTCCCGAAGCAGACACCCGCGGGTGCGTCTTCGAGCTTGCCGAGCGTGGACTCGAGGAGGGCGACACTCGGGTTGGACACGCGAGAGTACTGATGTTCCGGGTCGCTGCCCACACCTGACCGCTGAAAAGTCGTGGACTGGGCAATCGAGGGGACGAGGGGCTGTCCATCGCAAATCGGATCCAGTCGATTCAGGCAGATCGATTCGGGTGAGTGGGGGGGTTGAGTCGGGGTGCGCTGTTGAAATCCCATGCTGTGAACTCCTTCACAGCATCGAGAGCTTCCAGTGTTGGCATGGTTGCGGCAACACCGCCGCTTGCTTTGGCAATCCGAGTGATCGGTTGCCCACATCGTTCCCCATGCCGGGGCTGGTCTCGGCACCGTGGCTGCGTTTCACAGCTCGGTTGCCGCCCGGAACCAATTGAGACATCCCGGGACTCTTGATGCAAGTTGAGTGAGGATACAGGGCGTGAGCGTTGAATCAAGCCCGAATCACGAAAAAGTGCTGCGACTTGTTTGGTTTCTAGGTGCTGCGCGGCTGTGATTCGATTTTGCGGTGCGTGCGTGGGCTGTATTCGAGGTAGGTACCTGTCGATCTCCACATTGCCTCGAGTTGATCGATATGTTCCATCGCGCTCGTTCCGAGCTGGTGAGCGACCTGTGCCACGAGGAGTTCGGCGATGAGCACCGATGTGACCGAGCTATCAAACGGGCCGACCGCGGGGATGCGGAGCTCGCACCAGACCTTGGTCAAAGATACAAGTGGTGAGAGTGGACCGTCCGTGACTGCGATGATCGGTACGCCGAGGTCCGCGAGTGTTCGCGCGGCGGTGACCGAGTTTCGCCTGTATCGGGCGAAATCGAACACCACGGCGACATCGCTGCTCCTTGCGCTACTGAGCTCGTGCCCGGTGGAATGCTCACCAACGAGGCGGGCGTCCGGGCGTAGCATCGAGAGCCCACTCTGCAGAACCAGTGCGCCGGCCTTCGATGTCTCGCCCGTTAGGATCCAGACGTGATCGGCGCTGGCGATGGGCTCGGCGAGCTGGTCGAGGCGTCCGATATCGATCGTGTCGAACAGGTGATCGATCGCACCCTGAATTCCGGACCGGACCGGGGCGAGTGAGCTCTCTCGGTGGCGGATGCGGTGGCTCGGGCTATTGAGCTGGTTCGATAACCCCTCTCGAATCATCCGCTGGAGCTCCGTGTAGCCATCGAACCCCAGTTTATTGGCGAATCTGACGATAGATGGTCTGCTCGTTTCGGCTCGATTGGCCAGATCGGAGACCGTGCCGAACGCGAGCAGGGTCGGATCATCCAGCACCAGCTGGGCGATGCGTCGCTCGGTGGGTGTCAGCCTGTCGTTGACCCCGGCGATGAGTTCCTGAATCGACATGTTGCCTCCGCGGTGGACAATGTGTTACAATCTTGACTTCCGAGTGTACACTCGGTTACAGTATCGGCCAATACCCTCGTTTCCTTTCGTGCAGGAGCAACGCACATGTCTTACACCCCGACCGAAAAAGAGCAGGCCTTCCTCGAACGCGTGGAGAGCCCGACGTACCAGCGAGAGATCATCAACGGGCTTGCGCCGTTCCTGAACGGCAAGGCGCCCGAGGATCTTGAGGGGTTCTACGCGGAGCAGGAACTCGTGCAGCTCGGTGGGCTTAAGGGGAGCGAGCGCGACGTTGAGAAGCGCATGCCGGTGAAAGTTACGCGGCATTACGCGGAGCTCGCGCGTCAGAGCCAGCCGATGCAGCGGCTGGTGAAGGCCAGCCCGGACGAGACGCAGGACCTGGCGGGTTCGGAAGATCCGGGTAACCAGATGGATTACTCGCCGGTGGAGGGGTTGCTGCACAAGTATGAGATGGGGCTGATGTACGTGGTATCGACGTGCTCGGCGCATTGCCGCTTCTGTTATCGCGAAGAGCTGATCGCCCGCAAGGAGATCAAGCGTCAGGACGGGACCGTGGCGAAGAAGGGGCTCGCCAAGATCCCCGAGATCACGGCGTACATCAAGGAGTTCAACGAGAAGGTCGCGGCAAACGGTGGGCGCCATCCGGATTCTGGGCGTGAAAAGCTGCGTGAGATCCTGCTGTCCGGCGGTGATCCCATGGTGCTGAACAACAACAAGATCGCGGCTTGGCTCGCGGCGCTCGCGGAGGTCGGCATCGAGTCCATCCGGATCGGGACCAAGGAGATGGCGTTCTATCCCAAGCGGTTCGACGAAACCTTCTTCGCGATGCTCGACGATTTCCATGCGACATACCCGGACGTGGGGGTGCATTTCATGGTCCACTTCGAGCATCCCGACGAGTTCCTGCAGAAGGACGCGGAGGGGCAGTACGTGCGAGACAAGCACGGCATCCCGCAGTGGGTCGAGGACACGGCCAACGCGATGAACGGTCTCCTCGCGCGCGGCTGGATTACCGTCGAGAACCAGACCCCGATCATCAAGGATATCAACGATGATCCCGACGCGCTCCGCCTGATGCAGCGTGAAATGAAGCGGGTGGGCGCGGAGAATCACTACTTCTTCTGCGGGCGAGACATCGTCGCGTACCGTGCCTTCAACATTCCCATCGAGAAGGCGTGGGAGATCCATAACGAATCGCAGAAGGGGCTGTCCGGTGTCGAGGCGCACGCCCGCCTTTCGATCACGCACTACAAGGGCAAGACCGAGGTTGTCGCGGTGACAGACGAGCCGATCCCCGGGCTCCCTGGTAGCGAGAACGGTGTTGTGATCTTCAAGATCCTGAGAAACGCTGGCAGCGCTCCGGATCGCTTCAAGGTGTGTATTGTCGGGCGGAACCCTGAGGCGGTCTGGTTCGATGATTATGAGGACCGCGTGCTCTTCGACGAGGCAGGCCTGTTCGATTACGCGCGTGTCAAGGATGCGAAGACGCTCTCAGCGAACTGAGTGACGACATGATCAACAAACAAGTTTCTTCTCCGGCCGAGGCGCTCGCGGATGTCTTCGACGGCGCGGTCGTTATGGTGAGCGGGTTTGGCGAAGCCGGCAGCCCGATCGAACTCATCCATGCGCTGATCGATCAGGGTGCACGCGAGCTTACCGTTGTCAGCAACAACTGCGGCAGCGGGGAGGTCGGGCTCGCGGCGCTGCTCAAGGCGGGGCGTGTCCGGAAGGTCGTTTGCTCGTTCCCCCGGACCGCGAACTCGACCGTGTTCCCGGACCTGTATCACTCTGGGAAGATTGAGCTTGAGCTTGTTCCGCAGGGGACTCTGGCGGAGCGCATCCGAGCAGGCGGTGCCGGGATCCCCGCGTTCTATACCCCAGCCGCGGTTGGGACCCCGCTCGCGGAGGGTAAGGAATCTCGCGATTTCGATGGCAAGACTTACCTGATGGAGCGTGGGCTCAAGGCGGACTTCGCGCTGATCAAAGGGAAGGCCGCGGACAACCACGGGAACGTGATCTACAACAAAACCGCACGCAACTTCGGGCCCATCATGGCGATGGGTTCGAAGACCGCGATCGTTCAGGTCGAAGAGGTCGTGTCTGCGGGTGAGATCGATCCGGAGGTCGTGGTTTCGCCCGGAATCTTCGTGGATCGTGTGGTCGAGGTGGCTCAGCCCGCGCATGAATCAGAACTCGTCGCAGCAGGAGTGTCATACCCATGACCCAGCAGGTTGAGCAGATCGGGCGAACCCGTGAGGAGATGGCGCAGCGACTTGCGCAGGATATCCCGAACGGTTCATACGTGAACCTGGGAATCGGTATCCCCGAACTCGTCGCTCGTTTCGTTCCTGAGGGGCGGACACTGATCTATCACACGGAGAACGGGTTGCTCGGGATGGGACCGTCACCGGAAGAGGGTGAGGGTGATCCGGAACTGATCAACGCGGGCAAGCGCCATGTGACGGCGAACCCAGGCGCGGCATTTTTTCATCACGCGGACAGCTTCTCGATGATCCGAGGCGGGCACATTGATCTGTGCGTGCTCGGTGCGATGCAGGTCTCTCAGCACGGCGATCTCGCGAACTGGTCGACGGGGGCTCCGGATTCGATCCCGGCCGTAGGTGGTGCGATGGATCTCTGTGCCGGCGTGAAGTCGGTGTATGTCATCACACAACACACGACCAAGCAGGGCGAGCCGAAGCTTGTGGAGCGGTGCACATACCCACTCACTGGGGTTGGAGTAATAACACGCGTATATACCGATCTGGCAGTCATCGATGTCACTCCAGAGGGGTTCAAGGTCGCCGAGCTCAGCCCCGGCGTGGACTACGACTATGTGCAGCAGCGCACCGGTGCGCCGCTCATCCCACACAACGCATAACGGATTCGCACTGATGAGCACCGATACAAGTATCTCAAGAAGCGCAGCGCTGTACGAACGCGCACTGAAGGTTCTTCCTGGGGGTGTGAGCCGCAACACCGTGCTCAGGGATCCCTGCCCGGCTTACGCAAGCCACGGCGAGGGGTGCCGGCTCATCGATATCGACGGGGTGTCTCGGATTGATTTTGCGAACAATATGTGTGCGCTGATCCATGGGCACGCTGATCCTGACATCGTTCACGCGGTCACGGAGCAGCTCAAACGCGGGAGCGCATTCACCATGGCCACGGAAGTCGAGGTGCAGTATGCCGAGCATTTGTGCTCGCGGAACCCGGGCTTCGAGAAGCTTCGATTCGTAAACTCTGGCACAGAGGCGATCATGGTCACCCTGAAGGCCTCGCGAGCATTTACGGGCAGATCAAAGATCGCGAAGGCCGAGGGGTCTTACCACGGTGGGTACGACTACGCGGAAGTCAGTCAGGCACCGAGCCCGGATACGTGGGGGGAGCTGGATCGACCCAAGAGCGTGCCTCTCGCACACGGGACCCCGCAGTCAGCGCTCGATGATGTGCTCATCATCCCGTACAACGATGTGGACCGCTCGATCGCGATCCTGGACGCTCATAAGGATGAGCTGGCGTGCGTGCTGCTGGATCTCATGCCGCACCGGGTTGGGCTCAACCCTGCGAACTCCGAGTTCGTTCACGCGATCCGGGAGTGGACTACAAAGAATGGCGCTCTAATGGTACTCGATGAGGTCATCACTTTTCGGAGCACCTACTCCGGGCTGCAGACCAAGTACGGGGTCACGCCCGATCTGACCGCGATGGGCAAAATGATCGGGGGCGGGTTCCCGATCGGTGCTGTCGCAGGACGATCAGACGTGATGGAGGTCCTGAACCCCCGGGCAAAGAAAGTGCTATTCCCACATTCGGGGACGTTCTCAGCAAATCCGATCACGCTGACCGCGGGCCTTGTCGCGATGGAGAAGTTCGACGCTACCGAGGTCGATCGGCTGAACGGGCTCGCAAAGAGGGCTATGGATGGCATCACGAGTGCAATCCGTGACACCGGGATCACAGCGTGTGTGACGGGTGACGGCTCCATGTTCCGACTGCACATGAAACTCAGCCCGCCGCACAACTTCCGTGAGGCCTACATGACGCCCGAGGAGAACGCGAAGATCAGGTTTATGCTCGATCATCTGTTCGATGCTGGCTTTGTGATGATCAATACCTGCACCGCGACAATGTCAACGCCCATGTCCGAGGTGGAGATTGACGCGCTCGTCAGCTCGATGAGGGATGGGTTCGTCAGGCTTCGCGAGACGACCTGATCACGCTCGTTCAAAGACTGTCGCGAGCCCCTGACCGACCCCGACGCACAATGACGCGATCCCGCGATGGGCATCGGTGCGGATCATCTCGTGTATCAGCGTGGTCGCGATACGCGCGCCGGAGCAACCGAGAGGGTGTCCGATCGCGATGGCACCACCGTTGACATTGAGCTTTTCGTCCGGGATGCCAAGTTGTCTCGCGCACGCGAGCGACTGTGCCGCGAATGCTTCGTTGAGTTCTATGAGATCAATATCTTCGAGAGTCAGACCGGCACGCCCGAGTGCTTTGCGGACCGCGGGGACCGGGCCTACGCCCATTACCGCCGGGTCAACACCCGCGGAGGCGCTGGGCCCAACGTATGCGATCGGTTTGAGCCCGAGCGCGTGTGCCTTCTCTGCTTCCATGATGAGCAGCGCAGCGGCACCGTCGTTGACACCCGACGCGTTGCCTGCGGTCACTGTTCCGTTGGCGTCCTTCGCAAAGACAGGGCGGAGCTTCGCGAGCTTCTCAATCGTTGTATCCGGGCGGGGGTGTTCGTCAGTGGTGAACCGGATCGGTTCGCCCTTGCGCTGTGGTATCTCGACGGGGAGCAGTTCGCGATCGAACCGCCCTTCCTCGTTCGCTCGCTGCCATTTCTCCTGGCTCCAGAGCGCGAACGCGTCCTGATCCTCGCGAGAAATGGCGTGCTCGCGGGCGACGTTCTCAGCGGTCTCACCCATGGTGTAGGGGTGATACAACTCGGACAAGCTGGGATTGATGAACCGCCACCCGATCGATGTGTCGTACACTTGTTGGTTGCGATCGAATGCGGTCTCGGCCTTGCTCATCACGAGTGGTGCCCGGCTCATCGACTCCACACCGCCCGCGATGAAGATGTCGCCGTGGTTGGCTTCGATCATCCGAGCGGCGATATTGATTGCTTCGAGCCCTGATGCGCACAGTCGATTGACGGTCGAGCCGGGGACGCTTGTTGGCAGTCCCGCGAGCAGGGCGGACATCCGTGCGACGTTCCGGTTGTCCTCGCCCGCCTGGTTTGCAGCGCCCATGTACACATCATCAATTATCGCGGGGTCGATGCCGGAGCGATCAACGACCGCTCGTATCACGTGCGCAGCAAGGTCGTCCGGTCGGACTGAGCTCAGGGTTCCGCCGTAGCGTCCGATTGGGGTACGCAGGGCACAGATCACAGCGGCTTTTCGTGGCATACCGTGATTCTACGCTCGGACCCGCTCGGGGGTTTGGTTGCTCATGGCATCGGATGCTCGGAAGATCAATCGCTGGTGGTTGCCCTTCAAGGCTGAGAGTCGCCCGTACGCGATGCATCTGAACCAGTCCGTCCAAGACTCCGGGGTATTACCAGGGATCCAGTTGTACTCTGATCGTCCCGATCGGTCGTCCCACCCGGTGTCGGCTATTTCCAGAGCTCCTCGGGTCGGGGCCGGTGGTTCCGAGACGGTTGCACCAGCTTCGAGACTGTCGAAGTACTGTGCCCAGTCATGATTGCAGCGGCGAATGGCACCTGCTTGCTTGTCATAATCAGGGAGCACCAGAATCGACTGTTGGTAATTGCAGAGACTCCGCACAAGATCCTCGCGGCCGTACTTGCTGACAAGCGTCTCGGCGAGATCATGGTAGAAGATGCTTTGTTGCCTGCATACCTGTGCAAATAGCCAGCGATGTGGCTCGGTCAGAAGATCATCATCAGTGCGTCCGGGGATGGGCATCAGGGCACGCGAGTTCTCATCGCGAAGGAAGTTGCGGTAGCAGGCGTAGACCTGGTCGTAGGTGTTGCGGAGATCGCTGTTATTCTGGAACACGATCTCGATGATGAGCGCATAAAAGTCTTCATACGCGATGCCGAGGATTCGGCGCAGCCCGCGCGCGATCATTTGGGTTACGCCTGGGTTGTGGAGTCCACGGATCACCGCTGCCTCGGTGCTCATCGTGACCCAATCGTCCTGTGTGAAGCTCGAAGTTTCTACGATGACTTCCCCGCGTGCGTGCGTGAGCGGGTTGATCGGCCCGTTCTCCTGGATCCCGTTGCCGTCGTAGATGTATCTTTCGATGGTCTTGAGTCCCCATGTGTTCCGATACTCGGGGGCAGCGGCTGGGGCGTTGGGGAGAAGGTGGTAGTTGGTGATGACGTAGCCGTCGTGGATGCCCCATTCCATCAGATCCGTGAACGTGCGTCTCCAGAGCGTGGGTGTATCTCGGGGGAGGCCGAGGATGAGTTGAACAGAGATCGGGATGCCGTCGGCTTGTAGCTCGCGAACAACCTGGATCTGCTTGTCGATTGAGATGTTTTTACGATCGGTTGCCTCCAGCACGTGCTCAGAGCTGTGCTGGATTGAGAGCGTGTGCGCGGTATCCAGGCCGGCGTTCACAACCTTGCGTGTGATCTCGACCGTGCGGTCGGGCACATTCTTAGCATTGGAGTACACAAAGTATTGCGGGTAACCGTGTTTTTTCTTTGCTTGAATGACTTTGTCCGTGAGTTCAACGTCTGACTTAAACATGCCGAAGTTTGAGTCAACTGAAAATAAAGAAACTGTCTTGTTTTCTGAGAACCATTCGATCTCATCATAAAGTCGTTTGAGATCAAACCTTCGAACCTTTGACATGGTGCTTGAGCCCCAGTCGCAGTATGAGCATCTGAATGGGCAGCCGCGGCTGGTTTCCCAGGCGACACAGACGCCTCCACGGTGCTCATGGAAGAACCGCTCGTAGTACGAGCGCTGCTCCAGATAAGGACTCACATGATGGCTGGTAGGCAGTTCCGACGGCGCGGTCAGATTTCCGACGGTATCTGGAAGGCACAATCCAGGAATGTCGTGCAGTGGGCATCCGGCATCTCGGAATGCGCGCATCGTCTTGAAGCCGGTTGCTCTCTCAATGATCCTCGTGAACGGAACCTCTCCGTCCTTGACAACGATGGCGTCGATTTCCGGGTTTTTATGAAAGAACTTCGGGTCTTTGTAGTCCGGATGTGGGCCTCCCACGACGATCAGGGAGTCTGGATGGCTCTTTCGGAAACGGCGTGCGATCTCTTGCTGCAGCCTCCAGTTCCACGTATAGCAGCTTAAGCCGATGATATCGATCTCTTTATTTAGGTAGGGTGATATGAGTGAGTCTGGGTCAAGCATCTCGTAGATAGGTTCATACCAGGATGCGAGCTCCGGATGGTTCGCGTTATGCTCCCAGTACGTTTTGAGGATGCCCCACATCACAGGCAAGTAGGGGAGTTCGTACGTGACAAGCTGCGGCTCGCAAATGAGCACTTGTATCTTGGTATCACGGACTGGTTTGAGGACATCCGATAGGCCGACCTGGTGCAGCATCGACTGATTTGGGGATTGGGTCATCATGCTGTTCGTTCCAGTATATCGCTCGCTGCTCGGGCATTGCGGACCCCTTCGCTCTCTGATTCCCAAGGGGCCCTAAGCATTGGAAGTAGCGTATTGATGGACTCGCGCATAGTACCGGGTAGACGAATCGCGCCGATGTTCCTGTCTGCGGGTGTCTTCCCATCGGGCTGCACCTTCTCGAACGGCCATGCGTTGAATAGTCTGCCGGCACCGGAATGGCGCATGGAGTCGGGCGTTTCGTTGTTCTGGATGTTGTGGAGTTCGATATCATGAAGAATGACCCAGGAACCCGGCTTGACTACACATGCCAGGCATAAGAGATCGATCACAGGTGCTGGGTTCGCATGCTCTCCGTCGATGAGCAGCAGGTCGACTTGGCCGGGCGCGTACATGCTCGCGGCATCCGAGGCATCGGTGCCCGCGTAGGTTCTCGCTCTCGGGATCAGGTTGGGTGCCATCTCCGCTATGGCTGCTGCGAGTGGGCGTTGCGAGTCAAAGTAGCATCTCGATCCGATGTCATAGCTGTGCACTTGCGCATCGTTGCCGCAGAACTGGTCGATGCCGTGCAGTAACATGGAGGTCGATACGCCCGATGCGGTCCCGAGTTCTACGACACGCGTCGGCCTGACTGATTCGATAATGTCCCACACGAAAGCGCACTCATGTTTCCGTATGTAATCTCTGCACCATGCGGGGGGGGTGAACACGTGCTCAAGAGTATCGATCCAATCTCGGGTCGAATTGAGACCCAGCAGATACCGATGCTGCGGGGAGAGATCGATCGGTGGATGGATTCGTGATCTGTCATGTACCTCTAGCGATGATGCTTTGCCTACTTCTACATGGTACTCCCACCGGGCAGCGGTCAGCGAAGCAAAGTCAGGACGCGTGTAGACCCGCTCGACCAGAACGTCAGATGTGGTTCGCAGTGAATGCGCGAGGCGGGACCACATCGCGGTTTCGTACGCATCAGATGAAAGGTAGATGATCGTGGGTTGCTGAATGAGTTGATCGAGCAACCCAGTCGGGTGGACGGGGACTCCGATTATCGAATCCACGCTGGGCTCGTCATCGACGATGAACGCGAATCCATGACTGAACTCATCAGGAAAATGCTCCGCAAGCCATTGGGTATGCTGCCCCGCTCCGTAGAGCGCATGGATAGATTCATTGGAATCTGACATCTCCTGAAAAATACGTTGCCAGACACTTACTCTGACCTGTGCTTTGCAGTAGTTCGTCAGTTCACCGGGACGGGTACGCGCTGATCTAGACCCGCGTGCGACCGATTCCGCTGCGAGCGACTTGAGTTCGGTAGAGTTGCTGCGGTCTTCCTCTACGCTTTCCAGCAGCAGATCCACCCAACAAGGCGAGAAATATGAAGGACTACTCTGGCGTGTGCGACTCCAAGACTCATAGAGCCTCCCATGGCGAACTGCGTCTTCGATCCTTCCCTGATCGACTGCGAGTTTAAAAGCATGGCCATGAAAGACCTGCGCCGCATCTTCGCCGATGAGCTCTGACCAATACGTGATAACTTCATCCCACATAGCTTCGAGCGGAGTGGCTGGGTGGTCTTCTCTTATGAGCGTGGAGAGTTGATTCGTAACAGGGCTATTGCAGCGGAATGAGGCTGTGGGTGTGCCGTGGATCACATCGAGAGGTGAGAGTTCATCGCGCAGCTGCCACATATGCAGCGGTATCCATGGCATCTGGATATCGAAAAAATCCTGCTGGACGAATATAGCGCCAGGCATGAGGTGTGTGCCAAAGGCGTGCAGCACGCTCAGGTGCACGCCCCAGGTCTTCGCGATGTCGCAGAATAGCAGTTCGATCGGTTCCTGCTCTGGATAGATCGCTTCCGGATCGAAACCGACCGCATACTCAGGAAGCCAGCCTTGGCGAGCGATGATCCGGTCGGACCATTCACTTGTGAGCATGTCGAACTTGTCGCGGAACTTTTCTCCCGGGCGTAGGCCATACTGGGCGAGCCACTTTGAAGTGCGTTCGCTTTCGATGGAGGGAATCTGGAAAGCGTCGTAGCTGATCAGGTCGTGACGCGGGTCGAGCTGATCGAGCAGTGCTGCGGTTGAGCCTCCGAGGAAGCAGCCAAGCTCGATGACTTTCCCG
>JAEPOJ010000032.1 GCA_017642965.1 Phycisphaerales bacterium
CTCTCATAGAACTCGATCTCCATCACACCATCAAAGGAACCAACGAAACCGCCAGTGATCGAGCCCTGATAGTTCATATTGGTCACCGGGAACGCATCCCCCGCGCCGGGCATGATCTCGAGCCCCTCGTCGGCTATCCCCATCGTGACTTCTTCCGCCCAGCTCGCCCCGATCGTCGTGATGTAGACATCCCACTCAAGCCGGATCGGGATCGCGAACCCGATAAACAGCTCCGCCACCTCGTTGTCCGGGTCCCCCTGAAAGTCCCAGCTCGCCATCCCGGAGATGTCGATCGTCACCAACGCTCGATTGCTCGCATCGAACGGGACGTCTCGCCCGACCAGCTCGCTCCAGTGCACCATCTCCGCGTGCGCCAGACCACTCACCGCCAATACACCCATCGCCGGAATCAATGGCTTCATCTCATCTCTCCTTGTACAAACCCGTGCGTAGCTCGGCCGACAGATCCTCCCACACCCACGAAAAAAGCACAAGCAAAATGCCTGTGCTTCATCAGTTCAAAGTTGTCTCAGCGGCTCAGAGCGAGTTCACCTTGCGGCCGATGCGGCGACGCCGGTTCAGGATCTTGCGACCGCTCTTGGTCTTCATGCGTGCCCGGAAACCAACAGTCCGGCGGCGCTTCACGTTGCTCGTGCGGCGGGGGTAGTGCATGGCCATGTCTGTAATCTCCTATCAGTCAAGGCCCAAGCGCAATCACCCAAGCCGTCTCGCCCAAAGTTCAGGGCGGACACTCTAGACCGCCTCCCATCGCGCGTCCAATTCCTCTCCCACGAACAACCAGAATTCATTGGACAGCCCGTCCACGATCGAGGATAATCAGCACACCGTGCTGGCGTGCCTGCTCGCAGACACCACTCCCGGCCCCTTGTTCGGTGTTTATTCAGATGAACACTCAGCAACGGTCCGCGAAGCTCCCGCGTCACGCCAGCGAGTTTCGTTTCCTGCCCGCCTCAACACGGGCGATGCGCTCGATGCGTCTGTAACACGAGCGCCGGATACCGCGCTGATGACCGAAGAAATCCGATCCAAGGCCCAATCCATTCTCGGGTACGACTTCAACGATATCGAGCTGCTCGATCTCGCGCTACGACACGCCTCCATCTCCGAGTCACGCCTCGACTCCAACGAACGCCTCGAGTTCCTCGGCGACGCCATCCTCGGCATGATCGTCTGCGAACGCATCTTCAACCGCTACCCGACCTACCTCGAAGGCGAGATGACCAAGATCAAGTCCCTCGCCGTCTCTCGCAAGATCTGCGCCAAAATCGCCATCCAGCTCGGGCTCGACCAGCTCATCGTCGTGGGCAAGGGCATGCAGACCCAGACCAAGCTCCCGCAATCCCTGGCCGCGGCCGTCCTCGAGTCCGTCATCGCCGCCCTCTACCTCGACGGCGGCATGCAGACCGTGCGCGACTTCCTCGAGCCCATCCTCGACCCGCTCCTCGACGACGCCGTCAACTCAGGGCACCAGCACAACTTCAAGAGCGTCCTCCAGCAGCACGCCCAGCGCGCCCTGAGCACCTCACCCACCTACCGCATCCTCGACGAGAAAGGCCCCGACCACGCCAAGGCCTTCTTCATCGCCGTCGAGCTCGACGGCACCCGCTACGAGCCCTGCTGGGGCAAATCCAAGAAAGCCGCCGAGCAGCAGGCCGCACTCAACGCCCTCCACGGGCTCGGCCTCACCGAAACCAACGGCGACGGGCTCACCCGCATGAAACCCGAAGCCGCCATGACCCGCATCCCAAACGGCTTCGACGAAGAAGAGTGACGAACTCAGTTATCACTCGGCATATCTACACGAACCCTAAGCCGCTGCTCGACTCGCGCAATCAACACCGGGTCCCAGCCGTGCTTCTCAAGCCAGGCTCGGCGTAGCCTCGCCCAGCGCTCGGGGGCCGGGTTGTTGGGGTTGAAAGGGATCTCGATATCTTCGTTGCCAATGTGCGTGCTGCAATCGAGGCAATGCTCAAGATTGAGCGCAAAGCTATAAGGCGGCCAATCCGCTGTGCTCTCCCAGAGCAGTCCACAAACAGGGCAGTAGTAGTTCCCATCCTCATCCGCATGGAAGACGATCCGCTCGCCAAACACATCCTCGGCCACCCGTTCCATCAATCCATTTCCCTCCCGAGGCGAAAATCACCCACAGCTTACGGCCGCACCAGCTCCACAACCCTCTAGGGTGCCACTACTCGCGTCGAAGACGCGCAGTAGTGCTCTTGTGAGATATCAAAATCACGACTGCGCCGCATCGAGTCGTCCCACCCACAATCCGTCCTATTGCCTATTGCCTATTGCCTATTGCCTATTGCCTATTGCCTATTGCCTACTTCCGCACCAGATCCACAACCATCGGCAGATGATCCGACGCCGTCGTGTCCCCGCGCTTCAGCCCCATCGCATCCAGCGCACCGTCCGTCAGCACCCGCGTGTCCAGCATCAGCGCGTTGACCAGCTCGCTGCGTGAATCGTCGTACAGCAGCCAGTCCAGCCGCCCCGGCCCGAACCGGCTCTTCTCGTCCACCCACGTCACCACCGACGGATCCCCAAGCACCGGCGTCAGCACCGGGTCCAGATCATCACCGTCAACCCCAAGCCCACGCGCCATCACCTCCAGCGGCGTCCGCGAGCCGACAAGGTTGTAATCCCCGCCGATGATCACCATCGCGTCCGGGTGCTGTGCGTGCACATGATCAACAAACGCGTTGATCGCCCGCGCCTGATCGATCCGTGTCAGGTCCTCCTCCGACCCAGCAGAACCGCAGCACTTGAGGTGCACGCTGATCGCCAAGAGCTCACCCGCGTCCGTATCGATCAACGCCGCGCACGCGCGTGCCGGGCGCACATCGCCCGAGGGCGGCAGCGCCTCGTCATACCGCGCCACGATCGGGTGCCGCGTCGCGATCGCCACGCCCGAGCGCTCATCCGGGAAGTGCAGGGCCCAGTCCGCGCCCGCGTACTCCTCGATCCACCCTGCCACCTTGGCCCGCTCCGTGCGGAACCACTCCTGGTACAGGATCACATCGGGGCCGATCGCATCGAACACCCGCTTGAACGCCATCGGCTCCGTCAGCGGCGACGAGAACAGCACGTTCGCGCTCATCACCCGCACACCACCCGCCGGACGCTCTGGCATCGCCGCATCAGTTACATGCTTCTCATCATCCCGCTCAGGCAGTTCCACCACAAACCGGTCCGACCACATCGTCGATCCATCCGCGTCGACCTGATCCACGATCACCTCGATCGGCCCCGAAGCGGGCAACGCATCGCCATCCGGAGCGAGCCGATCAATCCGCAGCTCGTACTGCTCGCTCGCGTACGTCGGCAGGCACGCCACGCCCATGGCGAAGTGGCCGATGTCCTCGCCCACGCCATCGGCGCCGAACCGCGTCACGCCGGTGCCGATCCCGATCCCGCCCTCCTCGTTCACCGGAGAGAACGCGATCAGCACGTCCACGCCCTGCGGCGCTTCCTGGATGGCTTCATCGCCCATCCGGGGGATGTCCATCGCCATCCCCGTCGACGCATCCGCGTCCGCGTCGATCCGGATCCGCGTGGTGTAGGGCGCCGCCTGGATCGCCTGCGTCGGCCGCGTCTCGGGCGCGAACCGCAGCCACACGAACCGCCCATCCGCGTACGCACGCTCGCCCTCGCTCCAGTCGCCGAACAAACCGTCCAGCAGCTTTTCACCGCCGACCACGACGGGCTGCTCAGGCGACCGCTCGACAGACCGCGGCTCCGCCTCAGGGGTCGCGTTGTTCAACGCCCCTGATCCCCTCTCCGAGCACCCCGCGCCAAGAGCGCACATCATCACAAGCAGGCCGATCGTCGTTCGCATCCCCAACGGTATGCCCATTCCCGCGTCCCAAGTCCGGGCAGATGTGTTCAGATAATAGTTGTCGAAACAAATAATCGCGATGCCCCACGGAATAGACTGATTGTCCGCATCGTTCACACACGACGCAACGAAAACACTGACCCACCCCGCCCCGCGGGCCACACGACAGGAGATGAACCAAATGAATCGCACCGCCAAAGCCGTCCTCGCCGCATCCGCACTCACCCTGATGGGCGCGCCGCTCGTCGGCTTCGGGCTCTCCAGCTCTGAGACCACAACCGAAACCGCCGCCGTATCCCGCGACGCCAGCTCCTACAGCGTGGATCAGGTCCACTCCACCGTCCTCTTCAAAATCCGCCACGGCGGGCTCGCCTACTTCTACGGCCACTTCGATTCCTTCTCCGGCTCCATCGACATCGACCCCGAGAACATCGAAGACGCCAAGTTCAGCATCACCGTCGACGTCGACTCCGTCGATACCAGCAACACCAAGCGCGACGAGCACGTCAAGAGCGCCGACTTCTTCAACTCCCGCCAGTACCCCAAGGCGACCTTCGAGTCCACCTCCATCGAGCAGGTCTCCGACGGCGTCTACGACCTCAAGGGCAACTTCAACTTCCACGGCAAGACCCTCCCCGTCACCGCCAAGCTCACCGACGTCACCTTCGGCGAGCAGCGCGGCAACGACGCCATGGGCTTCCACGCCGTCTTCTCGATCAAGCGCTCCGACTACGGCATCACCAAGTACGTCGACGCCAACAACCCCGAGAACGGCGGCCTCGGCGACACCGTCCAGATCACCGTCAGCTTCGAAGCCGTCAGCAACTGACAAACACGCCCACTCCGCGAACGCAGCGCCCGAAACGGCGCTGCGTTTTTTTCATCCCAGCCCCGTAGCATGAGCATCGCCACGCACGCAAGGACCACACGCACATGGACCCACAGCTCCAGCAACGCCTCATGCTCTTCGCCGGCTTCATCCCGGGCGGCATCGCCTTCGCCGTCCTCCTCGTCGGATGGTACATCCACGCATTCCGCGAATCCCGCACCGACCTTGATGAGGCGGACGAACCCCGCAAGCCCTCTCCCGGGCCGCGTTGGCTCCTGCCCATCCTCCTCGCGCTGGGCGTCGCCGGCGCGGACTACGCCATCAACTCCACCTTCCACCTCTGGCCGGACGACAACACCTACCGCTACACCCACGCCATCATCCTCATCACGCTGATGGCCCTGGCCGAGGGGCTGGTCGTGCTCCCCCTCTTCGCCGCCTTCGCGATGCGCCTGCTCGCCTACGCCGGCGCGTTCTGGATGCTCACCGAGGGCTTCACCGATACCGTCCTGGGCGGCTCAACCAACCTCGTGGCCTACACCCTCTTCGCCGCACTCGCAACCGCCCTCGTCGCCACCGGCGCGGACCGCAACGCGCAGCGCAACCACCACGACCGCACCCTCGGCTGGCTCGACGCCATCACCTGGATCCTCATCATCGGCGCCATGATGCCCGTCCTCTTCGCCAACCATTACGGCGCCGGCGCCATGGTTCCCGGCGGCATCATCGCCGTCCTCTCCAGCGCCGCTATCGTCGGGCTCATCTTCCGCGCCTTCTCACTCACACGCGGCGGCATCACCGTCCTCGCCGGCTTCACCATGATGATGCTCACCGGCTCGCTCGTGCAGGTCGGCGCCGACAACCTCCCCAGCATCCTCCTCATCACCATCCTCCCCCTCGTCACGCTCATCCCGCTTCACACCCCTTCGCGCATCAAGCGACTCATCGCTCGCGTCGTCCTGATCGCAGCGGTGGGGGGCACCGCAGTGCTCTTCGCCATGGGCCCGCAACTCGACGCCTGGCCCACCAACGAATCCGACAGCGAATCGAGCGATGACGAATCCCTCGAGGACTACTACAACTCGCTCGAATAAAAAAACACGCCGCGTACGCGGCGTGCCCTCTCTCTAGTCCTGTTTCGGCGCGGTTTACTTGCCGCCGCGGAGACGACGAAGACCGAGCCCAAGCCCGAGCATCGCGCCACCAGCGAGCACCGGTGCCGGCAGCGGCACCACATTCAGCTGCGGATCTTCCATCCCAAGCAGCTTGTCCGAAGCGTCGTTGTTGAGCCCGCGGAAACGCAGCGCGATGTCATCGCCATCACCGAGGAAGCTCATCGCCGTGAGCGAGGACGCATCGCTCGCGATGATGTCGAAGACCAGCGTGAGGCTCGAGCCGATGCCAAGGCCACGCGACGGGTTCCCGCCGCCGGTCCAGTTGGCGTTCAGCGCCGCACCGGCATCGAACGTGCCGAACGGGTTCGCAGCCTCGGTCCCCGTGTTCTTGAAATCTGAATCGGTCGTCGATGCGAGCGTCGCCGAAGCGCCGCTGTCTGCGCTGTCAATGTTGAACACAAGACCGGTCAGGAAGCCACCGACCGAGCTATCCGAAGTGTTGGTGACCGAGAAGGTCAGCACGCCGTTGCTCCCGCTCGTGTGGTTGTACTCGATCGAGCCCGTCAGCTCAGCGCCGGTCCAGGAGCTGTTCGTGGTGCTGCTCGAATCGGACATGAAGTTCACCGTATCCGCAGACGCAACGCCAGCAGAAACAGCGAGTGCCGCAGCAAGAACGCTAAGCGAGCCGGTGTTCATGATCTTGACCTCTCTCAACCCGATATCCCGGGCGGTTCATTTCTTCAGCTGGTACAAACTGCCCAGCCAGGCGTCTCCACGCGCCGGGCTGATGCCCATTGAGGGCTGTCCCCTAATCTATCCCGTGATCCGGGGGGTGTCGAGCGTTCTGTTCCGAAATGACAGGAACACGATGTAATTTTTATACTGCCACCCTATCTTCACACCACAACGCCCTTTATAGGTCCTCGGCATCCCCAATCGTCGCCGCTCATGAATGAACCACCACCCCAGCCACCCCAGCCAGTGATCGTCGCCCAGAGCGAGCGCGTACTACTCCGCTACCCCATCGAGTCCGACCGCGACGCGTTCGCCGCCCTCCGCAAGTCCTCCCGCGCCCACCTCGAGCCATGGGACCCCATCCCCCCCTCCGGCCTCGACCTCTACTCCCCCGAGGCCTTCGACCGCGAGATGGAAACGCACAACACCGACCGCGAACAGCGCTGGCTCATCATCGAGCGAGAATCAAACACCATCGCCGGGCGCATCGCCCTCACCAACATCGAACGCGGCGTCTTCCAGAACGGCCGCTTGGGCTACTGGCTCGGCCAGCCCTTCCAGGGCAAGGGCCTCATGTCAGAAGCGCTGAACCTGGCAGTTGGCCACAGCTTCCGCCCAGCCGAGCAAGGCGGCCTCGGCCTCCACCGCCTCTGCGCCAACATCATGCCCACCAACACCCGCTCCCGCAACCTGCTCAAACGCGCCGGCTTCATCAAAGAGGGCTACTCCGAGAAGTACCTCAAGATTCAGGGCCAATGGGAAGACCACGAACGCTGGGCCCTCACGATCGAGCGAACAATCTGAAAACGCGACCTACTCCACCCGCTCCATCGCGTCCAGCACATCAAATGCCGTCAGCAGCACCACGGGCTCGCCGTCCTCATTCAGGCCCCACCAGTTGTAATAGAACCCATCCCCCCAGCCGCTCGGGAACATGATCAGGCTCCCGCCGGGCGCTGAGACCTCGCAGTACATCTGCCCGCCCTGCTCCGCCGCCTCGATCGACTCCGTCAGCAGGTCGTTCCAATCATCAAGCGCATCGTCGTCCGCCTCACCGAGCGGCTCGATCATCTCCGCCGGCGCAAAGCACGACGACGCCAGATCAACGCCGTACCCGAACGCCTCGTCCTCTTCATCCTCGTCGAGCTCGTCCTCATCCAGCGGCTCAACCCCGCCGTACGCGGCTCGCTCCCACGACACCACGTCCCCCTCACCGATCATGAGCGCCGCGCCCGCAACACGCACATTCCCCGCGCCATCGTCCGCGATGCACAGCCGCACACGATACCGACCCGGCGCAAGCACATGCCCGATCGTCTGCTCCTCCGCATCGATCATGTACGGATCACCAACGCACACCCGCCCACTCGGCAGCGTCACCTCACCGGCATCCTCGATGCGGCACGCAAACTCCGTCCCGTCATCCACCCGCCAGCTCCCGCCGCGCACCAACCCATACAGTCTGTCTTCCTGGTTCATGCCCGCAGTGTAACGCCTTTTGCCAGTCCGCAAACCAATATCCCGCGCCCATCCTCACAAGAACACGCCCCGGGCCAACCGCCAGCAAAACGCCCATATCCTTCACACCATGAGCACCGACAACCCGCACAACCTCACCGAGGTCCTCGACGCCCTCGAAGACAAGACCAAAGACCACGACACCGTCAAGGTCGACGACATCCTCGACGCCTTCGCCGGGCGCCTCTTCGGCCCCCTCATCATCATCCCCGGGCTCATCCTCCTCACCCCCCTCGGCGCCGTCCCCATGCTCCCCGCCGTCATGGGCGCACTCGTCGCACTCATCGCCGCCCAACGCCTCGTCGGCATGTCCAAGCCCTGGGTCCCACGCCGCCTCCGAGAACGCGGCGTCCAACGCGACAAAATGACGAACGCCTTCAACAAAGCCCGCCCCTGGACCAACCGCATCGACAAGCTCATCAAGCCCCGCCTCACCGCCCTGACCACCGGCCCCGCCGAATACGCCGTCGCCCTCCTCGCCCTGCTCCTGGGCGCATCGGTCCCGGTGGTGGGCCTCATCCCCTTCGCCGCCATGGTGCCCGGCACCGCCCTGACCCTCTCCGGCCTCGCCCTCATCGCCCGAGACGGCGCCCTCATGATCGCCGCCCTCCTCGCCTCCGCCGCCGTCATCTACCTCACCTACATGGCTCTCACCTGAAACACCTCCCCCTCCGGGTGCCCGTACTCGCCGCGCAGCGGCGCAGTGCGGCCTCCCCCGCTCATGCGGGGGAGGTGTCGAGCGCAGCGAGACGGAGGGGGTCACCCAAGCATCATGTGCGCCCACCTTCCTCCCCAGTTCGTCGCGGACCCGCCAACGGCGGAACGTGGGAGGTGCCGAACGAATTGAGGCGGTGCGGTTGTGCTTCTCCCTCCGGGTGCTACGGGTTGCTCAGCCAAAGGCTGACAACCCGTGCCCTCCAACCAACCTGGGCGCACTTGAAGCTCAAACCCCTCTGCTGGTTCACACACCGCATCCTCCCCCGGTCATCCGGCAGAGGTATCACGCGCAATGTCTCGCAGATCCGCCTCTGGCGTAACGGTGGGGGCTTCTCACCACCCCCCGCCCCAACGCGGCGAAGGCCTGTAGCCACGGGTAAAGCGAAGCGCCACCCGTGGACCCCATCACCCACCCCACAACACCCCGCCCCGGAGGGGCGGAGGAATACCAGAATCACCTTGTTCAGCTCTGCATTACATCCACAGACTTGATATGTTTAATATGTGAAAATGAACAGATACATTGTCAACCGCTGGTGCAGCGTGCTTTCATGCGGGGTTGTCGCCGCCTTGTTCTGGATCGTGCTGCACAACCTCGCTGCCCCGGTCTGGAAGTACGCCAGCGGTGCTCTAGCTTCAGTTCCTACACCGTGGCTCCTCCCAGTCATTGGTGTGATTCTACTTGGCGTCTGCTGGCCAGCCGGGCACACCCGCTGGTGGGCATTCTTCGGGCTGCGTCATCCGTTGAGGTATCCACCGATCTGGGTTGCAGTCATCGTCGCGTTTCTCACGCTGGCTTTGCCCTCTTGGTTCGACGGCACATTTGAGAATCGATTACTTGAACTTCAACAACAGAGTAAGTGGTGGATGCAACATACGCATTGGCTTGGAATGCTGGTGTTGTACCCGATTCTGCACTGCTTGATAATCGCTAACGCGGTAGCATACTGCGAAGGGTGGAAGAAGAAACGCTCCGCTCTTCAGACTCCAAGATCATTGGAGACATATGAGAATCTCAGAGAGTGGGTCAGGGATGATAAACCCATCGAACATCCCTCTGAGGATGCATTTGGGCACTCCAAGTTCGCAAACAAGATCGTTCGGCGTCTGATTCAAGCAGTTCAGGCGAACGAGCCGCCGCCATCCACCACGATTCTCGGCCATCGAGGAACTGGCAAGTCTTCCTTGCTCTCATTGGTACAGCACCAGATCTGCGAACAGCCTGATATCAGAATCGTTGATCTCTCCCTCTGGCCCTACGACACGCCCGAAGCTGCAGTCGCGGGGATCCTCGATCGGCTTCGCGAGGAGATGGGGAGGGAAAACAATGTGCTCGAGCTTGCCCGAGTCCAAAACGCATACATAAATGCAGTTGCCAAGGTGACTGGCTGGTGGGCAGCGATTGGTCATCTCCTAACCACAGACGGTGACCCTGAATGCATCGTTAAACGCTTCGATAAGATCGCAGTTGCTTCTGGTGTACACTATATCGTTTGGATTGAAGACATCGAGCGATACACAAACGAGGACATGCTAACAGTTGATGAAAATGAATTTCAAAAGCGCCAAGTGGATCGACTTACATCGGTAAGTGCCCTTCTCTATCTCATCGATGAATGTAAATCAATAACCATTGTCATCAGCACAACTTCGTTACGGATCCGTATTGATCGTGAAAAGATCAGCCGGTTCCTGGAGCGAATGCCGTCACTCGATCATGAGGATGTCTGGAGAAAGATCACAATTATCCGTTCCAATGCATTCGATCAGCATTCGATGGTCGACCCTGCGAGTGCTGATCACCGCAAGAAACTGCGCATGCCCGATCCGACTCTGGAGGAGAGCGAATATCTTGTTTGGCTGTGGAATATCGATGATGATCGTCCGTCAATTCAGCGGTCCATCGCATTGCTTCTAAGTACGCCGAGAACACTCAAAATCATGCTACGGCAAGTCATTGATGCCTGGGATGTGCTAAAAGGTGAGATTGACTTCGACGATCTGCTCGTTGCTTCAACGATCAGGGCGGCTGAACCGGGTATCTTCGCCCATATTGAGGACAACATCCATCGGATTCAATCAGGTTATCAAAACAGAAACATGTCGGCGCAGAACCCATCACCGGACTACGGAGGGGAGAAACTCAAGAGGCTGCTCGAACAAGTGAGCGATCCAAGAAGAAAAGCTGCGATCCGAAGTTGCATCGAGTATCTGTTCCCTAGGGTTTTCGGAGAGTACAGCCATGATATGTGGGTTGAGCGATCGCGGGAGAATCCCCAAGGTCTTTGGAATGAGTCCTATTGGAATCAATTCATCAACCTTGACCTCTCCGATCAAGATATGAGAGACCAACTCATTCTGAAACTCATCAAGGATTGGAAGAACGAGGCATGACAGAACAGATTTTGCCCAAACAGATGCTGATTCCTGAACGAGGTAGTCATGTCGCGCGGTTCTGGAATCAGTTTTCAGGAGAAGAGCTATGCCGTTTGTTTGAGGAAGTGACGGCTGCACTGTGTGACCAATCCCAGCAGTATCGCGATTATGTCACTCGCTCAATAGACACTCCAGGCATAATCCATGTGTACCGCATGATGAAATCAAGGGGGATGTGGGATATTCGTCTTCAACTGACCGAAAGTGTGCTTCGAGTCATTCGCCAGCATACAAAGGAGAACCTTTGGGTTGTCCACAACGTGTATTGGATGTTTGTTCACGATGAAGAGAGGTTCGGATTGCACGAAAGCATTGGTTCGATTTGGGAGCAGATGGAAGACTGCATTATCAGGTCGTTCTCATTGCGCGATCCAATGGCATTGGTCTCCTCGCTGTCCAAGTCCGATCCGTATCAACTCTGGAGGCTTGTGCGTTACATCGATGGGGCAGGATTAGATGACTCCTGGGATCCCGATTGGGCGACATCAAGTGTTTGGGTCCACCTAGAACCCATAGTGCTCTATGCTGCAGAAGTTGCGCCTGAGCGAGGGATACCCATCTTGCTCCCATTTGTGACAAGGTCTAGTCGTGAAGACAAGACAGAGTCACAGGAAGAACGAATGCAAAAATTTGTCAATAACGAACGCATATTCGAACCCGTTGGTCATTTCATAGAAGACGAAGCACGCGGTAGATTCAAAACGTACTTGCAGCTTCTTCGTATTCTCGCCGCAGCTCCTCCAATCACAGGTCTTGATAATGACATGATCGTCATGCTGGAATCTGCTCGAAAGTTTGCTCAACAGGAGTTAAGCAAACGCGAACAGTAAACTGGAGCGTGGATGGATGTATGCGGAGCGAAGAGCCATTGCTCTGTAGTGGCTAGGCGATATCTTTCCTTCAAATCTACTCCGCTCATCGTGTCCTCTGCGTTCCGTTTCCGCCCCACCTCAAAACAAAGAACGCCCCGCACCGCGAGACGCCCTCAAATACTCTTCCCAATTGCCTATTGCCTAATCCCTATTGCCTCTCTTCTCACTCCCACTCAATCGTCGCCGGCGGCTTACTCGAGATGTCGTACACCACCCGGTTCACACCACGAACCTCATTGATGATCCGTGTCGAGATCCGTGCAAGCACATCGAACGGGATCCGCGCCCAGTCCGCCGTCATGAAGTCCTGTGTCTCCACCGCACGCAGCGCCACCGCGCGCTCGTAGGTCCGACCGTCGCCCATCACGCCCACGCTCTGCACCGGCAGCAGCACCGCGAACACCTGGCTCGTCTTGCGATACAAACCCGCGGCCACGATCTCCTCAAGCAGGATCTCATCCGCCTCGCGCACGATGTCCAGCTTCTCCTCCGTGATCTCGCCCAGCACACGCACCGCCAAGCCCGGCCCGGGGAACGGGTGGCGCCACACGATCTGGTCCGGCACGCCAAGAACAGACCCGAGCCGGCGAACCTCGTCCTTGAACAGCTCCCGCAGCGGCTCGATCAGCTCGAAGCCGAGCTCCTCCGGCAAGCCGCCCACGTTGTGGTGCAGCTTGATGTTCGCGCTGTTCCCGCTGTGCCCATGACCCGACTCGATCACGTCCGGATACAGCGTCCCCTGCGCCAGGAAGTCCGCATGCTCGATCGTTTCCGCGGCTTCCTTAAACACCTCGATAAACCGGTGCCCGATCCGCTTGCGCTTCACCTGCGGATCATCCACACCCGCGAGATCATCGAGGAACGCCTTCGAAGCATCAACCACACGCAGGTCGATATGGAAGTGATCCTTGAACGTGTGCTCAACCAGCTCGCGCTCCTTCTTGCGCAGCAAGCCGTTGTCCACGAACACGCAGGTCAGCTGATCCCCGATCGCCTTGTGCAGCAGCGCCGCCACGACCGACGAGTCCACGCCACCGGACAAGCCGCAGATCACCCGCCGATCGCCGACCAGCTCCTTGATCCGCGCCGCCTCTTCCTCCGCGTACGCGCTCATCTTCCATGTGCCGGCGCAGCGGCAGGTCTCGTACAGGAAGTTGCGGAACAGGTCCACGCCGTGCGGCGTGTGCGTCACCTCGGGGTGGAACTGCACCCCGACAAAGTCGTGCTTCGGGTCCGTCGTCCGAACCGCGGCATACGGGCACGTGTCGGTCGATGCGATCGGCACCATGTTCGCCGCGCCCAGATCCTCGATCTGATCGCCGTGCGACATCCACACCTGCGTCTGCTGCGGCACCGCATCAAACAGATCATCCGACTTGCCATCGACGGTGCCGATGCTCAGCTGCGCCCGCCCGTACTCGCGGTGGGGGGCCTTGCTCACGCTCGCGCCCAGCAGGTGGCACGTCAGCTGCATCCCGTAGCAGATCCCCAGGATCGGGATGCCAAGCTCCAGGATCTTGGGGTCCATCGTCGGGGCGCCTTCGTCGGTCACGCTCGACGGCCCGCCCGAAAGGATGATCCCCTTGGGCTTCATCGCCGCGAGCTCATCCGCGCTGATGCTGGGCGAAACGAGCACCGAGAACACGCCCGCGTCGCGGACTCGCCGGCAGATCAGCTGGGCCGTCTGCGAGCCAAAGTCCAAAACCGGGACAACCTCATGGTCGATATGCGAAGCGGGAGACTGCGACATGTCTGATTCTCACGGGCAGGGATGGGTGCGGCCGCTGCAGCCGATGCTCGGCTGCGTCCGATAAACCCGGAGATGTCGTCCAGCCCCGGGTCAGAGTGTAGTCACCGGGTCACAAAAGGCGAGAATCGGGAGCAACCAGTTGTCAGCAAACCCGAATACAAACGGTGCAAACCCAGATGCCTACAGTTCTTGCATGCCGCAGGGACGGGCAATCTCGACGCAGGAGACGCGTTTCGCACAGACCAGGGCCGGATCCCGGGTGCCCCGAATGGGCTTGACAGCATCGCTGCTCTGCGGGATGCTGCTCGCAGGGTGCCTCCCGGACCCCAAAGTCGGGTTTGACTCACCGGCACCATCCAAACGCCTCGACGCCATCGTCCAGGCATCCGAGTTGGAGGACGACGAATCGTTAGTCAAACTGGTCGAGAAGCTCCGATCGCACGCACCCGCAGAGCGGATGTTCGCGATCCGCTCCCTCGAGAAAAGGACAGGAACGACACTCAGCTACGATCACGCCGCACCGCACTGGCAGCGGGTTGAAGCGTACAACCGCTGGCTCGACTGGCTCGAAACACGCGGCATTGCCCTCCCCGAGGACATGGAGCCGATCGAGACACCCGAGGCCCAGTCAGACACCGAGTCAGACTCTGGGCCAGAACCCACGCCTGAAGGATCGGGCGACGAACAGCCGATGGAGATGGAACAACCCGAGGGCTGACCCCACAGCCCCCTTTGAAACGACCCTATGGATCAGCGACCCGAGATCGAACTGCGACTGACCTCCGACCCCATGTACCTCTGCGGTGCGCGGGAGCTGGTGGGGTGCATCGCGAGGCGGATTGGGTTCAGCGATATCGACTGCTCGAAGATCGCGCTGGCCGTCGATGAGGCGTTGTCCAACATCATCCGCCACGGCTACGACCGTGCGTTCGACAAGCCGATCTGGCTGGGGCTGACGCCGCTCAAGCCCAGCGCGAGCTCGATCGGCGGGATCGTGATCACGCTCGAGGATGAGGCCAAGCAGGTCGATCCGTGCAACATGAAGGGTCGCGATCTCGAGGACATCAAGCCCGGCGGGCTGGGGGTCCACATCATCAACGAGGTGATGGACGACGTCTCGTATCAGAAGCGGGCCGGGCGTGGGATGCGTCTGGTGATGACAAAGCTTGCGCCCCGCCCCGACGAGTCCCCCCGATTGAGCGATAAAGCGCCCGGATGCACGGTCACGCTTAACGATCGATCCCCATCACGCCGATGAAATCGCTATACTCGAATATTGTTCGGGCATGAAGCGCCGGGCAGTTGAGGGAGAGTCATGGCGAACCCACAGTCAACATTCATCGGCGTCGAGCGCCCCGAGCAGGGCGTGGTGGTGCTGGCGCCGAACGCCGACATCGACATGAGCCGCTCGCCCGAGCTGCGCTCGGTGCTCCGCCAGGAGATGGGCGGCGACACCCACAAGGTGGTGATCGACCTTGACGCGGTGGAGTACATGGACTCGTCCGGGCTGGCGACGCTCGTTGAGGCGATGCGTAACGCGGGCAACGCGAGCGCGAAGCTTGTGATCTGCAACATGAACCCGAAGGTGAGTGCGATCTTTGAGATTGCGCGGCTGGATTCGTTCTTCTCGATCGTCGACTCACGGGATGAGGCCATCTCGCTCTGAAGGACCGGAGCACCCCCCGCATGGCGGATACGCCGAACCAAGAACAGAAGAATGACGGCGGCGGCGTGCCGGTGGTGCTGCTGCCGATCCTGATGCCCATCGCGATTGTCGGTCGTCGGGCCATCGGTGTGTTCGATCACACGGGCGACGTGTTCTACCTGCTGACGGACACCACGAAGTGGTTCTTTCGCGGGCTGTTCTCCCGCAGGTACCGCCTGGGTAAGAGCGCGATCGTGTCCCAGATCGTGCGTGTTGGTGTGGAGTCGATCTTTATCGTGTCGCTGGTCTCGGCGGCCGTCGGTTTGATCCTGGCGTTGCAGCTCTCGCCGCCGCTGGATGACTTCGGGCAGCGGGACAAGGTAGCGAACATCATCTCGGTCGCGGTGCTGCGCGAGCTCGGGCCGCTGATCGGGGCGATCGTTCTGACCGGGTTCGCCGGTGCATCGATCGCGGCGGAGATCGGCACGATGGTGGTGAGTGAAGAGATCGAGGCGCTGGAGGCCAGCGCGCTCAATCCGATCCGGTTCCTTGTGGTGCCACGGCTCCTGGCCTCGACGGTCTCGATGACGTGCCTGGGGGTGATCTCGAGTTTCTGCGCCATTGTGGCCGCGATGCTGATCTCGATCACGATGCTCGGGATTCCGTACGAGACGTATATGGACAACATGCTCACGCAGGCCAAGCAGGTCGACTTCTGGACCGGTGTGGCCAAGGGCGGCGTGTTCGGGACGCTGATCGGGATCATCGCGTGCGCGAACGGGCTGCGTGTGACCGGCGGTGCCGCGGGCGTGGGGCGTGCGACGACGTACACGGTCGTTGAATGTGTGGTCGCGATCGTCGTGGCGGACCTGGTGTTCACGGCGATCTTCTTTGCGTTGGGGTTGTTCTGAGGTCTGGGTGGTGGTTGTGGTTGTGTGGGCCTCGCGGTAGCGGGGCTTGTTTGTTTTTGAGGCAATAGGCAGTGGGCAATAGGCAATGGGAAGAGTCTCTGGGTGGCCCGAAGGTGGCGGAGTCTCCTTCGGGGATGTTTGTTTGCGCGCGGGCTCTTGTCTCCTCCCCCGGGCTTCCGGGGGAGGTGTCGAGCGGAGCGAGACGGAGGGGGTCTTGGTTGATGGTGGGGACTTGGTGGGTGTGCGGGAGTTGGAAGAGGCCCCCTCCGTCTTCGGCTGCGCCGAATCCACCTCCCCTCGTCCGCCAGAGGCGGATCTTCGACTCGCGGGGGAGGCCGCTGGGAGTCGCTTTGGGCTGGGGGCGTTGGCTTTGCGGGCGGTTTCGAGGAGGCGGGCGCGGGTGGAGGCGGGCGCGGGTGGAGGCGAGCTTTGGGTCTCGGGAGGCGGCGGCCTGGTCGAGGTCGGTGGCGGCGAGGTAGGCGTCGCGGGCGATGTCCTGTTGGAGGGATCGGGCGCGGAGGGCCTCGTGGTTGGTGATGAGGGTGGTGCGGTTGGTGGTGATCTGGGCGATGGCAGCCGCGGACTTGCGGTAGGCGTCGGTTTGCATGATGTCGGCGAGCTGGTCGAGGCGGAGGCCGTGTGCTTTGCAGATCTGGACGGGCGTGAGGGACGGGTCGAGGAGATCGTCCATGAGGTGAGATGTGAGGGGGGGAAGAAGAGGGGGATCAGGGGTGAGGGATTGGGGATCGGGGCTGGGAGGAAGGTCCCCGCCGGCGACTTCGTTGGGACTGTCCGCGGAAGCCCGGGGGAGGCGCGTGGTGGTCTTGATGCGGGTTGGTGTGCTGGATTTGAGTTTGGTTGGCGCGTGCATGCTTTGCTCCCTTCGCGGCTGGTTGGTGTGCGCGATGGTGCTCAGCGGGGGCTTGCGTCTGGTTGTGGTTGTGTGTCACGCTCGGGGGGTGGGTGACGACTGGGGAATTGTAAACGCTGGGCGTGGGGATGCAAGGGGGAGGTGGGGGAGTGACGGGATTTTGCGCACAGATTGGGAGATAGGGGGGAGATTTTTGTGGGGGAGGGGGGCGCGGAGGTGGTAGTGGGCGCAGAGGTCGCAATGAAGAGGGGGCGAAGATGGGTTGGTGGCTCACCAAAGCGGATCTACGACATGCAGGTGGCGGAGTCTCCTGCACGTATGAGGGTGTGTGTTAGGACATGCAGGAGCCGGAGGCAGCCCTTGCATAGCTTCCGGGTTGCATTATTTGAAGGCCTAAAAGTGTGCCTAAGATTCAGAGCAATTTCTCTTATTGTAATTGGGATACTGGTAGTGTTCGAAACTCTGATGGGGGGTAAGTCGACATGAAAGAAAGAGATCAGAAGATACTCCTGGAGTGTATCGAGTTGATTCGCCGCGTCCAAAATTTTCCTCCATCAACCGTCAATAGGAGTAAGTCGCTTGGTGAGATATATTCGTTTGCAGATGTCGTGGGCGACGCTGCAAAAATTATAGACTTTTACAAATTAACTTATATTGAGCATCTCGAATACTTGCCGGCGAGGCAGCTAGGCACCCTTCGTGATGCAGCGAGAGAGACTTTGCAGTACTTTGATGCAATCCTGGGCTTCGACCCCACTCAGGTTTCGAACCCAAACGACGAGTATGCTGCACACAAGAGCAATCTCGTAAGCAATTATCAAAAAACATTTACTAGCCTGTACAGTTTAATTGGATTTTTGTCAATTGATGCAAATCGAGTTCCTAAAATTGAGTCGAGTTTTCATAAGGCAATAGATGAAATTCGATTAGAGGTAGATGCTGTTAAGCATGAGAATGTCATGCGGGCCGAGCAGTTCATGGAAGAGGCTGATTCGTTGATGAAAAGTCTGGAGGGCTCAAAAGTCCAGGCTGAAAAGGCGTTGGATGTTATTCAGGGGGTGGCAGCTGAGAGCGGAGTCTCGGCTCAAGCTGGATATTTTGAGTCGGAGGCGGAGCGGGCTGAGGATTCGGCGTCGAAGTGGTTTTGGGCAACCGCTGTGTTCAGCTTGATTCTGGTTGCTGCTGCGGTCATCCTCTTGATCACTAGTAGTCATGAGTTCTTCCGGGTCGATTCTGTGTACGCGTCCATACAGCTTGTGGCTGGGAAAGCATTAATATATGCCACGCTGACTTCTTTAGTTTTGTTTTCTAGTAGAAATTATAATACTTGCAAACATAATGCTACTATAAACAGGCATAGGTTTAATTCTCTTCGTACATATACTGCTCTTGTTGAGGCTGCGGGCGACTCTGCAAATCGCGATATTGTGCTCACGCATGCTGCGGAATGCATATTCTCTGATCAGCCAACGGGATATAACAAGCAGGATACGAGCGAGATTCGGTCCTCGACTCTTATGTCTATATCGCCCCCGGTCATTAAAAGTGGGTCTGATACATAATTTTTAGTTGAGTTGCGGTCGCCCGCATCCTTCGATACTTGAGGATAGGTGAGTAGGTCAGGACGGGTGGCGGGGTGGATGCGCGATGAGGCCATAGATCCGTCGTGGGACGGTCTTCATGAAGAAGCTGGCCACGGTTTCTCAGTCGCCATAAATGCTTGTGCAGGGGAGGTTTCCCCTGCAACCCCTCTTTGGGATTGTGGGTTCGGTGGTGGATGGTTGTTGGGGGGTGCCCCCTCCCCCTCGCTTTGCGAGGGACCTCCCCCGTCAGGACGGGGGAGGAGAGAAGAGTCCTCCGTCTCCGCCTTCGGCGGATCCACCTCCCTCGTCCGCCAGAGGCGGATCGCGGGGAGGGATATGAAATGCCCCCCGTCACTCCGCAGTTGGCGAATCTTCGACAGGCGTGGTGCACGAAGACCCCCTCCGCCCCGCCCCCGGGGGGGGGTCGGCACCTCCCCCGTCAGGACGGGGGAGGCACAAGAGAGTACGGGAGGCGCGGTCGAGTTAGAGGCGGTAGCCGACGGGGTGTTCGATGAGGGCGTAGAGCTCTCGGAGGACGGTCATCACGAGGAAGCCGGTGATGGTGAGGGTGGCCATGATGGCGCAGGCGGTCCAGAGGCCTGCTCCGGCGAGCCAGCCGCAGGCGTAGAGGGCGGGCCAGATGGCGCCGTAGCGGGTGATCTTTTCGCCGAGTGCGGGGCCGAGGCCGACCTTTTTGTATCGTCGCCAGATCATGATGGCGAAGATGAGCACGAAGCCCAGCGGGTAGAGGACGGCGGTGGGGGGGACGAAGTTGGGCCAGAGGCCGTCGTCGGGTATTCGTCGTGTCCAGGCGAGTGCGGCGAGGGCGATGGTGCAGGTGAGCCAGCCGAGGAGTGCGAAGACGGCCGCGCGCCTTGAGATGGGGGGCGAGCGCCTGCCGAGTTGTTGGGCGAGTGCGGCGACGATGAGGGCGTGGGTCATGACGAGCCAGACGGGGAGGAGGAAGCGGGTCCAGAGGTCTGGGATGAGCATGTGTCCGGCGTAGATGAGGGCGAGGAGGAGCATGCCGATGCCGGGGATGAACTTGCCAAGCGCGTTGAAGATGAGGATGGCGACGGCGAGGAGCAGGGTCATAAGGATGGCCTCCGTGCCGAACGCGATGGATCCGAGGATGGCGAGCATGAGGGTGGCGGCGACGAGGCACACGGCGAGCTCGATGGAGGCGGAGCCGTCGACGATGGGGGATGTTTGTTTGTTGAGTGCGCGGTCGCGGTGGACATCGAGGAGGTCGTTGAGGGATGTGCCGAAGGCGTAGAGGCCGACGCCGGCGATGAGGCCTGCGGCGAGGAGGAGGGGGAGCGAGGCGTCTTTGATGGGGTGGGGCGCGAGCTCGTCGGGGTTGAATCGGGCCCAGAGGATGATGAACCAGAGGTTGGCGACGGCGCCGAACGCGGTGGTGACGCGTGTGAGCTTGAGGGTGGGCGCGATGGCGATGAGGGTTTTTCGCACGGGGGGATTCTAGAGGCAATAGGCAGTGGGCAATAGGCAATGGGGGGAGGGGGTCGGGGCTTTGTTGTGCCTCCCTACGCCGCGCGGGGAGGTGGATTCGGCGCAGCCGAAGACGGAGGGGTGTCTTGGAGAGCGCCCCAACCTTCGAAGTCCCCTCCGCCTCGGGGACTCGGCACCTCCCTCGTCCGCCAGAGGCGGATCGCGGGGAGGGACAAGAGAGGCCCCCTCCGTTCCGTCAGAGGCGGATCTGCGACACATGCGCGTGACACCTCCCCCGTCCCGCCACTGGCGGATCTGCGACAGACTGGGGAGGAGAGTAAGGCCCCCTCCGCCTCGCGTTGCTCGGCGCCTCCCCCGCATGTGCGGGGGAGGCGGCATGGGTGTCTGGTCGCTGATGGCTGATCCCTGATGGCTTCTCCTGTCTAGAATCTTCTCCTTATGGCTGATGCACAGAAACGACGGAAACCTGGGGCGTGTGCGGTTGTGGTGTCTCGGTACAACACGAGTGTCACGGGGGTGATGCTTGAGGGGGCGATCGGGGCGTATGCGGCTCGGGGTGGGGATGAGAGCCAGCTGGCGATTCTGGAGGTGCCAGGGGCGTATGAGCTGACGGCGGTGGCTGCTGCGGCGGCGGGGTCGGAGATGTACGAGGCGGTGGTGTGCCTGGGGTGCATCATCAAGGGCGAGACGGAGCACGATCGGCATATCGCTGCGGCGGTGGCGAAGGGGTTGACGGACATCACGCTGGCGACGGGGGTGCCGGTGGCGTTCGGGGTGCTGACGACGAACACCAATGAGCAGGCGATGGCGCGTGCGGGTGGGGACAAGGGGAACAAGGGTGCGGAGGCGATGGACGCGGCGCTGGATGCGGCGGACGCGATCGTGGCGATCGCTGAGGGGTATAAGAACGATGAGCCGGGCGTGCGGTTTATGCCTGGGTTGAAGGTGCAGGACAAGCTTTCGGGCGGTTAAGGAGCCGGGTCTTTTTATGGCATCACCACGGGATATTCGGAAGCTGGCGCTGCTGGCGATGTATCAGCTCGACGCGACGAAGGGCGAGGACCACGATTCGGTGCGCGGGGCGCTCGATGATGTGGAGACGCTCGAGGACGAGGGGCTGAGCTTCGTCGATCAGCACGCGGAGTTTTCCGCTGGGGAGCGCGAGAAGGCGTTCCGGCTGGCGGTGAATGCGTGGGAGCAGCGCGGCGATGCGGACGCGGTGCTGGGTGAGTTGTCCAAGGAGTGGAGCGTTTCGCGGATGCCGGTGGTGGATCGTTCGATCTTGCGCCTGGCGCATTACGAGATGACGCGGGTTGATGGGAGCGAGCCCAAGGGCGTGGTGAACGAGGCGGTGGAGCTGGCGAAGCAGTTTTCGACGGAGCAGTCGCCGGGCTTTGTAAACGCGATCCTGGACAAGATCCTCAAGCGTGTGCTCGCGGGTTCACGGACTGGTGAAGGGGTCTGAGCGCATGGCGTTGTTCCGCAAGACGATCGGGAAGCTCAAGCAGGGGCTGGGCAAGACGCGCGAGGTGTTCGTGTCGTCGCTGCGGTCGGTGCTTGCGGGGAAGACGCTCGACGATGATCTCATCAAGGAGATCGAGAAGCGGCTGATCCAGAGCGATGTCGGTGTTGTGGCAACGCGGAAGCTGATCGATGGGATCAAGGCGGATTACAAGGCGGGTGCCCTCACGAAGGGTGAGGATGTCATCGAATACTTGAAGCGTGAGCTCAAGGCGATGTGGCCGGAGCAGGATCGGACACTCAACGAGAGCGAGTCCAAGCCGACGGTGATCCTGATGACGGGCGTGAATGGGGTGGGGAAGACGACCTCGATCTCGAAGCTGTGCCGGTCGTTGACGGATGATGGGAAGACCGTGCTTCTTGGTGCGTGCGATACCTTCCGGGCGGGGGCGGTGCGTCAGTTGGAGATCTGGGGCGAGCGTTTGGGCGTGGAGGTCGTCAAGGGTCAGCAGGGGGGCGACCCGGCTGCGGTGGCGTTCGACGCGTGCGCGGCGGCGAAGGCGCGCGGGGTTGATGTGCTGATCATCGATACGGCGGGTCGGTTGCAGACGCAATCGGGGTTGATGGATCAGCTCAGCAAGATCCGGCGGGTGATCGATAAGCAGATCCCGGGCGCGCCGCACGAGACGCTGTTGGTGCTGGATGCGACGAGCGGTCAGAACGCGCTGCGGCAGGCCGAGGAGTTTAATGCGGCCGCGGGCGTGACGGGGATCTTCCTGAGCAAGCTCGACGGTACGGCGCGCGGCGGGATCGTGGTGGCGATCAAGGAAGCGACGGACATCCCGGTGAAGTTTATTGGGGTGGGGGAGACGCCGGCGGATGTGGAGGCGTTTGACCCTGAGGCGTTTGTTGAGGCGATGTTTGCGGAGTGAGGGACTCGGGACTCTGGACTCGGGACTGGCCATCAGCCATCAGCCATCAGCCATCGGGCATCGGGCATCGGGCATTCAGGAATCGTCATGGATGATCATCCGGTGATTGGTCGTGTTCGATGTGAGGGGTGTGGGTATGAGCTGGATGGGTTGGCCCCTGATGGTGTGTGTTCAGAGTGTGGACTCGCGGTTGCGATGAGCCTGCCTCGTGATCGGGCGGGGACACCCTGGCAGCAGCGGGCGGGGTTTTGGTCGTTGGTGCGGACCTGGTGGTTGCTGATGACGGATGACGCCTGCTGGCGGGAGATGCGGATTGATCTCAAGGGTCGGCGTCGCTTTGTTGGTTGGGTGCGTGCGCTGGTGTATGGGGTGTTGTTTGTCGCGACTGTGGGTTTTGTGTTGGTCGAGACCGGCGGGCGATTGCATGCGGGGGCGTTGACTTATCTCGTCTTGGCGATGGTGGTCATGATGGTCGCGGTGGAGATCGTGCAGCGTTTGTACGGTGGGGTGATTGGGCTGCGACTGTGGGTTCGATCGAACACGCGGGATGAAGGACGCGAAGAGGCAGCGCATCAGCAGGTTCGGGATCATGCGAGCGTGGGGATGCTTATTGCGCCGTTGTTTTTGGCGGCAGGTGTCTTGTGCGTGACGCTGGGGATCGTGCTGGAGGGCGCGACCGGATCAATGGCTTTGCTGCGGGTGATGTTCTGGATCGCGGGCGTGATCGGTGCGCTTGGGATGGTGGTTGGGGTAATGCTGTTCGAGCTGGCGTACCGGCGCGGGTGGCGGGTGATGCGGTTTCGGCGGCTTCTCAACGATGAGCGTGAGCAGGAACATCATGATGACTTTGATGATGGGCTCAGCAATCACCCGGTCGACGATCTATTCAACCTGATAGATGTACTTTCCTCCAAGCAGCGTGATCCAATGCGGTTGATCAGCTTTAGCACGGGGATGGCGTTGAAGTATGTCGTGACGCCGGTGTTATTCTTTGTGCTCTGGAAGGGGTACGGGATGCATGTGGGGGCGGCGCTGATCCTGGCATTGGCGGGGTTGTGCGTGTGCGCAGTTTTGATGCGCGTGGTGTTGCTGATCTTGGGTGTGATTTGGGGTCGGGAGCCGTCGCGCTGAGTGGGTGTTGCTTGTGGATGGCGCGGGGTTGGGGTCGGGAATGTTGGCCGGGTCTGGCCGGTGTCCCCCGGTTTGGGTGGGTGGTGTGTGGCCATCTGGAGTTGATGGGTGGTTTTTCTTATGAGTGGGTGTTGGTGTCTGATATGATTTTCATGTAGGGACGGTGCCGGTGTGCTGGTACCACGCGATGCCGATGGTTTGGTGAACGCGGACTTTGCCCTCCGTCACGAGGAGTAGAGATTGAGAGGAAAGATGATGACTATGCGATTTGGAATCCCTCTTGCCGCGGGCGCTGTGTTGGCGTGCGCGGGCGGAGCGACTGCGGGTGTATCGGTTGTCGCGGAGTTCGCGATCCATGACCACCCGAACGGTGGTCTGTTCCCGCCGCCGTATGCGTTGCGTCTTGATGACATCTTCGGTGATTATCAGGCGACGTACAGTGCCGCGACTTTTTCGGATGCGACGCTGACAGTGTTGCAGGATGGTTCTGGCGCGTTCATGATCGACATCGCGGGCACGTTCCACGGTGGCGAGGATGACGGCGCGGCCTGGCTGAACCCGTACGATGTTTCTGTGTCGATGCGGTACGACGCGAATGTCGTTGCGACGGCCGACGGTTGGCAGGTGAATGGGTTCACCACGCTCAACAGCGGCACGTTTACGCGTCTGGATACTAATGACTCGGTCACGTTGTACGGCATGGAATCGATGAACGCGAATGATGGTCCGCTCGGATCGACGTTTGTGTTCGCGGCCGACGGCTGGCGCATCGCGGGCGACGATACGACCTGGGTTGGTCGTGGCTGGCTGACCAGCAACGACGACGGCTCGGCGGTCTCGGCCCGTGCGCAGGACTGGTTCTTCACGGCGACGGTGATTCCTTCTCCGAGCGCGATGGCGCTGCTCGGGATGGGTGGCCTCGTGGCTACGCGTCGTCGTCGATAAGACGAGGTCAAATCTGCTGACTCATGCAAAGCCCCTGCTACGGCGGGGGTTTTTTGTGTCGTGAGGATCAGCCATCAGCCATCAGGCGAATAAGGGAAGATGGTGAGGTGTGTGGGCGTGGATTCATTCGGGGTTCATGTGGGGCTCATGTTGGGGGGCTTGTATCTGGTTGGTGCTGGCGGGTGCGTGCTCGTTTGGTGCGGAATCTTTGAAGGGAAGGTAATCAGATGCAGGTGTTTATTGCTGGTGCGACGGGGCAGGTCGGGCGGATCGCGGTGGAGAAGGCGATCGATGCGGGTCACGGTGTAACGGGGATGGTGCGTCGTGAGGAGGACCGCGGGGATCTGGAGGCGATCGGGGCGAAGACCTACATGGCTGATGTGACGGAGCCGGGCACGCTGGATCGGGCGATCGCGGGGCACGACGCGGTGGTGTTCGCGGCGGGTTCGCAGGGCGAGGCGGTGGAGAAGGTCGATCGCGATGGGGCGATCAACCTGTGCGACGCGACCAAGCGGGCGGGGATCTCGCGGTTCGTGTTGTTGAGCTCGATGGGGGCCGGTCATCCGGAGGATGCCGAGCAGATCCAGGAGTACATGCACGCGAAGCACGAAGCGGATGAGTATGTGATGAAGAGCGGGCTGGATTGGACGATCCTGCGGCCGGGGTCGCTGACGGATGAGGACGGCGTCGGTGCGATCAAGACCGGGAAACGGTTCATCGGCGATGCGGAAGACCTGGAGATCGCCCGGGCGGATGTGGCGCGGGTGATCGTTTCGTCGCTTGTTGAGCCCAAGACGGTGGGGAAGGCGTTTGAGTTTGTTGAGGGTGGGGTGGAGATTCAGGAAGCGCTCGCGCAGGTGTGAGCAGATGAGGGGTTGAAGCTATGTTGAAGCCGCAGAAACAGGTTCCCGCGTTGTCCGTGAAGACAGTGGGTGGTCCGGAGTGGTCGCTCGGGGAGCAGCGCCCGGAGCACTTTACGTTCGTGTTTTTCTATCGCGGCTATCACTGCCCGATTTGCAAGAAGTACCTCAACAGCATCGATGCGAAGATTGATGAGCTGGAATCGATGGGGATCAACGCGATCGCGATCAGCAGCGATTCGGAGGAGCGTGCCACGAAGAGCAAGGAGGAGTGGGGGATCGAGAAGCTGCCGGTTGGGTATGGGCTGAGCATAGAGAAAGCGCGGGAGTGGGGGCTGTATGTCTCGAAGGGTGTGAAGGATTCTGAGCCGGAGATCTTCAGCGAGCCGGGGTTGTTTGTGGTGCGTCCTGATGGTGAGCTGTACGCGGCTTCGATTCAGACGATGCCGTTCACGCGGCCGGGGGTTGATGAGTTGATTGGTGGGTTCAAGTTTGTGATCGACAAGGGGTACCCGGGGCGCGGGGAGGCGTGAACTGCCCATGATGTGTTGGCCGATGCTGAGCGTGATTCGTGATCAGGGGCTCGGAGTTCTGAACCAGGCAGATGGATTCAGTCTTCCTTTGTCTCGAATATCACGGCGTGTACGGTCGTGTTGCCGATGTTGGATACGCGGTGTGTCCATGCCTTGTGCGAGACGACATCGCCGGGCTTGACTGTCAACTCAATCGGGTCGCCGACTTGTGGTTCTATGAAAAGGGTGCCGCCCTTAAGGATATAGAACGCTTCGTGGGGGTGCCGATGCCATTGGTCGCGAAACCCTGGCTTGATGACGAAATCGATCACTCGGATGCGGTCGTCTTCGTGCAGAAGTGTGTAGTGCTCCGGCGACGCGTGGTGTGCGAGCGGGGCTTGATTGGTGCGGTTTGGGTGGGGGCTGGTATGTCTCTGGGCGGAGCACGCGGCCAAAGAGCCGATGAGCGTTGTCAGGGCGAGCGTGGATGCGATAGGAAGGGCTGGAAGAGGCATGTCTTGCTCCGTTCAAATTTGATGGGAATGGCCGGTTGACAACCAACCGATCGGATGGTATGCTAGGCACATGCGAGATCGGATTCTCCAAGCCGCGGAAGAGATGGTCCAGCAGCGTGGGCTCAACGGCGTGAGCTTTGCGCAGCTTGCGAAGGCGGTCGGTCTGAGCAAGCCCAGTGTCTTCCATCACTTTCCCAACAAGGAAGCACTCGCCAAGGCGCTTGTGCAGCTCTGTCAGGATAAGTACGGCGCCGAATATGGTGGAATTATTGATTCGGACGCCACCGCACCCGAGAAACTCCAGCGGATCGCGGATTCATTCGAGCACGGTTTGCGTGTAGATCGCCTATGTCTGCTCGGCATGATTGGGCAGGGGCTTGGTGATCTGAGTTCCGAAGTCCAGGACGATCTTCGGCTTTCGGCGACGCGTTCGATCGATCGGTTTTCGCAGGTGTTTGAGCAGGGGCGACGCGATGGCTCGCTGAGTTATGAAGGCACGAGCGAGGCGGCGGGGGCTGCGTTTCTCGCGATGCTCGAGGGGCTTCAGGTCCTCGCGCGCTCGAAGCGCGATCCGGACATGTTCACGCAGGCTGCAAAGGGGTACATCAACTCGCTTATCGCGTAATTTTTATTTCACCACAAAGCCAACCGATCGGACGGTTGGTAAGGGCGGTTGGCAAAGTAGTCAGGAGATCACCAATGTCAGCGTTTGTTTATCACACAAAGGCGTCGGCACCCGAGGCATCCCAGCAGTGGATCCCTAAAGGGTTCCTCCCCAACCTTCACGCGATCATGGCTGAGTCGCCGTTCCTGCTGGAGGGATACAAGCGGCTCTGGGATCTCGCTCGGGTCGTCGTTGTCGCCGCTCGAGGTGCAGGTCGTGATGATGACGGCGAACTACGAGAACAACTGCCACTACTGCGTGCCGTGGCACACATTCATCATGAAGCAGGGCAAGATGCCCGACGGCGTGATCGATGCGCTGCGTTCGGGTGAGCCATTGCCCGATGCGAAGCTCGATGTGCTTCGCACCTTTACGCGTTTGCTCATCGAGAACCGTGGTCACGCCGGAGATGATGCGCTCGCGGCATTGATCGACGCCGGATACTCAGAACAGAACGCGCTCGATGTCGTGCTCTGCCTCGCGGTCAAGCTTATGAGCAACTACACCAACGCGATCACCCACACTCGGCTAGATGATCCGCCCAAGGCGTTTGAATGGACGAAACCCGGTGCTTGACACCCAAACTTGAACACAGGCATTCCGCGTGTAGCGGATGACTCATGGCAACAAGGAGCAGACCAATGACGACGATGACAACGAGATCGACACTTAAATCCATCAACCCCTATAACGGCGAACTGCTTAAGGAGTACGCCGAGATGACACCTGAGGAGGTTGAGATCGCGATCGCCCGGGCGGACGAGGCGTATCGGGCATGGCGTGAGACGAGCTTTGATGAGCGTGCGAAGATTCTACGGCGTGCGGCGGAGATCATGCGTGAGCGGCGTGAAGAGCTCGCGACGATCATGACGCTTGAGATGGGAAAGAAGATCGAGGATGCGCGGCCGGAGATCGATCTGAGTGCCCGGATCTTTGATTACTACGCGGACGAGGGGGAGCGGATTCTCTCGCCCAAGGAGTACAACACGGCGGAGGGCAAGGGCACCCTGATCAATCAGCCCACGGGCATCGTGTACGGCATCCAGCCGTGGAACTTCCCGTTCTATCAGCCTGCGCGTGTCGCGGCGCCGCAGCTGATGGCGGGGAATGTGGTGCTGACGAAGCACGCGTCGAATGTTCCGCAGAGCGCGGAGGCGTTCGATCAGGTGCTGCGTGATGCGGGTGTTCCTGAGGGTGTGCACACAAACCTTCAGCTTTCGGCGCGGAACGCGGGGTCGATTATCGATGACGATCGGGTTGTTGGGGTCGCGTTCACGGGGAGCAACAGGGGCGGGGCCGCGGTTGCTGAGCAGGCTGGCCGGAATGTGAAGAAGACGGTGATGGAACTCGGCGGTGTCGATCCGTTCATCGTACTCGAGGATGCGGATCTTGATGCGACGCTGGAGCGTTTCCGCTTTGGCAAGCTCCATGCGACTGGGCAGATCTGCATTGCTGCCAAGCGGATCATCCTTGTTGAATCGATTGCTCAGGAGTTTCTTGATCGTGCGAGCGCGATGTTCTCTGCGCTGGAGCCCGGGGATCCGCTCGATGAGTCCAGCGGGTATGGGCCAGTGTGCAATGAGAAGGCCGCGATTGAGCTTGAGCGTCAGATCAACGAGTCGGTGGAAGCGGGTGCGAAGGTGCTCGTTGGCGGCAAGCGTGACGGGGCGTTCATCCAGCCCACGATTCTGACGGACATCCCCGAGGGGTCTCCGGCGGACACGGAAGAGCTGTTCGGTCCCGTGGCGATTGTTCATATCGTGAAGGATGAGGAAGAGGCTGTTCGTGTCGCGAACGACAGCGACTTTGGTCTGGGCGGCTCGGTGCACACGAATGATCTTGAGCGAGGTCGACGAGTGGCTGAGCGGATCGAATCCGGCACCTGCTTTGTGAACCAGATCTCGTGGACATACGCGAGCATGCCCATGGGCGGCGTGAAGAAGTCCGGGTACGGGCGGGAGCTCGCGGACCTGGGGATCATGGAGTTTATGAACCAGAAGCTGATCTGTGTGTTCGACAAGGACCATGTGATCTGATGTGGTTCCGCTGCTCCCACAGGGCGGCGGAGCATTGGCGTACCCGCGAAGACAAACTGTTTCCTCTCAGGAGTACACGTTGAAGAATATCTTTGTGATCAACGCACATGAAGCGTACGAGTTTTCGCCCGGAAAGCTCAACGAGACGCTCACGGACATGGCGCTCGAGCACCTCAGGGCGAGGGGGTACGAGACTCGCCTGACCACGATGAAGGATGAGTGGGATGTCGATACGGAGATCGAGAACCATCGGTGGGCAGACGCGGTGCTGCTGCAGTCACCGGTCAACTGGATGGGCGTGCCCTGGAGTTTTAAGAAGTACATGGACTTCGTGTACTCTTTCGGCATGGATGGACGCCTGTGCAACGGTGACGGACGCACACGCAAGGACCCGTCGAAGCAGTACGGGACCGGCGGCACGCTCGAGGGCAAGAAGTACATGCTCTCGCTGACCTTCAACGCGCCAGAGAAGAGCTTCAATGATCCGAGCCAGACATTTTTCGAGGGCAGGGGCGTTGACGATCTGTTCTGGCCGATGCATTTGAACTTCCGCTTCTTCGGGATGAAGCCGCTGGAAACATTCGCTTGCTACGACGTCATGAAGAATCCGCGGCTTGAGAGCGACTTCGAGCGGTACCGCGAGCACCTTGCAAAGCACTTTGCCTGATGGGGGTGTCCGGGGATGAGATATCATCAGGTTCGAAACGCGACTTGTGTTCTTGAGTTTGATTCGGGGCGTGTCTTGGTTGATCCGATGCTGGGTCAGCCGGGGACATTGCCGCCGTACGCATTTGTTCGCCATCGAGCCAGGCGCAATCCGTTGACGCCGCTACCCGATGGGTGGGAGGAGATGCTGGAGGGTGTCGAGGTGTGCCTGCTGTCCCACATCCATTTCGGTACGAACTGTGATCATCTGGATGCGGCTGGTGTGCGTTGGCTCAAAGAGCATGGTGTCCGATTGATGTGCCGATCCGGTGACGAGAAGCGGCTGCGAAAGAAGGGGCTTGCGCCAGATCCGATCAGTGTGTCGGGCATGCCCTTGCTCAGCGGGACCATTACGCCGTATCCGACTTCGCACGGTCGCGGGATTGTTGGGAAGCTGATGGGGCCCGGCGCAGGGTACTTCCTTGCTCTGGAGAATGGGCCGAGTGTGTACCTGACGGGTGATACCGTGCTTACTGACACGGTCCGCGATGTGCTGACCAAGCATCAGCCAGATGTGTGCATCGTGCCCGGTGGGGGTGCGCGGCTTGATCTTGGTGGGCCGGTCCTGATGGATCTCGACGAGTTGGTGGAGTTTATCGAACTCGCGCCTGGCAGAGTGATCATCAATCACATCGGCGCATTGAATCACTGCCCCATCCAGTTTGATGACATACGCCAGCGGCTGACCGAAGACCAGCAGGAGCGTGTTTACTTGGTCGCGGATGGTGAATCGGTCGAGCTACGCGATTGAGTTATCCCGCGCTGTCGTCTCTGGCTTCGTGCTCGGAGTCGAACTCTTCGGAGAAGAGGACGGGCGTCTAGTCCATATGCACAGTTCATCCGATAGGTCGTCGGGCTAGAGAAACTGAGCAGGCTGCATCGGCTTGGTGCGCTTGCGTTTGTTCAACGCGGATTCGTCGGATGAGCCGAGGAGGTACATCCGTTCGCCGGCGACGCGGATGAGTTCTTCGCTGTGTTGATCGTTGAGTTCCAAGCCGGTTTGCTCCTGGATCTCAGAAATGTACTGATCTGCTGCGTTGTGTGATTGAAAAGCGCCGAGCACAAAGCAGTCGTGATTGACATCGATCGCGACAACTTGGAATGTACCTTGCTTGACAGTCCTGATGATTGAGCGGTGGCCGCTGAGTTGTCCGGTGATCACTTTGCTTTCTGTCAGCGTGATCGTCGCATGAGTTGTATTGATCAATGATCCGTTGGCATACTGAATCTGTGCTTTGTGATTCTTTCGATCGATGACGATCTGGCTGCGTCGTTTGGCTTCGAAGAGAAGTTTGAAACCAAATACGAGTAAGACGACCCCAATGGGATACAACACCCATGTGGGGATGCCTCCGTAGCGGTGATGTTGTACTGGGGTGTGGCCACCGCTTTGCATGGTCACGAGTAGAGCCATTGATAGGCCGAAAACTGCGATGCCGATCATGAGATACGCGCCAACTTTGAGTTGATGGCTGCCGGAGGACGTGAAGACACAGATTGAGTTGTCTTCGTATGATGGCGCGAGTGCGTATGGGAGCGGGTGCTCGAGTAATGGGAGTTTGAGAGTTCTGTGTATACGCATCTGATTTGCTTTGCAGACTCACCCCGCGCTGTCGCCTCTGGCTTCCCATTCGGAGTCGAACTCTTCGGCGAAGGAGACGGGGCCGGGGCGTTCGGTTTTCCAGGGTTGGTCCTGGGTGAGTTCGCGGGCGAGTTTGCGGCCTTCGAGGACGGCGCGGCGTTCGACGTTGGCGTCCGGGATGTCGGCGGGGTTGTGCTCGGCGGTGGGGTCGAGCTGAGCGACGTGGAGGGTCTGGGTGGGGAAGGCGAACTCGACGCCCATGCGGTCAGCGAGGCGGATCACGTCGAGCATGAAGCGGTGCTTTTCGCGGAGCTCGATGGACCAGTCGGGGCACTCGAAGAACATGTAAACGAGGACATCGAGCGAGTGGGCGCCGAAGGCGTTGAGCCAGACGTGGTAGTAGTCCTTGCGGGTGTAGGGGTGGAGCTTGATGATCTCGCGGATGCCAGCGCAGAAGGCCTCGATCCTCTCGGGCGGAGTGTCGTAGGTGACGTTGATCATGGTTTTGAAGCGGCGGTAGCGGCGGCGGCCGTAGTTGTCGACCTTCGCGCGGACGAGGGTCGCGTTGGGGACGGTGACGAGCGAGTTGTAGAAGGTGCGGATGCGGGTGGAGCGGAAGCCGAGGTCTTCGACGGTGCCCTCGACGTCGTTGACGTAGATCCAGTCGCCGATCTCGAAGGGGCGGTCGAGGATGACGGCGACGGAGCCGAAGAAGTTCTCGATGGTGTCCTTGGCGGCGAAGGCGACGGCGAGCCCGCCGATGCCGAGGCCGGTGAGGAGGGGGAGGATCTCGATGGAGAATGCGGAGGCGAGGTAGATGAGCCCGACGGCGGTGATGAAGACCTTGGCGGTGCGTTTGATGAGGGGGATGAGGAGGTCGTCGAACTTGGTTTCGGTCTTGCCGGCTTGGGTGGCGAGCCACTCGGCGACGAGGTCGGTGATCTTGAAGCCGCCCCAGACGAGCCCGGTGATCCAGATGACCTTGACGGCGACGAGGAGGACGATGGTGGGGGTCGGCGGGAGGAGCCCGATGGTGAGGGCGAGGAACCAGACGCCGGAGGCGGCGAGCAGGCCGAAGGGGCGGACGGCCTTGTCGAGCGTGTCGGTGTCGGACTGCTGGTCGGGGGTGTCTGCGGCGCGTTGTTCGATGCGGTGCCAGATGACGCGGAGGATGGTGCGGGCGATGCGGTCGAGGATGATGCCAGCGAGGATGACGATGAAGATGCCGATCCACTGCCAGTGTTCAAGGCCGAGGTTCGTTGACCCCTTGAGTGAGCGGGGTACGGCGGATCGGATGCGTTCGATGAGGGTTTTGTCGAGTTCGACGCCGGCGCGGGCGGCCTCGTCCTCGGTGGCGATGTAGAACTCGTGGATGGAGTCCATGGTGTTGCGGCTGAAGCGCCAGTTGCCCTGCGTGTCTCTGGTGAGTGCGATGACGTAGCCGGGGTATTTGGCACTGAACGTGGCGTGGGCGACGATGTCGGGCTGGGGGTAGTAGCGGAAGCGTTCGGCGTCGGATTGGGCGGGGAGCTGGGTCTCGCTGACCATGCCGATGCGGTTGAGGACGGCGTAGAGCTCGCGTGCGGCGCTGCGTCGGGATTCGAGCGGGAGTGAGCTGGGAAGATCGAGGGTGTTGGTTGCGCGTTGAAAGTTGGAGGTGTTCGGGGCATCCTTGATATCGTTCATCGCCTGGAGGAAGGACATCATGGTGGCGCGTGGCGACTCGAGTGCGGGGTCGGCCTCGCTCTGTGTGGCTGATTGTTCGGTCTGGTTATCGGGGGATTCCTGGGCTGGGAGCGGGGTGATGGCCAGGAACAGCGAGAGCACGGCAGCGAGTGTGTGTGAGATGCGCATGAACGCATCTTAGTGGTATTCTTCTCCGTTGGCAGCGCGTGCAAACTGAGCATCGAGCTTCTGGATTGATCTTGTGAGGAGCTGGTTTGGGCATTATGCTGCTGCGGTGGGTGTATTGCGGTCGATGCGTGGAGCCGCATGATTGGATTCGTTGATGAGGTGTGAGAGAATGGGTCGTTTGGTGATTGGTGTGTTTCCGCGCGTGCTGTGCAGGGTTGCGACGGCTCTGCCCTTGCTTGTTGCAACGGGTGCTGATGCTCAAGGGTGTGACGGGCCGCTGTTTCTTGGGGAAAGGGTTTTGGCGGGTTCTGGCCTGACTGACTTTGCGCTTGGTGATGTCGATGGCGACGGTGCGCCTGATATCGTGATCGCGAATAACCAGAGCGAGACCGTGAGTGTGGTGCTGAATCTAGGCGATGGGAGATACGGCGATCGGGTTGTCTATGGCTCAGGGCTCAGGCCGGAGGGTGTCGCGATCGGTGATGTGAACGGCGATGGGATGCTCGACATCGTGCTCGCCAACCGGAGCAGTGACGACACGAGCGTGCTCTTGAATCTGGGTGGTGGGACATTCGCCGATCAGGTGCGATTCGGCGCAGGCGATGAGCCCGTGCGGGTCGAGCTCGGCGATCTCGATGGCGACGGCGATGCGGATATGGTGGTCGCGAACTATGGGAGTGATGATGTCAGCGTGCTGCTGAACCACGGTGACGGGACCTTTGCTGACGAGGTCCGGTACGGTGCGGGGAGCGGGCCCATGGGGGTTGAGATCGGTGATGTCAACAACGATGGGGACCTGGACATCGTGGTCGTCAACGGGTTGAGCGATGACACGAGCGTGCTGCAGAACTACGGGGACGGCACATTCGCGACTGGATTTCGCTTTGGTGTTGGCGAGGGGCCGGAAGGTGTCGCGATTGGGGATATCGATGGCGATGGGGACCTGGATATCGTGGTCACGAATAGCGCGGGCGACGACATCAGCGTGCTGCTGAACTTTGGTATCGGCATCTTTGCGAGTGAGGTACGGTATGACGTAGGCGAGCATCCGGTTGGTGTTTCGCTGGGCGATCTCGATGGTGATGGGTATGCGGACATCCTGGTCGCCAGCACCGTCAGCAACGACACGGGGGTGCTCCTGAACCGGGGCGATGGGACGTTCGCCGACGAGGCCCGGTATACCGCTGGTCGATCCCCGGCGTATGTGTCACTGGGCGATGTTGATCTCGACGGGGATCTGGACATGGTGGTCGCGAATGTGGCGAGCCGGGACATGAGCGTGCTGCAGAACCGGGGCGATGGGACCTTCGGTGATGTGCCCTGGTATGGCACGCGCGCCGGCCCAGTCGGGATTGCGATGGGTGACATGGATGGGGATGGGGATCTGGATGTCGTGGCCGCGAACTTCCTCAACAACAACACGAGCGTGGTCCGGAATCATGGAGACGGGACCTTCGGGGCCCAGGTGATTGCGGGGGTGGGTGATAACTCGCTGAGTGTCGCGATTGGCGACATCGATGCGGATGGCGATCAGGACATCGTGGTCGTTCACTACTCCGATGATGAGTTGAGCGTATTCCGAAACCTCGGTAACGGGACGTCATTTGTGGAAACCCGGTATGCAATCGGTTATCGACCTTATGACGTCACCCTTGGTGATATCGACGGAGACAATGACCTTGATATCGTGGCTGTGCATGATGGCAGCGGCGATGCGAGCATCCTGCTCAATCATGGCGATGGAACATTCGCCGACGAGGTTCGGTATTTCACGGGCATCAATACCCGCGGTGTCTCGCTCGGCGATGTTGATGGGGATGGGGATCTCGACCTTGTTTGCGTCAACAGGCGTTTTCAGGATGCGGGCGTGCTGCTGAATCATGGCGACGGCACGTTCGCGGATGCGGTTCACTACAGCCTGGGCGGATCTCCATGGGACGTTGCGCTGGGCGATGTCGACGCAGACGGTGATCTGGATATCCTGGCGTCACTGAACAGTCGAGATGATGTGGGCGTGCTCATGAACAATGGAGATGGCACGTTCGGCGATGCGGTTCTCTATGATGTGGGCCTGGAACCGTATGGGCTTTCCGTGGGTGATTTGAACGGCGATGGTCACCTGGACGTCGTGGTTGCGAACGGCATGAGCCACACGGCGAGTGTGCTCTTGAATATTGGCGATGGCACGTTTGCGGACAGCTACGCGTTCGGTGCTGGCGATTCCCCTCGGGGCGTATCGCTGGGTGATGTCGATGGTGATGGCGACCTGGATATCGTGGTCGCCGCGCATCTCGACGACGGCGTGAACGTGCTCGTGAATCAGTGCGGGGCGAGCTCGTCCTGCATCGCGGACTTCACGGGGGACGGCGAGCTGGACTTCTTCGATGTTTCCGCGTTTCTCGTCGCGTATCTCGGCGCCGATCCCATCGCGGATCTCAACGGCGACGGCGCGTTCAGCTTCTTTGATGTGTCCGCGTTCCTCGTCGCGTACGGCGAGGGCTGTCCGTAGGACGCCGGTGCTCGATCGTATCAGGCGTGATTCGCGACGGTATCACGGATGATTTTGGCGACGGAGGCGCCCCACGCGGTCCAGGTGAACTCGTTGCGTGCGCGGTTCAGGGCGGCGGTGCTCATGGCGAGGTAGCCCTCGGGGTTGTCGATGAGCGATTCGATGGCGTCTGCCCAGGCCTCGGGGCCGTCCTCGGGATCGATCACGAGCCCGGTCTTGTTGTGCTGGATGACGTATGGCAGTCCGCCGGCACCGGAAACGACGGCTGGGCGGGCGAAGTGGGCGGACTCGGTGACGGCGATGCCGAAGGCCTCACCGAGCGAGGGCAGGAGTTGGAGGTGGCAGTCGCGGAGGAGTGCCTGGTGCGTGATGCGGTCCTTGGGGTCGGAGAGCTTGAGGCGTCCGATGAGGTTCGCGGCGGGGTTGTCCTTGCATGCCTCGGTGCCCGGGCCGACGACGTGGAGGACGGCGTTAATGCCGCGGGATCGGAGGATTTCGGCGGCCTGGAGGGCGAGGAAGACGCGTTTGCGTGCGGCGTCCGCGGCGACGATGAGCAGCTTGCAGTCGTCGCGTGTCGGGGCCGGGGCTGGGGCGGTGATTGCGTCGGGGTCGGCGGGGGTGACGTGCGAGCCCATGGGGACGACGTGGGCGTGTTCCTCTGCGACGCCGATGTCGTGTATGGCGGATTCGCGTGCCATGGGTGTGGAGAAGATGGTGGCGGTTGCCTTGCGGACGCCGGTGCGTTCGACCTCGCAGATGGCGTCGCGGTATGGCCTGCCTCTGGAGGCCAGTCGCGGGTAGTTGGGGATGATCATGGGCGCGGTCGCGTCGGAGATATAGATGATGGGGAGATCGGTTTCGAGCTCCATGAGGGCTTTGGAGACGTTGCAGCCGCATACGGCGTCGAGCTGAGTGCCTGCATCGAGGAGGCGGTTGAGGTTGCTCTGGGCGTGGGTGCTGTGGGATTTGGATCCTCGGAGGACGAGCGCTCGGGTGAGGGGGGCGGCTGCGACGTCGAGAGAGCGTTTGAAGTGGTCGTTGGCCTCGCGTGTGTACCGCTGGGCGAAGTAACGGCGGATGGTCCGCTTGCTGCGGTGGGCCTCGCTGGTCGAGGGGATCTCAAGGATCTCGATGCCCTGCTCGCGGAGGGCGGTGCTCATGTGGTAGGGCATGCCCGAGAGCATGTTGGGGTTATCGATCGGGCCGGCGCTGATGAACCCGATCCGGAGTGGTCTGGAGGGCTCGGACTGGTCTGTGGTGCTGGTGGTCACGGGGCTGTCCTGTGCTGTCCCTGTTTGGGGTCGTTGGGGCATGGTCCGAGGGGCTAAATTTATGCCGACAATCCGGGCGAGACCGGCTGTGCTGCTCGCTTCTTGAAATCGGCGGACCTACCCTATGGGTCCAACCGGAAACGGGCAAAGGCCCGGATTGTTCAGATCACATCGAAAGGAAGCGGCGCACATGGCAGCTGGGACCAAAGGATCAATCACGCAAGTCATCGGGTCGACCTTCGACGCGCAGTTCCCCGAGGGCGAGCTCCCCGATATCTACAACGCGATCGTGACGGAATGGACGCACGACGGCGAGCAGAAGAAGCTCGTCGGTGAGGTCCAGCAGCACCTCGGTGGCGGTCGCGTTCGTGCGGTGGCGCTGGGTTCGACGGACGGCATGACCCGCGGGATGACCTCGGTTGATACCGGCGGCCCCGTGTCTGTGCCGGTCGGCGAGAAGGTGCTTGGTCGCGTGTTCAACCTGCTGGGTGAGCCGATCGATAACAAGCCGGCGCTCGAGGGCGTGAACCGGAGCCCGATCCATCGTGAGCCCCCGGAGTTCGCGGCGCTGAACCCGAAGACGGAGATCCTGCCGACGGGTATCAAGGTCATCGACCTTCTGTGTCCGTTCGTGCGTGGTGGTAAGATCGGTCTCTTCGGTGGTGCGGGTGTCGGCAAGACGGTCGTTATCCAGGAGATGATCGCTCGCGTTGCTCGTGAGTTCGGTGGTTACTCCGTGTTCTGTGGTGTCGGCGAGCGTACCCGTGAGGGCAACGACCTCTGGCGTGAAATGGCTGAGGCGGAGTACACCGATGCCGAGGGCAACACGGCGCACGTGCTCGACAAGGTGGCGATGGTCTTCGGTCAGATGAACGAGCCCCCCGGGTCGCGTCTTCGCGTCGCGCTGTCGGGCCTGACCATGGCGGAGAACTTCCGCGACGAGTCGGGTAAGGAAACCATGATGTTCGTCGACAACGTCTTCCGCTTTACCCAGGCGGGTTCGGAAGTGTCGGCACTCCTCGGTCGTATGCCCTCGGCGGTGGGTTACCAGCCGACGCTTTCGACGGAGATGGGTGAGCTTCAGGAGCGGATCACCTCGACGAGCAAGGGTGCGATTACCTCGGTGCAGGCGATTTACGTCCCGGCGGACGACCTGACCGACCCGGCACCCGCGACGGCGTTTGCTCACCTCGACGCGTTCGTCGTTCTTGAGCGCAGCATCGCCGAGAAGGGCATCTTCCCCGCGGTCGACCCGCTGAGCTCGACCTCGCGAATTCTCGACCCGGCGATCATCGGCGAGCGTCACTACGCGGTCGCGATGCGTGTGCAGAACATCCTGCAGCGTTACAAGGACCTGCAGGACATCATCGCGATTCTCGGTGTGGACGAGCTCTCGGACGCGGACAAGCAGATCGTTGCTCGTGCCCGCCGAATCGAGCGCTTCCTCTCGCAGCCGTTCTACGTCGCGGAAGTGTTCACCGGCTTCCCGGGCATCAACACCACGCTGGAGGAGACGATCGATTCGTTCGAGCGTCTGTGTGAGGGCGAGGGCGACGATCTCCCCGAGTCGTCGTTTATGTACGTCGGCACGCTGGACGACGCCCGTGCTAAGGCCGAGAAGGCCGCGGCCAGCGCCTGATCACTGCTTGCATACTCAGCATGAAAACACCCGCTCAATGAGCGGGTGTTTTTTTCGGGTGCTTGGCACGTCAGCTTCAGCGACGGCGTCGTGTTGCGAGCAGGGCACCGAGGCCCAGCACGGCGGTCCCGGCTGGCGCGGGCACGATCTCGTAGGAGTAGGTCAGCGTGACGAGGCCGCTGGAGGCGTTGTCTGTGACCCAGAGGTCGAAGTAGGGCTCTGGCGGCGGGATGAGCAGGGAGAGGAAGGGGTAGATCTCGGCGTCGAGCTGGCCGCTGCCGACGAACGCGTCGATCTGGAATGGGAGGGCGTCGCGTGAGCCTTCGATAAAGCCTTCGAAGCGCCATGAGACGGAGTCGGCGCCGCTCTGCGAGACGCCGTCGGACGCGGCGAGCTCGGCGCTGAGTGGGCCGTACCCGACGCTGCCGACGCCGCTGAAGAGCGTGCCATCGCCGACCTCGATGTTGTTGAAGAGCCCGGCTTCGACGAACCAGTCATCGGCACCGATGGCGTAGTCCTCGCCGTTCTCGGCGAGGAGCCCGAGCGTGTAGTTGGCTTCGAGGTGGAAGCTGACCGCGGTAAGCGTGCGGGTGCCGCCCATGGTGTCGAATGCGCTGAAGGTGAGTGCGCTGGGGGTGTTGGACTGCACCGCGTCGAAGTCGAACGTGCTGACCTGGGTGATGGTTTGTGATTGCCCGAGCCCCGCCTGGGCGGCGGAAACGGCTGTGGCGGCGCAGATGGCCGCGGTTGAGATGTGTTTCATCTCTTCTCTCCTGTTGAGACCCGGGTTGTTGAAGGGCCCGTGCACACCGCCGGGCGGTGAGAGGAGGGTACAGCACTTGAGTTCAGAAATCAAAAATAAAATGAACAGAAATATTGGGCCCCGGCATCTCAAGAACAACACCCCGGCGTGGCCGGGGTGCTGTGTGGTGCGTCGTGTGTTGGTCTGGCTGTGTCTCAGCCGCGTCGTCGTCGGCGCGTGGTGACGAGGCCGCCTATCGCGAGTGTGGCGAGCGAGGCCGGGGCAGGAACCTGCTGGACGGTCACGGAGATGTAGCTGTTGAAGAAGTCGACCGTGCCAAGGACGATCTGGTCTTGGGAGATGCCGTCGTAGGTACTCGCGGAGTAGAAGACGGGTGAGACCCATTCTCCGCCGATGAGCTCGTCGAGCTGGCGGTCGATGGTGAAGATGCCGGTCCCGGACCAGCCCTCGTCCTGTCCGGTGATGACGAAGTTGAGGAAGTCGTTGGTGTCGGTCATGGGATTGATGTCGACTGGGACAATGGCCTCGGCCTCGAAAAAGGCGGCGTCGGAGACGCGGTTGTCGCCCGGCAGCGTGGGGTTGACGGTAAGTGTGAGCTGAAGGCGGGCGTCGATGACGGTGCCGCCGTCGAAGTCGTTGGAGCCCGGGATGATGCCGTTACCGAGGAAGAGCGTTTGTCCGATGTCGGCGAAGGGGACGAGGAATGTGGCGGTGTCGGGTCCGGTGAGCCCGGCCTGGGTGAAGCTGGCGCTGACGAACAGCGCCGCGGCGATGCTGGCTTTGCGGTGCATGGGTTCTCCTTCTCTCCTGTGTCTGAATGCTCGAGCCCGATTCGACTCGTCTGTGGGCGAGTGTATCGGCGGCGGGGTATTCTTGCAAGATTTCTCTAGAGAAAAAGCTTAGGCCAGCGTGCTTGGCGATTGTTGGGCGGGTAACGGGGTATTTGCTGCTTCAGGGTGTGCCCAATGATCATTCCTGGTGTGGGTACGATTCTCGGTCATCACGAAAAAGCCGCCCTTCTGGGCGGCTTTGTGCTGGGCGGAGTGATGTTTAGGCGGCGTCTTGTTGCTTGGACTTCTTGGGCTGAAAGGTATCGAGCATCTTTGAGAGGACCT
>JAEPOJ010000033.1 GCA_017642965.1 Phycisphaerales bacterium
CTTGTCCCTCCCCGCGCCCCGCGGGGCGCGGGGAGGGACAAGATCAACATCAGTGAACGATTGCCAAGTCAATGCCGCGAGATCACCCGCCGCTGTTCATTGAGCCGCCCTCATCTTTCGAGCCAATCTGCTCGTGAACCCATGCTTCGATCTTGGGGATCTGGGTGGGGAGACTGGCGAAGATGATCTCGTGGCCGAAGGGGTAGGTCCAGCGCTCTGGCTTGCCGAGGCGTTCGTAGAGCAGGTCGCCTGTGCTGGCTGGGACGGCCTTGTCACTCGTCGCGTGCAGGACCAGGACCGGGAAATCGCGCATACCCGGAGCGCTGTGGTAGGCGTCGAGCTTGGCGTGCTCGAGGTAGAGCGAGGTGAGAGTGTCGACCACGCCCGGCTCGGGCTTGCCGAGTTGGTCGCTGGACGGGTCGAAGTCAACGAGGATCGCGTCGATCCATGACTTGTAGTTCGACTCGATCATGATTTTCAGGAAGTTGGCACCGCCGGCGATGAGGACCGCCGCGTCGTAGTGCTCGGGGGCGTAGGCGTAGACGCTGGGGAGGGCCATCGCGCCGCCGGACATGCCGAGCAGGACGATTGGCTTGTCGCGCATGTCCTCCCGCTTGGACATCACGTGCTTGAGGGCGGCGTCGGTGGCGTAGGCGCACTCGGCGACGCGTTGGTCGGCGACCTCGGCGGCCTGAGAAGCGACATCGTCGCCTTTGCCGTCGAGGTACTGGAGCATCAGGTGCTGGGTGTATCGAGAGGGGTGCGAGAGCATGCGGAGGACGGCGTAGCCCTTGCTCGTGAAGTATCGCTCGGTAGCGTCCACGATGGGCTCGGGTGTGCCGAACATGCCCGGCAGGAGGACGAGCGTGCCCCGCACCTCGCGATCGGGGCGTGGATCGCGGTAGGTGAACCACGTGCGTTCGATCTCGATGTGGTCCTTGTCGGCGTCGATGGATGCCGACTCGGGCTGAGCCTGCTGGGCGGAGACGTAGCGGAACGCGAGGTCCGGCGGGTCGCTGACGGGCTGGTCGGAGAGGGTGTTCTCCGAGAAGATGAATGAGCCCGGCCCCTCGACCTTGAAGTTGAACGCGGATTCGATGCCGACCGCGGCCGCGAGCTTCGCGACGTCCTCGTAGTCGTTTGGTGCGGTGCGCCCCTGATGATGGCGTCCGTAGTGGACGGCCCTCAGGCGTTTGGCGGGGTCCATCTCGATGATGATGCCCCGGACCTCGGGGTTGTCGCCCCAGCGGCTGGGCCAGATGGACGCTGAGCTGTTCTTGACCTGGTGCCTGGGGGCGATGCTGGTATCGCCCGCGTAACTCTGGGCGCCCATCGCGGGTGCGTGCACGGCGCGGCAGCCAGCGACGAGCACCATGAACGCACACAGGAATACGGATCTGGTTGCGGGTTTCATCATCGAAATCAACTCCCGGCGGTTCATGGGTCGATCATAGTGGATGCCGGCCCGGGCTTGAACCCTACAGTGAGCAATCCGGGCGGAAAGCAGTGAGGTTCCCATTGAGTGAACAATCGACATCTTCGACTCATTCCCCGCAAACACCCGTGCCCGTTGTCCGCTGCGGGCTCGGGGGGGTGCTGATGGGGCTGGCGAACCTGGTGCCGGGCATCTCCGGGGGGACGATGCTGGTGGCGTGCGGGATCTACACGCTGTTTATCGACGCGATCTCGGACGCGACACGCCTGCGCTTCAGCAGGCAGACGCTGCTGACGCTGGGGTGCGTGGTGCTCGGGGCGGCTGTGGCGATCGGCGGGCTCGCGTCGGTGATCCACTGGTCGCTGGTCAACCACCGCTGGGTGATGTTCAGCATCTTCATCGGGCTCACGCTGGGCGGGGCGCCCATCATCTGGTCGATGGCTCGGCCGATCAAGCGAGACACGTGGGCGGGTTTCATCGTGGGCGTGGTGCTCATGGGCGGGCTGGTCGTGCTCCAGGAGAGCGGCGCAGGCAGCGGCGCTGGTCTGAGCGGTCCGTTCGGCCTGGCGATCGGCGGCGCCGCGGCTGCAAGCGCGATGATCCTGCCGGGTGTTTCTGGGGCGTTTCTGCTGCTGCTGCTTGGGCAGTACGAGCCGATCATTGGGGCGATCAAGGACTCGGTGGGTGCGCTCAAGGACGGCGACGTCGGGGCACTGATGGCTCAGATGGGCGTGGTGATCCCGGTTGGGATTGGGGTGCTGCTGGGCGTGGCGGTGGTGAGCAACGTGCTGCGCTGGGTCCTGCACCACTACGAGCGGGTGACGCTGGGCGTGCTGCTGGGGCTGATCATCGCGGCCCCGGCGGGGCTGTACCCGTTCCGCGTGGGCGTGGAGCCCGAGGTGGGCGACGAGATCAAGGGCGAGCTGGTGACGGCGGAGAACCTTGAGGAGATGCGCGCGCCCGACAACGCGAAGGACTGGGCGCAGGAGGCGTTCAAGCCGAGCATTGGGCAGGTCGTTGGCGCGCAGGGGCTGATCATCGCGGGTTTTGTGGGGACGATCGGGATTGCGCGGTTGGGGCGGGAGAAGAATGAGCCCTGATCAGCGCCCCATCTGCTGCTGCAGTGAGCTCTTGATCATGTTGCGCATCATCCTGACCTGCATCTCGCTCAGGCCGGTGTCCTTGGGGTTCACGACCATGGCCGGGGCCCAGTGGTCGCCTGAGGGGGTGTAGCCCATCTCGATCAGTGAGGCCTCGAGCCCGGCCATGTGGCCAGCGCCGTAGAAGATGGCGATGTCGTCGTGCTGCGGCTGCTGCTCGATGGTGTCGATGAGGTACTCGATCACGACCTGGTTGCGCCCCTCGACGATGACCTGGTGCATGGCCTCGCCCTGATCGGCGAGCAGGTCGGACTCCTCGGCGAAAGCGAGCATGTCCATCATCACGAGCTTCATCATGGAGGAGAGCTGGGGTGAGCGGGAGATGAAGTTGAGGATGAAGCCGGCGACTTTGGCGCCGAAAGACTCGCCCTCAAGCATCGAGAGGATGGCGAGCGAGTCCTCGCCGTACTCGCTCAGCGCACGCTGGAGTTCGTTGACGTCCATGTCCGCGTTCACCCACTCGGGTTTGGAGGTGTCCATCTCGTCGAGCTGGAAGGAGACGCGGAGGGCGTTGGCGAGCTGGGTCTGGATACCCTCGGGCGACTGGGCGGGGGCCTCGTCGGGGTTGACGGGCTCGGAGGCGCTGGTGATGTCCGCGTTGATGCCCTCGCCGCCCTCTTCGCCGTCAGCGCCGTAGGAGACGTACTCGATCTGAACGGACTTCACGTCATCGACGATGTGGAAGCTGTTGCGAGTCGCGATGTTGTTGCCCCAGGCGTCCGTGCGGACCGAGTTGACGATCGAGGCGATGCGGCGGTCTTCGCTGTTGGCCAGGTCACCGTACCCGGAGGGGTAATGCCCGTGCGATGCGCGGTACATCTGGGCGATACTGACGAGCAGGTCGAGGCGTTCCTGGGTGGCTTTGACCTTGGACTCTTCGTCGAGCTCGGGGTCGATCGGGTCGAGGCCTGCGGGCTTGACACCCTCGAAGAGGACGATGTCGTAACTGTTGAGCAGTTCCTGCATCGACGCGTAGTAGGGTTTGTCGGCGATGTGGATGGCGGAGACCAGGTGCACGCGTGGTGCATCGGCATCCGGGCCATCGAATGTGCGGGTGCACATCTCGAGGATGATGTTGCCGTCCGCTTGCTCACTCACACGGGTGTAGGGCTCCGAGGCGAGGGCGGGCGTGATGAGCACGCAGGAAAGGATCGGGGTGATGCATCGCTGTACAAACTTTCGCATGGCTGCTCCGTCTTTGGAATGGTTCTTGATGATACCGGAACCCCTGAGGAAAAGCTGCGAACAGCTTTCGTGACGCGATCGGGACCGCGTGGGAAACACATGTTTACTCGGAAAACTCATGTTTGCGTTTCACTGAGTGCTTGTGTTTCCCGACCTTGATCAGTAGGATCTGATATACCTTCAGGAGGTCCAGATGCGTCGAATCCAGATATTGGTGTGCTTATCCGGTGCCGCACTCTCGTGCGGGCTGTCACTTGCAGCGGAGCCGATCGCTCGCCCGACCGATCCTGACGATGGTGTGCGTCGATCCGTGCAGCAGCGTGGTTTCGTGCCCTTCGATGGGGACGGGCCCCGGGTACCGCGCGGCATGGGCCCGGCGGTCTACCCGGACGAGTTCCGGACGATCGACGGCAGCAACAACAACCTGACGAATATCGAGTGGGGCGCGGCGGGCACCGAGATGATGCGCATGATGGGCGCGGAGTATTCGCTGAACGACGGCTCTGTCCCGGCGCGGATCGATGGCCCCAGCGCCCGTGCGGTGAGCAACGCGGTGCACGCGAGCCCAGGCGATGTTCCCAACGCCAACGGCGCGTCGGACTACCTCTGGCAGTGGGGTCAGTTCCTCGATCACGACATCACGGAAGCGCCGGTCGGCACGGACACGTTCGACATCGAGGTCCCCAGCGGTGATCCCTGGTTTGACCCGATGAGCACGGGCACGCAGATCATCGGTATGCACCGCTCCGAGTATGCGATCGATGTGAACGGCAAGCGTCAGCAGTTCAACAACATCACGGCGTTCATCGACGCGTCCAACGTGTACGGCTCCGAGGACGAGGTGGCGCATTGGCTGCGGACGAACGACGGGACGGGGATGCTGAAAACGAGCGCCGGGGACCTGCTGCCGTACAACACGGCGGGGCTGCCCAACGCCCCCACCAGCGATGATCCGACGCTGTTCGTGGCGGGTGACATCCGCGCGAACGAGCAGTCCGGGCTGACGGCGATTCACACCCTGTTTGTGCGCGAGCACAACTACTGGGCGCAGCAGCTGGCGGCGCAGTTCCCCGACGCGGACGGTGACGAGCTGTACGAGCGTGCCCGCGCGATTGTGGCGGCGGAGATGCAGGCCATCACCTTCAACGAGTTCCTGCCGCTCCTGCTCGGCGCGGACGCGATGGGCGCGTATGGCGGCTATGACGAAACGATGAAGCCGATGATCGCCAACGAGTTCGCAGCCGCGGCGTACCGGGTGGGGCACACGATGCTCTCGCCGAACCTGCGTCGCGTCGAGGCGACGGATCAGACCGCGATCGCGGGCGATCTCCCGCTCCGCAATGCGTTCTTCACGCCGGCGAACATTGAAGACCACGGCATCGATTCGATCCTGCGCGGGCTGGCATCGCAGAAGGCACAGGAGATCGACGCGTACGTGGTCGACGACATCCGCAACTTCCTGTTCGGGCCTCCAGGCTCGGGCGGGTTCGACCTGGCGAGCCTGAACATCCAGCGTGGGCGTGACCACGGGATCCCCCACTACAACGCGCTGCGTGATATGGCCGGGCTCACGCCGGTCAGTGATTTCTCTGAGATCTCATCTGACCCGAACGTCGTCGCCGGCCTCTCGAGCGTGTACGCGGATGTCGATTCGATCGACCCGTGGGTCGGGCTGCTCGCGGAGGACCATGCGCCGGGCGCGATGGTCGGCCCGACCCTGGCCATGATCCTCGGGGATCAGTTCCAGCGCCTTCGCACGGCTGATCGGTTCTGGTATGAGTCGTACCTGCCGGCGGACTTGATCGCGCTGGTTGAGGCGCAGACGCTCTCGGTGATCATCCAGCGGAACACCGGCATCGGTGCGGAGCTGAGCGACAACGTCTTCATGGCGGCCGAGCCCTGCCCCGCGGACGTGAACAACGATGGCGTGATCAACTACTTCGACGTCAGCGCCTACATCGGGCTGTTCTCCGCGGAAGACCCGCGTGCGGACTACGCAGGTCATGACGGCGTGTTTGATTTCTTCGATGTCAGTGACTTCCTTGATGCGTACAACGCGGGCTGCCCGTAAAGCACAGCGGCAAGGAACGAAAGAACGAAAAACCCCGACGGATACCGTCGGGGTTTTTTACGCGTGTGCCACAATGAACTGAATCATCTGATCAGGGCGAGGGGTGCCCCGACGCGTTATGGGCACCCGGCGTTGAATGCACTGAGGAAGGCGCTGACATCGAAAAAGTCGAAGGAGCCATCGCCCGTGAAGTCAGCAAGGTCATCCATCGCGTTGAATGCACTGAGGAAGGCGCTGACATCGAAGAAATCCAGCTGGCCATCGCCGTTAAGATCGGCTTCGCAGCCGGCGGCTGGCGGCAGCGCGATGTCGCCCGGCTGGACCGGCGGGATGCCATCCTGATCGTTGGGCCCGAAGCTGTCGCCGAGGGTGTAGGTGGTGCCGTCGATCGAGAACGTGTTGATCTGGCTGAAGTAGTTGGGGAACGCGCCGTAGCCGACGGCGGCGTGGTAACCGACATCACCCCGCGACCAGTCGATCGTCATCCCCTGACTGAAGTTGTTGTCCTGAGGGAGCGCGATCAGCGGCGTGACGGCGGTCGAGACGTCGTCCGTGACGTAGATCGCGTCTGAGTTCTGATCCTGCAGGTACATCCGCCCCTGTGAATCGAAGGCGAAGCCGTTGATTGCGTGCGGGGTGGCCAGCCCGGAGAAGAGGCCGAGGTCGGTGACGAGCCCCGTGTCGAGATGGATCTCGTAGAGTCGGGTCATCGATGCCTGGCGTGTGTTGACGCCGTACATCTTGCCGTCCGCCGGGTTGAACGCGATGTCCTGGAGCGTCTGCAGATTGATGCCCACGGGCGATGCAACCCCGGTCGTCATATCAACGCTGTAGAGCCCGGAAGCAGCGCCACCGGTGGACTTGTAGTAGGATGCGTAGGCCCACAGGTTGCCGTCGGCATCAAAGTCCATGCCGCCGAAACCGATGTTTCCGACGCCCATGGAACCGATCACGGTGTACCCGCTCGGGCTGAGGGGGTCGAACATGATGAGGTCATCGGAGTCGTCCGGGTTGTTGTTCTGGCTGTTCGGTGCGTAGGCGGATGGTCCACCGGCGAGCGCGAGGGCTGCGCACCCGGCGAGGCAGCCCAGCACGGTATTCATGTGTTTCATGGTGTTGTGTTCCTTTCGGGAGCGCGAGTTCGGGGAACAGGCGTCATCGGCGGCGGCGTGAGACCGCGAGCCCGCCGAGGCCGAGCAGTGCCATCGAGGACGGCGCTGGGATGAAGTTCACCTGAAGATCGTCGAGCACGATCGGAGCGCTGGGACTGGAGCTGCCATGGATGACGACGCTGTGGAACGCGACGTCGGAGTGGAAACCAAACCAGGTCCAATCGTTGAGGGGGATGTCGAGCGAGAGCGACTGGATCAGCTGGTTATCCTCATCGAAGAAGCTGATGCTGCCCCCGCTGTGAATGTCGACCGTGCCGAAGTACCCACCGAAATCGGTTGCGCCCTGATCGAACTCGATGACGGCCCAGCCGGTGGGGAAGCCGCCCATGAAGTTGCCGTTGTATGCGAAGATCGTTTCGTCGGTCAGGAAGCTGGTGAGGTTGATCGCGGCGATGACCTGATTGGCGAGTTCGTCGGTGATGGTGGCGTGCCCGTTGAAGATGGGGACGTCACCGAACACGGAGCCGGGGGGGCCGATGAGTTCGAAGGTCTCGAACTGATCGCCAAAGAACGGGTCGATCGAGCTGACGTCCGCTGCCGCGGGCAACGCGAACCCTGCGACGATGCTGAGTGCAATGAGCTGTTTCATAGTGTGATCCTCTTCTCTCCACGAGCGGTTGTGTGTCTCCTTACCTGCCGGGACCGCAAGACAATCGCGGATCCGGGGGCATGGACTGTGCCAGAAATGCCAGCGTACCGGTGGTCGAAAGCCCGTGCAAGTGTTTTTGCGACTGTTCGCAGAAATATCTCTGCGAATTCAGTTTTCCGTGGTATCATGACTACCCAGACCCCACTCGGCTCGATTTGTGGGCCGGAACCGCCCCTGAGACACTCAAAAACCGCTACGCTCAACGATCATGCCCCAGACCACCGCTCCCAAACCTGAACAGCAGACCTTTTCAAACGATGCGCACGAGGTGGTGCGAGGGCTCCGGGTGGCGTTTTCTGAGCTGCTGATGTCCATCGGTGCGGACCCGAGCACGCCGGGCTCGATCAGTGAGCACCTGGGGCTGAACAAAAACCTTGCGTGGAAGCTGACCAAGATCATCGGAGCCGAGGATCCGGCCGCGGCGCTCGAGCAGATGCCCGGCCCGCCCGGGATCCGGATCCTGCTCAAGGGGATCGAGAAGACCAAGGCGGAGCCGCCGCTTGTGCAGACGGCTCGTGACGCGATCAGCGATTACGAGCGCCTGATCGAGGTGCACACCGGGGATCGCGCGACGCTGGACATGATGGGCAGCAACCTGGCGACGAAGGGGCGGCAGGCACGCGACGAGCAGCACCGCAAGCTGCTGTTTCAGGGATCGAGCTACGTGTGGGGTGCGCAGACGCGGACGCTGCTCAAGATCGGGATGATGATGCCATCGGCTCGCGAGGGGTGCGTGGATCTCGCGAACGTGAACTCGTTCATCGATTTTCGGCGGATCCGTCCCGATGTGTCGTGGATCATGTCTCGGCGATCAAGCTCGGACGATGCGAATCGGAGCGGGAACGTGTACGCGCTGGAGGCGCTGGACCGGTCGTACGCGCAGGGCGAGAATGTGGCGCCGCTCATGCCCGCGTTCTGCTCGGACCCGATTCCCGAGCTGCGCCGTGTGCAGGATCGGGACGCGGAGAGCTACGAGCTCACGGAGGGCCCAGCGGGCAATACCGGCGCGCTCACGTGTACGGCCGGGACGATGCACCGGGAGCTGCCGATGTATGGCACCCCGGAGAACCAATGGGGCACGCACATCGCGCGCTGCGAGGTCCCGAGCGAGCTGATGATCGTGGACATGCTTTTTCATCGGGATCTGTCGTTCGCGATGGATCCCATCGTGGAGCTGTATTCCGACGTGGCGGGCATGACGAGCACGCATGTGCGGACGAAGCTTCATCTGACCGAGCAGCTGATGGACCTCGGCGTGAGCAGGACCCCGCCCCCGACGCCGCAGTTCGCGCGGTACCGCGCGATGATCGACTGGTTGATGGAGCGGACGGGGTATGCGTATGAGGATTTCCACGCGTTCCGGATGAAGATCGCGTACCCGGCGTTCCCGACGGCGCTGGAGATCAAGCACCCGCTGCCGATGCGTGAGGATGCCTGATCAGGCCTTGACCAGCCCCTCGCGGATGGCCCAGCGGGAGAGCTCGACGCGGTTGGTGCTGTTGGTCTTGGTCAGCGCGGAGCTGATCTGATTATCGATCGTCTTGGGTGAGCGATGGATGGCCTCCGCGATCTGAACGGTGGTCATCCCCTGCGCCACGAGACGCACAACGCTGAGCTCGCGGGGGGTGAGCGTCAGGACCTTAAGCTCTGCCTGGGAGGACGTTTTGTCGGCGGTCATGCGATCGCGGACCTCGTCAGAGTAGATGGCGTGGCCGGAGTGCACGGCTCGGATGCCATCGACCACGGCCTCGGCGGGCTCGTGCTTGGTGAGGAATCCACCGACGCGCATCTGTATCGCTCGCGCGATGTGCGCGTCAGTTGGGTAGGCCGTCAGCACCAGGAGCTTGGACCCGTTCGACTGTGCGATCCCCTCTGCCGCGCGATCGAGCGGGTCCCCGCCCGGCATCTCGAGGTCGCAGATGACCACGTCCGGACGGTGCTCCGTGATGGCTGATACGATATCGTCGGGCTTGCTCACTCGCGCAACGACCTGGATGTCGCCGCTGTCTTCGAGCACGGCGCTCAACGCATCGGCCACGATCTTGTGATCATCAATAATGAGGACTCGGATGTTGTCTGTGTGTGTCATTTCCATCATCACTGGACGCAGCGTGCTGCGTTCTCCGCTACCCTGTGTGTGCCAGAACTTGGCTTAGGGAGATTCTACTAATCGATAGTAGATTTTACCTATAGAATCTGATTGTTTCACAGTTAATTCCGGTTTCACGCCATGGTCACGCTCGCTCCAAAGGGAACACTCGCCAAAGTTCGTTTCTATTTGCTCTACTCGTGCGCCATTCTTGTGGCACAACTGATCGGATACACAACGTTTTATGGTGTGACTTCTGCGAGCGTGCTCTGGCCTTGCGCGGGTGTGTTCGGCGCTTCGCTTGTTATCAGTCATCGTAAGCACTGGATTGCCATGACGTTGATCATGATTTTGATCGACCAGTCGATGTACCTGCTGCTTCGCGAGTCTTATCCGGGTCGCCTGGGGCAGTTCACCATGGGCGTCAAACTTGTGTACAACCCCACGATTGGGGTGGTTTTTGCGCTGATTGTTCAGAAGTACGTGCCCGAACGGCGTCCGCTTGGCTCGCTGCGCGCGCTTGCGATCTACATCCTGATCGCCGTGTTCGCGAACATGTTGATCTTTGCATTGCTCTGCTGGTCAGTGGTTGGCCTGTTCATTGAGGAACTCAACGTCATCACACGCTGGCAGCAGTGGAGTTATTCCGGCATCTCGGGGATGCTCGCGTACGCGACACCCATCATCGTGATCGCGAACCGGCTGGACGAGCGGCTTGAGCTGATCCCGCGCCCGTGGGAAGCGATCTGCTATGGGCTGGTCTTTACCGGAACATCGGTCTATCTCTTCGCGTACCAGCGTGGCGAGCTGCTCTTGCAGCCGTACCAGTTCGTGGCGATGCTGCCGCTATTTGCGTGGGTGATCTCCCGGTTTGGGCCGGTGCTGCTGACCGTATCCGCGTGCGTGCTGTTAACGATTATCATGGTCGGGCTGAGCTTTGGGAGGGGACCGTTCCATGTAGATGGGCGTGCGGCGGAGACGGACGTGCTTGCGGCTCAGGGCGTGATGGTGCCGGGGATGCTGACACTGCTCTTTATCACTGCGCTGCTCGAGAGCATTCGGATGCAGTACGCTAAGCAGATCGAGACCGAGAAGCACCTGCGCCGGGTTGATCGGATCCAGTCGCTCGGGACCATGGCGAGTGGTGTGGCGCACGACTTTGGGAACCTGGCCATCGCGCTGCGGGCCTATCAGTCGATCCTGCGCTCGAACATGAAGAATGAGAGCGAGCGGGTCCGCGAGGCGATCATGGGGATCGAGGAGATCGCGGACGGTGCGCAGTCGCTGACCGGGGCGTTGATGACATTCGCGCGGGACGAGACGCGGGAGGTCGAGGATGAGCCGAAGTTCTCAGAGCTGTGCGACAGCGTGCGGGCCGCGGTGACATCGATTAACCCGATCTACAAGGAGCGGTACGAGATCGTGGTGCGGCTGCCAGAAGACCCGCTCTGGGTGGGTATTTCGAAGAACGATCTTCGACGCATGCTGGGAAACCTGATCATCAACTCGTTCGATGCCTCGGAGCCGGGGCAGCACATCGTGGTGAAGGTCTTCCGCAAGGAGCACCATGCGCGGCTGATCATCGCTGATCACGGGTCTGGCATCCCCGAGGAGGTGATGAACCGGATCTTTGACCCGTTCTTTACGACCAAGCCGCGCGGCAAGGGCACCGGGCTCGGGCTGGCGGTCGTGTCCGGGCTTGTGCGCGACGCGGACGGCGAGCTGGACATCGATTCGACGCCGGGCGTTGGGACCTCGATCACGATCACGCTGCCGCTCGTTCCGGAACCCGAAGGGGACTAGCTCGTGGCGAGTTCTGCCTGGAGGTTCTGAGCGACCAGCTCCTGGGCGAGCGATTCGATCGCGCGGGTCAGGATGTCGATCGAGCGGTGATACTCGTCGATATTAATGTGCTCGTTGGGCGTGTGGTCGAGTGCACTATCGCCCGGGCCGTATGCAGCGATCGGGCACTTCCAGATGGGTGCGACAACGTTGAGGTCGGCGGTGCCGGTCTTGAGCTTGGGGCGTGGTCGGTAGCCCTCGGCGCGGATGGCGCTGCTCAGTGCGCGGACGACGGGGTCGGATCGGTCGGTCGCGTGGGCGACTTCTGGCCCCTCAAAGGTGAGGTCGATTCGCAGTTCGGGGTGCGCGTCCTGCTGCTCGTTGCGGAGCTTGTGGAGGATCTCGATGAGCTGCTTCGGCGAGACCTCGGGCGGGAGGCGGAACCCGGCTTCGAGGCGGGCGTGCTGCTCGAGCCCATTGCTCGTCGATGCGAGCTCGCGGAGGGTTGCCTGGATCTGGTAGAACGCGCCGTTGATGCCCTCGTTGAACGACTCGGCCCGCGCGAGGATTCGCTGCCAGAACACATGGATCTGGTCGCACGCGGAGCGCTGCTGCCCTGCGGTGTGGGTGTTGGGGCACGTCGCCCGCGCGGTCATGAGCAGGCGCCCCTTGTAGCCGAGGGTGACGCCGTCGAACCCGGAGGGCTCGCCGATGATGCACGCGTCAGGGCGCCATTGCGGCGCGAGGTGGCGTGCGCCGATTGAACCCGCGGTCTCCTCCCCCACCGCGCCCGCGACGCGCAGGTCGATCCCTTCCGGGAGGTTTGCGCGGGATGCGGCGATGAGCATGGCGCACAGCGGGCCTTTCGCGTCGACACTGCCGCGCCCGTAGAGATCGCCCTCCTCGGTCCTGACACGGATATACCCCGAAACCGTGTCGATGTGACCAAGGAGGGCGATCTGAACGGCGCGACCAGATCGCGCGTCGTCCTCATTGACTGTTGAACGGAGCGCAATCGCGTTGCCCGCATCGTCGATGTGTGCATCCAGACCCAGCGCCGACGCGTGGCGCACGAAGACCCCAGCCGCGTCTCCTTCGTCCCCTGAGACGCTCGGCGTGGAGACCACATCGTACAGGATCTGGGCTTCGGGCGAAAGTCGGTCGCGGTCGGGGTTGGTACTCATGCGTTTACCTGCTGCGGGCTTGGTGTATTGGTGGAGTGCGTGAACGTCGTTCCACGCCCGGCGCGGGCGCTCGCGATGGGGTGTTCACCACCCGCGCTCCCGATGATCACGCGATCGACACCGCCGCTGAGGGCTTCTTCCGCAGCGTGCACCTTGTTCTGCATGCGCCCCTTCGCGGCTTCGCGGGCCTCCTCGAGGCCGTCCTGCGTCACGGACTCGATCAGCGAGCCCGGGTCGGTATGGTCGCGCAGCAGTCCGGGGACGTTGGAGAGCAGCAGCAGTTCGTCGGCGTTGAGCGCCGCGGCGGTCGCGGCGGCGGCGCGGTCCGCGTCGACGTTGATCGCGATGCCGTCTGGCGTGATCGCGGGCGGGGTCAGCACCGGCACGCGTCCGAGCGACATGATGGTCTCAAGGAAGTCAGCGTCCACGGACTCGACGCGCCCGGACAGGTCGTCGCGGATGATGATGGTGCGTCCCTCCTCGTCCACGGCGCGGATGGCGCTCTTGCGCGAGCCGGTCCAGATGCCCGCGTCGATGCCGCTGAGCCCGACGGCGTCCACGCCCGCGGCGCGGAGGGACTCGACGACGGCCTTGTTGACCTTGCCGCAGTAGACCATCTCAAAGATCTCGAGGGTCTGGCGGTCGGTGCGTCGCGACTCACGTCCCGACGGGGATGTGATGGTCTGGGCTGGATGCCCGAGGGCTTCCGCAAGCACGTTGGTCTCGTGTGAGCCGCCGTGCACGAGCACGACGCGGATGCCCGAGCGGGTCAGCTCGGCGATCTCGCTGGTGAGGTTGGTGGGGTCGATTCCCTCGCCGCCTCCGACCTTGATGACGATGGTGTGTGGGGTATTGGTGTTGCTCATCGGGGTTCTCTCTTGATTGCTCGATGGGTGGCTTGAGGGGTTAGGCGGGGTGCAGCCCGGGGAAGGTGAGCCCGGATGTCTCGGGCAGCCCCAGGGCGATGTTCATGGACTGGACGGCCGAGCCGGCGGCGCCCTTCACGAGGTTGTCGATGGCGCAGAAGGTGATGACGCGTCCGGATCGCTCGTCGACCGCGAAGCCCACGTCGGCGTGGTTGGAGCCGACGAGGATGCGCGGGTCGGGGAACTTGTGCGGCCCCTGGCGATCCGCGACGATGCGGACGAATGGTTCATCGTTATACGCGCCACGGAAGAGCTTCCAGAGGTTCTTGGTCTCCAGCGGCTCGGTTGTATCGATGTGGGCGGTGCAGAGCACGCCGCGGACCATGTCGATGGCGGTGATGGTCGCGTCGACATCGAGGGCAGATCCGTCGGGCTGGGCCAGGTTCTGCTCGACCTCGGCGAGGTGGCGGTGCCCCGACGCGCTGTAGGTTCGGGCGGTACGGGCGCGGACGGGATGGTGCGAGCCGGCGCTGGGCTCGGCACCGGCCTCGGACGAGCCGACCTTGACGTCGCAGATCGCGCGGCGGATCAGCCCTGCGTCCGCGAGCGGCTTGAGCGCGAGGGTCATCGCGGTGGCGTTGCACCCGACGCCGGAGATCAGCGATGCGCCGCTGAGATTGGCGCGGTTGACCTCGGCGAGCCCGTACTGGGCGGTCGCGAGGGCGTCGGGGTTCGGGTGGGCCTCGCCGTACCAGTGCTGGTAGCGATCCGGGTCGCGGAGACGGAAGTCCGCGGAGAGGTCGATGATCAGCGGGGCGACGTCACGCCAGCGGTCGATCTCGCCCGATGCCTTGCCGTGCGGCATGCACAGGAAGAGCACGTCGCATGGCTCGACCTCGTCGGGGGTGCAGAAGCTGACGTCGAGATGGCCACGGAGGTTGGGGTGCGAGCGGAAGACCGGGAGCCCCCGGAGCTGACGCGAGGTGACCTGAGCGATCTGGGCGTTCGGGTGTGACAGGAGCAGACGCATGAGCTCGCCGCCTGTGTACCCGGAGCCGCCGACGATGGAAACACGGACGGGGTTCATGCGAGCGCGCCCTCCCCGCTGGGCGCGCCCGCAGACCCCGCTCTCTCTCCCGAGACCGGTGCATCGCAGGCGCGTTCAACGGGATGGATGCCCCCGTCGCCCGCGGCCTGCGATGCGTGTGCTTGTGCGATGTCGAGCGTGTGCTGTGCGACGATGCGATGGATCTCGACGCCGGTGGTTGTGGTGGAGTTGCGGAACTCCATCGAGTGGTTGATCTCGTTGACGAGTAGCCCTCGGCGGGGGCACTCGAGCAGATCGACGGCGGCGATGTCGGCGCCGACCGCGGCGACGGCCCGCTGCGAGAGATCGGCGAGTTCTGGCGTGATCTCCATCCCGGCCGCGACGGCACCGCGGGCGGTGTTGGTCAGCCAGTGCTCGCTTCGGCGTTCTATGGCGGCGATGGCGTTGCCGCCGACGACGAACACGCGGATGTCGCGATCGGGCTTGTTGATGTGTTCCTGAGCGTAGACCACGGAGTGGTTGACAGAGCCCAGCACCTCGCGGTGCTCGAGGATCGATTCCGCGGCGTCACGGTCGTTGATGCGGGAGACCAGACGCCCCCACGATCCGACGGTTGGCTTGAGCACGCACGGGTAGCCGAGCTGCTCGATGGCCTCGATGCCCGGCTCGGATTCGACGGCGACGCGGACCTCCGGGGTGGGGACACCTGTACGGATCAGCGCGAGGGTCGTCGCGAGCTTGTCGGCGCAGGTCTCGATCGCGTGGAGCGGGTTGATGCAACGCATGCCCAGTGATTCGAGGATGCGGACGCTCGTGAGCGTGTTGGTGAGACTCAGCGAGCGATCGAACACGGCGTCGTAGCGGGCCCAGTCGCCGAGCGAGGCCGGGTTGAAGACGACCGATCGGAGATCGATTGGGGTGACGTCTGCCCCGAGGTCCTCGAACGCGTCGATGAGCATCCGCTCTTCGACACGCAGTCTGGTGTAGGTCATCGCGATCCGCATGGGGTATGGCTCCGTGTGTGGGGTATGCGTGGGCTTGCCTTGGATCGTGCTTATTCGCCCCAGTCCTCTTCGACCTCGGGGGCCAGCTCAAGGGTGAGGGGATCCGTGGACACGACCTCGAGCTCCGCGGAGCAGTCGGTGCATCGGGCGATCTCGCCGTTGAGCGGGGCGCGGTCGAAGCTCACGGTGGCGTCGCATTCGGGGCAGGTGGCGGTGATGGTTTCAGTGGACATGGTGCTGGCTCCTGTGGTTGTTGGTTGGTTCGGTGTGGGTTTGGAACTGTGGATACAAAGAAAAACACCCCCGGGCGTGAGCGTCGGGGGTGCGTCGGTCTGAGTTCGTTTGAGATGCTCTTAGCCAAGCAGCTCATCGACCCAAGCGACAGTCACAGCCCAAACGCTCGCGGCGCCTTTGGCTTTGACCTGTTTCGCTTTTTTGGTCGAGAAGTGGTTCATGGCTGGCTCAACACTACCCATCATCGGCGACGCGTCAAACGTGTGTGGAGGTTTTTTTCCACTTTGACGGTGAAGACTGTGCGCCGATGCTCACTTGTCAACTGAACCCACTCCCCACGCCTTCCGGTTGGTGTTGACCGAGTTCGTGAGCTCAACAAGGTCGTTTTTGGACATCTTTTCGAGGTTTTTGAGTACCAGGCCCATCCGGCGGTTGCCTTTGAAGTGGTCCTTATTGCGATCGAGAAATGCCCAGTACATGGCGTTGAAGGGGCAGGCATCATCCCCTGTTTTTTTGTTGACATCGAACCGGCAGTGCTTGCAGTAGTTGCTCATCCGGTGGATGTACTTGCCGCTGGACGCGTACGGCTTGGTACTCACGACGCCCCCGTCAGCGTAGAGGGCCATGCCGATGGTGTTCGGCGTCGTGACCCAGTCGATGGCGTCGATGTACATCCCCCGGTACCAGTCGTTGACCTGCCTGGGCTCGATCCCGGCGAGCAGGGCGAAGTTGCCGGTGACCATGAGGCGTTCGATATGATGCCCGTAGGCGTGGTCGAGGACCGAGCCGATCGCCTCGGACATGCATTTCATGTCGGTGTCGCCGGTCCAGTAGAACTCGGGGAGGTCGCCGTGGGTATCGAGGGCGTTGGACTCGGCGTAGTCCGTGTCTTGGGTGTAATACACGCCCCGGATGAACTCGCGCCAGCCGATGATCTGGCGCACGAACCCTTCGACGCTGTTGATCGGCGCGTCCCCCGACTCGTAGGCCTCGATGGCTTTGTCGACGACCTCGCTCGGGTTGAGGAGCTTGAGATTGATCGAGGAGGAGATGAGTGAGTGGTTGAGCGCATGCTCGCCGGTCCACATGGCGTCCTGGTGATCGCCGAAGTTGGGGAGCCGGTGTTTTATGAAGTCATTGAGCGCGTGGGTGGCCTGTCGGCGGGTGACCGGCCAGTTGAACGAGTCGATCTTACCCGGCAGATCGGGCAGGTGCTTCCGGACATCCTCGATGACCTGCTCGGTGATCTCGTCGATGGAGTACTCGGGAATGCTCGGCGTGTCGGGGGCGGACTTGAAGGCCTTGCGGTTCTCCTTGTCGTAGTTCCACTCGCCGCCGACGGGGTCCTTGCCGTCCATGAGCACATCGAGGCGCTTGCGCTGCCAACGGTAGAAGTGCTCCATCATGAGCTCTTTGCGATCGCGTGCCCACTCCTCGAACTTATCGATGGGCGTGAGAAAGTGCGGGTCGTCGATGAACTCAAGTTCGACCTCTGCCCGCTCGCATGCAACCTCGATCTGCCCACGCACCCGATGATCACCCGGCTCGATGCAGACGAGCTTGTCCGCGTTGAGCTTCTTCATCTTCAGCTGGCGGGCGATCTCGTCATCGAATCGCTGGGTGTTACCACGATGGTTGAGATCGATGTACTCGACGTCCCAGCCGTCGTCACGCAGTGATTCCGCATAGTGACGCATCGCCGAAAGGAAGAGAACGGTGCGTTGGATGTGACTCGCGGGCGAGGTGGACTCGTTCGTCACCTCGAGCATGAGGATGAGATCAGTGTCTTTGTCAAGCCCGAGCGCGTCGGGGTAGGACGCGTCGAGCTGATCGCCCAGGATGAGTCCGATGGTTCTGCCCAATGCTGCCCTCTCAATCCAAGGCCCGTCGTTGCGCCGATCGCTCGTGCGCGATAAGACCTTCCATGCGTGCGATACGCATGGTATCGTCGAGGACGGGTTCGCACGCATCTGGGTAGTCGATGCGGATCCAGGTTCGCAATCTCAGGAAGTGCGTGACGCACAGGCCGGATTGGAACCGTGCTGTGCCCCCGGTTGGGAGGGTGTGGTTGGGTCCGATGCCGTAGTCCCCGAGCACCTCGGCGGTGCATGAACCGATGAATACCCCACCCGCGTTGCGGACCTTGGATGCGGTTTGTTCCGCGTCGCGGGTGATGATCTCCAGGTGCTCGGGCGCGAGGGTGTCGGAGATCTCGATCGCCTGATCGATCGCATCGCACACGACGACGAACCCGTTGCCCAGCGCGACGCGGGCGGTGTCCGCGGTTGGGAGTGTTCCGAGCTGACGCTCGAGCTCATCTTGAATGGACTCGGCGTGTGATGCGCAGGTCGTCACAAGGATGGGCACCGCATCAGTATCGTGCTCGGCCTGCGCGAGCAGGTCCGCAGCCAGCGTTCCAACATCGGCACTGTCGTCGGCGATGATCAGGAGTTCGGAAGGCCCCGCGAGCATGTCGATCCCGACGACGCTCGAAACGAGCTGCTTCGCCGCCGTCACCCACGCGTTGCCCGGGCCCGCGATGACATCGCAGCGCTCGAAGCTTTCGAAGCCGTACGCCATGGCGCCGATGGCGTGCGCGCCGCCGATGCATAAGAACTCGTCCGCACCCGCGATATGCGCCGCGGCGAGCGCCACCTTGCTCGCCCCCGGCGATGCGACGACAACTCGCTCGCACCCGGCGGCCCGGGCCGTGATTCCTGTCATGAGCACCGAGCTGGGCAGCGGGTAGCGTCCGGCGGGCGCGTAGCACCCGGCGGAGCGCACCGGCTCGATGGTGTGCCCCGCCTGCCCGCCGGGTACGTCCATGGTGAGGGGTTGGATCGCTTCTCGCTGAGCGATCGCGAATCGATCGATGCGATCCGCTGCCCGCTCGAGCGCATCGCGATCATCCGGGTTGAGCGTGTCGTACGCATTTCGCATCGCATCGGGGCCGAGCAGGATCGGTTGATCGGCGGCGCATTCCCCGAACTGCTCGGCGTACCCGCGGATCGCATCGATCCCTTCGCGTCGCACGCGATCGAGGATCACGCGTGCCTGATCGAGCACCTCGTCGCGGACGACGGGCTTGAGTTCACGGGCAACCTCATCGGGTTGAATCACACGGAGGAGCGTCATGATCGATCTCCTGTGTACGCGGGCTTGGCGTTGCCGGGTCGACGGGATATCTTGCGTGCGCGCCGATCGAGCTCGCGTTCGATGTCAGGCAGCGTTGCGCCCAGCTGGATCGCGCGGGTCAGGGTAAAGAAGAGCACATCGGCTGCCTCGTGGGTCGCGTCTGCCTTTGTCTCCGCACCGATCAGCTCGTCCGCTTCTTCTCGGAGCTTTGCGCCGAGCAGTGCGGGGTCATCGAGTAATCGTCGCGTGTACGAACCATCCGGCGCACTCGCGACCCGCTGTGTGATGGTGTCCGCGAGTCGATCGAGACCCGAGGCTTCGCCGAAGCAGGAGAACGTTCCCAGGTGGCAGTACCCGGTCCCGGACTGCCGAACCGTGAACCGGAGCGCATCCCGATCGCAGTCCGTATCGATCCGGATGAGCTGCTGAGTGTTCCCCGAGGATTCACCCTTCCGCCAGAGCGATTGGCGCGATCGGGAGTAGTACACGCCGGTGCCGGTGGTGATGGATTCGCGGATGCTTTCGAGGTTCGAGTATACGAGCCCGAGTGTCGCGTCCCGCTCGTCGCAGACCACGGTGGGCCAGAGCCCATCCGCTCGATCGGAGATGAGTGGAGCGCAGAACCCGTCCGCGAGATCGATCGCGCCCGAGTACAGCGCCATACCCACCTGGGCGTCCGCGCCAAGCTGATCGATGCGGGCGATGTCATCCGCGTTGCGGACCCCGCCCGCCGCGGTGAGTTTCGCGTCCCCAGCGCACTCCACGAGCTGCTCCACACGATCGAAAGGCAGCCCACCCATCCGCCCCTCACATTCCACAAAGGTCACGAGGAACCCCGAGACATACTCGCGCAGCTCGCGCATCCGACCCTCGATGGTGTCGGTTGTTTCAGTCTTCCACCCTTCCACGACGATCTTGTCATGGCGCGCGTCGAGTGCCGCGATGACGCGATCGCGTGGGAGCTCGCTGAGGATCTCGGGTTTCGCAGCGGTGCCAAGGATGACCTTGCGAGCGCCCGCGTCGAGCCAGTCGATCGCGGTGTCGACATCGCGGATGCCGCCACCCACGCGGCACGGGTACTGTGCGCAGATCTCTTTGAGCAGGTCCTTGTTCGATCCGGTACCCATGGCGGCGTCGAGGTCGATCAGGGCGATCTCACCCACACGCGCAAACCTCTCCGCGATCGGGCGTGGGTCGCCGGCGTCGATGGCTTTCTTCTCGCCTCCGATGAGCTGGACCGCCTGGCCGTTCTGGATGTCGATGGATGGGATCATCATGTGCGTACCTCGATTCCTGATGCGCGGAGCTCTTCTTTGATCGCGTTCGGTGTGGTGTCGTTGTCGTGGAAAATAGATGCTGCGAGCACCGCGTCTGCGCCGGCCCTGAGCGCATCGAGCATGTGTTTCGCGTTGTCCGCGCCGCCCGATGCGATGATGGGGAGCGCCGTGACTTGACGCACCGCACGCAGCAGTTCGGTGTCGTACCCCGATCGGGTGCCGTCCTGATCGAAGCTGGTCAGGAGGATCTCGCCCGCGCCCATCGATGACGCGCTCGCTGCCCAACCGATCGCGTCGATGCCCGTGCGGTTGGTACCCGCGCGGGTGACGACCTCCCACCCGCTGCCATCGATGCGTGTCGCAGCATCGATCGAAAGCACCACGCACTGCGCCCCGACGCGATCCGCGAGCTCACGCAGCAGTGACGGGTTCTCAACCGCGGCACTATTCACCCCTACCTTGTCCGCGCCGGCACGCAGCAGCGCGAGCGCGTGCTCGACCGTCCGCACCCCCCCACCCACGCTCAGCGGGATCGAGAGCGCCCGACGCACCGCCCGGACGGTATCGAGCGCAGTCTCGCGCCCCGATGTCGTCGCGCTCACGTCGAGCATCACCAGCTCGTCCGCGCCGCCTTGTTCGTACCGCGTCGCCTGCTGCACGGGCTCGCCCGCGTCACGCAGGTTCGCGAACTTCACGCCCTTGACGACACGCCCGTTGTCGATATCGAGACACGGGATGATCCTGCTCGTCAGCATACCGCGGCCTCCTTCGCGTTCTCGATCCACTTTCGCATGAGATCCGCGCCCCATGATCCTGAGAGTTCCGGGTGGAACTGGCACGCGAGGGTGGTGCCCCGTCGCAGGTACGCGACGAAGGGTGAGCCGTGCGTGCTCGTCTCGCCGTCCCATCCTTCCGGGATGGTCTCGATGCGGTAGGTGTTGGAGTAGTACGCGTACCCGTCCCCGACGCGGTTCCATCCGTGCTGGGGCGTGCGCACTTCGTCCGCGAACCGCGTCACCATCGCGTTGATGATCCCGAGCCCCTCAATGCCCGGCGATTCCTCCGATGCGTCGCAGAGCAGTTGCAGACCAAGACAGATCCCCATGAGCGGCTGGTTGTTTTCAACTCGATCGATGATGACCTGATCGAGCTTGCGTGTCCGAAGCGCCCGCATGCCCGCGCCGAAGTTGCCCACCCCGGGCAAGACGACGAGGGGCGCGTCCTCGATGAGACCCGGGTCGTGCGAGAGCGCGACATCACACCCGAGCCGCTCGAACGCAGCGGAGACCGACGCGGTGTTCGCGATCCCCGTATCGATGATCGTCACCTGTGTCATGAGAGCGTCCCCTTGGTTGAGGGCATGTCATCGCCCCGGGTAATGCGGGTCGCGTCACGGAGGGCCAGAGCCATCGCCTTAAACGCTGCTTCCGCCTTGTGGTGATCGTTCTTCCCTCGGATCAGATCGACATGCAGCGTCGCACGCATCGAGACCGCGAGTGACTCGAAGAAGTGGGTGATGTTCTCCGTCGCGACATCGCCGAGCGTTTCGCGGACGAACCCGATCTCAACGAACGCGAACGGGCGACCCGAAAAATCGATCACGCACCTTGCGAGCGCTTCGTCGAGTGGCGCGTACGCGCTCGCGAACCGCTCGATCCCCACGCGTTGTCCGAGCGCCTCGTCAATGCACTTGCCGAGGACGATCGCACAGTCCTCAACGGAGTGGTGATCGTCCACAACCAGATCACCCGTGCAGGTGAGATTGATCGCGATCCCGGAGTGACGCGACAACGCATCGAGCATGTGATCGAGGAACCCGAGCCCGGAGGAGATCGTGGACGCGCCGGGCGTGTCGAGGTTGATCGAGCACTCGATCTCGGTCTCTTGGGTCGTTCGTGCTGCCTTGGAAGTGCGTGGGTTCATGGGGTTGCTCCGATTGCGCTGAGCGCATCGAGGAGTTGGTTGAGCTGCGATCGATCCGCCGGGACGGTGATGCGGAGGTAGTTGTCGATGTCGCCGCCGGTGCGGAAGCGGCGGACGCTTATCCCCTGTTCGAGCAGCTGGGCGTGGGTACTGGGGGCGTCATCGAACCGCGCGAGAACGAAGTTGGCTTCTGAGTTCAGCACCCTGATCCCTTGGGATCTGAGCATCTCGATAAGTATGTCTCGATTGAAGCGAGTCTGCTCGATGATGTCCGCTCGCTTCGCGCGTCGTGTGTATATCGCACCCGCGATCGCGATCGACAGGCTCGAAACGGGGTACGGTCCACCCACCGTGCGTAACCAGGTCGCGATGCGCTCCGGTGCGATCGCGTACCCAACCCGCAACCCCGCGCCGCCCATCGCCTTGGAAAACGTCCGCACGATGACGACATTCTCAAGATCAAGCACCGATCCGATCGGATCCTCGTCCGCGAACTCGATGTACGCCTGATCGAGCATGAGAACAGCGCCGACGGATCGGCACTTCTCCGCGATCGCGTGGATATCGCCCGTCGGCACAATCGCACCGCTGGGATTGCAAGGCGAGATGAGGGATACCAACCGAACCGAGTCATCGATCGCATCAAGGAAGGCATCGCGTGGGAAACCACCCTCGAGCCAATCCAGTGCTCGGTTGTTCGCGCCCGCGAGTTGTGCCCATCGCGGTATCATCACAAACCCGGGTGTGTGCGTGAGCATCACCTCGCCCGGGTTCAGGATCGATCGGCAGACCCGATCGATCGCGTCGTCGCCGCCGTTGGTGATAACGGCGCGGGACGGATCGATGCCCAACGAAACCGCGATCTGCAACTCAAGCGAGGATTGGTCCGGGTATCGCGAGAGTGTCTCGGGATCGAGCTCCCGGAGCACATCCAGGACTGACGCGTCGATCTGTGCGCCCTCGTTGTTGTCGAGGGTCAGCGTGATCTGCGGATCACGCAATGGGGGCGCGTACGGATTCAGATCACCGATGCGCCGTGCGGGTTGAAGAGGTGGGTTGTTCATGGCACGATCTGCGCTGGGTTGGTGACGATGATGTCCGTGCCGCCGCGTTGTCGGATCAATGGGATGACCTGCGTGAGCTGCTCACGCGGGACCGCGACCTTGACCGCGAACCCGTCGTCGTTGTGCATCGGGGCCACGGTCGGCGTCCGCATACAGGGGAGCACCTCGATCACGCCCGCGAGGTTCTCGTTGGATACATTGAGTTCGAGCATCACCCGCACCCGGGCTTCGAGCACCGAGCGGATGAGTAGGGTGAACCGCTCGATCTGCTCGCGCTTCACCGGGTTCTCCATCGCGCTCTTCGATGCGTACAAACGCGTGGTCGACACCATGAGCTCATCGATGATCCGCAGGTTGTTCGCCTCGAGCGTCGCGCCCGTCGCGGTGTTGTCGATGATGCAGTCCGCGTCCTCCGGCGGCAGCACCTCGGTCGCGCCATAACTGCGGATCAGTCGCGCGTTGTATCCCTTGTCTTCGATCCATCGCTGGGTCAGGTTGACGTACTCCGACGCGACTATCGCGTTTTCACGATTGAGCAGCTCGTTCTCATCGCTCCGCTCAGGGACCGCCGCGACGAGTCGCACGCGATCGAGCCCGGTATCGAGCAGCTCCACCAGATCCGCGTCATCCTCCCGGACCCAGTCCTCACCCGCGAAGCCCAGATCGCGGGCGCCCATGTTGAGCATCTCGATCACGGCGCGGGGTTTGAGGATCTTCACGTCGTATCCGGGCAGCGAGAGCGTCGGGCGATAGTCCCGCGAAGAAGTCCGGATGCGGATCCCCGCGTCGCTCATGAGCTTGGAGACGCCGTCATACATGCGCCCCTTGGGGATCGCGAGCTTGATCGTGTTGTCGTCGGATTGAGGGGTCATCGGGTCGGTTCCTTGTGGTTCGTGGAGCCGACCCCGGGCGGGTTGATTCGATGTGCACAGCACAACAACGAACAACGCCGACCCGAGGCCGGCGTTGTGGTGTGTCAGTTCAGGTGCTCAAGCACGCATGTCTGCACGATCATCGCCGGCCATGGATATGGCTGTGATGATGATGCAGATGGGCAAAGAGATTCATCATGAGGCCGATCCTACACCCGCTTAGTTCGCCTGGTCAAGCCCGCCCGATGCAGATCAGGGCGCGGCGTGCGAAAACTGTGCAATGAGGGCGTATGAACGGACAGCCCCGTCGAAGTGGGTTTCACGCACCTGAAGGTAGCCAGGGTCCGCAAAGAACCGCTCGCTCGTGGCCTGATCGGGGAATGACATGAGGAACAAGCGATTGAACGGGTCCGGGGCTTCGCCCTTGAGCAGCTCGCTTACCCGCATGTCGTAGCGGAAAAAGCCGCCCATGGACTCGAGGATCGGGGTCATGCCCGCGCGGTACTGGGCGTAGCCGTCCTCATCATCAACCCGCATGCCGATGAGGATCTCGTGGCGTGGTTCGTTACTCATGTGTGCTCCCATTCATCCGCCGCTCTCGCTGTGAGCGGGTGGTACGGGCCAGCCTCATTCCGGGTTCGGCGGCTCGCGGAACAACTCGTAGCTCAGCAGGCGGCAGGGAATGCTGCCGTTGTTGAATGGCAGCTTGCTCATCGCCCGCAGGCGGACCTGCGTCGAGAGCGACTTGCTCCCTGTGAACACGTGCCCAGTATACCCCCGGCAGTGGTCCTTGAAGAAGAACCCGATATCGCGATAGACCTGACGCAGCTCCTCGGTCTCGCCCAGGCGGATGCCGTACTCGGGGTTGAACACCACGTGCCCGTGCTCCCCTTCGTCGAGATGCGGCACCGGGGTATCTCGGAAATCGCACAGCTCGAACTCGATCAGATGATCGACGCCGGCGGTCTTTGCGTTGCGCCGGGCCGCGTCGATGGCCTCAGGGTCGTGATCGCTCGCTACGATCGGCATCGGCTCACCGATGGGCGGCTTGGATTTGCGGGCTTCGCGGCGCATCTCCAGGTAGTCGTCGTCAAGGTCCATCAGCGTGTGCAGCACGCTCGCGTCGTTGCGTTGCAGCCCCGGGGCGCGCCCGGCCATCATCAGCGCCGCCTCGATCGCCAGCGTGCCCGAGCCGCACATCGGGTTGACCAGCGCCTGCGTCCCGTCGTAGCCCATCCCCATGAGCACCGCGGCCGCCAGCGTCTCGCTCATCGGCGCGTGGTGCGGGAGCTTGCGGTACCCGCGATCGCTCAGGCGTGTGCCGTTCACGTTGAGGTACAACCACGCCCGGTCGCCCTTCCAGACGAGTTGGATCACCACGCCCGAGCGGTCCGGCCCCGAGTCCGGACGCTCGCCGGTCTTCTCCTTGATGCGATCCACGATCGCGTCCTTGAGCAGCAGGTTGGGGTACATCGTGTTGGTCACGCTCGGGTGCGAGACGTTCGAACTGATGCTCAGGTACGCGTCGTTGGGGATCAGCTCCTCCCAGGGGAACGAGCGTGCCCACTTCTCGAGCATCTTGAGCGACGTGCAGCGGGTCTTGTCGAGCTGCCAGTACACCTGCTGGGCGGTCCGCAGCAGCAGCGTGAGGCGCAGCGCCTCGACCAGGTCCGCCCCGATCGACACCGAGACCTTGTCCTCGCCCTGGATATCGTGCCCGAGCGCCTCGACCTCCGCGCGGAGGTAGGGCACGACGTGCTCGGCGCAGGCGATTCGGGTGTGGCGCTTTTTACTCGGATCGATCGATGGCATCTGGACCCTGAGCATAGTCCGCGTGCCTTATGCACCCCCGTCCGCTGATGTAGTTTCGCATGATTCCGCGTCCGCTTCCGCCATTTCCAGTCGTTTCACCAGCCATGTGTACAGCACACCCGTTGCGATGATGATCAGTCCCACCGTGATCGATGCGATGATCCGCCCCGTCGGGGCGAGGGTCATGGTGTCGAGCAGGAGCACTTTGCCCGCGACGATGCACAGCAGCGTCAGCCCCGCCCAACGCAGCGCTCTCGCGAGGCGGAATCCCATCGCCACGGACGCCACCGCGAACACGCTCCACCAGATCGAGACACCGGCCCCCTGTGCCGAGCTCGAATCAAACCACTGATGCATCAACCGGACGATCTCAAGTGTGCTCACGATCAGCGCGAGCAGCCACGAGGCGCACAGCAGGGTGCTGCTGAGCGCCGTGCGGAACCCACGGACATCACCGATCGCGTCGGCAGCAAGCCTGATGCGCACGATCGTCAAACCGACCCCGAGCATGATCGTCAGGAGGTTGAAGGAGGTGATTGACCCGTATCCGATCATCGGCACACGAGTGAGCAGACCATCCCAATGACGGAGCTCGTCGAGCCCCCAGGCGCACGCGAAGATCATGCTCAGTACGGCGGCGATCTCCATCAGTGACCATCGCCAGAGGCGAGCACCCGCGAGGGACACGCAGCCGATCGCGACCGCTTGCCAGAGCAGCATGCGGTCGGCCCCGTGATCCTGACCGATCCGCCCCAGGGCGAGCAGGATCAAACCCACCGCGACGGACGCACCGATGGTCCGATGGACGTAGCCCGCGCCCGCCAGCAACGCGAACGCGAGCCACGCGCCCAGCAACACCGCGACCTCGGTCGGGCTGATGACCCCGCCAGAGTCTGTGAACTGAGAGGCGACCCCGATGCAAGTGCCCAGCCCGAGCATCACGAGCGCGTTGATCCTGAGCACGAAGCGGAGATGCCCGAGCATGCTGGCACGCAGCGCCCACAACACGCCCACGGCGAGCAGGGACCAGTACAGCCCCATGCGTCCGTGATCGCTCGGCGCGTTGACCACGCATAGGGCGACCAGCCAGATCGCGATCGAGCCCGCCACGAGCTGCTCGGGGCGATAGCGTGATCTCCAGCACGCGGCACCGAACGCGATCGCCGCGGCCAGCACCTGCACGCCCCACGCGCCGACCGCGACCCCGAGGATATTGAGATTCGGCGCGTCCGCCGAGGCGTTGCGCAGATCGAAGCTGAAGAGACGAACAACCGCGAAGTCGAGCATTGCGCCGCCGAAGAGCCCGACCGCGCGGAACCGCAGGCGGCGACCGGCTTCGACCGCGCCCGCCCCTACACAGAGCCACGCCAGCACCTCCAACCACCCGCCAAGCCCGGTGGCGATCGTGGCGACGAGCAGCAGAGCGCTGTTCACGGCGACCGCCGAAAGGTACAGAGACAGGGGCGATGCCTCTCCGGCTTCCGTGCTGATGCGCCGCACGCCCCCGGCTCGCATCGCCACCCACGCAACCACCGCCCCCATCGCCGCGAACCCCATGGGCGAGAGGAACACCAGATCCGGATCACGCGCACGAAGCGTCACGCCCGCGCTGATCACGGCCCAGATCGTGGCCCCGAACAGCGCGTTGATCCAGCGTGATTCACGCGTCAGGAGGCCCGCTGGGTTCAGCGAGCGGTTCCCCTCCGCGTCGATTTGGATCCCCGCGATCGCCGCTTTGTCCGGCTCGATCCGGTCGCGCAGCCGCGTAAAGAACCGGGCCGAGATGGCGAGTTCGACGACCGTCATCAGCCATGCCAGGGCGACAAAGATGAGCGATGATGCGATTGATCGGTCGTGCATGTCCACCAGCCACGCCGTACCGAGCAAGCCGGTCCCCCACCACGCGAGCTCACGCGCGTAGGCGTAGTGCCCGCCCTTCCAGGCGGAGAGCACGGCACCCATCGAGAGCAGCAGGAGCAGGTACGCGGGGAACACGAAGTACGATGGCTCTCCCGCCGAGAGCAGCATCGGCACAGCGAACGCACCGATCAGCGACAGCAGCGAGAGCATCACCCGTTGCCCGATCGCGCCCAGCAGGATGCCGCCCAGCGTCGTGACGAGCAGCAAGGCGAACGCGAGCTCAACCCCGAACAGATTGTACACCCTGCTCGCGGCGTACACGCTCGCGAAGACGGTCGCGATGCCCGCCGCGGTGAAGCCTGACGAAGCGAGCGGGCTGAGTCTCTTGCGGAGCAACTCGCCGATGCCGATGAGCACGAGCCCGAAGATGCAGGTCCCGCCACACTTGGCAATGGGCGACATCGCGGCGATCCACCCCTCATCGTGCGCGAGCTTCAGGAACATCCCAACACCCACGATAACGATCACGACCCCGAGCAGCATCAGACCGCGGATGCCCAGCACCCATTCGAGCTTGCTGAGATCAAACTCGAACTCGCGGGCCCGCTTTGGTGATGGCATGGGCTTGAAGGCCCGATCATCACGCTGACGGTGCGTGTCTTCGTGCGGCGGGTGCGTCGCTGCCGCGGTCACTGGGACCGGCGGGGTTGGTGCCACATCGGTGTGCTCGTCCGTATCTGAACTTGCCGCTCGCTTCTGCTCGACGAGTGAGGACAGTGTCGAAGAGGGCTGCTCTGAATCGGGTGTGGCCTCAGGCGTCGCTTCGGGCACTGTTTCTGGTTGTGCTTCGGGTTCGAGGCGTGCGACCCGCTGCGTCAGGTCCTGCACTGTGCTTGAGAGCACATCGAACGCGTGCTGCAACTCATCGATCCGGGCGTGGGCATCCTGATGCATGTGATCTCCGATCTGGATCCCAGAGTATAGTAATCACTAACTATTGTCAACCCAATCACCCCGGTTCTGACAAAAAACCGCCCCTCCCACGCGGGAGGGGCGGCAAACACATTGCGATCTTCCGATTGGAACGGTATCGGGAGTTTCGCAGAGAAATCAGAGCCCGCGGGTCACACACCCACGGACCCCGGGTTTGGAGCTCGTGTCAGGACCGACGACGGCGGGACATCACGCCCAGCCCGGCGATCGCGAGCACGCCGGTCGCGCCGGGCGCGGGCACCAGGACGTGCTCGACATACTCGATGGCCTCTTCGTGGAGATCCTCTTCGAGGCCCGCGTTGAACACGGTAAAGATCACCTCGGAATCAGCGGCACCGGTCAGCGAGAACGTATTGGCGAGGACATAGATCCCTGCGCCGGCGCTCGCGTCGATGGTGTAGTCGAAGTGCTCGTCAAAGCCGCCGACCTGATCCGCGTCGTAGTTGATCGAGAAACCAGCGACCGGGTTGTTGTCGAACGCGGTCGAGACGCTCGCGGGACCGAACGAGAGGGTCATCGCGTTCGCGGACTGCGAGAAATCAACGGCCTCGGTGCCGTCCCAGTAGAGCAGCGCTGAGGTGAGGGTGAAGCTCACCTGGGTGTTGTCGAGGAGCGAGCCCTCCGCGATGAAGATGCCCGGCTCGTCGGCGAACCAGTTGGAGCCGCTGATTGCCATCTCTGCCGCGAACACGCGCTCACCGAACTCGGTGATAGTGCCGGTGTCGTGGTCGCCGAGGCCGACGGCAACAGAGCCGTCCATGATGGCGAGACCGTAATCCGCGTCTTCGCCGTGACCGAGAGCGAGCGATGCGGCGCCGCACGCGATGATTGCTGCAAGTTTCATATCGATTCTCCTCACAAAGGGTCTCCAAACCCAAGAAAAGCCGTGAACTGTGTTATGGGCATCCGCCCGTGTATGCGGTCAGGAATGCGCTGACATCGAAGAAGTTGAACTGCGTGTCACCGTTGAAATCCGCGACCGGGTCCTGTGCGTTGAACGCGACGAGGAATGCGCTGACATCGAAGAAGTCGAGCGTGCCGTCGCCAGTCAGATCCGCGAGACAGGGCGATCCGATCAGGTTGTCCTCGATCCAGGTGATCGCGTCATCTAGCTGGCCCTCACCGTCGCCCTGAGCGAACACGATGTACAGCGGATCGGAGGCATCGATCCCCGCGGCCTCGGTCCAGAGATCGATCTCGAGCAGCCAGACGCCCTGCACCACGGGCGGGAGCGCCCCGTTAAGCAGGTACTGCATGTGGTGATGGAAAGTCGCGCTTGGTGTGTTCGAGGCCTGCCCAAAGACGATGCCGTCTACACGCATGTCCGTGCTGGGCGCCACGAGGTCCTGGGCCGCCGCACGAACGGTCAGCTGCTCGGTCGCGATGGTCTCGAAGTTCATGTTGGCGTCGTCCCAGACCCGCGGCGCCCGCAGGAACGAGAAGCCGATCGTCATGCCCGGGATGAGCTGCCCGAGCTCCGCGTTGAACCCGGGGTCGTTTGTGAAGTTCGGGAAGCCCTCTGCGCCCATCAGCGCGGACTTGATCCGCGAGGGGTACACCGCGTCGCCCGTGTCCGGATCGACCGCTCCGGCGATGATCTGGCTGTCCTGAACGGCGAGGATGAAGTCCGCGTCGTGCAGCCCGCTGGCGGCGCTCAACGTCGTGGATGCGGCGAGGGTCACGAAGGTCACTGCTTTTTTCAACATCGCGATCTCCAATCAGGGCCGGGCGGAGCTCGGTGGGCTCGCCTCGGGGTGGAAGAGGTTGTGCTTGGTATCGAGGTACATCTCGTCGAATGTCAGGGTGCGAACAGACCCGTCGAAGAATGCGACGTTGCTCTTGGCCCTCGGGCTCGTGGGCTCACCGCCGTGCGCGTTGAGCCACAGCTGTGAGCTGGCGTACGTCGCGCTCGCGGTCTCGGACACGAACGAGAAATCCCACTCGTTGGGGTGGACGTGATCCGACTTGGCGAAGTCGGGCTCGGAGTCGATCGGCTCACCGAACTGACGAGCGATCGGGGTCATCATGACGAAATGAATCGTCTGAGAGGTCCGCGGGATGCGTGTGACTTTGGTGTAGGCGTTGCCCTGATCGAGGCGGCGCCCTGTGACAGGATCGGGGTTCAGGAACGGGGAAACGCTCTGGGCCGTGTAGCCGTTGAGCCCGTAGCTGGTCAGGCGGACAATGTCTGGCTGATCCGGGTCGTTGCTGAAGTTGTCATCGGTGAGCAGGTCCTCGTTCTGCTCGAACCAGGAGCGGAGCTGGACGAGTGAAGCACCCTCATCGCTTCCCCCGTCGTCCACGCTCCGCCAGATGGACCGGTCGACCGGCGAGTACAGCGCCTCCGGTGCCGCGCCGTACTCCTGCAATGCGATCAGCCACGTCGATCGGATATCGCCCGCGAGCGAGCCGTGCGGGAGCGCCGCGTCGATGAATCGCCCCTTGTAATCTTCGATGTAGAGCTGGTGAGCGAGCTCGAGCTGGCGCATGTTCGATTGGCACACCACACGCTGCGCGCTGGCCCGCGCACTGCTCAGCGACGGGAGCAGGATCCCGATGAGCAGCGCGATGATCGCGATCACGACCAAGAGCTCGATCAGCGTGAACGCGTCGCGGCGTCCACGGTCCGTATGTGGGTGCATTGGGTATGTCCCTGTCCTGTGTCATGGCGCACGAACGCGCGCACGACGAACCTCGATGGATTCGGTGTCCCGATCAGGTTCAGGAGGCAGGGGGCGCGCGGGCAGGGTGATCACCGAGCGGATCACGCGTCAGGACAGCCCGAGCCTGCGTGATGCATTCCGGTGAGACTGCGTCGAAGCTGGGGACGCGAGGAAGATCCTCGGCCGGGACCAGGTTCAGGCCCGCGAGTCCAAGGCAGATCTCACAGTCCTCGTCCTCGGGCTGGGGCTGGTCGTCCTCGTCGACGGGCTGCTCGTGGTGCCCGCCGTCGTGATCGCAGTGCGAGATGGCGGCATCATCCCCCGAGTGGTGCATGATCTTGTGCACCGACGAGACCACCCCGCTCCCGTTCAGGAGCAGGATCGCGATCAGCATCCAGCATGTGCTTCGGAGATAGGCCATGTTATTGAGAATACGTTATCACTGATTCCATCTGAGTCAACCCTCTTCGTGGCGAGTCAATGCCACATTGACACCCGATTCACGTCAAAAATGTCATTTTTGCACCGTAGGCGTGATGGCCCGATGACGCAAAGCGGTTCAGTGAGCCGCCCGGGAGTGGCACGACGGTTGCAAATCAGGCGAGTACTGCGAGGGCACGGTGCCCACGCCAGTCACAACGGCACGATCGACCCATGTGCGATCGGGCATGTCGATGCAAAGGAGGTTTTCCATGTTGAACACGCTTCTTCCCATCACCGCACGCCCATCGGCTCTGAGCCAACTCTCCCGAGACGTTGATCGACTCTTCGAGATGACACTGGGCATGAACTCCCCCACCACCAACGCGTGGCCCGGGCTCAACGCATGGCAGGACGACGACTGCTACGTCGTCGAGGCCGAGGTCCCGGGGTTCGGTATTGACGACATCCAGGTCGATGTCAACAAGAACGCCATCACCATCCGTGGGCAGCGCGAACGCTCGACACCCTCGGGCGCGAGCACGATCCGCTCTGAGCGGAGCGTCACTCGGTTCGAGCGGACATTCAGGTTCCCGTCAGCAATCGAGCACGAGCAGATCGATGCCTCGCTGAACAACGGCGTCCTGCAGGTCCGAGCACCGCTCGCGGAGAGCGCCCGCCCCAAGCGCATCGAGATCCGACAGGGGGAAACCAAGCGGATCGGGTCCTCGTCCAGGAACGCGCTGCCCGGGAGCGCCCCTCAAACGGAGCCCGAGGCGGAGCAGGCGGAATCGACCACCCAGTCCTGAGACGCCCCCGCTGGAAACGGAAAGGAGATCTGTATGACACAGGAACAAGCACCAACGCAGACGGCCGGCGACGGACGATCGGCAACGAAGGTGTCGCACACAACCTACCGCCCGCCGGTCGATCTGTACGAGTTCCATGATCGGTACGAGATCCACGCGGACCTGCCGGGCTCCGACGCTGATTCCATCGAGCTCACCGTCCATGATGGCGAGCTCGATCTGCGAGCCGGCGTGCAGGGCCGCTACGGCGAACACCTGACGCCGATCCATCAGGAGTACGGCATCGGCGCGTACCGGCGCCGGATCCGCCTGGGCGAGGATATCGACCTTGAACGCCTCGACGCGAGCTACCGGGATGGTGTGCTGACCATCTCGCTGCCCAAGGTTGAGCATCAGCAGCCCAGACGCATCCCGGTCCGCCCCGCGTAGGTGCGCTCATGTCGCTGAGATGAAATGAAAAAGGGCACACGCCGAGGTGTGCCCTTTCTTCATTCAACGGAGCGAGAGGGATTCGAACCCTCGGTACAGGTTTACCCTGTACACCGGATTAGCAATCCGGCCCCTTCAGCCTCTCGGGCACCGCTCCAGTCCACGCCCATTGACGGGCGTTCCCGCATTCTAGCAGGGCAGAGAGGATAGGGGCTTCGTCGCCCCGCTTCAATCCTCTCTCGTCAATTGCACGCGGGGCCCGGTGGGCCCCGCTGGAGGAATGAACTGATCTGGAGGGAGCACGCCCCGGGCGGGAGACTAAAACCACCCAGTTGAAGTGCTGTAGCTCAGGAGTCGTTGGTCTGAGCTGGCCGGGCTCGTCCTACCCACCCGGCGTCGTTTCGGTCCATTCTTCGTGCGTTGGATCTTGGAATCGCGCTGATGCTCAATCGGCGCCTTCCGGACCGTTGCTGTTCTCGAGCATATTGCGGAGGTACTTGTTCTCACGGCGGGTGGCCTCGAGATCAAACACGAGGTACTTGACCGAGAGGCGGAGGTGATCGAGCGATTCCTGAAGCTCACCGATGGTCTTCTTCATGCGGGTGTGGCGCTGCTGTGTCTCTTCCGCGAGCTTGGCCAGCTTGGGGCGCTCGGACTCGGGGAGGGTGTCGATCTGCTCGAGGAGATTCTGGAGGCGGCTCTGGAACTCGTTCTCTTTCATGGTCTGATTCCCTTCTGGATTGGTTGTCCGCCGACGTGTTGTCGCCGACACCACTCCACTTGCACGCATTGGGCCAGACGCCGTGCCAGGGGCGCACGAGATCGCCGGGTCCGGGAAGATCCCCTCCGTGGGGTCCAGACAGTCCGTTTTGAGCATCCGTGTGATTTCTGAGTCGCCCCGGATCCTTCCGAGGTGGGTCCGGCTGCGCCGGGTGTTGCGTTTCGTCAACGCGGGCGGTGCAGCTTCTGCAACGCGCGTTGCGCGGCCGGGGGGGCCGATTTCGCGATCGAAACCAGTTCCGCGGCTGGGACATTGTTCGCGTCTCGAACCACCTGAGAAAGGTGCTTGCGCAGATTCTTTTCGAACATCCGATAATATTCTTCGAGCTCGTGGCGGTTGAATCGCGACAGCGGGTCCGCGAGCCCGGATTGTGCGGCGGCCCAATCGACGAGCCCCCCACCGTCAGAGTCGTACTTATAGAGATCCAGAGTCGCGCGCAGCCGCTGGGCCGGGGTCGCGAACGGGTCGCGAGCGCGTTCGGGGATCTCGGTCATGATCGAGAGGAGTTCCTTGTGCCCGGCGGAGGCGATGGGCAGCGGGTCGTGGTGCCCGTCATCCTTGGGCTTGAGCACCTCCGCGACTTGCCCGGCTGGCTCGATCGGTGCGACACCGGTCATCACCGTTTTGAGGCCTGCGCGGGAGAAGCGAACGCTCAGGCGCTGGCATTTCTTCCCCTCATGGGTCGTCGCCCCGGCGCTCACCACCGTCCCCTTGCCCCATTCGGGCTTGGAGGCGTGAACAACCTGGTCACCGATTTTGAACATAGCATCAGAGCCCGGGTTCATACCCGGCATCGCGGACATCGTCATACAAGCCCTCTCGCACCCTTGCCGCCCCGGGTCAGGATCGCCCGTATCTCCCTCCTGCGGGAGATCACCGGACCAGATTCCCACTGGTCCCAAACCCGTTGCGTGTCTATACTTGCCCCCGCGCGGCTGCTTGTCAGCCAAACCACCCGAACGGGATCGAACCCGACGGGAACGCACGAAGCTCCATAAGGATAGCAGATGATCGAAGCCCTGAAAAGTGACGAAATCGTCGAAAAGGTCGGCGGGAAGTTCAAGCTCACGGCCCTGATCCAGCGCCGCCTGGGCCAGCTCATGGAGGGCGCCCGCCCGCTCGTCGCACGCGATGGCAAATCCGACCTTGAGATCGTGGTCGAGGAGATCATGCAGGACAAGATCACCCTCGAGTTCATCGATCAGGCCCCCGAAGAAGCCGCGGCCGAAGAGCCCCTGCTCTGAGCCCCCACCCCGAAGGGGTGAACCAGCATGACATCATCATCAGATAACGCGAAGAACTGGCTCGCGCCGGACGCCCTGCGCCCCCACGTCGAGGGCAAGTCCATCCTCGTCGGGATCAGCGGCGGCATCGCGGTCTACAAGGTCTGCACGGTCGTCTCGCGCCTCGCCCAGGCCGGCGCACAGGTGACCGTCGCGATGACCCCGGCCGCGACCAAGTTCGTCGCCCCCATCACCTTCCAGGCGCTCTCGGGCAATGCGGTCTACACGAGTTCGTGGGAGCACATCGAGTCCAAGGACCCCCAGCACATCTCGCTGGCGGACCGCTGCGACCTCGCGCTCGTCGCCCCGTGCACCATGGACATGCTCTCCAAGCTGGTGCATGGACGCACCGACGACGTGGTCACCCTGATCCTCAGCGCCATCAACCGCGATAACACACCGGTCGTTCTTGCACCCGCGATGAACGATCAGATGTGGAATCAGCCCAGCAACCTGCGCAATGTCGCGCTTGCCGAGCAGGACGGCTTCAAGCAGGTGGGCCCCGGATTTGGCTGGCAGGCGTGCCGCCACAACGGGACGGGGCGTATGAGTGAGCCCGAAGACATCTGCAGGGTGATCTGCGAAACGCTCGGCTAAGCTCTCAAAAACACCATACGACTTACCCTTCTGCCCGAGGCATCACTCGGGGGCTGAGCACCTCGGTGGACGAGGCACCGCCGCGGCGATCGCGATGCTGATATCCTTCTGCTGGAAGGGAATCACATCGTGAGTTCAGTGGGTTTGCTGATCTTGGGGCTCTTGGTGCTCGTTGTTGGCGCGGAGTTCTTCGTACGCGGAGCGAGCGGCCTTGCTTCACGCATCGGGATCTCCCCGCTCGTGGTCGGTCTGACCGTCGTCGCATTCGGAACCAGCGCCCCAGAGCTCGCGGTTTCGCTCAGCGCCACTTGGAAGGGCACGCCCGATCTGGCTGTCGGGAACGTCGTTGGCAGCAACATCTTCAATGTGCTCTTTATCCTGGGGTGCGCCGCACTTATTACTCCGCTCGTTGTCGAGCGGAAACTGATCAGGACCGAGGTGCCGATCATGATCGGCGCGGCGCTGGCCTTGTGGCTCATGGCGAGCGATCAACGCGTGCAACGGAGCGAGGGTATCGTGCTCTTCGCCGCGTTGGTCATCTACATTTCGTATGCGGTGTTCGCCGCACGACGCCAAGCCAGGGCCGATGCCAGAGCAGATGGCAACGTCGGACGGGCTGACCACGCCCCGGTTTGGATCGGATGCGTCATGCTTGCCGCGGGGTTCGCGGGGATTCTCGTCGGCTCAAACCTGTTTGTGCGCGGTGCAACTGATATCGCCACATCGCTTGGCGTGAGCGATCTCATCGTTGGGCTCACGATCGTTGCCGCAGGTACCTCGCTCCCGGAGGTTGCAACCTCGCTCGTCGCCGCGATCCGCGGCCACCGCGACATCGCGATCGGCAATGTCGTCGGCAGCAACATCTTCAACGTCTTCTGCATTCTCGGGCTGACGGGGGCGTTGACAGACGGCGGCCTGCCCGTCTTTCAGAGCGTTCTCAGCTTTGATCTGCCTGTGATGCTCGCGGTCAGCATCGCATGCCTGCCAGTCTTCATATCTGGTTGCGGCATATCGCGAGGCGAGGCGATCGCCCTGCTTGTGGGGTACGTGGCGTACACCGGGTACCTGGTGTTTGATGCAAGCGGGCACGACGATCTGGCCCTCTATTCCGCAGTCACCCTCTGGTTCGTTATCCCGCTTGCAGGTATCGGCATCCTGCGCACCGCTCTGGCGTGGTGGCGACGACGCGCACGGCCCCCGACCGGCAAACGGTAACTCGCATTACTCGTTTAAGAATGAATCTGCTTCAGGATCGTCTTGTCCTTGATCTTGTGGTCGTCGGCCAGCATGAACGCCTTGCTGAGGATGATCGTGAGGACGCGGTCGCCTTCGAACGGGAGGTGCACCTTGCCGCCGCCGGGCCCCTTGGACATCGCGCTCGTGGCCACGCTCATCCTCAGCACGATCAACCGCGAGAAGACACAGGTGGTTCTCGCCCCCGCGATGAACGATCAGATGTGGAACCAGCCCAGCAACCTGCGCAATGTCGCGCTCGCCGAGCAGGACGGCTTCAAGCAAGTCGGCTCGGAGGTAGGGTGGCAGGCCTGCCGCCACACCGGCACCGGTCGCATGAGCGAGCCTGAGGATATTTGCAGGGTGGTGTGTGAGACGCTCGCTCCATTGAGAAAGCCCCGCGTGATGCGGGGCTACTTCATTGATGGGCACCCGTGCTGATCAGCCCTTGATCGTCTCCATATCGATCACAAACCAGTAGCGCACATCGGTCCGCTTCATCCGCTCGTTGGCTTCGTTGTGATCCTTGACATCGATCATCTCGTTGTCGCAGATCACGCCATGCACTGCCGCATACTCTAGGGCCTACTGGGTCTCGGGTATGCCGCCGAAGAGCGAGCCGATCAGGGTTAACGCCCGCTCTAAATCCACAAGTTTGTGCAACTGAGCCGAGAGATCGCTCAGCTATGTGTCTCTTGACATTATTTTGTTCCCGAGAACGAACCATTATGACTATTCTGCTATTTATATTCTTGAGCAAAGAAAAACCGTGCTGGAGAATCGACAAGGGTACTTCATCCGCGCCTCAGCCCCAGCATCGCTGAGCGAGAGGAATCGCACCCTGATCGAGGGGTCACTTGGCACTGAAAGGAATGATTATGAACTGCAACTGCCGACCAAATCGGCACCGCTACCGCTTCCCGCTCACTGGACACAAAGGCTTGCGCGGCGCGCAGGGGTTATGCGGCATTGGCTTGCTGTGTGCCGCGGCGGGCGTGCTCACATCGCAACCGGTGGATCTTGAGTATTATCGCAGCGATCTGAACTACGATGGGTATGTCGATCAGGACGACTACGACATTCTTTACGCCAACCTGCCACAGAACCTGCCCCAGGTTGGCCCGTGCGATGATTACCAGCTATACCACCATGGCGATATCGATCGCGATGGGGACGTGGACACAGATGACCAGAACATTCTTTGGGCAGATTGGGCGGCGCTGAACTACCAGCAGCTGACACCGATTCCCAATATGCCGGGCGTGCTGATCGGATCCGGCTACGACCCAGTCGAGGACCGCATCAATGCCGTCGACTGGCACACACTGCCAACAGATGCCGCACTCAGCGCGGTTCTGATTGATGGCAACAGCAGCGGCTTGCTGAATCAGCACAGGGTCTGGCAGGACCCCGGCCCGGACGACAACAACATCGTGAACATCGCTCCGAGTTCGGTTGAGCTTGAAGGGTACTACGAGGGCGGACGGACCGACGGTTTCGACATCATTCTGACATGGGTCAACCACACCAACGACCCCGTGAATTATGGACGAATCAGGATCCCTGGGATCCGGTTCGGGCCCGACATCTATCTCCGAGAGTTCCGCCGCTCGAGCGAGGAAACACTCGTTCAATCTGATCTGACTGATCAGAATCCGTACGAGACCGAAAATTTAGGCAACTATCCGCGAGGCATGTACGCACCCTGCCTCACCATGCGCGGGTTCGTTCATACTGGGAGTGGCCAAGATCCTAGCTGGCCTGATATGGCGCAGTATCCAGCGCCGATCGGTCAGGTCGAAGAGGCGACCCCAGACCGCTGCCTCAGCGGTCCAGGCGGCAACGGATCGCCCGGCGGCTCATTTCAGACGACCGAGCCGGAGGGGTTCCGCGAGTACGTTCTCGGCGCATCTGTGATTATGCCAATGCTCGAGTACAAAGCCAGAACAAGCTTCACCGTGCAGAGTTACTGGGATGAAACTGACTACTCAAGGAGATACTGGAACATCCAGATCGAACCAAACCCGAAGACATGCCCTCGCACACAGGCCGGCGAGTATGGGACCGACTGCGTTGTTGATCCCCAGAACGGGATCGATGAGCGCGTCTTTCCTGAAGAAGGGCTGATCCAACCGGGCGAAGAGCGAACGATACGGATCCAGATCCGCTTCTACAGAACCTATTCGTGGTACAAAGATGAACTGGCAGAAACCCCAGCCCATCCCGGCGACTATCTCCGGCTCTTCAGAGAATACAGACGGTACTTCAAACAGACCTATGGCGATGTCCGCTACACGCGCGATGTTCGACCGATCCGGCGCATTCCTGTCTTTGGAGTTGGATGCTATGATACTTCTACCTCGAAGTGCCCCTCCTCACCGCCATCGGCAACCTCGTGCCAGTCACGATTTGGAATCACGGCAAGTAATGATTGGAGCAGGCTCGTTGACCCTGATCCGAGTGCGACCGATCCGCTTGACACGGGTCCTGATGGCTGGGAGTACTACACCACAGTAGACTCCCA
>JAEPOJ010000034.1 GCA_017642965.1 Phycisphaerales bacterium
CCTCGGGGGTGTGGTGCGTGCAGAGGTCGCGGGTGATGAGGACGCAGAGGGTCCACTGCGGGCAGCGGGGGCGGAGCTTGGCGATCAGGTCACGCTCGATATCGTAGGTTGCGTATCGGATGGACTCGAATACGGCTGCGTGAGCGCCGAGTGCCTTGGTGGACTCTTCGATGACGCGGAGGGCTTCGGTGGTGCGCTTCGCGGCGGCGTGTACGAGGTCGCGGGTGTCGGTGCGGGTTTGCTCGGCATCGGTGCTGATCGTGGTGCCGACGTCTCCGGCGGTGTCGCGGGCGGCGATGATGGATTCCGGGCGGATGGGGAGCGATGCCACGGCTTCGCGGAGCGCGTGGCGTGCGGATTTGACGCGTTTGGAGAGCGCGGGGTCGTCGAGCGCGAAGCGTGCACAGTCCTCGAGGACACGCAGGCCTTCGCGGCAGCGGTTGAGGTTGGCATCGATCATGCGCAGGATGGAATCGTCAAATGGTGGCATGGTTGGGTGTGTCGGGTGGCGAAAACGGTTCTGGGTGCGCACAATACAGTGCGTGAGCGAAGATGAGCACACATCCTATGACATCGAGCCGGTGCCGGAGATCCCGGACCTGCCGGGGAGTGTCCGTATGGGGGAGGATGTCGAGGGGGCGCTGGACATGCTGGCCGCGGATCTGTTTGTGCAGTCCTCGAACTGTGTTTCCACGTTTGGTCATTTTCATCTCGCGCTTTCGCATGGTCGGAGCCAGGAGCGGCTGATCATGAAGCTCATGACGGACCCGAAGTACCGCTCGATCCCGTGGGATCGGACGCATTTCTGGTCGATCTCTGAGCGGTTTGTTGAGCCGGGGCACCCGGAGCACTCGATGACACACTGGCGTGAGCTTGCGGCTGGGCCGGGCGAGATCCCTTCGGATCAGTTCCACAGCATTCTGGGGCATCGCCCTGATGGGGCTGAGCGATACCACCGTGAGCTGATCGAGCACCTTGAGTGGCGTGAGCGGGGCCATGACCGGCTGGACTTTGTGGTGCTGGGGGAGGACCTCGGGGTGCTGGGTGGGATCGATGATCCGCTGGACCGGCTTGTGGGTGTGAGCGACGAGCACGAGCGGGTGATGCTCTCGAGGCGGCTGATCAACGCATCGCGCACGATCGCGATCCTTGGTTTGGGCTCCGCGGGGCGGGGAATGGTGGACGGTGTGCGCGGGGATCATGGGAAGATACGTTTGCGACCGGACGGGGGCACGCTGAGGTGGTACCTCGATGCGTATGCTTGTCGCTGCACGGAAGAGGAACCCCATTGAACAAGCCCAGCGGTATCATTCAGCCCAACGATCGCGTGACGTATTCGATCCGGTATCAGGACGATGACCTGTTGGTGGTTGAGAAACCGTCGCGGGTCGTGACGCAGCCCGGCGTTGGCCATGAGCACGACACGCTGCTCAACGGGCTGTTTTCCGCGTTTGGTGATCGGTTGCAGCAGCTCGGCGCTGCTCGGGACTTTGGGCTCGTGCATCGGCTGGATCGTGAGACGTCTGGTCTGCTGGTCGTTGCGCTGACGTCGAATGGGTATGACGCGATGCGGGGGCTCTTCGAGCAGCGTGAGGTCAGCAAGTACTACTGGGCGATCTGCCACAAGGCGCCGCGGGACAGTCAGGGCGTGATCAAGAAGGCGATCGCTGAAGAGGTGAAGCGGAAGGATCGGTACACATCGATCAAGTTCGCGAAGATCTCGAACGCGGGTAAGCCCGCGGTGACCGCGTACCGGGTGCTGGCGAGCAACGAGCTGGGGGCGCTGATCGAGGCGCGGCCGGTCACGGGTCGATTGCACCAGGTGCGTGTGCACCTTGATCTGATCGGGAGCGCCGTGCTCGGCGATCCGCAGTACGGCCCGCACCTGGTTCGCAAGGCGTCACCTCGTTTGGCGCTGCACGCGCATCGGCTGGTGTTCGAACACCCGATGACGGGTGAGAAGCTTGATATCCAGACACGGTTCCCGCGCGATCTGAAGGGCACGCTCAACAAGCTGCGTCTGCCCGGGCCCGAGGAGGCGAGGGCCGCCACGGACGATTAGTCTTCGATCAGCGCGCCGATGAACTCGCGTGCGACGCGGTCGGCGAAGAGGAAGCCGTGTTCGGTCAGGGCCCACGTGTCGTTGCTGGCGTCTTGTATCCATCCCTGGTCTGTGCACATGATCGCGGCGGCCAAGAGCTTGTCGGATGCGCCGAGTGAGGCGGCAGTTTGCAGCGCGGATCGCGCGTTGATGCCCTCGCTCAGGCGGATTCCTGTCATGAGCAGGTCCATGAGTTCTCTGCGGGCGTCGGGGGGCTCGTGCTCGCACATGGGTGCGTACCCGTCGTCGTCCATATTGAGATAATCGTCGAGGCGGGGCGTGTTCTTCCAGCGGTGGCCCCGGTAGTGGCCGGAGGCGCTGGGGCCGATGGCGAGCCAGTCGTGCTGTCGCCAGTAGGCGAGGTTGTGTCGGCACATGGCGCCTGGCTTAGCGTGGTTTGAGACCTCGTAGCGTTCGAAGGCGTGTGCGCGGAGTGTGTCGATGCTGTGGCGGTACATGTCCGCTTCGAGTTCGTCTTCGGTGCGGTGGAACTCGCCGCGGACCAGGCGGGCGGTCATTGCGGTCCCGGGTTCGTAGGTGAGTGCGTAGGCGGAGATGTGCTCGATGGGCATGGCGAGCGCGGCCTTTAGATCTTCGTCCCATTCGTCCATGGTCTGGTCGGGGATGGCGTAGATCAGGTCGAGCGAGCAGCGATTGATGCCGGCGTGCTGGATGGTGTCGATGGCGGTGGCGACCTTTTCCGGGGCGTGCCAGCGTTCGAGGGTTTTCAGGTGCGCGGTGTTGAATGACTGTGCGCCCAGCGAAGCGCGGTTGACGCCGCCGGCGTGGAGGACTGAAGCGAGCTCGGGTGTGACCGTCTCGGGGTTGCACTCGACGCTGAACTCGCCCTGCCCGGCGGTGATTTGGGATAGATCGAAATTGTCGTGGAGTGCGGTGAGCACGTTCTGCCAGAGGTCGGGGCGGAGCAGGGACGGGGTGCCACCGCCCACGAAGATGGTCTCGATGGGGGCTTGGGCGTGGGGTGACTGTGCGACGATTTCTCGGACCAAACGCGATGCGAACGCGTCCTGACGATCCCGCGTGTCGACGATGGAGTAGAAGTCGCAATAGTGGCACTTGTGGGTGCAGAATGGGATGTGTATGTAGAGGGACCGGGCGGCCTGGGGGCCGCTCGAGGTGTGATCAGGGTCGTTCGCGTGCTGAAATACCGCGCGTGATGTCCCGATCGAGCGTTGCTTAAGCAGCGAAAAGGCGGTATCGTCCGCCATAGGGCATTGCCTCCGTCGGTTGTTTGCGTTGAGGTCTGGCCGGGAAGGATAGGTACGCTTTGGAAATCGTCTTGATTCGCGTGACGGAAAGTGGGGAGCAGCAGCCCGTGCCGCTCTCACGGAAGAAGACCATCATTGGTCGGTTGGACGATTGCCATATCCGTATCCCGATCGCGGGTGTATCGCGGAAGCATTGCGAGATCGTCGTTTCGGACGGCTCGATCACGATCAATGATCTCGGATCGAGCAACGGGACCTACGTGAATCAGGACCGAGTCGAGTCTCAGGCGATCTCGGCGGGTGACCTGATCTCCGTGGGTGGGCTTGTGTTTGTCGTTCGGGTGAACGGTGAGCCGGGTGATATTCAGGCGGCGATGATGTATGAGGATGGCCTGCCCGATGTCGCTGAGGCGTCGGCGGCACCGCAGGCGGCTGTGGAGAAGCCGGAGCCGAAGGCCGTGCCCGCGTCGTTGGTCAACGAAGATTCCAGCATGATGGATTTCGAGTTTGACTTTGATGACGACGAAGAGGAGCAGCCGCCGCTGTAGGGCGTGAATCCCGGATTACTCCTGGTTCTGCTGCTCCGAGGGCTTTGGTTTGACGCCGTTCTGGGGCACTCGGATGTTTGTGCCGCATGTCTTGCAGCGTACGGTCCGACCGCGTGCGATCTCAGGGATCGAGAGAACCTTTCTGCAGGTCAGGTTCGGGCACATGATTCGGACCATTTTCTGGTCTGACATTGTTGTTCCTCCGGCGATGATTCGGACATCGGCGTTCCGGGCAAGTCAGTTTTGATCAAGATCGTGATTGCAAGGGCGTGATCGTCTGGTTGGGCGGGTTAGTCGTTCTATCCCAGCCTTGATGGGGTGTTGTGGTTGGGCGATGTGGGCCGGGCGGGCTATCGTACTGGCCGATAACCAGCCGCTCCGCGGAGCGGTTTCCCGGACCTCAGCGAAGGGCTGCTCGATATGACAGGTGAAAAGATGGGTGCCACGGCGGTTGTTGGCTTGCAGTGGGGCGACGAGGGCAAGGGCAAGCTCGTTGATCTGCTGGCGGGTCGATTCGACGCGGTTGTACGCTACAACGGCGGCGCGAACGCTGGGCACTCTGTCGTGGTTGGGGGTGAGCGGTATGCGCTTCACCTCGTGCCTTCGGGGATTCTGTCGCCCGGAGTCAAGGCGGTTATCGGCAATGGCGTGGTCGTCGATCCGCAGCGTCTGCTCGAGGAGATCGCGACGCTGCGTGAACGGGGGGTCGACACGGATCAGCTGGTGATCTCAGATCGTGCGCACGTGGTGATGCCGTATCACAAGGCCGAGGACGAGCTGCGTGAGCAGCTGCTGAGCGGATCGGTGCGGGAGGACCAGACGCAGAGCAAGGGCGTGGTGAACGCCATCGGGACGACGAAGCGCGGGATCGGGCCGGCGTACGCGGACAAGGTTCAGCGTGCGACGGCGGTGCGGATCGGTGATCTGCTCCGTCCGGATGTGCTGCGGGAGAAGCTGGAGCTGATCTGCTCGATGAAGAACGCGGTGTTCTCGGCGCTGCACCCGGAGGGTGTTGAGCCGGTGGATGCTTATGCGCTCGCGGAGGAGTACGCGGCACTTGGCAGGCAGCTTGAGCCGATGATCCGAGACACGGCGTACTTGCTCGACGACATCCGCAGGGAGCAGGGGCGCATCCTGTTTGAGGGCGCGAACGCGACCATGCTGGACGTGGACCATGGCACGTACCCGTATGTGACGAGCTCGAACGCTTCGGCGCTGGGGATCGGTGCGGGCTCTGGTGTTCCTCCGCAGTGCATCGATCGCATCATCGGTGTCGTGAAGGCGTACTCGACCCGTGTGGGTGGCGGTCCGATGCCGACCGAGTTGTTTGATGCGACGGGCGATGCGATCCGCGAGCGTGGTCGTGAGTTTGGGACGACGACGGGGCGTCCGCGGCGTGTGGGCTGGCTGGACCTGGTGGCGCTGCGTTACGCGGCGATGATCTCGGGTGCGACCGAGCTGTGTGTGACGCTGCTGGATGTGCTCTCCGGTGAGCAGGAGCTGAAGCTCGCGACGTCGTACCGGACGAGCGAGGGCGAGACGGACCGGTTCATCGCGGATGGGTATGCGTTGAGCGGGGTTACGCCGGTGTATGAAACCATGGCGGGCTTTTCCCAAGATATCACGGGTGTTCGCACTTTTGACGAACTTCCGGAAGCGGCGAGGGCGTACCTGAATCGCATCGAGGCGTTTGTTGGCGTGCGGATCGGGATCGTTTCTGTTGGTCCGGACCGTGAGCAGACGATCATCCGGTAGTGAGTTGGTTTGTGTTCTGGCAACGGGGGTGATGCGTCGTGTCGAGTGAAGCGGTGAGCGAAACACGTGGCGAGGCCGCGCGGTTTGATGATCCTGAAGCGCTCGCCGCGTACGCGCGTATCCGTGGCCGCTACCCTGACGCCCGCCCAGAGGAATACATCCCCGAGGTCCACCCGACGCGTATACCGCGTCATGTCGCCGTGATTATGGATGGCAACGGGCGGTGGGCGAAGGAGCGCGGCTTCCCGCGGATCTTCGGGCACCGCAATGGCGCGGCCGCGGTCCGCACGGCGATCGAGACCTGCGCCCGCCTGGGCATCGAGGTGCTCACGCTGTATTCGTTCAGCAGTGAGAACTGGGCCCGCCCGAGCGAAGAGGTGCAGGCGCTGATGTCGCTGTGCGTTGATTATTGTGAGGGTGAGCGCGAGGCGCTGCGGGCGCACAACGTGCGGGTTCGCGTGATCGGCCGTCGCGCGGGCATGCCCGAGGACGTTGTGGGGGCGCTGGACACGCTCGAGCGTGAGACCGCGGATTGCACGGGGCTGACGCTGTGCCTGGCGATCAACTATGGGGCGCGGGACGAGATCGTCGATGCGGTCCGCTCGATTGTCGACCGGGTGCAGTCGGGTGAGATTTCTGCGGACCAGATCGATCAGGAGCTTGTCTCGGATTCACTGTTCACGCGTGGGCTGCCCGACCCGGACATGCTGATCCGCACGGGGGGGGATCTGCGGGTGAGCAACTACCTTCTGTGGCAGATCAGCTACAGCGAGATCTATGTGACGCAGACGTACTGGCCGGATTTCGACGAGTCGTGCTGGTGCGAGGCCGTGCGGGCGTTTGCGCTCCGGCAGCGTCGATTTGGTGCGTTGAGTATGGACGACGAGGCGGGGGGCGATTCGTCGGCGGAATAAACCTATCGTCTGCTCGTGCTGAAACATCGACTCACATTTGGTCCCCTGTTCATCCTGCTCGCCGGGCTGCTTGCCTGGCTTGACGCGTGGTTGGATGAACAGGCGGCGCCGTCGTTTATTGGGCGAGAGACGCTTCCGCCGGGGATCGGCGTGTTTGTTGTGCTCGCGGTGCTGGGGGGCATGGGCGCCCGCGAGGTGGCTCGGATCCTGCGTGCCAAGGGGATCGAGATTGGGACGGGCGTCGCGGTGGGTGTGCAACTGCTGGGGCTGCTGGTCGTTGCGCTGGTGCCCGCAGGAGCGGACGCGACGCTCGGTCTTGCCGCGGGCCTGAGCAGCGGCGTGCTGGCGTACATGATCGGTGTGGTGTACGCGGTTCGTGACCGCAGCGTTGACGGCACGATCTCGATTGGTGCCGGTGTGCTGATGATCCATGTGTACATGGGGATCATGTTCGGCTTCCTGCTGCTGATCCGTCGTGAGCATTCGATCTGGCTGTTGATCTGGGTTCTGGCGAGCGTGAAGGCGTGCGATATCGGTGCGTTCTTTACGGGGACGGCGATCGGCAAGCACAAGATGATCCCCTGGCTGAGCCCCGGGAAGACATGGGAGGGGCTGGTCGGCGGGCTGGTCACCTCTGCGCTCGTTGCATTCATTGGTTCGTGGCTGCTTGCTCGCAATGGGATCGGGGCGCCTGGGTATATTTCCGCGTGCGTGATGGGCGCGGTGTTGGGCGGCTTCGGACAGCTGGGTGATCTCGCTGCGAGTCTGCTCAAGCGCGACGCGGGTGTGAAGGACTCGGGGACGAGTCTGCCCGGATTCGGTGGTGCGATGGATCTGATTGACTCTCCGATTCTGGTTGCGCCGCTGGCGTATTGGGGGCTGGAGATCACACACAATCTGGGGTTCTGGTCCACCGCGAGCGTCTGAGCGGCTACACTCCTGTTATGAACGAAGCGCCAGTTCAGGAGGGCTGCATGTCCGTCACCCATCAGTTGCTCGCCGTCTTTCGTGTTGACAAAGAGATAAGCGGGCTCCAGAGCCGACTTACAGCGTCGGAGCGATTCCTCACGGAGCAGACGCGTAAGCTCGCGGAGATCGGTGCTCAGGCGGAGTCTTTGAACACCCAGATCCGCCAGCTCAAGGCGTCCACCGCGAACGCGGAGGGCGAGAGCGAGCGGATCAAGGGGCACATCGATGAGCTCCGCGAGAAGATGAACAACTCGACATCGAACAAGGAATACAAGGCGCTGCTCAGCGAGGTGAACAACCTGAAAGAGCAGCGTTCGGTCTTTGATGAGCAGGCGATCGAGCAGCTCGAGAAGGTCGATGAGCTTGGCAAGCAGCTCGAGGAGCTCGAGGCCGCGAAGACTGAGCGTGAGAAGATGCGTGAGGTCGCCGAGAACGATCGTCAGCAGCGTGCGGATGAGATCGCGGGCAAGCTGGCTGAGCTTCGTGAGAAGCGTGAGCGGCTCGTCGGTGACGTGCCCAAGAACGCGTTGGTTGTGTACGAGGAGCTGCTCGAATCACGCGGTGAGGACGCGATGGCGCCGCTGGAGATTATCGATCGCAAGCGACATGAGTATGTCTGCAGCTCTTCGATGATGTCGGTGCCTGTCGAGGTCGCCGCGTCGCTGATACAGGGCAAGCTGACGCTCTCGCCCAACGACGGGTGCATCCTGTACCTCACCGAGGAGGATGAGGAAGCACTCGCTGGCGCGTTCAAGAAGTGAGCTGAACGAGCTTTGCCGAGTCAGAATAAGCCGGTGGCCGATTCGGTCATCGGCTTGTCTTCTGCGCTCGCGGCCAAGGGTGCCAGGCCGAGGTGCTCGCAGGCCCGCTGGGTGACCATGCGTCCGCGTCTGGTGCGTGCGAGGAACCCAAGCTGGAGGAGGTAGGGTTCGACCACGTCTTCGAGGGTGCCCGCGTCTTCGTTGAGGGTTGCGGCGACGGCTTCGAGGCCGACTGGGCCGCCGTCGTAGACGTTGCGGATTGCTTTGAGGTAGGTTCGGTCGAGCTCGTCGAGCCCGAGTGCGTCCACGCCCTCAAGGGCGAGGGCGTCGTCGACGACGGTGGAGCTGATCTCGCCGTCTGCTCGGACGACGGCGAAGTCTCGCACGCGTCGGAGGAGGCGGTTGGCGATGCGGGGTGTGCCCCTGGAGCGTGAGGCGATGCGGCCGAGCGAGTCGGGGTCGCAGCGGTTCATGGAGAGAAGGGAGGCGGAGCGGGTGAGGATGTGCACGAGGTCGTGGTGCTCGTAGAAGCGGAGGTGGTGGGTGATGCCGAAGCGGGAGCGCATCGGGGATGAGAGGAGGCCCGCGCGTGTGGTTGCGCCGATGAGGGTGAATGGGGCGCACATGATCTGGACCGTGCGTGCGTTGAGCCCGGTGTCGACGGGGACGTCGATCTTGAAGTCCTCCATCGCCGGGTAGACGAACTCTTCGACGGCGATAGGGAGTCTGTGGATCTCATCGATGAACAGCACGTCGCCGGGCTGGAGGCGGGTGAGCACTGCGACGAGGTCGGTGCCGCGGGCAAGGGCCGGTCCTGATGTGACGTGGACCTTGGTGCCGAGTTCGGCGCCGATGACGTGGGCGAGGGTGGTTTTGCCGAGCCCGGGCGGGCCGTGCAGGAGGATGTGCTCGAGGTGCTCGTGCGTTTCGGTGTCGTCCTTCTGTGACTGGCGTGACTTGACGGCTTCGATCGCGATGAGCAGGCGCTCGATGAGCTCGGGCTGGCCGATGTACTCTTCGATGCTCTGTGGGCGGAGCGCCCAGTTCTTGTGCTCTTCAGCGGGTGATGCGGTTGGTGCGATGATGCGTTCGGTCGCCATATGCTGAGTCTATCGGGTCTTGATCGGGTGCGTCGTGAAAAGGGCCGTAATGTGGGCGTTTCTGCGCACGAAAAAGGGGAGGCGTGTGCCTCCCTTCACGGATGGTTTGGTTGGTTTATTCAGCGCTGGCGGTTGGCTCACCTTCGTCTTCATTTTCGAAGACTTCGCCCTCGCGTGGGAGCAGCTCGGGGGCGTTGGCGAGGTTGTAGGCGACGATGGCCGCGTTTGTGGCGGACTGCATCAGGTACTCCTCGATGGCGAGATCGAGGCGGTCGTTCTGGGTGTGCCAGCCGTACTGGTAGTCGGCGCGGCCGACCTCGTCCCAGAAGAAGCCGGGCACGCCGGCGCGGTTGAATGCCGCGTGGTCCGACCCGCCGTGGGTGTCGATTTTGTCCCCTGTTGGGCGGATGTTGACGTTGAGGTACTCTTCGTCGGTTTCGGAGTAGAAGACGCCGTTGATGGGTGCGGTGGCGGCTGCGAGGTACTCGACCATGAAGTCTGCGGCGGGGATGCCGCCCTCGTAGTTGGTGCCGCCGTCGTCGACGAAGGCGGCGGAGATGTTGGCGAGTTCCTCTTCGGAGAGCGATTCGATGTAGGCCTTGGAGCCGAGGAGGCCCTGTTCCTCGCCGCCCCAGAGCGCGAAGCGGATGGTTCGCTTGGGCTGTGCCCCTACGGCGCCGAGGATGCGAGCAGCCTCGATGGTGACCGCGGTCCCGGTGCCGTTGTCAACGGTGCCCTGGGAGCCGGGGCCGTTCCATGAGTCCATGTGTGCCGAGATGATGACGACTTCCTCGGGCTTCTCGGTGCCGGGGATCTCGGCGATGACGTTGTAAACAGGGAAGGGTCCGGCGCTGAGGTTATTCTGGAGGTCGAACTCGACGATGAGGTCGACGCCCTCCATGGTGCGTGTGGCGAGGTAGTCGTAGTCGCTCTGGCGGACGTTGACCTCGACGTCCTCGGGGTAGTCCTCGAGCTTGCGCTCGCGCCACTTGTTGGAGGAGGTGGTCCAGACGCGTTCGTCCTTCGAGCTTGAGACGAAGCCGTGGGGGTTCTCTGAGAGGACGCGAGCCATGACCTGGCGCATGGTGTCGTCTTCGTTCTGCTCCTCCTGCACGGCCTCGGCGGTCGCGCGTGAGAACTCGAGGGCGAACTCGTTGCCGGAGGCGGCGCGGGAGACGCCTGTTGCGTTGTCGCCATCGAAGGTGAGCTCGATGTTGGATGTGCCCATGTCGTGCTTCCACTGGAAGGTCACGGTGTTGCCGTTCTTCTCGATGTTCGAGATGGGGCCTTCGGAGAAGTTCTGGATGGACATGGAGCCGGTGGGTTCATCGGTGTCCATGACGAGTGTGAGCGTTGCGGGGACCTGCGAGCCGTGGTAATCGAATGAGCCCTCCCATGCGTAAGGGTCCGCCTGCGCGTTCTCTGCGGGCGCGGGGTTGATGATCTCGTCGATGTTGTTGCGGATCTCGTGGCGCTGGTCCATGCGTTCACGCATGAGGAAGCCGGTTGAGCGGATCCCGCCGCGGCCGCCGTAGTTCGGCTGGATGAGGATCCAGGCGTCCTCGTATTTGCCCTGGTTGGACTCGTATTCGTCGAGGGTTGTGGGGAGGAACATGGTGTGGCCCTGCTCGGCGCCGTTTGTTCCTGGTGCCCAGGCGAGGGTCGTGAACTCCATGGATCGGACTTCGCGTGGTTCCGCGTCGCGGCGGCGGCTGGTCTGCATCAGGACGCGGCCGGTGGAGGGGCCGCGATCGAAGCGCGTTTCGACCTCGCCCCATTTGTGGAGGTGCGCGTTGGAGAGGCCGTAGCTTTCGAAGAGGTCGCGTGCCCACCGCTGTGACTGCTCGAGCGAGGTAGAGCCGGTGAGGCGTGGTCCGAAGGTCTCGCACATCTCGGTGAGTGTGGCGAGGACCTGTGAGTTGTTCTTGCCCTCGTTGATGATGGCGTTGATCGTCTCGGGATCGCCCATCTCGATCTGCGGCACGGGGGCCTGCTCACCCGCGATGACGGCGTAGCTCTGCGATTGCGTCTCTGTGGCGGAGTCTCTCGTCTGGCTCGAGCTGCACGCGGTGAGCGACAGGCAGGTGCCGGCGAGTGTAAGGACAGCAAAGCGGTTGAGCTTGAACATCGGGGAGACTCCTCAGATAAGTTTGCGCAAAGGGGCGAGTGCCCGCTGGAGCATATACCAGACCGAGGGTGTGCCGTTGCTGCATCTGTTCGGTTTTCTGTCCGGGGTTGACGAAAACGGCTGGCCTCTGTGGTTAGTCGAGGGGGAGCCCCTTCTTCTGCCAGAGACTGAGAAGGCGATCGAGCTCGATGGGCTCCCAAATCCGCCCGTTGCTCAGTCGGACCCGGAGCAGGTCCCCGTTGCCGTTGTAGAGACTGACCGTTGGTGGGGTGTCGGGGGAGCTCTTGGTGGTGATTCGGACAAGCTCCGGGGACTCTTCCGGATGCTCGACGAGGTCCCATCGGAGTGTGATGGCGCTGGCGGCGCTGTTGTAGGCGTATGAGGCGTAATCGCCCGGTTCGGCGTACTGGGCGAGCATGGGGCTGACCAGATAGCTGAGCGCCTGCGAGATGTAACCCTCGCCCTGAATGAGCGGTGTGGTCTTGACCGATCCGGTTTCGCTTGAGTCTGTGAGGATCACGAGGTTGTTCTTTGAGCGTGCCCCGGTGATGGTGGAGGTGCTCTGCTCTGTTCCCTGACGGAGGGACATCTTGATGGTCCAAGACTCTTCCTCGGCGTCGATGGAGGTGTAGAAGGTTGCGCGGGTGTCGACGCGGAGGTCCTCTTCGATGGCCATGGCGTCGATCTGGACGAGATAGCCGAGTGTTCGGTCGTCCGCGGTCCACTTGGATTTGGGCTTGTCTGAAAGGTCGCCCTTGTAGCCGGTCCATGAGCGTGTGCGGCGGTAGCCGAACTCGGTGGCGTCCATGTCGTCGCCGGTGGCGGCGGGGAGATAGAGGCGTTCCCAGCGGTCGGTGCTTCGGCCGGTGGTGACGTCCTGAATTTCCTCGAAGCTTCGCCGATCGATGAACTCGATCATGTTCTTGATGGCCGCGGCTCTGCGGACGTCCTCATCTGTGGGGTTGCCCAGGTCCATGGTCCCGACGGTGGCCTCGTACATGACGCGGCAGCGGTCGAAATCGCGGTAGAGCGTGGTCAGGTCGAAGATGATGAAGCGTTGGGGTTGGGACTGGAAGATGGTCATCCCGCGGACGGAATCGGGCTTGCCGTTGGTTCCCGGGATGCGGACGTAAAAGCGTTGGCCTTCCCAGAGCTTGATTTTGAGGTTCTTTTCGTGCTCGATGACCGTGCCGGTCTTCGATGTTCCGAAGCGTGTGAGCTGCTTGATGATGCTCTGGGTGACCTGTTCGAGGGTGAGGTCCTTGTTGGTGGTCCGCTGCTCTTTGATGATCATGACGCCGATTTTGTTCGGGAACCCGACGCCGACGCTGGTGTTCGAACCGAAGCTGGTGGTCTCGGAGACGGAATCGACGGGGAGGAGGATGCTCAGATCGAGGGCGTCGATGCGGATGGGGTCGGGCTCAAACTCGGTCGTTGTGGGCTTTGGATCGGCCAGCGGGTCGATCTGGGCGCTGATCTGGGCAGCGAAAAGGGCGAGGGTAAGAGCGATCAGGAGAGAGGATGTGGAGATGCGGGTGCTCATGGTGTGGCCTCGGGTTGGTCGGCGTGCGCTACTTGGCAGTGTATCGGTCATGGGTACGCCGTCTAGAGGTTTTCGGCTCTTCAATCGGCGAGTTGGCACAGAAAACTTGCCCCTGAAGGGGGACGCTGATTGACTCGGCGGTGCTTTGGACTACGCTTCTCTCCCGCCTGACCGCACCCGGTTGCGTGTCAGGGGGTTGCGTTCGTGCATGTACACCCACGGCGACTGTGAATACGGGCGAGTGTCCGTATCGAACCTGGGTGGGCTCGGAGGCGTGTGAGTCGGGATTTCCCGGCGTGAGAACAGGAGTTCGACCATGTCGATCAACCGTATTCGTATCCGTATGGAAGCATATGACCACATCGCCCTCGACGCTTCGGCGCGTGATATTGTCGATCACGCGAAGCGCACGAACGCCAAGGTGAAGGGGCCGATCCCGCTGCCGACCCGCATCGAGCGTTACACCGTTCTTCGCGGCCCGTTCGTGGACAAGAAGTCCCGTGAGCAGTTCGAGATCCGCACCCACAAGCGCATCATCGATATCCACGAGCCCAACAACCGCACCGTCGAAGCGCTCAACCGCCTCGTCGTCCCCGCGGGTGTCTTCGTGAAAATCAAGGCATAAGAGCAATCCATGCAGGTCTGTCCCGAGCGGGGCGGGCCTGTTTTTTCGTATTTCAAACCCTGAAAAGACTTCCCCTGTCCTGAGAGACATGAAGCGGTTCCCACCCGAAGTGGGGATGAGGATGACGACATGACCGCACCCAGCAAATCGGCACACCTGCTTGGCCAGAAGATCGGGATGACCCGCGTGTATGACGAGAACGGCGTTTCATCGCCCGTGACGGTCATCAAGGTCGAGCCGAATACTGTGACCCAGATCCGCACCCCCGAGAAGGACGGCTACAGCGCGGTCCAGATCGGTGCGGGTGATATCAAGGCACGCAACTCGACGATGCCGATGATCGGTCACGATGCCAAGGCCGGTGTCGCGCCCCGTCGCAAGCACGCGGAGTTCCGCGTTGAGGACGGCAACGAGTCCAACTGGGAGCTCGGGCAGTCGCTGACTGTGGGCGAGTTTGATGAGGTCAAGTACGTTGACGTCATCGGCATCAGCAAGGGTAAGGGCTTCGCGGGCGGTATGAAGCGGTGGGGCTTTAAGGGCCAGCTTGCTTCGCACGGTGTTGAGCGGAAGCACCGTTCGCCCGGTTCGATCGGCGGTCACGGCAATAACGCCGGTAAGTCGGGTCGGATCAAGAAGGGCAAGAAAATGGCCGGCCACATGGGCAGCAAGCGGATCACGGTCCGTTCTTTGGACGTTGTTCGGGTTGATGCCGACAACAACCTGCTGCTGGTGAAGGGTCCGGTGCCAGGTCACAACAACGCGTGGGTGGAGATCCGCCCCGCGACGCGTCTCTACCGCTCAAAAGCTGCAAAAGCTTGAGCGTGAGAGTTGATTGAAGGATGTGAGCTGCGAATGATCTCTGCTCACAGGTTCGGAAGGTCGAGCGATCGAAACCACCGAAGAGAACAAGTCATTGTCCCCGGCGGTTTGCCGGGATGCAATGCCGAGTCGAGCCTGCGTTCCTGAACGCCGCGTAGCGGTGGCCTCCACGAGGCGATATTCAGAGCCGGGTAAGGCGTAATGGGCCGGGCGTGAGTCCGGGTGGTCCGTAAGGCGTGAGGCGAGGTAAAGACCGATGGATGTCCCCGTCTATTCAATGAGCGGCGAAGCTGCTGGCACGATGTCAGTGGATGAGATTGCGCTCGGTGAAACAGTTAATGCAGATCTGCTGAAGCAGGCGTTCGTGATGTATCACGCGAACCGCCGCCAGGGCTCGGCACGCACGAAGAACCGTGCGGCGACTGCGTACACCACCAAGAAGATGTACAAGCAGAAGGGCACCGGTCGTGCGCGTCACGGCGACAAGGGGGCGAACCTCTTCCGTGGCGGTGGCCACGCGAAGCAGAAGACGCGCACCCGCGAGGACTACCACCAGTCCATGCCCAAGAAGATGCGTCGCAAGGCGAACCGCAACGCGCTGCTTGCCAAGCTGCTGGATAATGAGGTCCGGGTTGTTGATGGGCTGAGCTTTGATTCGCCCCGCACCAAGGACTTCGTGAGCTTCCTCGGCGCTCTCAAGGTTGATCGCTCGGCGCTTGTGGCGCTCTCGGGCGATGCCGAGAAGAGCAAGAACGCACGCCTGAGTGCTCGCAACGTTGACAACGTGCAACTCTGCCGTGCGGATCAGCTCAACGCGTTCGAGATGCTCAACAACCGCTACCTGGTCATTGACAAGTCCGAGCTTGAGGCTTGGCTGAGTGGCCCGAGCTCGCACACGGGTAAGACCGTGGCAGGGGAGGCGTAAGTTATGCTTCAACCGCACTACATCCTCCGCAAGCCGCTGCTGACTGAGAAGAGCACGGCGCAGATGGAAGCCGAGAACGTGTACACCTTCGAGGTCGATCGCGCAGCGACCAAGGACGACATCAAGTCGGCCGTGGAGCAGGCGTTCGGCGTGAAGGTGGAGAAGGTGACCACCCAGGTCCGGAAGGGCGGCTCGCGCCGTTTCCGTTACGGGAAGGTTGCCGAGAACAGCTGGAAGCGTGCGATCGTGAAGGTCGCTGAGGGACAGTCGATCGAGCTCTTCTGAGCCGGTTCGTATAAGGAAGGACTGCAGATATGGGCATCCGTGTCTACAAACCAACAAGTGCGGGCCGCCGGAACGCTTCGGTCAACCTCAATGAGGAAGTGACCAAGAAGTCCCCGGAGAAGAGCCTGCTGTCGCCTCGTCCCAAGAAGGGCGGGCGTAACCATCAGGGCAAGATTACCGTTCAGGGTCGTGGCGGCGGCGCGAAGCGCATGTACCGTCAGATCGACTTCAAGCGTCGTGACCGTGACGGGATCGAGGGCAAGGTTCTCGGGATCGAGTACGATCCGAACCGCACCTGCCACATCGCGCTGGTCGAGTACAGCGACGGCGTGAAGCGTTACATCCTCGCGCCCAAGGGCCTAACGGACGGCGACACGGTCGTCTCCTCGTCGGACCAGGCGATCGAGCCCACCGTGGGGTCGATGATGCCGCTGCGGTACATCCCCGCTGGTATGAATGTTCACTGCGTTGAGCTGCTGCCCGGTGCGGGTGGGAAGCTCTGCCGCAGTGCGGGTTCGTCGGCTCGCCTGACGAACAAGGAAGGCAAGTACGCGACGCTGGTGATGCCCTCGGGCGAGACGCGTCGTGTCCTGATCGATTGCCGTGCGGTCGTTGGTCAGATCGGTAACACGGATCACCAGAACCGTCGCCTGGGTAAGGCGGGCATCAGCCGCCACCTCGGTCGTCGCCCCAAGACGCGTGGTGTTGCGATGAGCCACCACGCTCACCCGATGGGTGGTGGTGACGGGCGGAGCAAGGGTGGTCGTGCCCCTGTGAACAAGGCGGGCACGCCCGCGAAGGGTGGCGGCACTCGTAATCGCAAGAAGCCGTCGCAGGATCTCATCATTCGTCGCCGCAAGAGCAAGCGGTACGGGCAGCTGAAGTAAGGCATCGAGGAGTATTGATATGGGACGCAGTCTGAAAAAAGGCCCGTACGTCGTCGAGAGCCTTTACAAGAAGGTGATGAAGCAGGCCGAGGCGGGCGAGAACCGCCCGATCAAGACCTGGGCTCGCGCATGCACCATCGTGCCGGAGTTCGTTGGTTACACCTTCCAGGTGCACAACGGTCGTGCACACATGGATGTCTTCGTGACTGAGGACATGGTGGGGCACAAGCTCGGTGAGTTTGCGAGCACTCGTACTTTCCGTGGTCACACGAACAAGAAGGAAGGTCTGAAGTCCGGGCGCTGATGCGGCCGTGACTCAGAAGGAAGGAAGCAGCCGTGCGACTTCGAGCCAAAGAACTGAAAAAGCGTGCTGATGAGGCGGGCGTGAGCGTAGAACAGCTCGCGGACGCGGTCACTCGTGACGGTCTGAGCGGCGATGCCGCGGTTAAGGCCGTGAGAAACTGGCTGGGCGGCAAGGGAACTCCCCGCTGCACCCGGCGTGATATCGAGGCGATGGCGACCGCTGTCGGTTGTCTGTCGCGTGAGATCGCGACGTTCACGACCCAGGTCCGTAACCATCGCGGTAGCCCCAAGAAGGCGATTCTTGTTGCGGACATGATCCGTGGCAAGAGCTACGAGGAGGCGAGCAACATGCTCGCGTTCTCGACGAAGCGTGCCGCGGTGAACTTCCGCAAGGCGCTGATGGCGGCCGCCGCCGATGCTGAGCAGCTCGGCGCGGACACCAGCAACGTTTTCGTGAGCGAGGTCACCGTCGATCGCGGGATGCACATCAAGCGGTTCCGTCCCAAGGACCGCGGGCGTGCTCACCCGATCGTGAAGCGCACGAGCCACATTACTCTGTCACTGCAGGAGCGTAACTAATGGGACAGAAGTCACACCCATTCGGATTCCGTCTCGGCGTTACTGAAGCGCACCGCAGCCGCTGGTACGCTCCCAAGGCGCTGTACGGTGAGCTTCTCGTCGAGGACGAGAAGATCCGCAACTACCTCGATAACCGCCTGAACCGCACGCCCCCGAACGCGTTCGTTTCGGACATCCACATCGAGCGTACGCGTGAGGAGCTCAAGGTCATTGTGCGTACCGCCCGTCCGGGCCTGGTGATCGGCCCCAAGGGTGCCGAGGTCGACCGCATGACCGAGGAGTTGCAGTACATGACCGGCCGCAAGGTCTCGATCTCGATCATCGAGATCCGTGACCCGGACATGGACGCGCAGCTGGTGGCGGAGAACGTTGCCGAGCAGCTCAAGAAGCGCATGGGCTTCCGCCGCGTCGTGAAGATGCGGAGCGAGTCCGTGATGCAGGCCGGGGCGAAGGGCGTCAAGATCCAGATCTCCGGTCGCCTTGGCGGTGCTGAGATGTCGCGTCGCATGGACGTGCGTCTGGGTGCGTTGCCTCTCTCGACCCTCCAGGCGAACATCGATTACGGTTTCGCTGAGAGCCTGACGACCTACGGCATCATCGGTGTGAAGGTGTGGATCTATAAGGGTCCGTACTCGAGCGAACAGGAAGAAAACCAGTCGAACGCTGCGGGTGCTCAGGCGCGTGCACGCGGTCGTCGCTAAGCGATTTGTAGATACGGAAGGGATTGAACAATGCCTCCTTATAAGATTCCCAAGCGGGTCAAGCATCGTAAAGAGTTCCGCCGCGTCCGTGATCGCAAGGCGACCAAGGGCAACTACGTCGCGTTCGGCGAGTACGGTCTTCAGGCGCTCGAGCCCTGCTGGCTCAAGAGCAACTGCATCGAGGCGGGCCGCGTGACGTGCCAGCACTACCTCAAGCGTGAGGGCAAGCTGTTCATCCGCGTGTTCCCCGACAAGCCCATCTCCAAGAAGCCGCTCGAGACCCGAATGGGTAAGGGCAAGGCGGACGTGGATTACTGGGCTGCTCGCGTGAAGCCCGGGACGATCCTGTACGAGCTGGCCGGTGTGAGCGAGTCGCGTGCTCGCGGCGCGTTCTTCCGAGTGGCGATGAAGATGCCTGTCAAGTGCCGCATGGTCGGCCGACGGGTCGAGGCATAAGGAGCGAACGATGACCGGTGCAGAAGTACGCAAGCTGAATGATGAAGAGATTACGGTCGAGCTCGCCAACCTTCGTGGCAAGCTCCTCGCGCTTCGGAACAAGAGCGTGAGCGAGAAGATCGAAGACACCTCGCAGTTCGGGAAGATCCGCAAGGACATCGCCCGTCTGCTGACCGAGCAGACGGCACGGGCCGCGAGCTGAGACGATCTCAGGAGAACGCAATGAGCGATACAGAACTTAAAGGTGCGAAGGTTGGCGTGGTCGAGAGCGACGCTCGGGACAAGTCCCGCAAGGTCGTGATCCACTACAAGGCGAAGCACCCCAAGTACGGCAAGTACGTGAGCAAGCGGACCGTTCTGCATGTTCACGATGAGAACAACGAGTCCGCGATGGGCGATGTGGTCGAGATCGTGCAGTGCCGCCCGGTCAGCAAGACCAAGAGCTGGAAGCTCAATCGTGTCGTGGAGAAGCGTGCCGACTGATCGGGGTGACCCAATCGTCGGGCGAATCGGAATGATCGCACACGCGAGTGAAGCGTGAGACAAGGCAGGGCAAGCAATGCTCCAGCAAGAATCAAGATGTGAAGTTGCGGACAACTCTGGCGGCAAGATCGCCTACGTTATCCGTGTGTACGGCGGCTCGACCCGCCGTGACGGTCAGACCCGTCGGCAGGCGTACCTGGGCGACAAGGTCCTGGTCAGCATCAAGAAGGCGCTCCCGGGTGCTGATGTGAAGGCCGGCGAGATGTACAAGGCCGTGGTCGTCCGCACCGCTCGCAACACACGCCGCAAGGACGGGTCCTACGTGAAGTTTGACTCCTCGGCGGTTGTGCTGATCAACGACGACGGCAACCCGAAGGGCACCCGCATCTTCGGCCCGGTCGCTCGTGAGCTGCGTGAGCGCAAGTTTATGAAGATCATCTCCCTTGCACCGGAGGTTGTGTGATGCCGAAGCATGTACGAACAGGCGATCAGGTCATGGTGACCGCTGGCGACAACAAGGGCGCGGTTGGTGAGGTCACCGATGTGCTCACGAAGTCGGACCAGGTCATCGTCAAGGGTGTCAACATGCGGACGAAGCACCTTCGTCGCACGCAGATGAACCCCCAGGGCGGGACCGTGACGATCGAGGCCCCGATCCACATTTCAAACGTCTCGCCCGTGGTTGACGGCAAGCCCTCACGGGTTCGCTTCGAGACCAAGGACGGCGTGAAGACTCGTGTCGCTGTGAAGGGCGGCAAGTCGTTGGGGCAGGTCAGCAAGTCCAAGGACTGAGTCGGCGAGCCGCAGAGCAACTTGACGCGATGAATCAAGCGCGATGAACCAACAGGGCGTCTTCCGGATGGAAACCGGGGACAAACACAGGCCCGAAAGAAGGCAAAGCGATGGCGAAGAAAGACAAGTTTGATCAGGCCGTGCTGGATGAGGCGATGCAGCCCAACACCCCGCGTCTGAAGACCCAGTTTGAGCAGGACGTTCTTCCCAAGCTCACGTCTGAGCACGGGATCGGGAACCGTAACGCGATGCCCAAGCTTGAGAAGGTCACGATTAACGTGAACGTGGGTCGTCACCTGGACGGCACAAAGGTCCCGACCAACGTGCGTGAAGCGGTGATCCACACGCTGACGACGATCACGGGCCAGAAGCCCGTTGCGATCGCGGCGAAGAAGTCCGTCTCGAACTTCAAGGTTCGTGAGGGCTACGAGACGGCGTTCAAGGTGACGCTGCGTCGCGACCGGATGTGGCACTTCGTCGACCGGCTGTTCAACCTGGCGGCGCCTCGTATCAAGGACTTCCGTGGTCTGAACGACAAGGCGTTCGATCGTCAGGGCAGCTACTCGATGGGGCTGACCGAGCAGGGCGTGTTCCCCGAGATCAACATGGCTGAGCAGGGCTTCACCCACGGGATGAACATCAACTTCAGCTTCAGCAACTCAAACCCCGAGCTGAGCAAGTTCGTGCTCGCGGAACTCGGGTTGCCGTTCAAGAAGCCGGCGAAGAACAAGAAGAACTGAGCACGGGCAAAGGATTAAGCAGATATGGCCACCAAAGCACAAGTCGCCAAGAGCAAGCGTACCCCCAAGTACTCGTCCCGCATCGTTCGCCGCTGCGAGCTGACGGGCCGTTCGCGGGGTGTCTACCGCAAGTTCCGCATCAGCCGCATCATGCTCCGCAAGCTCGCGCTTGAGGGGAAGATCCCCGGGATGCGTAAGGCCAGCTGGTAAGGCGGGCAAGCTGACGCGTTCAGCTGGTTAGATTACGCCCCGAGGGGCAGAACGAAACACCCAGGCCAGTAGAGTGCCTGAAAGAGTACGCAAGGACAAAGGTAGGTCCCCATGTCGATCAGTGATCCAGTCGCAGACATGCTCACCCGTATCCGCAACGCAACGCGGAATCGCTCCAAGAGCGTCGTTGTGCTCAACAACAAGGTGTGCCGCGGTGTTGCGGAAACCCTCAAGAGCGAGGGGTACATCAACGGCTACGAGGTCGTTGAGGACAACAAGCAGGGCACCATCCACGTTGACCTGAAGTACGGCCCGCGCGGCGAGGTGCTGATCCATGAGATCAAGCGCATGAGCAAGCCCGGCTGCCGCGTGTACAAGAAGGTGAACGAGATCCCCGCGCCGATGCAGGGCCTCGGGATCTCGATCGTATCGACGAGCAGCGGTGTGCTGTCTGACCGTCAGGCCCGTGAGAAGGGCGTCGGCGGCGAGCTGCTTTGCACGGTGCTCTGAGGAGCTGAGAAAAAACTCACGGGCGTGTATTGCCCACAGCAACGATTGGAATCCCCGGCGGTCGCCGGACGACGAGGACAGTCGGAAAGGAACGCGAAATGTCGCGAATCGGAAAGAAGCCCATCTCGGTGCCTGGCAACGTGAAGGTGAACCTCGCGGACAACTCGATCACCATCGAGGGGCCCAAGGGGACGCTGTCCTACGACTTCCGCCCGGAGGTTGATGTTGCGTACGACGAGGGTGACAAGAGCATCAGCGTGAGCATGGACGAGAAGCTGATTGAGGCGAAGCGTTCCAACAACGCGTACTGGGGCACGACCCGTGCGCTGATCAACAACATGATCAAGGGCGTCACGGACGGGTACGAGAAGAAGCTGCAGGTAGTCGGTGTCGGGTGGACCGCGACCGTGAACGGCAACAAGCTCGCGCTCAAGGTCGGCTACGCGAACACGATCGAGATGCCGATCCCCGAGGGTCTGACCGTGACCGCGGATAAGCAGATCATCACCGTGAGCGGTGCTGACAAGCAGGCGGTGGGGCACTTCGCGGCCTCGACCCGTGCGAAGCGCAAGCCCGAGCCCTACAACGGCAAGGGCATCAAGTACCTCGACGAGACCATCATGCGTAAGCAGGGTAAGGCGTTCGGTAAGTAAACCAAGAGATAAAGCACTGAGCGGGTCGGTCAACCCCCGACCCATACGAGGTGATTACGATGAACAAGAACAAACTTAAAGGTGCCCGCCGAACCCGCCGCCGTATCGGCATCCGCAAGCGCGTTACCGGCACGCCGGTGCGTCCGCGCCTGGCGGTGTACCGTTCACTGAACCACGTCTACGCGCAGGTCATCGACGATATGGCGGGCAAGACGCTCGTCAGCGCCTCGACCCGCGACAAGGGCGTCAAGGTCGACGGTTCCACGGGCAACTGCGACGCGGCGAAGACCGCGGGCACCCTGCTCGCCGAGCGTGCCAAGGATGCGGGCATCACCGATGTGGTGTTCGATCGCGGCGGTTTCAAGTATCACGGGCGGATCAAGGCGTTCGCTGACGCGGCACGTGACGGTGGTCTGAAGTTCTAACGGAACGATTCTGAAAGAGACAGCAACTATGGCTGAAATCCTCGACGAAAGCACGAATCTCGAGTCGCACACTGTGGGCATTTACCGCACGGCCGCGACGGTCAAGGGCGGTCGCCGCTTCAGCTTCGGCGCCCTGGTCGTTGTCGGTGACCGGCGCGGCAAGGTCGGCTACGGCTACGCCAAGTCGCCCGAAGTCCCCACGGCGATCGAGAAGGCACAGAAGCGTGCACGCCAGTCCCTGATCACGGTTCCAATGGCCGGGACGACCTTCCCCCACGAGATCGAGGGGCGCGCGTGTGCGAGCACGGTCCGCCTCATGCCCGCTTCGCCGGGTACCGGTGTTGTTGCGGGCGGCACGGTCCGTGCGGTGATGGAGATCGCCGGCATCTCGGACTGCCTGACCAAGTGCACCGGCTCGACGAGCAAGCTGAACACGGTTCGCGCCGTGATCGACGGTCTCGGGAAGCTGCGTACCCGCGAGCAGATCGCGGAGCTGCGTGGCGTCGAGATCACGACCTCGGATATCGAGGAGCGGATCGAGCGTGGCAGCAAGTTCATGCCCTCGAAGACCGAGGGCGAAAAGATGGCAGCTCCTGTCAACACCGTCGGCCAGGACCGCGGTGGTCGCGGCGGGCGTGGCGGTCGCGGGGGACGCGGCGGTGGGCGTGGTGGTCGCGGTGGCGACCGCGGTGCGCCCGCTCAGGCACCCGCAGCGAGCGAGGCACCCGCTGAGGCCAAGGCCGAAGGCGGCGACTCGTCCGAGTCCTAAGAGAGCTGATCAAACGAAAGCACACCTAACCGGGAGTCACCGGCCATGATGATCCACGAAGTTACCGCGATGGCGGGCAAGTACAAGAAGCGCAAGCGCGTCGGGCGAGGCGTCGGCTCCGGCAACGGCAAGACCGCCGGTCGCGGTCAGAAGGGTGCTGGCGCACGCCAGGGCTACTCCAAGCTGTACCAGTTTGAGGGTGGCCAGATGCCGTTCTTCCGTCGCATGCCGAAGTTCGGTTTCACCAACGCCAAGTTCAAGACCCAGTTCTGGATCGTCAACCTGGGCGCCATTGTCGCGCACGACGATTTCAAGAACGGTGGCGATGTCAACCACGAGACCCTCATCAAGGCGGGCCTCGTGCGTGACACCTCGCGTGATCTCAAGATCCTCGGCGGTCTGGGCGATGGCGACGAGAAGCTCGGCGTGAAGCTCAACGTGACCGCGAACCGTGTGACGGATTCCGCTCGCGCTCTGATCACCGATGCGGGTGGCAGCGTGACCGAGACCGGCACGCGTCGCGACAAGGTCCGCGGGATCGATCGCAACTCGGACGATCGCTCACCCAAGAACCTGACCAAGAAGCTCAAGAACCAGGAATGGCATCGCAAGCGTTCGGAAGCATTCGCACGCGGCGAGGTGCTCAAGAAGGGTTGAGCTCGGTGCTCGGGGCATGGCCCGAGAAGGTGAGAATGTGTTGTGATTCATGACGCTGTGACCGATCGCTTGCCGGCGGGGCCGCTAGGATCCCCCTCAAGGTATCGGTCACGGCGTTTTTCATTGATGATCGTGGCACGCCCAACGCAGTTCGCATGAACGCAGGACCAGGCGGAGAACAGACAGGATGCTGATCAAGACTCTCATCAATGTCTTCAAGATCGACGAGCTGCGCAACAAGATCCTCTTCACGATCGCGATGCTGGCAGTCTATCGCATCGGTTTCTGGATCCCCGTCCCGGGTGTTGACCAGAGCGCGCTGACCCGCTTCTTTGAAGCGCAGGCGGCCGCCGGCGGCGCCGCGGGCAAGGTCATGCAGTACGTGGCGATCTTCTCGGGCGGCTCGTTCGGGCAGTCCACGATCTTCGGCCTTGGCATCATGCCGTACATCACGGCGGCGATTATCTTCCAGCTGTTCCAGTCGGTTTCTCCGCAGCTCAAGAAGCTCAAGGAGGAGGGGCCGACGGGCTTTGCCAAGATCCAGGAATGGACACGCTACGTGACGGTGGGGCTCTGTATCGTGCAGGCGGTCGGCTGGCTCTCGTTCATCACCAAGTCCGGGCTCGTGTATCAGGGCTGGGCGAGCAACCCGCTCTGGTGGGTGATGGCGATCACGGCACTGACCGCGGGGACTATTTTCCTGATGTGGCTCGGCGAGCAGATCGATCGCTTCGGCATCGGCAACGGCGTTTCGCTGATCATCATGGCGGGCATCCTCACCGGCATGCCCGGCGCGATCATGAGCCTGTACAGCGGCTTTGATCCCAAGGACTCCACCAAGATGGGGTGGATGGGGCTGATCGTGCTCGTTTCGCTGTTCATCATGGTTGTGGCTGGTTCCGTGCTGCTGACCGTGGCCCAGCGGCGCATCCCGGTGCAGCAGGCCAAGCACTCGCGCGGGAAGCGCGTGTTCGGTGGTCAGAAGAGCTACCTGCCGCTGCGTGTGAACCACGGCGGCGTCATGCCGATCATCTTCGCGAGCTCGCTGATGATCTTCCCGTCCGTCGCATTCAGCTACCTGACTGACTTGGCCCAGACGACGGGCAACAACGAGGGGTTCTACTTCGACGCCCTCCAGTGGCTGAGCACCAACTTCCAGACGGGGCAGTTCCCGTACCTGGTGCTCTATGTGATCATGGTCTACTTCTTCAGCTACTTCTGGATCACGGTCCAGTTCAACCCTGAGGAGATGAGCAAGCAGCTGCGGGATCACGGGTCGTTTATCCCCGGGCTCAGGCCGGGGCCGCGAACGGCGGAGTATCTCGAGGCCGTGATGGAACGCATCACCTACGTCGGGGCGGCATTCCTGTCGGTGATCGCGGTCCTGCCGATGGTCGCGAGCTCTGAGCTGGGGATCGACTTTGCCGTTTCTCAGTTCCTCGGGGGTACCGGATTGCTGATTGTGGTCTCCGTGGCGTTGGACTTCCTGCAGCGGGTCGAGGCCTCGCTGCTGATGCGGAACTACGAGGGTTTCCTGGGCAACTCGGCGGACAAATAGTTTCGGCGTGTGTTTGGGACTTTCGGGAGAGAAATTTTCAAGCTCAAGGCACTTTGCGAGCTTGAGATACAGGAAATTTTTGGTTGCGGGCCTATAGTCTTGGCCCAGCTTTCCCCTCCGGGATCGCTGCGTAATGAGATATGAAAGCCGGCTCTGTGCCGGATGAGCGTCGCGACGGGCGACAGGAGCAAGTCATGAAGGTTCAGTCGAGTGTTAAGCGTCGCTCCAAGGACTGTCAGATCGTGCGCCGCAAGGGCAAGGTCTACGTCATCAACAAGAAGAACCCCCGGTTCAAGCAGCGTCAGGGCTGATCGCGCTACCAGGGTTGAATGAGAAATCAGATACGCGTGCGATGCACGCAGCATATTTCCGGCGTGAGCCGGTGACAGGAGCAAACAGTGCCCCGTATCGCAGGTGTTGACATCCCCGAACGCAAGAAGATCTACTACTCACTGCAGTACATCCACGGCGTGGGTCCCAAGTATGCTGCGGATATCCTCGCAGAGGCCAACATCAACCCCGATACTCGTGCGAACGAGCTCTCGGAGACCGATGTTTCGCACCTGAACACGATCATCGACAACGGCTTCCTCGTCGAGGGCGCCCTGCGTCGTCAGGTTCAGCAGAACATCCAGCGTCTGCGTGAGATCCGCTCGTACCGCGGCGATCGTCACCGCTCGGGTCTGCCGACCCGCGGTCAGCGGACGCGTTGTAACGCTCGCACTCGTAAGGGTCGTAAGAAGACCGTTGCGGGCAAGAAGGGCGTCAAGGGCTAAGCGGTGCCTCCCGGGTGTTTGCCCGGGGAGCACGACAATCCAGACTCATACATCGCAAGGTTCCAGCCCGACGCAGGTTGCTGAGGGAAGTGGAACCGTCAGGAGCGAGATTCAATGGCGAAGAAGGCAAAGAAAGTTCGCAAGGGTGTTGTTCGCGGCGTCGCGCACATCAAGGCCACGCACAACAACACCATCATCACCGTCACCGACACCAGCGGCGAGACACTCGCCTGGGACTCGGCCGGCACCATCGGCTTCAAGGGTGCACGCAAGTCCACCCCGTTCGCCGCGACACGCGCGGGTGAGCAGTGCGGCCAGAAGGTTCGCAAGATGGGGATGAACGAGATCGAGGTCAAGATCACCGGTGCCGGCGCCGGTCGTGAGAACGCGGTCTCCGGGCTTGCTTCCACGGGCCTGCGTGTGACGGCCATCGAGGACCACACCCCGGTCCCGCACAACGGCTGCCGCCCGCCCAAGAAGCGTCGCGTCTGATATGAATCATCGCACCCGCGTGTCGAAAGACGCACGGGTGTTTTTCGTGCTCGGCAAGGGAAGAAAGGACGACGCGGTCAGCAAGCGTGTCGGACCTGTGAGCCAAGATCGAGCGTTGCACATGGTTCAATGAACCACCACTTGCTGAGGAGATCAACGACATGCGTGTACGCTGGCGTGGATTGGAACTTCCTTCGAAGGTCGTCGCGGACCCCAAGTTCACCGCGGATACCTTCGGGCGCTTTACTGTTGAGCCGTTTGAGCGCGGCATGGGCACGACCGTCGGCAACTCGCTGCGTCGCATCCTGCTCTCGTCGCTCGAGGGCGCATCGGTTACCGCGATCAAAATCAAGGGCGTGGAGCACGAGTTCACCAGCATGCCGGGCGTGCTGGAAGACACCACCGACATCGTCCTGAACATCAAGAATCTCATCGTCAAGCTCGAGGGCGACGAACCGCGCGTGATGAAGCTCGCGGCTCAGGGCCCGGGCGAGGTGACCGCCGACCTGATCGAGGCGGATACGAACATCACCATCATGAACAAGGACCTGGTCATCGCCACGCTGACCGAGGAGATCCCGTTCGAGATGGAGATTCACGTCGGCAAGGGCCGCGGGTACATCCCCGCCTCCGAGCAGTACGGGCGCAACGACGAGCAGGAGATCGGCGTCATCCCCGTTGACGCGATCTACTCGCCGGTGCAGCGTGTCCGCTACTCCGTTGAAGACACACGCGTCGGGATGAAGACGAACTACGATAAGCTCACGATGGAGATCTGGACCGACGGCACGACCACGCCCGAGATGGCTATGGTCGAGGCGGCGAAGATCATGCGTAAGCACCTCAACCCGTTCATCCAGTACTTCGACATCGGCGAGGAGCGCGTGTCGGAGAACGCCGCGGCCGCTGCCGGGGTGGACGAGGAGCTCATCCGCAAGCTCAACATGCCCATCGAGCAGCTCGATCTCTCGGTGCGTGCGAGCAACTGTCTCGAGTCGGCCCGGATCGACACCGTCGCGCAGCTGGTCACCAAGACCGAGCAGGAGCTGCTCAAGCTCCGCTCGTTCGGGCGTACGTCGCTGCGTGAGGTGAAGCGGAAGCTGCAGGACATCGAGCTGGATCTTGGAATGGAACTGCCCGAGGGCTACAACGCCGCGGGTGTGAACTGAAGCATCAACGTGGGCGATCGAGCCCGCTCTGCATACACGACGCGGTGATCGCGTCAGAATCGAAGGGATAAAGCCATGCGTCATCGGAAAGCCGGCTTTAAGTTGGGAAGAACCGCGGCACATCGTCAGGCGATGCTCCGCAACATGGCCGCGAGTCTGTTCGAGCACGGCCAGATCACGACGACCGTGACCAAGGCGAAGGCCCTGCAGCCGTTCGTCGAGAAGATCGTGACCAAGGCCAAGCGTGGCGATCTGCACGCTCGCCGTCAGGTGATCTCGATGCTCGGTGGCGACCGCAACGCGTTCGCGTGGTCCTACGTCGCCAAGAACGCGACCGACGAGGAGCGTGAGGCCGTTGAGGAGCAGCGCGAGTTCGTCGAGGGCTTCTTCGACCTCCCCGATATCGAGGAGATCGAGCGGAACCGCTACGGTGAGCTCCGCAAGGCGCCCAAGCTCGTTCGCCACATCTTCGAGAACGTCGCGCCCCGCTTTGAGGATCGTGCCGGTGGTTACACCCGCATCGTCAAGCTCGGGCGTCACCGCCTCGGCGACGCGGCTGAGCTGTGCGTGATCCAGTTCGTCGGCAACGAGGAAGGCCCTGAGATCGGCGGTCACCCATCCGGGCGTCGCCGTCAGGCCGACAAGCGGACCGCGTTCGCGGCCAAGCTCCGCAAGGACTTCGCCAAGGCCGAAGCGCCTGCTGCAGTTGCAGAAGAGGCACCCGCCGAGGACAACGGCGAAGAGACCAAGAGCGAGGACTGATCCACGCTCGCGATCACTGAAGTCTCAAGCCCCGCTCAGACCGAGCGGGGTTTTTCTTGAGCCGTCGGAATCGTGAAACACATGCACAGGGACTACGATCGACCATGACGATGCTGGACGCACTCAACGAGATCGAAACGAGCGCCATGGGTGCTCTGGACCAGGTCAGTGATGCCGAGGCGCTTGAAGCGTGGCGCATCGAGTACATCGGGACCAAGGGCAAGATCCGCTCGGTGATGCCAATGATGAAGGACGTGCCCAACGAGCAGAAGGGGCAGGTCGGCAAGCGGCTCAACGAGGTGAAATCGAAGCTCGAGGGCGGGTTCAAGGCGAAGCAGGAATCGCTCGGTTCCGGTGGCGGCGGCAAGTCGTCCGGCCCGATGCTCGACCTGACCGAGCCCGGTGTCATCGACACGCACTCGGTCGGCAAGGAGCACATCATCACCCGAGTACGCGGCGAGCTCGTCGAGATCTTCTCACGCCTCGGCTTTGAGGTGGCCCAGGGCCCCGAGCTTGAGGACGATGAGCACAACTTCGTGAAGCTCAATATCCCCGATGCGCACCCCGCGCGTGATCCAATTGACAACTTCTATGTCGATGATCCCAACGAGGTCGCCACACCGCGGATGCTCCGCAGCCAGACCTCAACCGTGCAGATCCGCACGATGGAGGACGCGGTCGCGAAGGGCTGGGGGCCCCCGATCAAGATCGTGTCGCCCGGGCGCGTGTACCGCCCAGACACGGTCGACGCGACGCACTCGTTCATGTTCCATCAGATCGAGGGGCTCTACATCGACAAGGGCGTCTCGATGAGCGACCTGATGAGCACGCTGCTCCAGTTCGCCAGGGCGTACTTTGGCGAGGATGCGGATGTGCGTCTGCGCCCGAGCTTCTTCCCGTTCACCGAGCCCAGCGCCGAGTTCGACATGATGATCGCACTCAAGCCCGGGACGGACCCGAGCTGGATCGAGCTGGGCGGGTGCGGCATGGTCGATCCGAATGTGCTCGAGGCCTGCGGGATCGATCCGGAGGAGTACACCGGATTCGCCTTCGGGTTTGGGATCGAGCGGATCGCGATGGGCAAGTACGGCATCCCCGATATCCGCATGCTCTTCGAGAACGACATCCGCTTCCTCCAGCGTGTGTAATCCGTTCTGGTATACTCCCAATACCACTATGCACCAGTTTGGGGGTACTCGATGTCAGATCACTATGAGCATGAACAATCAGCGCCTGTCGATGAATGGGAATCGATCCAGGTGATCGACCGACCGAAGTGGCCGCTGGTCATCGGCATCATCTCGATCATCTGGGGCGGGCTCTGGCTGCTGTGCGGCGGGCTTGGGTTGGCGTTTCTGCCGTTCTCTGCCAATCTGATGGAACGGGCATTGGAGGGCGACCCTGTGCCGTACGGGATCGTTCCGACCGCCACGGATTACACGATCGCGGTGCTCGGTGTGCTCGGATCGTTGCTGCTGCTCTTCGCGGGCATCATGGCGGTGAGCCGGCGTCCGGTGACGCGCCCGCTGCACCTGGTGTACGGGGTGATCACGATCCCGCTGAGTCTTTGGAGCTACATGAACCAGATGTCGAAGGCCGCGTTGAACGCGAAGTGGGCGGAAGAGTTTCCGAACAATCCGATGGCTGCTGGCATGGGGGCCGATTCCACGCAGGCGGCTGCCGGTCAGGTCGTTGGGCTTGTGATGACGATTCTGCTGGGCGTGTGCATCCCGCTGTTTTACCTGATCTGGTTTGGGCTCATCAAAACCAGGCCCGAGCAGATCACCGGTGGAGATGAGGGCGTGTACTGATCCACCTAGTTTCTAGATGAAAAAACACCCCGCGTTTCGCGGGGTGTTTTTATTTCGAGATCTGTGCTCGGTATCAGGGGCAGCCCGCGGAGTAGGACCCGAGGAAGGCGCTGACATCGAAGAAGTTGAACTGGCCGTCGCCGGTGAAATCGGCGGCGGGGTCCTGCGCGTTGTAGAGCGATAGGAATGCGCTGACATCGAAGAAGTTCAGCACGCCGTCGCCTGTCAGGTCGGCCTCGCAGTCGACGCCGAGCGTGACTGTTTCTGTGAGGATATTCGCGTTCCCCGAGTCCTCGAGGGCGACGATGGTGACCGTGTTCGCGCCGGGGCTCAGGTCGAAGTTGAAGGTCTTGTTGTAGGTGTAGCGATCGAATGGGAGCGCCTGCGAGCCCGAGTTGAGCATCGTAAGTGGGTCCTCGCCGGCGTCGAGGTTCAGGAAGGCGTAGACCTCGCTGGTTGTTCGGTCGAGGGCGGTGATGTTGAACTGCGGGCGTGGATCATCGGTCGTCATGCCGGCCTGCTCGAGCTGCACCGCGGGCGGTTCACGATCGATGTAGAGGACCTTACGGACCTCGCGGAAGATCGGGGTCGTGCCAGCGGGGCGATGGCGAAAGGCGATGACGGTGAGGTAGTGGTAGCCCTCCTCCATCTGGGTCGCGTCGATCTCCTGACGGTAGAGCCCGAACGGGTTGCCCGAGTTGTAGAGGGGGGACTTGAGCGTGGTGAACTCCTCGAAGCCACCGATGACCGATGAGGTGGTGGGGATGTCCGTGACACCGTTGCCGTTGAAGTCCTGGTTGCGCTGGTTGAACGCGAAGAGGGCGTTGTCGTCCGTGTTCGGGTCTTCCGGATCGCCCGGGGTTGTTTGCAATCGGATCTCAAACGAGTCGTCCGTGATGATGGTTGCTTCGTTCAGACGCTGGAGGAAGTCGGGGAACGAGTCTGGATCGGGCGCGATGACGCCGTCGGCCCCGATGAAGGTGACCTCCGCTTCGGGCAGTGCCTCGGCGTAGATGACGTACCCCTTTCCGTGCTCGGTTGAGCCGGTGGTGTTGTGGGGGACCTGCAGGGTCACGGAGCCGCCGGCGCCGACGACGATGACCTCGGGGATCGCGTTGGTCGGGTCGATGACGGGGTCGGCGGCGTTGCCGGTCATTTCGTGAAGGCGTGTGCCCTGCGGGTAGGAGGTGTTGACGGTCACCGAATCGATGCCGGAGTCGAACCGGTCATTGACCGCGACGAGGCAGTTCGCCTGGTTGTTGAAGGCCCGTTCGAAGACGAGCGTGTCGCTGATGTTGGCGTTGAGCTGGAAGTATTGGCCGTACGCGACCTGATTGCGGATGTGCATCAGGGTTGTGACGGTATCGTCGAGCGACTGGGTTGCCGCGTCCCAGCCGAGCGCGTTGGGATTGCCTTCGCGCGGGTGGAATCCTCCGCCGCGCGAGATGAACTGACGACCGTTGTGATACACGATCGTGCGTCCCGGACGCATGAGCATGTACGCGGTCATCTGAAATCCCTGCTGGCGTGCGCTGGGGAGCGGCGGGACTGAGTGCCCAGAGCCGGCGGTGCCGTTGTCGTGCGAAAAGACATGGTTGACGCCCATGGACCCGTTGATGAATCCATCGTCCGCGAAGTCGAGGTGGCCCGAATCCGCGCTGGAGTTGATGTTTCCCCATGAGCCGAATCCACCCGCGTTGAGCAGGTCGCGGAGTCGGGCGGCGCCTTGGAGGTCGAGTGCGTCTCGGTTTGCGAAGGAATCCTTGCGGATCTGGTTGCTGAGGATGTCGAAGTTGCCGGTGACGTTCTCACCGAATGTGAAGGGGTTGACCTTGTTCCCAGTCGCGGGGGACGTGCGTGTCTTGTGGATCGCGGCGTCGAAGAAGCCGTCCCAGAACCAGCTGGGGATGTGCTTGTGTGCATCGAGACGGAATCCGTCGACGCCCTGCACCTCAACCATCCACTGTGCCCAACGCATGAGGAGCCCGGTGCCGTTCTCAACGACGGCGTCGCCGGCGAGGGGGTTGTTGATGTTGAACGGGTAGCGCGTGAAGCTGGTCCCGCCGGGGTTGCGGGCGGTGCCCGGGTTGTTCACGGTCGTGGGGGAGAGCAGCTGATCCTGGTAGAAGCGTGCGTTGTTGGGATCTGGCTTGTTCCAGATGGTGCCTGCGGGGATGTTGTCCGGGTTGCCCTCCTCGACGGGCTGGCGGATGAACTGGTTGTTGCTCTCCTGAGCGATATCGACGAGTGCGACCAGGTCTCCGTCGTGCAGGTCGTAGCGAGGGCCGCCGGGGTCCTCGGACTGAAGGTAGCCGGACGCGACACCGTTGTGGAAATCGCCCCAGTCGTCGGTGGGCTGCTTGTCGCGGGGTGGGTCCTCGCGTGGGATCCAGAAGCCCGGGTAGCCGCCCTGAGCGAGGAAGGCGTCGGACTCTGTGCGACCGCCGTTGTGATTGAAGATCGCATCGATATAGACCTCGCCGCCGGCCTGGTGGATCTCATCGATCATGGCCTTGAATGTTGCTTCGGTGCCGTAGGTCGTGCGATCGCGTGACGATGAGAACGCGAGGAGGGGTGGCTGGCCGATATCAAAGCGGTCGAACGGGTCGTAGCCGGGGCTGAGAAACGATGCCTTGGAAACGGGTGGGAGCCACACGGCGTTGTAGCCGGCGAGGAAGAAATCCGGCACGCGGCGTTCGATGTCGTCCCACTCGGTTTCGAACCATTGGAGGTAGTTCTGGGCGTTTTGTGCCTGTGCGGATGAGCCCGCGAGGCCGAGGAGAAGGGCGCAGGCTGTGATACGAATCGAGTTGGTTGTGGTGTTCATGCGTAGGTTCCGTCCACTCAGGTGAGTTGGTGGGGCGATTGCCAGTGTTCCTCAACACCGATTATCCCTGAGATCGTGCCGATTGTGAACACACTTTCGTGCGATTCTGGTGGAAAAACGGCACTTTTTTCGGCTTACTCTGGTACAGTCCCAGAACATTCCGCTGTCTTTCGTGAAATCGCCCCTCGGGGCCCGAGGAACCGCATGAACCACCTCATCCGATCCGTGCTCTGCACGACCTGTGTCATCTGTGTTACCCCCAGTATTGCGCATGCTCAGCTTGGCGAGATCATCGGCAAGGGGATCGTTCGTTTCGACGCGTCCGATGAGGCCCGGGTCAACCGGCGTCCTTCGATCGCCATGGTCCGTGAGTTCGAATCGATCGGTGATATCGATGCGTCTGCTCATCCGCTGGTGCCGAGCTTTTCGAAGAACGATGAGGGGCGGTACGTGGCTTCGATCGATATCGAGGCCGGAACAAGCTTGTACGGGACCGGGCAGGTTGCGGGGCCGCTGCTCCGCAATGGGTTTGTGACTGAGACGTGGAACTACGACGCGTTCGGGTATGGGCTCGGGGCGGAGAACCTGTACACCTCGCAGCCGTGGGTGCTCGCGGTTCGTCCTGATGGCACGGCGTTTGGTGTGCTTGCGGACACGACTGAGCGATGCCAGATTGATCTGCGTGAAGGGATCACGTTCCGGGGTGTTGGGTATCAGTTCCCGGTGATCGTGATCGATCGTGAGTCGCCGCAGGCGGTGATGGAGGGGCTGGCGGAACTGACCGGCACGATCGCGATGCCGCCTCGCTGGGCGGTTGGGTATCACCAGTGCCGTTACTCCTACAACCCGGACTCGCGCGTCAAGGAGGTTGCGGACACGTTCCGCGAGAAGCAGCTCCCAGCGGACGTGATCTGGATGGACATCGACTACATGGACGGCTACCGCGTCTTTACGTTCGATGACGAGCAGTTCCCCGACCCGAAAGAACTGAACCGCTACCTCGATTCCATCGGCTTCAGCAACGTCTGGATGATCGATCCGGGCGTGAAGAAGGAGGACGGGTACTTTGTCTATGACTCGGGCACGGAGCACGACGTCTGGGTCAAGGACGCCAGCGGCAAGACCTACACGGGCGAGGTGTGGCCCGGCGTGTGCGTCTTCCCGGACTACCTCAACGAGGACGTGCGTGAGTGGTGGTCGGACCTCTACGAGGAGTTCATGGCCTACGAGATCGACGGCGTCTGGAACGACATGAACGAGCCGGCGGTGTTCAACGTCGAGACCAAGACCATGCCCGAGGACAACGTCCACGAGGCGGACCCCGAGCTGGGCGGGACGGACGATCACGCCCGTTACCACAACGTGTACGGCATGCAGATGATTCGCGCGACACGCGAGGGCGTGATGGATGCCAACCCGGGCAAGCGGCCCTTCGTGCTCTCGCGAGCAAACTACCTCGGCGGGCACCGCTACGGCGCGACCTGGACGGGCGACAACTCGGCGAACTGGGAGCACCTGGATATGTCGATCCCGATGACGGTGAACCTAGCGCTGTCGGGGCAGCCGTTCGCGGGCCCGGACATCGGTGGGTTCGCGTACAACGGCGACGGTGAACTCTTCGCGCGTTGGATGGGCTTCGGCTCGCTCTTCCCATTCTCGCGTGGGCACACCGCGAAGGGGAACATCGATAAGGAGCCGTGGGCGTTCGGGCCTGAGGTCGAGGCGACCTGCCGGCGGGCGCTCGAGCGGCGTTACCGTCTGATGCCCTACATCTACACGCTGTTCTATGAGTCCTCGGTGCACGGCACGCCGATTTCGATGCCGACGTTCTTCGCGGACCCGAGCGATCCGGCGCTTCGGAGCGAGGACGATTCGTTCCTGCTTGGCGACTCGCTGCTGGTGGTGGCGAAGGTGACGCCCGAGGCGGATCGTGTCGCGGTACTTCCCAAAGCGATCGATGGCGTCGAATGGGCGAAGTTTGACTTCCCGAGTTTCGATGGCGGGCGTGACTCCAAGGACCCCGACCAGCCCGACCTGTACATCAAGCCCGGATCGATCATCGTGACTGCGCCCGTGACGCAGTACTTCGGCGATCGCCCCGATCAGCGCGATGAGATCACACTGATCGTACACCTTGATGCGAACGGCGAAGCGACCGGTACCCTCTACGAGGATGCCGGCGAGGGTATGGAGTACATGATGGGCGAGTACCTGCTCACGACCTTCAAGGCCTCACGCGAGGGCGATGATGTGAGCGTTGAAGTGATCGATCAGGAGGGCAACATGGAAGCGCCACAGCGTACCGTCAAGGTCCGTGTGATCGAGTGAACCCGGTTGAACAGTGAAACAGCGGCCGTGCCTGCTCAAGCGGGTGCGGCTGTTTTCTTTGCGGTGTGCGACTCATCGGTCGCGAGCGTGAGGATGTTCGTTTGCGTCATCTCGGCGCCCTTGAGTTCGCCCTTGATCACGCCCTCGCCCATGACCAGGATCCGGTCGGAGAGGGCGAGCAGTTCCGGCATCTCGGAAGACACGAGCAGGATGGCGAGCCCGAGGTCTGCGGCTTCGTTGATGAGCTTGTAAATCTCGGTCTTGGTGCCGACGTCGATGCCACGGGTGGGCTCGTCGAGGAGCAGGACCTTGGTGCGGTCGCTCATCCAGCGTGCGATAAGCAACTTCTGCTGGTTGCCGCCTGAGAGCTCGTTGGGCTTGGTGTCGCGGAGCGTGGCCGTTTTGATGCGGAACTTGTCGACGCGTGCCTGGACGCGCTGGAGCTCGTCCTCGAGGCGGCGCATCCCGAAGCCGCCGCAGATGTCGGGCATGATGGGTGCGAGGATGTTCTCGTCGATACCGAGGTTGAAGAAGAGCCCTTGGTTTCGACGGTCCTCGGGCACGTAGCCAAGCCCCACACCCGCATCGATTGCGGCCTTGGTCCCTTTGCCGGCGATCTCCACACCGTCGACGGCGATCGATCCGGAGACGCGCGGGTCGATGCCGAAGATCGCATCGAAGAGCTCCGAGCGGCCCGCGCCGACGAGGCCGCCGACGCCGAGGATCTCCCCCGGGTAGAGCTCGAGATTGATGTTGTTGAGCTTGCCTGGGGAGTTGAGGTCGCGGACGACCAGGATGGGGCCTTTGTCGTACGCGGGATTTTCGGAGTTAGAGTCGCCGACGAGGGCTTCGATCGCCTGCTCTTCGACGTTGGATTCGTGCTTCGCGCC
>JAEPOJ010000035.1 GCA_017642965.1 Phycisphaerales bacterium
AAACAGATACACCCATGCGCCGCACTGCGCCGAAGACGGCGAGTACGGGCACCCCACGCTCATTAACACTGAAAGAAACCTGATCGCACATCACCTCCCCCGCGCGAGCGACCGAGTGTACTCGATCATCCAGTGCAGTAACACACTACGATCACCCGATGCAACCACAACACACATCCACCGCGCTCGTCGTTGGAGCGACGGGCGCGACCGGCCGGCTCCTCGTCGATCAGCTCCTCTCAAACGGCCACCACGTGCGCGCCATCGTCCGCTCGCCCGATCGCCTGCCCGCCGAACTCCGCGAGCACCCGAACCTCACGATCATCCAGGCAAGCGTGCTCGACATCAGCGAAGCAGACATGATCGAGCACGTGCGCGCCTGCGACGCGGTAGCTTCGTGCCTCGGCCACAACCTCACGTTCAAGGGCATCTTCCTCCCGCCCCGCCGCCTCGTGTCCAGCGCAACACGCCGACTGTGCGACGCGATCTGCGCAGCCGATCAGGGCAAGCCGGTGCGGTTCGTGCTGATGAACTCATCGGGCGTTCGCAACTGCGATCTCGATGAACGGATCTCGCTGGCGGAAAGGATCGTCATCGCGCTCGTGCGCCTCCTCGTCCCGCCACACTCGGATAACGAGCACGCCGCCGACCACCTGCGAACACGCTTCGGCCAAGGCAGCCCGGTGATCGAGTGGGCCGCCGTTCGCCCCGACGGGCTGACGAATGAAGAGGCCGTGACCGAGTACACCGTGCATCCCTCCCCGACCCGCAGCGCGATCTTCAACGCAGGCAAGACCAGCCGCATCAACGTGGCCCACTTCATGACCACCCTCATCACCGACGATGACACGTGGCAGCATTGGAAAGGCCGCATGCCCGTGATGTACAACACGGGTTCACCAAAGCAAGACGCATAACCCTCACGTTGTGCGCGGGTGCCCGCACTCGCCGCGCAGCGGCGCAGTGCGGCAACATCCGACGGATGCTCCAACGGCGCCATCTCAAGCTCCTTCGGGAACAAACACCAACGACACACGCCCACACGCATCCTCCCCCGGTCATCCGGGGGAGGTGTCGATCCGCCAAAGGCGGAGCGACGGAGGGGGCCTCTTCTCAACATCCAGCACCCCCGCGTTATCGGCCAACCAAATCCGGTTCTGACACCTCGCACGCCTGTCCTCCCCCAGCCCCAGTTCCCACCGCGTTTGACTGGCACCCCCAGCCATCGAAACGCATGCCATAACAGCCACGGAGTACCACCACACCACCCACACAAGGATCCAACATGCGACGCCACACACCAGCCGCCATCACCTGCTTCAGCATCGCCTGCGCCGCCGCGCACGCCGGCATCGTCATCGACTTCAACGAGCTCGCCGGCAACGGCGCATCCTGGTCCGGCGACACCTACCAGAGCATGGGCGTCGTCTTCAGCACCACCCCGGAGGCCAGCCTCTACGCCTGGGGCAAGGACACCTCGACCTACCAGAGCAACTTCATCTACGCCAGCACCGCGTTCCACGCCAACGCCGCCGTCCACGCAGACTTCACCGACGGCTACGCCAACTTCGTCAGCTTCAGCGTCGTCGACAGCGACACCGCCGCCAAGCAGTGGAACGCGCAGATCTTCGACGCCCAGGGCAACATGATCGACTCCATCGCCGACACCGCCGGCAACGCCGACGCCTCCGCCGTCTTCTCCTTCTCACGCGATCAGTACGACATCGCCCGATTCGTCTTCAACCCCTCCGACGACTTCGAATCGCTCGACAACTTCGCCTTCACCGCGGTCCCCACACCCGCAACCGCCAGCATCTTCACCATCGCCGGCATCATCGCCCTCAAGCGCCGACGCGCCTGAGCACCACCCACGAGCCGCCGCAAAGCTACCCACCCAACGCACCCTCCCCCGGTCTTCCGGGGGAGGTATCGATCCACCATAGGCGGAGCGACGGAAGGGGCCTCTTCCATTGCATTTTGTGCTGGGTGCCCGTACTCGCGGCGCAGCCGCGCAGTGCGGCCCAATCTCACACGCCCGCAACAAAAAACACCCCCGCACATCCGACGGGTGGCCCGACGGAGCCGGCCCCGGCTCCTTCGGGAACAAACACCCACGACGCACAGCTTCATGCCCCCTCCCCCGGTCATCCGGGGGAGGTCCCTCGCGCAGCGAGGGGGAGGGGGCCTCTCCCCGCGCGCCAACAAAAGCAAAAACACCCCCGGGCATCCGGGGGTGCTGTGAAATGACGCTCGCGTCGGATCAGGCCGGCTTGCCCTCCGTCGCATCGTCCGCGACAGCCCTGGACTTGGGCGCCGGCGCCTCGTGCTCCACAACCTTGCCCAGCGCGCTGGGCAGATCGATCCCCGCCTGCTTGGCCAGCTCGTGCACCTGCGGCAGCGAGCCGATCATCCCGCTGAGGAAGTCCGCGGTCGCGTTCTTCCCGTCCTTCGCGCCACCGGAACCCGAATCCCAGACCGTGATCTTGTCGATCTTGAGGTTCTGGATCGCCTTAACCTGCTGCGCCACCAGCTCCGGCAGCTGCTCGATCATCAGCAGCGTCGGCGCCACCGCGGGATTCTCCGCGCACGCCTCGACCAGCTTGCGGTAGCCCTCGGCCTTCGCCTCGAGCACCTGCTGGATGCCCTTCGCCTCGGCCTCGTACTTCGCCAGGATCGCGTCCGCCTCGCCCCGCGCCTCGCGACGCTCACGCTCGGCCTTGGCCTCCGCCTCGATCTCGACACGCTTCTTCTCGATCTCCTGCGGCGCCAGCTTCTCCTTGGCCAGCTTCGCCAGCTCCTCCTCACGCTGCGCAAGGAAGATCTTCTGACGCGCCTCCGCCGCCGCAACGTCCGAGCGCCGGCTCGCCTCGGCCCGGATCTCCGCCAGCTCGGCGTTCGATTCCGCCACCTTCGCCGACGACTGGTTCTCACCATCGACCGCCGTTGCCTCAGCGCTCGCGACCTGCACACGCTGCTCCTGCTCCGCGCGCTTCTTCGCCGCGATCGTCTCGGCCTCGCGCTCAGCCGTCGCGATCTCCTGGTCGCGCTTGGACTCAACCTCACCCGTGACCGCCTGGGCCTCGAGCTGCGCCACCGCGATACGCTGCTGCTGCTCCGCGTTCTTCTGACCCTGCTCGGCCAGCGCCCGCTCCTCCGCGACGCGGACGTTGCGTTCACGCACGGCCGTGGCCTCACCGACCGCGCCCTCACGCTCCTGCTCCGCGACCTCAACCTTCGCCCGGTTGATCGCCTCGGCCGCAGCACGCTTACCGATCGCCTCGATGTAGCCCGACGAATCCGTGATATCGCGGATGTTCACGTTGATCAGCTGCAGGCCGATCTTGTTGATCTCCTCGGCCACGTTCTCGTTCACCAGCGACATGAACTTCTCGCGGTCCTTGTTGATCTCCTCGATCGACAGCGTCGCGATCACCAGACGCAGCTGACCCAGGATGATGTCCTGCGCCTGCTCCTGGATCTGCCCCTGCGTCAGCCCCAGCAGACGCTCGGCCGCGTTGCTCATCAGCACCGGGTCCTTCGAGATACCCACCGTGAACGTCGAGGGAACATTGACGCGGATGTTGTTCAGCGAGAGCGCCCCCTCCAGCGGGATCTCGATCACCAGCGGCTCCAGCGACATGTACGCGTAGTCCTGGATCACCGGCCACACAAACTTGCCGCCGCCGTGGAAGCACTGCGCACTGCTCTTGGAACCCGTACCCCAGATCACCAGGATCCGGTTCGACGGGCACCGACGGTACCTGCTCGCGAGGAACAGCACCACGAACAGCAGCACAAACAACGCCACCGCGATCGAAATGATGATAAACATCCCTGAGTTGCCCGTGTTCGCCTGGGCCAGCGTCATTGATCCCTGCATTGATTCTCCTGCATCAACTGTGACATGAAAAACGAGACCCGCACAATCCTCAAGCGGGCTCAACGATCAGAATATTGCTCGCGGTGTCCACGTCCCGCACACGCACACGCGTGTGCGTCACGATCGCCTCCCCCGCGTTCTCACCGCCCTGAATCGCGAAGTACGAGTGGCGCGAGTTGTTGATCACCAGCACCACCTCCCCGCGACCAGTCCCCTCCGGAGGAACAGTCACGTAGACCTCCCCCACCATCCCCCGCGCCTGCTGGATCGACACGTTCGTGTTGTTCTGCAGCTTCAGGAAGCTCCGCAGCAGCCACACCATCAGCCAGGCCACACCCACGCCCGCGACAACCGCGATCACCGCCGAGCCAGTGAAACCGACATCAAGAAAGCGGTACGCCGCAAAGCCGATCCACCCGTACCCCATAAAGAACGCCGAGATCGACTGCAGACTCAGCCACCCAAACTCCGCGCCCGGGTGATCCCCCTCGATATCCACATCAAGATCCACATCCAGCGCACCGTCGCCCCCGATCTCACCCAGCACCAGCTGGATCATCAGGAACCCAGTCCCCAGCAGCGCCGGCGCCGTAAACCAGGGTGCAAGCTCGCCAAACAGCATGTTCATCATGGCCAAAAAACCTCCTGCGAGGCGATGATGCCCGCAGGATAGTCTACCACGATGGGTCCGACAGTGATGTCTTCGTGAAACCCCTGCGGGGCATCCCGTTTCGCCCCTGCACACATGTATACGGAAAAACACCCCGCCGATTTCAGCAGGGTGAACCCGAATCAGGCCTCATCGATGCTCAGGCCGCGAAGCCGTACCCGTCATCAAACCCGAAGAAATCGTCGTCCTCGTCATACTCGGGCTCGATCCCGTCGATGCTCCCCCACTGGTCCTTGGGCAGGTGCCGGTGGTGCACATGGATCACACGCCCAAGCTGCTCGCCGAACAGCTTCGCGATGATGCTCAGCGTCCGCTCGTCCTCCTGCCCGAACGGGCGGGACTGGCTGCGGAAGATCGTCAGCACACCCAGGCACTCGTCCTCGTGCGAGCACGAGATCACCATCGCGCCCTGATCGCTCAGCCAGTGCGCATCGCTCCCCAGCGCCTCATCAAGATCGGCGTTGCTCGCGAGCGTCACCACGCCCTCGCACTCCTCAAACTTCGGCGCGATCGAGTCCGCCAGCTGGTCCATCATCACCTCCGCCGCGTCCTTGGGGATGTCGTAGTTCACGTACGCCCCGAGCGAGTAATCACCCGAGCTCGTCGGCAGAAACACCGCCGCGTTCGTCGAACCGATCTTGCTGAGCGTGAACTCCAGCATGGTGCGAAGCAGCGACTCGATATCCAGCTCCTGACGCATCACCGCGTTGAGCTCCGTCGCCAGCTTCACATCTCCGAACTGCTCAGACAAATCCCGGTACGCCTCCACAAGGTCGTTGCACAGGTCCCCGACCTGCCCCGAGACCTCACGACGCGCCGAATCCAGCTTGTGGCACAGCTTCTTGAGACGCATTACCCGCGCGTCACGCATCCGCACACGCTGGGCACGCTTCACGCACTCGTGCAGGCGACGCGCCGTCTCCGCGCAGCGGCTCTGGATCGAGATCACGTCGCTCGCGCCCGCGCGCATCGCACGCACCGCGTCCTCCGTGTTCTCGATCTGACCAACGATCACCCCAACGATCGCAGGGTGGTTCGTGCTGATCCGCTCGAGCAGGTCGATCCCGTCCGAGTCGCCCAGCGCACGCTCAATAATGATCAGGTCGCAATCGCTCGTCGAAACGCGCTCAACAGCCTCGTTGCAGTCGCTCGCATAATCGATCGAATCCAGCTGCCCGTGCAGCAGCGACGCGACACGACGACGGACCGAGGCACGCGGCGTCACCACCAGCGCACTCACGCCGGGCGCGTCATCCTCGCCAGCACGCGAGATGCCCGAGACGTTCGTGGGCTTGGGTGCGCCCTCATGCGTATTTCTCTTGTAGTCGTGCATCGTGTGCTCTCTCGTCTTCCGTTGGTGCTTGTCGTCTCAGGCCGCCCGGGCCGTGCTTGTCGTCGTCGGCAGGTGAACAACCACCAGCCCGCCGCCGCCCTCAGAGCCGTTCCCCAGCTCGATCTCGCCCCGGTGCATCTCGATCAGGCCACGAGCCCGCGAGAGCCCCAGGCCCGATCGGCGACCGGCGGGGAGATCGGAGTAGAACGGGTCGAACGCGTGACGGATCGACTCCTCCGTGAACCCGCGACCCTGATCGCTGATCCGGATACTCAGTCGGCCGAAATCCGGGTCGGGTTCAATCGAAACACGAACCAGCTCGCCAGGTTGTGCCTGAATCGCGTTAATGATCGGCTCAGCGATCGCCTGCGCAAGCAGCGGGATGTCCATGCTGATCGGATCAAGAAACCCCCCCTCCGCCTTGAACTGCACACGCGCACGGATCCCCTGCGTGAAACAACGCTGACGAGCGATCTCGATCGCCTCACGCACAAGCAGCACCGGGTCGCCCGCCTGCATGCTCGGCTTCGGCGGGTCCGCGATCATCCGCAGCGCGCTGATCAGGTCCGACAGCTGGTGCGCCGACTCCGCGATCGTCCGCGCGATCTCACGCTCCTTGTTCGTCCCCACACGCTCGAACAGCTGCTGGCTCCGACCCAGGATCACGCTCAGCGGGTTGTTCATCTCGTGCGCCGCGCCCGCCGCCAGCCGGCCCATCTGCACCAGCGATTCCTTGCTCGTCAGCTCATTCCGCAGCGCCGCCATCGCGTGGTTCGCAGACGCCAGGTCCTCGCCCACACGCCGCGACTGCTCCATCATCACCGCCTGACGCAAGCAGCGCGACCAGAGCGAACGCAGACGCGCAAACTCCGCCGTCCCCAGGATCCGGTCGACCCCGCTCCCCGAACGCGGCATCACGATCAGGTACGACGGCTCCGAGTCCTCCGCGTCCGCACGCGAACCGATCAGCAGCGGCGTGCCGACCTCTCGCACCGACGAGAACAGCTCACGCAGCCACTCGAGTTTGCTCAGGTCCAGCGCCGCAACAATCCCAGACTCGCTCAGCTGCGCCGGGCGTGCAGAGGTCTCGCCCGTGTGCGGCGCCGTCACACGCGTCGCCGAACCAACCCCACGCCCCTGATCGACCGTCATCCGCTTCCACGAAGACCCCGCGTCCTGCTGGAAGATGACCTCCGCCCGCTCCGAGCCCACCAGCACCGCCGCGCTCTGCACCATCGAGCAGAGCACCGCCTCCTGCGTCGCGTCGTCCGCGAGCGTGGACAGGAACACATCCACCGCGTCGAGCACCCGCAGCGTCGAGACCGCCCGCTCCGCCTTCTCACGCAGCCCCGCGTTCAGCGTCGCCAGGCGCCGGTTCGCGCCCGTCAACGATTCGACCAGCAGACCCTGGTTCGTGTGCTCGCCCAGACCAAGGATCTCGCCCCGCTGCGCCACGTCCTCGATCACCCGCGCCGTGTTGTTCTTGAAGAAATCCGGATCGATCCCCAGCCGGTGCGCCAGGTCGTGCAGGTCCAGCGCGTCGCCAAAGTCGCCGCACCAGCCAAGGTGCAGATCACGAGCCCAGGACTCCGCGAGCGTGATCACACCAACCAGCGCCTTGCTCGCGCCAGAAGGCACCGAATCGGGCAGCTGATCGCTCAGCCACATCGCGTCACGGATCGTATCGGGAAGCCCCCAGTGCTCCGCCAAACGCTTGCCCGCCGTGTGATGATCGAGCCCGAGCATCGTCCGCTCGATCAGGCACAGCGCGCAGCGCTTCTTCGCCGCCATGCCCAGCACACGCTCGTACGCCCGGGGCAGCACCAGGTCCAGCGCCACCTTCCCGAGGTCGTGCAGCAAGCCGGCCAGATACGCCTCATCAGCCGAGACGCCCAGCGCCGGGTGAGCGCGGGCAACCTGCTCCGCGGCGCACGCCACCGTCAGCGAGTGCACCCAGAACCCGTCAAAGTCGAACGCCCCCTCGTGGCCCTCACGCTGGAGCTGCTGGAACACGTGCACGCTCAGCGCCGCGACCTGCACGGTCTCGAGCCCGAGCATGATCACCGCACGACGCACCGTCGTGATCCGATCGCCCAGGCCCTTGTCCGCCGTGCGGCACATACGCAGGATCGTCGTGCTCATCGCCGGGTCAGACTCGATCAGGCGGATGATCTCGTCAAGGTTCACGTCCTCCGCGTTGCTCACGCCCAGCAGGCGCGTCGCAACGCTCGGCAGCGTCGGCAGGCGTTCGATGCCCGCGAGGATCGCTTCGAGTTTCCGGGTGTCCTGGCCGAGTTGGTCTTCGCCCTGCGCACTCATTGATGACTCTGGATATCAAGCAGACTCTCGATCCGGTTCACAAGCTCACGAAGGTCGAACGGCTTCTTCAGGAAATCGTCCGCACCCGCCTCCTTCAGACGCTGGATCTCGTCACGCTCCACCACACCCGACACACACAGCACACGCGTGTCCTCGTTCATCCCGTTCTCACGAACACGCTGGCACACCACGTTCCCGTTGATATCCGGCAGCATGTAATCGAGCACGATCAGCTGCGGCTTGAACCGCTCGGTCTCGATCCCCGCGTCGTACCCAGTCCCCGCGCTGCGGACCTCAAAGCGCCCGTCGGACTCGAGAAGATCCGTGATCAGATCCACGATCTCCGGCTCATCGTCCACGATCAGCACACGCTTGCGGTCAGAACCGATCGACTCCAGCGGGATGTCGTTCTCACGCATGAAACGGATCAGCTCCTCACGCGGGATCCTCCGGAACCGAGAGCCAGGCACACGGAAACCATTCAGACGCCCGGAGTCGAAGCAGCGGATGATCGTCTGCTGACTCACCTTGCACACCTTCGCGGCCTCACCGGTCGTGAACACCTTCTTCTGTGACCAGTCCTCGTTGTTCTGCGTCGCCACCATGCGAGTCCTTCCGATCGGGTGCGTTCGTTGGGTGCAACTTCGCCCAGTCGGATATCGTCGCAGAGTTTGCCCCACTTCACACCCATCACGCTATCGGAGCACGGTTCACGCCGTGCGCACGCGCAACACGCGTTATCCGGACCCACGCGCACGCCACTGCGTCACCGCGTCCGGCTCACGCGCGTACAGCGGCGCCAGACGCAGCGGGTCGACCGGCGCAATCCCCGCGCTCGCCGACAGCAGCGCCCGCACATCGAGCTCGATCGGACGCACCTCGATCCCCGCCGAGTCCGCGAACGCCCGGAACACGTCCGGCAGGTGCTGGTCCGCATGCAGCGTCCGCGCCCCGCACCCCCCCAGCGCCGCGGGCCCAACGACCCCCACCTCCTCGATCGAACCGTCGCCGCGCAGCACGCTCACGTGCCCACGCCCCTTCTTCGTCGCCAGCACGATCAGCGCCGGCACATCCCCCGCACCGATCGCCTCCGACGCCACACGCGCAGCCGGCACGCCTACGAGCTCCGCGCCAAGCGTGTCCGCCAGCACCTTCGCGCTCGTCGTCGCGATCCGCAGCGCCGTGTACCCGCCCGGGCCCGTCGAAACGATCACCCGCGCAACCTGCGCGGGACGCACGCCGCACGATCCCGCCAGCCCCGAGACCGCGTGCATCACCGCGTCGGAACCGCGCTGCGAATCGGGCAGCGGCGCCGAACCCAGCAGCGTCCCGTGCGCATCCCACAGCGCCACGCTGTGCGATACCGCCCCGCCCGCGCCGCGCGCACTGGGGTTGGACATCTCGATACCAAGCGTGATGGACTCTGACGCCTCGCTCATCATCATTCGCTCTCCCTGGGCGGGCGTCGCAGGCGCTTGGTCTCCGATCGACGCGACTTCGCGTCGAGCCGACGACGGACAGAACCCTTCGTCGGCTTGGTCTCACGGCGCTTCTTCGGCTCGATCACCGCGCGCGCCACAAGCTCCTTGAGCCGATCCATGCACGCGCGACGATTGCGAGACTGACTCCGCGTCTCGTCACGCTCAATCAGCAGCTCATCGCCCGACGTCACCGAGCTCCCCGCAAGACGGCGCAGCCGCGCCATCGCCCGCTCGCTCAGCGGGATCGCGCTCAGCGCCACACGCAGCTGCGCCTTGGTCGCACGCTTGTTTACGTTCTGGCCGCCGGGCCCGGACGAGCGAACGAAGCTGATCTCGATGTCCTGATCGCGCACCCGCACACCAGGCGCAAGCAGCGTCCCGGACCGTCGAATCGGCCCACCGGACGCGTCAGAATGGGGTTCTCGCTCGCTCATACCGGGGTGCATAGCACGGGTCTATCAGAATTGCAAGTGCTTTGTTCGCTCCGTCTTGCGCGTGAAAAGTCATGGCGCCCCCCATTGACCCGGCGGGGTGTGTCTGCCATACTCAGGGTTGTCGGATCATCTATTGCCTGCTGCGGGGTCTGAGGAGTCGAGGGGGCACAACGGTGGCATGATCCACACAACGGGGTGGCTCCCTGATCGTAGGGGAGCTGACTACGACCAGACCGGCCGCACGCAACCGCGTGAGGGAAGGATGAGACATAATGAGCGACACAATCACCAAGAAAATCCTGATCGACCGAATCGCGGACTCCACAGGCATGAAGCGCGTGGCCGTCAAGCAGGTGGTTCAGGAGTTTCTCGATCAGGTGATTGTCGAACTCGGCGAAGGAAACCGACTCGAGTTCCGCGACTTCGGCGTCTTCGAGGTCAAGCAGCGCGCCCCACGCATGGCACAGAACCCAAAGACGCTCGAACGCGTCCCCGTTCCCGCCAAGCGCACCGTCAAGTTCAAGGTCGGACGCCGCATGCGTGAAGCCATGGAAAGCACCGATAACCAGGACAAGGGCAACGCCAGCGTCGAGCTCAAGGCCGCGTCAAACAAGACCGCCCGCGAAGACCACGAACGCGAAGTCGTCGCCACCATCGGGGCCAAGCACCACGAGCGCACCCCCGAAACCGCCGGCGCCCGATAAGAACGACGCACAGATCCGGACCAAAGCACACCCACCCCGCACGACCCTGTGCCATCCTCACAATTGAGGAACTCTCGCTATCATGCCGCCCACGCCAACGGCCGAATCCAGACGTAGGACACTTTTTCTACGACTGGAGGGACGCCCATGCGCTCCGTACTCATCCTCGACGGCTGCCCGCTCACACGCGAATGCCTCTCCCTGCTCCTGCGTGAGGAGGGCTACAAGGTTCTGACCGCCAACACCGCTGCCGCGGCCAAGGAAATCATCGCCAAGCGCGTCCCCGACCTGCTCCTCTGCGAACTCGTCGTGCCCGACGGCAGCGTGCTCGGCGTGCTCCGCTGGATCCGGGAGCAGTCCAACACCGGCTCCATCCGCGTCTGTGTCCTGACCAACGTCGCGGCCAAGAAGCCGCTCACCCAAGCCGTCGAGGCCGGCGTCAACGCCGTCATGCTCAAGGCCCGCTTCACCTTCCGCGGGCTCGTCAAGCAGCTCGAAGACCTCGGGGCCAGCCAAAAGAACGCCGACACCGAGCACACCCCGCCGGCCGCGGCACGGAGCTACCCGCTCCCGATCCCCGCGCCGGACCCCGCGCTCGAGCTCCGCCGCTTCAAGCCAATCATCACCCGCCCCGACCTGGAAGCCAAGCTCGAGGAGCACACGCACCCCGCCTGCTCGCAGACGGTCGTCGCCCACGTGCAGCGCATCCTCGGCTCCGACACCTGCGAGATGGAGGCGCTCGCCGACGCCATCGCCGGCGACCCCGGGCTCTACGCCCGCGTGTTCGAATCCGCGGCGAGCTCCGGCGAGGAGGGCAACGAGGTCGAGTGCGAGGAGCCCGCCGGCTCCGTGTTCGAGGCCCTGCTCCGGATCGGGCTCGACCGCCTGCGCGAGATCCTCGACGAAGCAACGCACCTCGACCACGAACGCTTCACCCATCAGGGCGGATTCGCGATGTCGCTCGATCAGCAGCGGGTCCACGGGATCGCCGTCAGCGTGATCGCCGAGCGGATCGCGTCGCTGTGCCCAGACGTTGACGAGAAGACGGCACGGACCGCCGGGCTGCTGCACGACTGCGGGCGTCTGCGGATGCTGGGCGCGCTGGGCGAGCAGGTCGTGGAGACCGGCGCGGCGAGCCACGGGCTGGGCGTCTCCCTGCTGGCGGGCGAGAAGCGACTGATCCTGAGCGAGCACGACAAGCTGGGCATGCAGACCTGCTCGGACTGGAACCTGCCCAAGGACGTGATCCAGGCGATCGGCTACCACCACGAGGACGCGGCCCGGATCTCTTCGGTCTGCAGCAACGCCGCCAAGCTGGTGAGCACGGTCGCGATCGCCGACAAGGTCGCGCACGCGCTGGGCTACGGGCACTCTGGGTCGACGGTGATCGAGCCCACGGAGGCGCTGATCGCCAACCTCGAGCTCGAGGAGTTCGGGCTCGATCAGGTCACCAACGGGATCCGCGAGCAGATCGACGCGGCCATCAAGCGGGCCGGGCTTGACCCGGCGCTGCTGACGGACGGCGTCGTGCACGCGATGCCCGACCTGCCGATGCGTCCGGTGTTCGTGAGCGCGGACCCGGATCACGACGTGGTCGGGCGCTGGCTCTGCGAGGAGTTCGGGGGCCTCGAGGAGCACGAGCTGCCGAACCTGATCGTGGTGCATGGGCGGCACGCCAAGGACCGCAACGAGCTGAGCGACCGCTTGACGCAGCTGCATCAGGAGCTGATGGGGCGTGGCCTGAGCGAGGCGATCCCGATGCTGATCCTCTCGCCCAACGGGCGCTACAACCTGAGCGAGGACGTGATGACACGCCACCTGTGCATGAACCTGCGGACGCCCTTCGGCGTGACGCAGTTCGAGCAGGCGTGCACGGCACTGCTGAGCGGGAGGCAGGAGCTCCCTGCGGCCCGCACAGCGCAGATGGCGGCGTAAGGATCAGCGCCCGCGGCGCTTGGCCTTGCCGCCCATCATCTTGCCCGGGCGCTTGGACGGCACGATGCCGCCCGGGAACTTGGCCGCGAGCTCTTTGTCGGACATCTTCTCGACCTGCGGCGCCTCGTTCTGCTGGAAGCGGTTCTTCTTGGGCTCTGTGGGAGCGCCCTTGACCTCGTAGGTCGGACGCCCGCCGGTGGGCTCGTCCTTCCAGTCATCGGGTCGGGGGCGGGGCTCGAAGTCGTCGTAGTGCTGCGCCGGGATCTCGGCGTTGACGAGCAGCTCGATCTCGGTGAGCAGCGATCCCTGCGCGGGGGTGACCAGCGACCAGGCGTGCCCGTCGCGCCCGGCACGGGCGGTCCGGCCGATGCGGTGGACGTAGAGGTCCGGGTCCTCGGGCAGGTCGTAGTTGATGACGTGGGTGATGCCCTCGACGTCGATGCCGCGCGATGCGAGGTCTGACGCGACGAGGACGTTAAGGTCGCCGCCGCGGAACTTGCTCATGACCTGGTTGCGCTTGGACTGGGAGAGGTCGCCGTGGATGGCGTGTGCGGAGATGCCCTTGCGCTCGAGGTAGCGGACGACGGAATCCACCGTGCGCTTCATGCGGCAGAAGACGACGGTGAGCGCGGGCTCCTCGTGGGTGAGCAGGTGGGCGAGCATGCGGCGCTTGTCCCACGGCTCGACGGTGACGTACTGCTGCTTGACGAGGTCGACGGTGAGTGCGCCCGCGGAGACCTCGAGCTTCTCGGGGTCCTGCATGAAGGTGCGTGCGAGCCGTTCGATCTCGTCGGTGAAGGTCGCGGAGACGAAGATGGTCTGGCGGTCCTTGGGGCACTTCTTGAGGATCTTCTTGATGTCGTCACGGAAGCCGATGTCGAGCATGCGGTCGACCTCGTCGAGGACGGCGAACTCGATGTCGTAGAGGTGGAGGTAGCCGCGTTCGATCATGTCGAGGACGCGCCCGGGTGTGCCGACGATGATCTCGGGGCCCTGCTCGAGCTGCTTGGCCTGGACGTTGATGGACTGGCCGCCGTAGATGGCGCAGACCTTAAGTCCGGTGTGGGGCGCGAGTTCTTCGATGTCCTGCTTGATCTGGATGGCGAGCTCGCGTGTTGGTGCGAGAATGATGGAGATCATCGAATCGCCTGGCTCGATCATGTTGAGCAGGGGGAGGGCGAAGGCGGCGGTCTTGCCGGTGCCGGTTTTGGCCTGGCCGAGGATGTCGACGCCGGTCATGGCGAGGGGCACGAGGGCGGCCTGGATTTTGGTGGGGTGCTTGAAACCTCGCTCGTCCATGGCCTGGACGATGGAGTCCTTGAGCCCGAGGTCGGCGAAGGTTTTGTCGATCTCGAATGTTTCGGGGTTCCAGCCGCCCTTGGGCTCGCTGATGGTACGTTTGCGCTCGGGCTCACGGTCGGCTCCCGCGTCGCGTTTCCCGCGCCTGCGTCCGCCGCCTCCCTTTTTGCCGCCCCGTGATCTTCTCTTGCCGCCGCCTGTTGACGCGTTTGGCGCGTCCGAATCGCGATATTTGTCGCTCATTGTGCTTCCTGGTGATGTGCCCCGTGCAGGGCCCTTGCCGAACCGGATCACGATCCTCGTGTCCTCGGCACCGTCCATCGCCCCCGACGATGGGGGCTGTGAGTTGGATCATAGGCGGTGTGGTGACAGGGGTTTGGGGAGGGAGAGGCAATAGGCAATAGGCAGTGGGCAATGGGCGGGGATTGGGGGAGAATGGGTTGAACGCGAAGATCGCGAAGGGCTCGAAGGGGGAGGGGGACTGAACGCAGAGGTCGCAAAGGTCACGCAGAGGCGCAGAGAAGAGGGGGAGAGGGGGAAGAGGTGGTTGACGTGCGGAGGTGGATGAGGAAGGAGAGGGGCGGAGAACAAGACTGGGTTGGGTGCCCTGCTCACGCGGAGCTTGAGCGGGTTTAGACGGAGACAAATCCATGCATAAACCGCGTCTTCGACGCGGCGTATGCATGGCACCCGGCTCAAAGCTCGCGTGAGCAGGGCACCCGGCGGTTCTCGTGAAAACACTGCACTTCGCGCGGGGATGCGGGCCAAGCCGCCGCACGCTACTCTCACCCCCTGATCGGACACTGAACTTTTGCTTGCGATCATGGATATTCCTGCTACTCTGAGGAAATCCATTAATTGCTAAGAAAGGTCAGTTTATGAATCGCATCCTCATTCAAATCGCCACATTGTGCTTCGCAGCCGGCGGACTCTTTGCTCAGGGTCTTTCTTGTGATTACGAAGCGAACTTGCTTCATGAGATTAGCCTCGAACAAGGATCGAGCACGGTTCGCAGCCTGGTGGATGGCAACACGCTCTACCTGCATCAAAGCGATATCGGCATTTGGTCTCGTGTCGATGTGGCCCCTGATGGATCGATCGGCTCACTGATTTCCGTTCCATCGACTGATTCTGGTACCGAACTCATCACACGCGATTATGTGTTTTTGTATGAACCGGACTCGTATCAGATGTCCGTGTACGCACAGCCGGCTGTGCGAGGTGATGCCCCGCTGAGCGTAGTGGACTTTCCGTACGCCGGGGGCAACGGGATGGTCGGCTCCTTCAGAGACGCCATCTATTCATTTGATCAGGCTAGCGATTTTCGGATCACCGATATCTCAGATCCAATGAATCCGGTACTCCTGGATCCTCCCGGCCTCCCCCATAACCGATTCTTTCTCATGCACATCATCGACGAGTATGAGATTGGTATCACGCATGATTTCAATGGTGTCATACGAACCCTGGACCTCTCTGACGAGTTGAACCCCATCATTCTCAGCGAGCGCAACACTCCTCTCAATAATCCCCGAGAGGACATCTTCTACGACGGAGACACTGCTTACTTCCCGACTTCATCTGGAGTTGGTCGCTATCGTTTCGAAGCCGACGGATCCATCTCGGAGCTCACTCCTCTGACGCTTCAAGGGATGATGCATCCGGCTACTTCTGTGAAAGTGTTCGGGAACCGGCTGTGGGCGAGCACACCGAATGGGTCTTACGCGTTTCTGCTCAACGGCACCTCAGAACCGACATTGTTTAACTACGTGCACCATATTTTTCATTGGCATGGAGACCGGAGCTATCGAACTTCACACATCAGCGAAGTCAATGGCTACACCATGTTCGCTGAACACATCCGACGATCACAATCCCCAGACCAGATGAAGATCAAGGTGTATGACACGAGCAGCGTGATTCGTCAGCACCCCTATGCCTGGTTTCCTCCTCCCGGTCAGCAGTTCGAGTTCCATCTCTACGACGACTGGGTGTTTCGCAGCCGGGATGCTCTGGTTATGATTTACCGGTTCGCAGACCAAGGAGCGAGTATCGAGGCAACCGCCAGCATCCCAACCTCGACAGTTCATCACCCCACGCTCCTTGACGATGCCTTCTTTGCAATCGATGAGACCGCGGATGGGTCACGCATCATCTCAATTGATCTGACGACTCCCGATCAGCCGATCGTCCAACCACCAGTGACTTTCACCGGTGAGGTCCCCGAGTCCGCGTTTTTTACCAGACAGCGGATGTATGCCACCAGCAAGGAGGGCGTCTCGATCTACGACCTGAGTCAGGGTCCCACGGCAGAACTGATCGGGCATCTGAAGCTGGCTCCAAACATCTCGGGTGCCACCGGGATCGGACTGCTGAACCCGAGCACTCTTCTGGTGAGCTGGGACGAGCTCGTCTTGATCCTCGACATCACAGACGAACAATCGCCGGTCATTGTTGGGCAAATCGCTGATCCCGAGGGGGATGATTACTACCCGTATGAGATCATCCCGTCCCCGTACTCGAATCTTGCGTTGATCGGCTGGTCCCCGCCTAGCTCGCAGTCCAACTTTCCTCGCCCCCGCCTGTACGAGATATCAGACCCCTCATCGCCGCTGCTGACTCCCTTCCACGCTTCATACGGAAGGCATACAAGTGCGCGCTTCAGCGCTGATACCCTGACGGTCAGCTATGCCGTCAGCGGCATCGATATCCATGACATCTCGGACCCGCTGAACCCGATCCGAACCAACAATATCAATCTCCCATTCGCACACTTCACCGACTTTGCTCAGCTTGAGAGTGGCAAACTCCTCACACTCACTGGGGTCGAAGCATCATCTAGCTCGAACAAAGAATGGGTTGTGTATCGTCTTGATGACGATTGCGATTTCTGCGCACTTGATTATGACCTCAACAGAACCGTCGATATCAGTGATGTGTATTCGTTTATCGACCACTACTACGGCACCGATCCGTATGCAGACAGAAACCGTGACGGGCGGGTGAACTACTTTGATATCGCCGCATACATCGTTGAGTTCCAGCAGGGGTGCGATTAGTCAAGCTGCATGCGTGCAGCGGTACTGTTGAAATCGCAACTGATACATGCACAGACCGCAACGCGGGTTTCATCATTGTGTTTGACCGCGAATGTCACCCAGTTATCGCAGAGAAGAGGAAGATCTGGGCGTTGCTGGTTCCTGCTCTGCCCTGGTGGGTCAAAGCAGTGCACCCACACCACTCGGACTGATCAGGGCGGGGCGTTTGCGTTGGGGCGGCTCGGGTTTTTGTGTTGCTCCTTTGCATGTGGTGCTGGGGACTCGTGATTCGTCGTCCTTGGTGCAGGATCTGATTGGGGTGTTGTGTGGTGCGGATTGGCGTGCCCAGGGTCCGGGCTTGAGTCGGGCGCAGGGTCCGAGTCTCGATCTGGTTCAGTCGGTGGATGATCCTGAGATTCGGTGGTTGGTTTGGAGAGCTGGCGGTCGAGGTGAGCCGCGGCTTTGCGGATGGTTTCGGTGTGGGATGGGGATGTGGGCTCGGTGAGGGCGATGCGTTCGAGGACCTGGGCGAGGCGGGCGCGGGTAAAGGTCTCGCGTGCCTGCTGGATGGCGCGGATCATCTCGGCGAGGCGTGTGAACGCGGGCGAGGTGATGATGGCGTGGAGCTCGTCGACGGTGAGCGCGTGGCGGGTGCAGAGCTCGATGACGGAGATGGGCTCGGCGATGAGGTCGTGCAGGAGCTCGTTGGTGATCTGTGCGTGCGTCATGGGTTTGAATGTACGGACGCGGCGGGGAAGTTCAAGCGGGGATGGGCGCATGTACACAAAACAGCGCACAGATCGTGCGATGCGCGTGGGGTTTTTGATTGAGCGCGAAGATCGCGAAGGGCTCGAAGGGGGAGGGGACTGAACGCAGAGGGCGCGAAGGTCACGTAGAGGCACAGAGAAGAGGGGAATTGGTGGAAGGGGAAGAAAGGGGTTGGAGTTCGTGGGCCGCTGTTTCCTGCTTTGCCCTGGCGGGTCAAAGCAGGGCACCCGGCTGTACTACTTCGGTGGAGATCCGGCCGTCGATTTCAACGGCGATGGCGAGACCAACTACTTTGACGCTGTGGAGTTCGTTCTGGCGTATCAGCGTGGCTGCGATTCGTCGGCTTTGCCGGCCTGGTAGTAGATCTCGTGGAGGTAGGTTTCGATGGGTGTGGCGTCGAGGGTGAGTCCGATCTGGGCCTGGTTTGGGAACTCGTCGCTCTGGTCTAGGGCGGCGCAGAGTTTGAACATGAGGGCGTGGGTGTAGTCTCTGATCGCGCTCTGGAGGATGGCGTTTGATTCGGGGTCGTCCAGGACATCGTGCTCGCTGAGCACGTGGTGCAGTGCTTGGGAGGCGGGCGAAATTGGCATGACTGTTTCCTGGCCGGTGAACGGGTTCACAACCATGCGCCCCTCGCCGGACTCGATGGCCTCGAGCTCTGCTTTGATGTGGTTTGCAGCGAGCTCGTAGAATGCGGCGGCGACGGTTGCGTTGGCTTGCTTGTTATCCATGTATCCCTCTCCTGCTCCTGCATGATTCGTTCTGATTCTGAAGTTCTTGTAACATCATATTCCTTGCGAGTGCGCCGGGTTTGAACATTGGGCACATGTTTGATGAGCATCGCCGATATGTTGGAGTGAGCGCGAGGTTTTTTGATTGAACGTGAAGACCGCGAAGGGCTCGAAGGGGGAGGCGGAATGGGAGGGGGACTGAACGCAGAGAAGACGGGAAATGGGGGTGGCACTACTCGACGCGCAGCGGCGCAGTCGTGTCTTCTATATGTTTCAAGAGCACTACTGCGCGTCTTCGTCGCGAGCCGTGGCACCCAAGAGGGGGTTGGTGTTTGTGGGTCGCTGATTCCTGGTTTGCTCTGGCGGGTGAAAGCAGGGCACCCGGCTTCTGACTCATCCACCCATTAGACACTCTTCCATCTGATGATCTGGGCTTGCGGACACCGTTAACCCGTGATCAGGCATGATTCTGTTGCATTCAAACTCAAAGTTGACATGCCCTTCTGAAAACACCGAATAACCGAGTAAAGTCAACTCCTGTACAAAGTCATCCGGTGTGTATGCCTGCTTGCGATCAGATGGCCGATTCGAGTTCCAGAACTTGAGATACTCATCGGCTCCGAATGCCTTTGCTTCCGCTACGAGAGAATCAAGACGATCGAAAACTCGGACTGCAGAATCGCGGGATGTTGGGTTTAGTTTCCCTCCCTCACCCGAAACTCCAATGTATATCAGCTGTCCATTGAACTTCACTCTACCTTCGAACATCTCCATCTGAGGTTCGAAGCTCAGAATCCCAAGTCGCTCATCGATCACATTCGGCACATCCGAATCTGGCTGATTCCGCTTCCTCATCTGTTCATCCAGAGCATCGTGCAGCGATCCGACTGGGAAACACTGCAACTCATACAGCATCATGTGCTTCATGAGTGCGGCGGCGGCGGAGGTGGAGGCGCATAGCCAGCCGGCGGGGCCGTCGCGCCAGGCGCCTTTGAGGATGAGTTGTTTGAGGAATGCGCCGGGGGGGGAGGTCATGAGCTTGAGGGGGCTGGTGCGTTTGCCCATGGTGTGCATGGACTGGGCGCTGACCCGCGAGAGGCGGCGGGCGTTGTCGATGTGCTGGGCGAAGGTTTCGAAGGATTGGTGGATGAGGGGGCCGTCGAGCAAAGGTGCGGTGTGGGGTGGATCGAGCTTGAGGTAGTCGTGGGGATCGATGCCGGCGAATCGGGCTTTGTTGCTTTGGACGAGCGAAGTCCTGACGAGGCGGAGGCGGTGCTCGGGCTGCCAGCAGTGCTTGAGGAGCTTGCCCTTGTACTCGACGACGCGGTTGACGGTGGCGGCGTCGAGGCCCTTGGCCATGGCGGCCTTGATGGATTGGGCGAGCTGGGGGGAGACGGGCTCGTCGGAATCGAGCCAGAGGGCGTAGTCGGAGGCGCAGGCGCTGAGGGCGAGCTGCTTGGTTTTGACGAAGCCGCGCCAGTGGGTCTCGATGAGCAGGACCTCGCAGGTGCCCCACTGGCGGGCGGCGTTGACGAGGTCGAGGGTGGAATCGGTGGAGCCGGAATCGACGATGACGAGCTGGGAAGCGAGGGGCCGGATCGAGTCGAGGACGCGCCCCATGGTGCGCTGATTGTTGCGGCATGGGATCATGACGCTCAGGGTGGGCGTATGGGATGATGAGGACGGGTCTGGCATCGATATAGAATAGCTCGGGGACGAACTGAATGAGCAATCGGAACATCAGATCGGTGCGTGTGATCCGGTATTCGCCGGATGGTGGGTATGCCGCGGTCGAGTGGCTGCGGGCGTTTGAGACGGTGGAGATCCCGCATGCGATCGGTGATGGGGACACATGGCGGATCGGGGTGCAGATCACGAAGAAGCGGGTGATCGATGTGATCCTGCACGTGGAGACCCTGGATACGTTTTCGGATCGGCTGCGGGGGCGGCTGGGGCGGACGCGGACGGATGGGTTGTTCAGGAGCCCGAAGCGGTGTGCGGCGACGATCGCGGGGGCGGGTCGGCCGCTGGCGCTGCTGGGGGCGCGGCATCTGGGGACGCCGGTGCGGATATTGGTGTGCGCGGCGGGGGGAGCGTAAGAGGGAACCACAGAGCACACTGAGCACACAGAGGGGAAGCCAGAGAAGAGGAAGACTGAACGCAGAGGGCGCGAAGGTCACGCAGAGGGCGCAGAGAAGAGGGGGACATGGGGGAAGAGGAAGAGGGGGTGGGGTCCGAAGAGTGGATGGGAGAGGAGATCAGACGGTATTAAGAGCAGAGGGGGGAAGATGGGGAGTGCGGGGACTGCGGGGGGTGGCGCGGTGGAGTGGATTGTTGTAGGATGGAGCTATGTTATGAGATGGGTATTGATTTCAAGTTGTTTGTTGTTTGCGTGTGCTGGTGTGGGTGCGGGTGAGCCGGGGGGCGAGGGTGTGGCCTTTGTGCATGAGGCGACGGATTCGTACACGGTGCGGAGCATGCATGGGTTTACGGTTCGGGTTTCGGCGGCGGCGATGGCGCGGGCGGAGACGACGGAGCCGGCGTTGGTGCTGCTTGAGAAGAAGCTCGCGGAGGTGATCGAGCTAACGCCGGGGCACACGCACGAGCACCTTCGGAAGGTGGTGTTCTGGGTTGAGCATGAGGCGCCGGATCATGCGTGCGCGTGCTATCACCCGGGGAAGCGGTGGCTGGTGGAGAACGGGTTCAACGCGGACAAGGAGAAGGGGATCGAGATCTCGAACACCCGGAACTTTGTGGCGTGGACGCGGGATGCGCAGCCGCTGATGGTGCTGCATGAGCTGGCGCACGCGTATCACGACCTGGTGCTTGGGTTTGACCATGCGCTGGTCCGGGATTGCTATGCTGCGGCGAAGAAGGGCGGGGAGTACGACGAGGTGGGGCATGTGTCAGGCGAGACGCGGCGGCACTACGCGATGAGCAATGAGCGGGAGTACTTCGCGGAGCTGACGGAGTCGTACTTCGGGAAGAACGACTTTGCGCCGTTCACTCGGGAGGAGCTGCGGGTGTTTGATCCGAGGGGATATGAGATGATCGAGAAGCTGTGGTTTGAGACTGGGATTGGGGAAGATGAGTAAGAAGGGACTACAGAGCACACTGAGGGATAACGCAGAGGATGAAGATGGGGGAAGAGTGGGAAATACAGGAGCGATGAACTCCATACCCAATCTTCCTCTCTGACTTTTCCTCTGTGTATTCTGTGGTGAAAAACAAACTCCGGCGGCTTGCGCATTCTCGTGCGTTGGAGTAGACTCTCCGCATGGCGCGCACTCAGAAAGAACCGGATCTCACGCACACGCACCCCGAGACGGGGGTTGTGGCGTCGGTGCGGATCGGGGATTGCCGAGAGAAGCTGCTTGAGTTCGATGCGGTGAAGAACGCGGAGGTGGACCTGGTGTTTGCGGATCCGCCGTTCAACTGGGCGCGGGATTATGACCGCCACCAGACGGGCGATGCTTGGGACGACGCGAAGATGTCGCGCGAGGAGTACCTGTCGTTCACGGAGGAGTGGCTGGAGATCTGCGCGGGGTCGCTCAAGGAGACCGGGTCGATGTGGGTGAACATCCCCGATGACAGCGCGGCGGAGATCGTGGTGCATCTCAAGAAGATCGGGATGCACATGGTGAACTGGTGCGTGTGGCACTACCGGTTCGGGCAGAACACCAAGGGGCGGTTTATTAACTCCAAGGTGCACGCGTTGTACTTCTGCAAGAACCCGTACCGGCGGACGTGGAACCCGGACCCGGTGCTGGAGGTGTCGGACCGTCGGGCGATCTATGGGGACCCGCGGACGGAGAGCAAGAAGGACGGGATGCCGGCGGGGATGCGGGTGCCGATGGACGTGTGGTACGGGCAGTACTGGGGACGCATCCAGGGCAACAACAAGGAGCGGCGCCAGAAGCACGACAACCAGCTGCCCGAGGTGTATCTGCACCGGGTGATCGCGTGCAGCTCGAACCCGGGGGACCTGGTGCTGGATCCGTTTTTGGGATCGGGGACGACGGGCGTGGTGGCGCACGCGATGGGGCGGCACTTCATCGGGACGGAGTACAGCAAGGCGAACGCGGAGATGGCGTTCGAGCGGGTGGTGAGCGGGCCGGTGCGGGATCTGGGATCGCTTGGGGGCGGGTCGACGGCGATCTTTGAGAAGCGTGCGAAGCCGCGAGTTCCGCGTGCAGTCAAGACCACTTCCGGCGACTAGCTCGGGCTTGAGTGCCCTCTGTATCTTTCAAATCACGGAAATAAAGTTGCGCCCGCCATGACTCAATATTGAGTCATGAAAAATCATATCATAATGATACTTACGGGTTGCCCCCCCTTCACCTTGTGATAGGGTGCCTTGGTCATGCTTGACGAATTGGGCAATCCGGAACGAAACTGGTTGATGATCAGCATCCGTTGTGCGCTTGCGGGGCTGCTGGGCAGGCCTTGGGCCTGGGTCTATAGGATGCCGTGGGTCGCTGCGCCACTCATTCTTGAATAGGTTTTTGCAGTTATGCGTCTCAAGTTTTTCTTCGTGTCAGTGCTGGTTTTGTTCTCTATCGCTGCTGTGGTGCATCAGGTGCGCACATACTTTGTGAGCACGCGTCAAGATTCCAGGGCGTCTCTGCTGCGCGAGATGACGGTGGAAACGCGCTTTGAGGACTACGACGACGAGGAGCTTCGCGGCGAGGCGGGTACGCTTGAGCGCGCGCTGCGTCAGCGTGTTCAGGAGGAGCTTTCCGAGCTTGCGCCGAGGCAGCGACCTTCTGAGACCCAAGCGGAAGCGATCGCGTCGGCGTTTGCTCGTTTTCTGGTTCTTCGCAGGACCGCGACACGCGAAGAGTATCTCGAGCGGGTTGTCCATACACCCTCATCCGGTTTGACCGATGAAAACACACAGAGCGCCGAACAGATTTGGAAGTACAACTCCGCGTGGGCACGCCACGCTGATATCCCTGTCGACTCGATCAGGATTGAGCCTGTATTCGTTCGGGGCGTGCCGGCGGGCAGCTTTATCCCACAAGGCACACGGGTCACCCGCCAGCTTGGTAATGGCAAAGCGCTCTCCCCAGATACGGTTTCCGGGCACAGTGTCTACAAGGTGTTGATCGATTTGACCGTTCCGAGTGTTGATGCTTCGGAGGAGTTCGATGTCACACTCGGGACGCTGCTGATCAATGATGGACCAAGGGGCAAGTGGTCGCCTATCGCGAACGAGTTTATCGGTGTGCCTCAGGGGAAGATTTGCTTCGTGCCGAGTCCCTGAGATCCGTCACGAGTTGCTGGAGGGATGATGCGAGCACCACGGAGTTATTCGGCTGGGTTCACGCTGATCGAGGTGCTGGTCTGTATTGGCATCATTGCGTTGCTGATCGCGATCGCGATTCCCGCGCTTGGTGGTGCACGCGATCGTTCTCGACAGATGGGCAGCGCTGTGAATCTGCGCAGCATTGCTCAGATCTTCGAGATGTACACGCAGAACGCCGGCGGGCTGTATCCGGCGGCCGTTCCGGGCGCGTTCTATCCGGACCCGAACCCGTACATGGGGCGTGCAACGATCTCACACTGGCACTCGTCCAATCTCTGGGCGAACCTGTTTCTCGAGGCGTATCCGTGGGCCGAGCATGAGCGGATGTACCTCGCGCCGGGTGCGACGCGGGATCTGGGCCAGGGTCCTGTTCTGGTTACCACGTTTTCTTCGTATCGGTACTCATCTTCATTTCTCGGGCAGCCCAAGGTCTGGAGTGGAGAGCCGATACGCAGCGATGAGTGGGCGCAGCTTGAGCAGAGTGTTCGCCAGTCGATGGTGCGGTACCCCTCGGCCAAGGTGCTGATGTGGGATGTCGAGTTGCCGACAATCCGACGGTCTCTCGAACGGGATTCCTACGGGAATCTCATGGAAAAGTCGCCGATGGTGTTCGCCGACGGGCACACCGAGGTGCGCGTGCCCGCTGAGGCGAATGCCGGCGCGACGAACTGGGCCCCCTACGCTGCCCACGCTCACCCGTATCTCCACAACACTCGCGATGGCGTTTTCGGGCGGGATTACTGATTCAGCGGCTGCCTGCCCGATTGGCCCCTCCTTCGTCCCGGGAGATGAATGAGTGGGCATCGGTGCATCTGTGGGGCTGGGGTGGCGAAAGCGTATCGGACGACGGGGGCTGGCAATGCCCTGATTTGGTTGTTTGGTGGGTATTCGCCTTGATCTGTGCCCGTATTCGTGTCATCCTAGTGCTGGGCTTCATCGCCTGTGCTGTGCAAGACTGAACATACCGGGTACTCGGGGGGGCACCCGAACGGAAAGCTGAATATGACTCAGAACCGCTGTTTCTGCCTCAAGACTCTGCCTTCGCTGTTTTCGATCGGTGCGATCGTGGGCGGTGCGCAGGCGACGGACCCGCAGTATTCGCTCGTGAACACGATCGCGAATGTGAATGCGATCACGGTGCCGATCGAGTCGTACACGGGTCAGCACGACATCATGGCGGGCGGCGTGAGCGTTGGCGATTTCAATGTTGACGGCTGGCCGGACATCTTCCTGCCCGGGCTGGGGAGCGTGCCGGACATGCTGTTTATCAATCAGCAGGACGGGACGTTTGAGGACCAGGCGGCGTTGTGGGGCGTTGATCGCCTGCACATGGGTCAGGGCAGCGCGGTTGGCGATGTGAACGGCGACGGGCTGCCGGACCTGTACCTGATGTCGTTCGGTCCTGCGGGGGCGCAGGCGCAGCCGGGCAAGGCGCTGCTGTACATCAATCAGGGCGCGGACGCCATGGGCAACTGGTCGTTCAGCGAGGAGGCGGTCGAGCGTGGCGTGAACAGCGTGATGACGATCGTCGCGGGGAAGGGTGCCGCGTTCGGTGATATCGATCTGGATGGGGACCTGGACCTGTACGCGGCGACGTGGCAGTTCACGCCGGGCGCGGACGGGAACCGCCTGTTTGAGAACGACGGGAACGGGTACTTCACGGACATCAGCGACGAGGCGCTGCCGGATGCCCCGTTCGTGCTGCGTGGGTTCACGCCCAAGGTTGTGGACGTGACGGGGGATCGTTACCCTGATCTGCTGCTGACGTGCGACTTCGCGACGTCGCGCCTGTATGTGAACAACGGGCCGGACCTGAACGGGCGGATCACGTTCCGCGATGAGACGGAGACCGCGGGGATCACGTTCGACAACAACGGGATGGGCGCGGCGCTCAACGACTTCAATGGCGACGGGATGCTGGACTGGTTCATGACCAACATCCACGTGTCGAGCGCGAACTACTACAACACGCTGTACATGGGCATCGAGGTGAACGAGGCGGGGACGCCGATCTACATCGACCAGGCCCAGGTGCGCGGCGTTGGCGACAACGGCTGGGGCTGGGGCGTGGTCTCGGGTGACTACAACAACGACGGGGACGTGGACATCATCGCGACCAACGGCTGGCCACAGTGGCCCAACGAGCCCACCCGCTACTGGAACAACGACGGCGCGGGGAACTTCAACGACATCTCGTTCATCACGGGGCTGAGCTTCCACATCGACGGGCGCGGGCTGGTGCAGCTGGACTATGACCGCGACGGCGACCTGGACCTGGCGTTCGTGGACAATGGCGGGCCGTTCCGCCTGTACCGCAACAACCTCGGGCTCGAGGGGCGACCGTTTACGCACTTCCTGCGCTTGGACCTGAACACCGACCTGCACCCGTGCCTGGCGCCGATGGGCTACGGGACCCGGGTCATCGCGACGTACGGCGGGCGCGATCATCTGCGTGTGGTGGACGGGGCGAGCAGCTACCTCGGGCAGTCGGAGCTGACGGTGCACTTCGGGCTCGAGAACCTGGAAAGCGTCGATCAGGTCCGCATCGAGTGGGCGGACGGCTCGGTGACGATCATCGAGAACCCGACCATCGATCAGCAGTCCACGGTGCACGCGTACCACCCGGTGGACATGGACCGCGACGGGCGTTTCACGTTCTTTGATGTCTCGCGGATGCTGACAGCGTACATCGCGCAGGACGCGGCGGCGGACTTCAATGATGACGGCACGATCGACATCATGGATATGATGGGCTTTATCGAACGCTACAGCACGCCCTGCGAGTGAGCCGCGGGGTGGGCGATCACGCTGATGGGACCCTGATCCGCGTCAAGGCGGTCCCGGGCGCTTCGCGCGACGCGGTGAGCGGGCTGCTGGGCGATCGGGTGAAGGTGCGTGTGAGCGCGGCGCCCGAGGGGGGCAAGGCGAACGAGGCGATCATCCGCCTGCTGGCGGGTGCGATCGGTTGCGGGGCCGGGCAGGTGGAGCTGTTGGGCGGCCAGACCCATCCTGAGAAGTTGTTTGCTGTCCGCGGGATCGATGCCGAGCGGATCTCGGACGCGTTGGGGTTCGATATCTCGCCCGCGGTGCAGCGTTGAAGGCCCGATAGCAGTGCAGACCACGCAGAGCGAACGGGCGGCGGGCGCGATCGCGCCGATCGCTTGCCGGGGGTGTGCTGGTATCCCATGTTGAGCCCATCTTTGCCGCCCGTTCGGGCCCAAAGGGGGATACATCATGCGGATCGAGCTCGAAGAGCACGCCCCGGAACAGACACGTTCGGGGTCGACATCATCATCTCGCAAGCCAACGACGGAGCTCCTTCGGGTCCGTGAGGAGGACGGAGTGCTGCGTGCGTCCCTGCACGACGGCTCGCTTCGTTCGCTGGATACGGGGAAGCTCCGCGCGGAGATCGCGGTCTTGTGCCGCTCGCATCAGTCACGCCTGATCGTGCTCTCGATGCGGAACACGGAGACGCTTGCTTCGAGTGTGCTCGGTGCGCTGGCGCAGCTGAGCGCGGACCTTGAGCGCGTGGGCGGGGTGCTGGTGCTGTACAAGGTGCCGAAGGAAGTGACGCGTGTGCTCCGCAAGACGCGCCTGGATCGGCTGATCCACACGGCCCGTGACCGCGCGGCGGCGAAGAAGAAGGCCAAGAGCATCGCGCACAAGGGTGGGTTCCTGCGTCGGACGAACGCGGCCTAACCTGGCCCAACCCGGCGATTGAGCGGTTTCGTGTGCATCCGATGCGGTGTGGGCGTCGTATATGGGACCGACGCCCGTTCGGGCGGACGGTGATATCGGATAGTCCGGCGTGCTTGTGATCGAACTGATGGGTTTGGTTGTGTGCGCACCGGATCCGCCCGATATCGCGTGCAAACGCGTTTGTTTCACTGCACCAAGGACCGCCACATGCGACCATCTGCCCCGATCTTTGTTCTCGTTCTCGCTTCGCTGGCCGGCACGGCCAACGCGTCCGCGCCCGGCACGCTGCAGCTCAAGACGGGCGATGTCCGCATCGAGCACGCCGAAGACGCGCTGCGCTGGAACCAGGCCCGGGCGCAGCGGTTGCCCGAGCGGATGGTGCTGGTGCTCGACGGCCCGATGACCACCGAGCGGCGGGCACAGATCGAGGCGGCGGGCGTGGTTGTGCGTGATTACATGCCGACCAACGCGTTTGTTGTCGAGACGCGCGATGCGCGGCTCGGCGCGATCCGGGCGCTTGGCTTTGTTGAGTCGCTGATCGAGTTCGACGACGCGTGGAAGGTGGACCCGCAGATCGGGAACCGTGATTTCCAGACCGCGGAGCGCCAGGCGTTTGCGCAGGAGGGCAAGGTCGCGTCGCACGTGTACCTGTTCGCGGGTGCTTCGATCGTCGATGCCCGCAAGGCCATCGAGCGGATGGGCGGCGTGGAGATCGTGAACCACGAGCTCGTGGGTGACCGGTTCATGGTCGCGGTGCTGGGCCCGGCGGACGGCGTGCGCGCGCTGGCGGCGATCGATGACGTGCAGTGGATCGAGTCGGCGCCGGAGGTGACGTACCGCAACAGCTCGACGCGTTGGATCGTGCAGTCGAACACCGACGGGTTCTTCCCGATCTACGACAACGGCATCCGGGGTGAGAACCAGCTCGTGGCGATCATGGACGGGCGTGTTGATGCCGGTCACTGCGCGTTCAGCGACCCCGAGGGCGACCCGTTCGGCCCCGACCATCGCAAGATTCATGCGTACAACACCTCGACGGGTTCGGACTTCCACGGCACGCACGTGGCGGGGACGGTGCTGGGCGACAACTACGCGAACGACAACAACCGCGGGGTGGCGTACGAGGCGCGGATGATCTTTGATCGCACGCCGAGCTTCTCGTTCAGCTCGCTGAACTCGCACCTCGAGACGCACTACAGCCAGGGGGCTTCGATCCACACCAACTCGTGGGGCGACGACGGGACGACGGCGTACAACGGCATGCCGCGTGCGATCGATACGTTCTCGCACGCGAACGACGACAACCTTGTGATCTTCGCGGCCACGAACCTAAGCTCGCTGCGCAACCCCGAGAACGCGAAGAACGTGCTTGCGGTCGGCGCGTCTCAGGACTCTGGCAGCCAGGGCAGCTTCTGCTCGGGCGGCGTGGGGCCGACGGCGGACGGGCGGCGCAAGCCGGAGATCTTCGCGCCGGGCTGCAACTCGCAGTCGGCGCAGTGGAACACGTCCTGCGTGACGTTCGGTCTGACGGGGACGTCGATGGCGGCACCGGCGATCGCGGGCTGCGCGGCGTTGACCCGTCAGTACTTCGAGGACGGGTATTACCCGAGCGGGGTGCCGACGTTCGATGACGGCTTCACCCCCTCTGGCACGCTGATCAAGGCGACGCTGCTCAACTCGGCGGTGAACATGACCGGCATCGGCGGGTTCCCCAGCAACCAGGAGGGCTGGGGGCGTGTGCTGCTGGACAACGCGCTCTACTTCCCGGGCGATGACGCGACGCTGCTGATCCGCGACGTGCGGAACAGCGCGGGCGATGCGCTCAGCACGGGCGAGACGCACGAGATCGTGGTGAGCCACGACGACATCACGGTGCCGCTGAAGGTGACGCTGGTGTGGCACGATGCGCCGGCGACGCCGAACGCGTCGTTCACGCCGGTGAACAACCTCGATCTTGAGGTTGATATCCCGACGGGCCAGACGATCTTCGGGAACAACATCGTGAACGGGCAGAGCACGTTCGACACGACGACGGACGACATCAACAACGTGGAGATGGTGATGCTGCCGGCGGCGCTGACGGGCGAGTACACGATCCGCGTGAAGGGCACCGGCGTGAACCAGGGCCCGCAGGGCTACGCGCTGGTGGTGAGCGGCGCGGTGAGCGAGGTCGCGGCGGGCTGCCCGGCGGACCTGAACGGCGACGGGAACCTGGACTTCTTCGATGTCTCGGCGTTCCTGACGGCGTACAACGCGCAGGACGCGGCGGCGGATTTCAACGACGACGGGATGTTCAACTTCTTTGATGTAAGTGCGTTCCTGAGCGCGTTTAATGCTGGTTGCCCGTGAGTCAGGGTTGATCGCTGAGCCATTGTGACGGGAACGGCGCGATTCCAATGATGACCTTCTTGCCCCTGGGTCGGATGGGTAGTTCGTGGCCCAAGAGGGACCAGTACTCCTGACCGAGGCGGTACTGGGCAATTCCGAATACGACCCAGTTGTTGTCTTGGTCTTGGTAGGCGCAGGGCCCGCCGGAGAAGCCGTGCATCGAGCTCGCGTTGACGTCTGGCAGCTCGACCCAGATGCATCTGGTATCGATTTCAGGCAGATCTGTCGGCGGATCGATAACGTGGCCACGGAGCGTGACCGGCTCGGGAATGCCTGACGTCAGGAAGTCGTGCTTTGCGAATTGCCCGATCGGGTAGCCGCTGATCACGATCGGTGTGCCGGGCGGGGGCACGCTGGCGCTGAGGGTGCCTGTTTGTTGGTGTTCGCAGTGCGTCTCGATCCACGCGATGTCGTCCGCGTCCGGCGCGTTGTCTGCGACGCTGCTGGCATCGAAACCGCCGATCGCGTGCACGCGGCCGCACTCTTCAGGCGTGCGGATGGGGAATCCGCGTTGGATGACGTGCAGCGCGGTGAATACGCGTTGGCCACCGGCCGGTACGCCGCTGCCGACGATGCGTGCGTGTTCGCCTTCTCTGGCATCATGAATCAACGGAACCACGGCGGGTGCCTCCGGGCGACCGCCGTGGTCCACAAGGTGCTGCCTGGTTGTGCTGCAGCCCGCGAGGATGCAGGCGGTTGCAGCGAGATATCTGATCATGTTGAACCGTGATTACCCTTGCCAGAGAACGTTCTGATTCATCGAGAACGTAATGGTATTTTGATCGCCCGCGATAAGAATCGTAGATCCCATGTAATCCGTGACGAATACGAACGGTCCATCAAAGAAGCCCTTCATTGCGTCGGCCACTTCCTGGAATGTGCCGCTCAAGGCCAAGACCATTGCATCCGGGACCATGTCCGAGGCGTCCCTGAGGAGGTAGTACTCGAGTTCGCCTCCACCGTTCGTATCAGGATCCGCCCAGTCAGTGCGGGTGATGATCATGAGCTTGATGTACCCGCTGGGTGTATCGTCACTGAGTTTCACGAGTGATATCGGTACATCCGCGTTGGTTCCTGGACTCCACTGGCCAAGGCCGAATCCGTTCCAGATCGCATCATGATTGTGCGCAACACCCTCTTGAGCGAGCCATTCGTTGAGGTGCGACATAAAGCGCAGCTGCTGACGCGATGGGAGCGTGTGGGGTTGGTAGTTGTTTCCCGCGGTACTATGCGTGCCGTTTGTCGTGCCGGGCTCAGCGGGCTGCCCGCTGCTTGAGGACAGGATGGTGTCGCACGGTTCAGCGTAACCGGTGCCCTCCAGGTCACACGGGATGCAGTAATCCACGCCGTCCGGGGCTTCGATCTTGAGGTAACAGTCCCCGTTGATCGTGATACGGGTCACTCGTCTCGGTGGGACTTCGACGGGTTTACCATTTGCGGGCTCAGCGATGATTGTCCCGTCCGGCTTGCGCGTGATCGTGCATGCCGTCACGAAGAGTGTTCCCGCGATCATGACTGCCGACAGAATCCAGATAGTTATGTTTTTCATTACTATTCCTTTCTTGTCACAGCACCACATGAAACGGTACTTATTTCAACAACTCAATACAATCACTCTGAATGCATTCCATCACAATTGCTGATTTTTCAGCAAGCCCTTGAAAGGCACGGAATTAGGTGCCTCCCGATCTTGTTCCTTGATAAATTTCGCGCCGCGATTTTGAGTCACGTCCCCCTGAACCTGTTGCTTTTATCCCGGCTGGCGCAACCCCACCATTGAGTGGGGCTTGGATCTGGTTGCGTGTGGTACGCTGTGGGTGAACCTGAAGGAGGTGGCTCATGGATGCTCGCACGTTGACGACCTTGTATGCACTGACCTGCGGCGTTGCTTTGGCGGGCGCGGGCTGGCCGACCAGCACGGGCGATCCGTTGTATGTCGGCGAACTGAACAACGCGTTTGATGAGCGGGCGGCGATTGCCGGGGCGGAGGACGGTTCGGTGTGGCTCGCGTGGCAGAACAACTATTGTGTCGGGGATGTGCTGCTCCAGCGGGTGAGGATGGACGGTGGGTTGCTGTCGCCGGATGGGCTTGCGATTCAGGAGGACCCGACGTGCGGGTTCCATCTGCCGCCGCTGCTGATCCCGTTGGGCGAGGGTGTGATCGCGTCGCGAGCGAGCTCAGCGCTGCAGACGACGCCGGTTCAACGGTTTGATGCGGGCGGTGGGCCGGTGTGGTCGCCGGCGTATTCCACGAGCGGGAGCGAGTGGCTGAGCGGAGGGTCGCTGCTGAGCAACGGCGACGTGCTGATCGTGGCGCAGGACGGGGGTGATCTGCACCTTGAGCGACTTACGCCTGAGGGTGTTCGTGTCTGGGATGCGCCGAGCATCATCGGGTCCGAGGCGGGGTCGAACTTCCGGCTGCTGGACATCGCGCCGCAGCCCGACGGGGGCGCGGTGCTGGTGTGGGATGCGCACCTGGCGTACACGAAGCTGATCCGCGCGATGCGGATCAACGCGGACGGCTCGCCCGCGTGGGCGGCGCCGGTGCGGATGACGGACGTGAACCCGAACACGACGAGCTCGCGTCACACGCGTCCGAGCGTGATCCCGGACGGGACGGGCGGGGCGCTGGTGTTCTTTGCGCGTGGCTTTGAGTCGGGGACCACGCCCGCGCCGCTGCTGATGCAGCGGATCGGTGCGGATGGGTCGCTGGGGTTCTCGCTGGATGCGACGCGTGTGTCGCTGGGAAGCGATCGCCAGTTCGACCCGATCGCGTTTTTGGACGAGGTGAGCGGCGACGCGGTGGTGGTCTGGCGTGATGGTTTGCTTGATGGGCAGCGCGTGCGTGCGCAGCGGATCGGTATCGATGGGCAGCGCCGGTGGGGCGATGAGGGGATCGATATCGGGGCGATCGATCAGTCCGCGGGGAGCTTCGATGCGGTCTGGTCTGGCGGGCTGCTGCGGGTGGTGATCGGCGGCAGCGACGGCATCTCGGTCTCGCGCTTCGATCGCGACGGGAACGCGGTGGGATCGGCGATCGTCGTCGCGGACGAGATGCCCTCGAGCTTCGCGAAGATCGCGCCCTCGGGCGGGGGGAGCGTGGTCGCGTGGCAGGTCGATGTGCCCGGCACGCTCGATGACGAGCTGGTCGCGGTGCGGATCAACTCGATGGGGATCCTGGGCCCGGAGGGGTGCAGCGGGGCGGACCTTCTGCCGGACGGTCGCCATGATTTCTTCGATGTGTCCGCGTTCCTGTCGCGATTCGCGGCGCAGGAGCCGGCGGCGGATCAGAACGGCGACGGGGTGTTTGATTTCTTCGATGCTTCGGCGTTTTTGAGCACGTTCGCTGGTGGGTGTCCGTAAGCTCATTTCCGCTTGAAAGAATATATCAGCTTTGTTATGTTGTCTCCTGGCCGCGCGTTTCACACCGATCCGGGGGACAGCTTGTGATGCACAGGGATGAGCAGCGTACATCGTCAGAGTGTGCAGGGACGCGGGCCGCATGAGCGACGCGCCCGAGCCAACCAACCAACCGACCGTACCGATCAGGGAGACGGGTGACTGGCATTTCGACCCCAAGACGGACCCAAAGTGGGATGACCCGAAGATCAAACGCTGGCGGGTGCCCATCTCTGAGTATCCGCGG
>JAEPOJ010000036.1:0-30251 GCA_017642965.1 Phycisphaerales bacterium
GTGAACCAGCCGTAGCGGTTGCCACCCGCGACGGTTCCAACGAGATCGCCCGCGTTGTTGCGGATCTCCTGGAAGACCAGGTTCCCGCCCGCGTCATAGAGGTTGAGCGCGACGGCGAGCGAGCCGTCGCCTGCCTCGTAGAAGCTGTGCTCAAAGGTGTACCAGCCCGAATCGGAGATCACCGCGTGATTGATGGTGTCCAAATCCTGGCGTGGATCGAAGTTGGTGTTGTTGCTGCCGCCGACGAGCAGCTCGCCCGTCGAGGAGTCCATCGCAACATGGAAGATAAAGTCGCGGAGGTGATCGCCCGCGGCGGTGCTCGAAGCGACGGAGTAATCGAAGCCCTCCCCGTCGGCCCAGGTGGTGTCGAGATAGATCGCGACACTCGCCTTGTACGGTCCTGACCAGTTGTCGCGGTACCCGTCGAAACGAGTAAAGCCGCCGGTGTCATCGGATTGGGTGAACTGTGCGTGGTACGAGCCCGAAGCGGACGTGATGCCGTCGGTGCCGCTGGCGACGCGGTTGACCCCGCCGTACCAGCCGTTGGAACTGTCGAACCAGCCGGCGGTGTCGGTCTCGAAACCCTGGCTGAAAACGTCTCCGGCGAACGCCGGGCCTGCGAGCCCGATCAGCGCCGCCGCGCATACTGATTTCTTCATGATGTCATCTCTCCAGATTCATCCAGTCGATATTCCGGGTGCGTCCCCGCCATTCCCGTGTGGCGTACAACCGGCGTAGACTTACGATCATCTCAGTTCCGTCTTCCCGATCAAGAGTTGTGGGCAAAGAATAAAGAAATAATGTGCCTGAGTTTTCCTACTTTAACATTCTGTTTGCATCTTCATAGAGGTGGACGATGTCCGAGTTCGGTGATATCAGATGGTGGTGCGTGAATGAGCCCCGCCAATGAGTCCGCGGGCGAGCGCGTCCTGATCGATGATCGCCCGCACATCGCGTTCGTGTTCACGCAGATGTGGCGTCAGATCGTGGTCATGCTGCTGGCTTGGGGCTTGCTGCGGTGGGTGGGGATGCTCACGGCGCAGCTTGTGTATGTGCAGCTGAGTTGGGTGCCGCTGGCGATCCTCGCATTGCGATTCATGCTCGGTTTGATCGATTGGCTCGCTCGTCAGCACATCCTGACCGAGACACGTGTCATCGCCCGGTCTGGTATCATCAGGCGCGTTCAGGTGGAGCTTCCGCTCGCTCGCGTCCAGCACTCCATGCTCGTCAAGCCCTTCGGTGAGCGGCTCATGGGGCTGGGTTCGATCGGGCTCACAACCGCCGGCACAGGCGGGGTCGATCTTGTCTGGCGAGGGGTTGAGCATCCGGAGCGGGTGCTTGAAACCATCAGGCAGCAGGTACAGCGTATGGCTCAGGACGGAAGCGGCAGGCAGGTTACCCCGGTCATTGGGATTGTCGGCGGCATAGGGGCCGGGAAGTCCACCGTAGCGCGAGTGTTTGAGCAGCTCGGTTGCGTCATCTCTGATTCAGATGCCTGCGTGCGTGATCTGCTGCAGCGGGATGCGGTGAAGGCACGACTCAGGGGCTGGTGGGGGAGCCAGGTCTTTGCGCCGGACGGTTCAATCGATCGTTCAGCGGTCGCCAGGATTGTCTTCGAGTCCGAAGCCGAGCGGCGGCGGCTGGAGGGCTATATCCATCCGCTGGTGCATGAAGATCGTCAGCGAACCATAGCTACTGCCCGAGAACAGGGGGCTGAGGGTGTCATCGTGGATGCGCCATTGCTGTTCGAGGCCGGGGTCGATAGCGAGTGCGATGCAATCGTGTTTGTGGACACGCCGCGTGAAATTCGCCTTTCGCGGGTCAAAAAGACGCGTGATTGGGATGAAACTGAGCTTGATCGTCGAGAAAATGCCCAGTTGACACTTGAACAAAAGAGAAAACGATCCGATTATGTAGTGAGCAACAACGGCCTGCCCGATGAACTTCATGGGCGTGTCTCCCGGGTGCTCTCGTCGATCCAGAAGGATCTTCGGCTCCGGCACACGGGCGACTAGGCCGATTCGATACACCTTGACAACCCGCAACGATCGATCGGTGCTCTGTTCTGCACCGGCTATGGGTTCTCTGGTACGGCTGCATCTGCCACCGTCCAGTCCACGAGTGGGTTGAGATTGATCAAGGGACTGGTACCCACGCACCATCACTGACCGACAGCTTTTCACCGCTCACGTTTCGAGCTTTCACACCCAGAGTGTTGAATCACTCCATCCCGCCGCCGAGATGCCTGATCGAGTTCTCGATCTGCGCCGGCCGAGCATCAGAGGATCATCATCATGGCCAAGTCGTCCGAGGTTGTTGAGCAAGAGCCCAAGACCACCAAGAAGAAACGCACGACCAAGAAGGCGGCCTCGAAGAAGGCGAGCGCGAAGTCGAGCGTGGAATCCAAGCCCGCGAGCGAGGAGAAGCCGTCCGGGGGCGACCAGTCGGACAAGGCGCAGAACACCTCGGGTGATTCGGGTTCGAAGGACTCGGGCTCCAAGAACGACTCGGGCTCGAAGAGCGGCGGGAATGACAATCAGGGGAGCCGCAACGATTCATCCCATGATGGCGGCGGGCGTCGGCGGAAGCGGAAGAAACGCCGCGGCTCAAGCGGTGGTGGTGGCGGACGTCCCAAGAGCTCGTCGAGCGCCTACCCGTCGCACGTGCTCCCGAGTGACGAGCAGCTCGAGCGTGAGGCGGAAGAGCTGGAGCGCATCGTGGCCGCGTCCGGCGGCAAGATCGAGGACGACGGTCTCACCATCTCCGATTTCCAGCGGATGGATCTCAAAGAGATCTTCGAGATCGCGGACAAGGAAGGCCTCGAGGAGTTCCATCAGCTCCCCAAGCAGGACCTGATCTTCAAGATCCTCAAGGCCCGCGCCGCGAAGCAGGGCATCATGTTTGGCGAGGGCACACTCCAGATCATGTCCGACGGCTTCGGATTCCTCCGCAGCCCGGAACTGAGCTACCTGCCCGGCCCGGACGACATCTACGTTTCGCCCTCCCAGATCCGTCGATTCGGGCTGCGTCGCGGGATGACGGTGCGTGGCGCCATTCGCCCGCCCAAGGAGAGCGAGCGGTATTTCGCCCTGCTGAAGGTCGAAAAAATCAACGGGCAGGAGCCCAAGGTCGTCCACGACCTCGTCAACTTCGAGGATCTGGTGCCCATGCACCCCGAGAAGCGTCTCCTGCTCGAGACGAACCCCGAGTCGATCGAGATGCGGATCGTGGATCTGGTCGCGCCGATCGGTATGGGGCAGCGTGCCCTGATCGTTGCGCCGCCGCGGACTGGCAAGACGGTGCTCATGCAGAAGATGACGCAGGCGATCACGCAGAACTACAAGGACGTGAACATGATCGTGCTGCTCGTGGACGAGCGCCCGGAAGAGGTCACGGATTTCAAGCGCAACGTTGGTAAAGACGTTGAGGTCGTGGCGAGCACGTTCGACGAGCAGTCCAACCGCCACGTCGCAGTGGCCGAGATGGTCATCGAGAAGGCCAAGCGCATGGTGGAGTTCGGGGAGGACGTCGTGATCCTGCTCGACTCGATCACCCGCCTGGCCCGGGCCTACAACTCTGAGATCCCGCACTCGGGCAAGATCATGTCCGGCGGTCTCGATTCCAACGCGCTCCAGCGCCCCAAGAAGTTCTTCGGCGCGGCACGCGCCATCGAGGGCGGCGGCTCGCTCACCATCATCGGCACCGCGCTCGTCGATACCGGGTCCAAGATGGACGAGGTCATCTTCGAAGAGTTCAAGGGCACCGGCAACTCCGAGCTGCACCTGGATCGGCGCCTGGTCGAGAAGCGGATCTACCCCGCCATCGACGTCGCGGCGTCGGGCACGCGTCGCGAGGAGCTGCTGATGGATCCCAAGGAGCTCGAGCTCGTGTACCGACTTCGGAAGGTCCTCGCGGATATGAACGTCGTCGAGGCGATGGAACTCCTCAAGACCCGACTCGGCAAGCACAAGACCAATGCCGAGTTCCTGATCTCTATGGCCATGGGCTGAGCCGATGCACCGCCGCTGGCTCTCCATCTCGCTGATCGTTCTGATCGCCGGTATGTGGAGTCTGGTGCTCGGTGTGCTGGGTATGTGGCTCCTCTTTGAGCCGCACGGCGGCATCCTGTCGAGCGCATGGGTTTCGGGCAGCGCAGGTATATTCTGTTTGTGCGCGGCCCAGGTCGTGTTTCTGAGCATCGCGGCAGACCGTCTCTTTCCCGCTGCCTCAGGGCGCATACGCACCGCCGCACAATCGGGGAATCTGCTGATCCTTGCGCTCTCGCTGGGCGTACTTCTCTCGGTGTCGCTCTTCGTGAGCGTATGATCCCGCGGAGCGTGTATAGTGGGCGCGTCCGGAGTTCGCACAGCAGGAATGTATACGCACATGATCACATCCACCCGATCGGCCATACTCACGCTTCTGGTCTCTGCTGGGCTCTGTGCCCCGGTCTCGACCGCGGCGATGAATAACTTGCAGCAGCCAGCCCAGAGCAACCCGGCTGGCGCCAATGCCGATCGCACACGGGTTACGCTGACGGCGGAACTCCCCTGGCTGCTCCACCGGGCCGCGTTGCTCGACCTGCGTTTGCATGAGTCCCCGACGCCGAGCGACTACGAGTGTGCCGCGATCCTCCTGGAACTCGGGCTCCGATTGGACCCGGGGAACGGAGAGCTCGCTCGCGATATGGCGCAGGCCGCGTGGCTCGCCGGCGATACGGCCCGGATGCACGAGGCCACGCGTCAGATCATCCGTATCGATCCTTCGGACACCGTCGCCCAGCTCCGTCTCATCAGCGCCCGCATCAACGAGAAGCAGACACTCGAGGAACGCAAGGCGTTGTATGATCGATTCCTGAGCGACGCGGGCAAGTCGATCGATCCCAGTGTTCGCTCACGTCTGGCGCTCGACGCCGCGCTGCTCGAGCGAGAGGCAGGCAACACCGCGGGTTTTATCGAGCGGCTCCATCAGGCGACTCGATTGGATGGTTCGAACAAAGCGGCGGCGTCGCTCGCCGCGCAGTATTACTCCGCGGTCAGTGATGATCAGGCGGTGGGGCTGGACTACCAGGTCCGGCTCCTGAAGGCCGATCCGCTCGATGCCAACGTGCACCTGACGATCGCGAGGATGCTCGCGGGGCAGGGTGCGATCGAGGCCTCGAAGCGCTTCCTGTACAACGCCATCGAGCTCTTCTCGCTCGAAACCGGCAAGACGCCTGAGAACATCGAGGAGATCCGGATCGCGATCGAGTGGCAGGCGGACGGCGCGGACAAGCCGATGGGCCCGCTGGAGGCGGTGCTGATCGATCAGCGCACCCAGGCGCAGGCACGGATTAAGGCCTACGAAGATGCGCAGCTGCCGACGGACGGGCTTATCCGCCCGCAGGACATCCGGTTCACGCTGGGCGTTGATAAGCTTCGCATCCTCGCGGCCCACGCCGAAGACGATCGGGAACAGGTGCGATCGATCCTCGACGACATCGAGCGCACGATCAGCGAGGACATCGCCCGCCTTGCGCAGATGGCGACCGCGCCGGGCGCAAACGTGAACGCGTTGCTCGTGCAGGTGGTTCGGCGGATGTCGGACCTGAACTCGATGCGCACGGTCGTGGGGCTCGATGCGGACCGGATCCGCGAAGAGCTCGAGGCGATGGAAGGCCAGATGCCGGCCGTCGCGGATCAGCTTCGTCGGATCGAGCCCATGGCGCTCTTTGCCGAGGGCAAGTTCGAGGAGGCGCTCGCGCTCGCCGACCAGTACCCCGGCTCCCCGGTGCTCGAGCTCGTCCGCGCACAGTGCTACGAGCGTCTCGACCGCACGGACGAGGCGATCGAACGCTACATCCTTCTTGCCCACAGCAACGTCACGAACGCGTACGGGGCATTCGCGCACGCACGCCTTCACAAGCTCGGGGCCGGTGATCGGATACTGACCGAGGCCGGATCGCAAATGATCGAGATCGCGAGCCGGGTGCCTGACTGGATCGAGCAAATGATCGAACGCCCGAGCTCGTTCCAGTACCTGTCTGTGGAGCATGAGAAACGGGTATACGACGAGGGTGAACGCCCGATGCTGAAGATCAGACTCCAGAACACCGCGCCCGTGCCGCTTTCGATTGGCCCGAACGCGCCGATCAGCTCACGCGTCCTCATCGAGCCCGTCGGGGTTGCCACACAGCACAACCAGTTCCGCGGCACGCCGAGGCCAAAGGTGCTCCAGCTCGACACGCGGATCAGGCTCAAGCCGCGCGAGACGATGACGGTTCAAGTCGTCGCGGATTCAGTGAGCACGGACTGGCTGATCGAGCAGCAGCCGAGCATCTCGATGCGTCAGCGCTGGCGGCTCATCCAAGGATTCAGGACCCGCCTCGCGGATTCCGAGGCGAGGAAGCAGCAGGCGTCTCCCGATCAGCGCATATACGGTATCGTGAACTCGCCACTGGGTCTGACCGCCGAGACACCCGTGGTGCAGCGACTGGGCTTGCGGATCTACGACGCCGAGCCCAGCGAGTTGATCGATCTGCTCAACTCGAGCGACTCGGATGCTCACCGACGGGCCATCGGAGTCATCAGCGCACGCCTGATCAACCCAACGCCCGAGAGTCGCTTCGACCCGGCCTCGCTCGATCGGGTCATCGAAACGCTCAACGAGCTGTACACGCGGTCGAAGCCGGAGGCCCGGTGCGCCATGATGCTCATGCTGCCACACCGGCATCAGGCACCGTCAATGGTGGCGTTTGATGACCATGTTGCCTCGTCGTTGCTCAGTGAATCGCTCATTGATTCGACGGTCGATCCGATGACGCTGGTGTGCGCACTGCTGACGAGAACAGATGACCCCGAGGCGCCCATCTTCGAGACCCTCGAGCACGTGCAAGACGATGGCATCAGCCGCTTCGCGCAGCTGATTCGGGCCCGACTTCGTGCGGGCGAGCCGACCCTCGCTCAAGTCGGTCCGGGGGTTGAGGCGATGACGCCTCGATTCGATGGGCTGGATTATTGACGAATCTCATTGAGATATGACAGAAGCCACGCTGCCCAGCCCGCGGAGACCCTCGATTGCTCGGCGCGTTGGCTTCGTGCTGGGGGTGCTGCTGCTCTGCGCGGCCGCGGTGTACCTCGTTGCCAATCCGAGCGAACTGCGATCATTCGTGGAGCAGATGAAGAACGCGCCAGCGTGGGCGATCACGATCGTGCTCATCGGGCCGCTGCTCAACTGGGTGTTTGTCTCGCAATGCCTATGGGCGCTCAATCGCAGGCACGGGGAGGTTGGTCGCGCGGAGATGCTCGCGCTCGTGGGCAGCGCGTGGCTGCTCAACCATCTCCCGATGCGCCCCGGGCTCATCGGTCGGATCGGGTATCACGCGAAGGTCAACAGCATCAGGGTCCGCGACAGCGTCGAAGCGAGCGTCTGGTCGCTGGTCCACGCGATCATCGCCAACGTCGTCGGGCTTGGGCTTGCGTTGCTCGTGCACCCGAGTGTCGGGATCGCGCAGCTCACGCTGATTCTTGGCAGCCCAGTTCTGGTGCTGGTCATCGCCGCGATGCTTGCCGAAACCAAGAGCGATCAGCTGGGGCTCATGGTTCGCGGGCTGATGTGGCGGTACGCGGATCTGCTCGTGTGGATGCTGCGGTACGCGGCCGCCTTCGCCATGCTCGGCGTGTCGATCACACCGGTGCAGATCGTCCTGATCACCGCGGTCTCGCAGGCGGCGCAGGTGATCCCCATCACCGGCGGTGGACTCGGTTTCCGTGAGTGGGGGGTCGGGGTCGCGGCCACCATGTCGAAAGGGGCCCAGGCGATCGACATGCGCACCGCGGTTGGCGCGGATCTGATCAACCGGGTGGCGGAGACGATCATCGTCATCCCGCTGGGCCTGATTTGCACGGGCATCGTCACGCGTCGATTCAAGGCCGCGATGGGCTCGGCGGCCTCAGCCGAAGACGAGCCGGTACGCCATGCCGAGGATCAGGACGAAGGCGGGGAGGCCCGCGAGCAGGACCCAGCGGATCAGTGAGTACTGGCGCTCATCGAGCGCCTGTATCGTCGCGATGGGACGCGCATCGGTTCCGGTGCCGATCAGATCATCAAGCCCTGCAAGCCACGCGATGGACGCATCAAAGAGGGTCCTGTTCCCGGGCCAGCGTCGGGTGACACGCCCGTCGATCACCTGCTCCCTGCCCGTGAAGACCGCGTCCCCGCTCCAGCCGTTCGAGCCAACGACCACGATCCGCTGCTGCTCACCGGCGTGCTGACGCGCAGCGGCAGCCCCGAGGACCCAAAGATCGGTGCGGACATCGTCCCGCTCGTTGAACACCGGCTGGTTCGACATGACCTGTCGTGACTGCGGCGAGCGACGCCACAGGGTGACCCAAGCGCTCTCGCCCCAGCGCTCGTCGCCGCCGCCCGCGATGAGAATCGGTGAAGCATCCACGCCCTGCGATTCGACGATCTCCAGCGGGATCGCCCATGTGAGGACCGTGTTGAGGCCGGAGACTGCGCGGGCGATCTCGTGCTCGCCCTGCTCCGGAATCAGCGTGGTGACCGGGTCCGCGATCCGACCGACGGGGCCCATGCGTTCGTTGAGGATGGGGCGTCCCACATCCGCGCTCAGGCCGAAGGGGGCGAGCGTGGCCGCGATCGGGTCTGGTTTGCCCGCGCTCGGGAAGATCGAAGGTGAGAGTGAGACGAGGACATCGTGCCCGGAATCGAGCAGTCGCTGAACGATCGATCCGAGGGCCTCGGTCCGTTTCGCTCCGCTGAGTCCGCTCTGGGTGCTCTGAGTGGTGGAGTCCGGCGCGATAACCAGATACACGCGAGGACGGTTGCCCAGCGGGTCGACCGAGTCGAGGCGAGGGTGCTCCGGCGACTCGACCGCGGCCCAGTCAACACAGTCGATCCCTCGTTCGCGGAGCTCGAGTGCTGTCTGGGTGTACAACTGGCTCGCGCCCAGAAGCTCTCCGGGCTGCCCCGCGTGCACGAAAATCAGCACTGGCTGAGCCGGCGCGACAAGGCGCGCCATCGCGCTCGCGATGTGCTCCTGAGTCCGTGGGCCGATGACGCCGACCGCTGAAAGCCCCGCACGCTCGAGCGATTCGCTCGGGAGCAGCAGGGATTCAAGATCGACCGCGGCGACCCCCTGCTCGGGTGGGCCGATGATCAGGAGTGTTTCGCCCGTCTCAAGAGCACGCCCGACCCGTACCGCGTCGATCCGTTCGAGACGGGCCACCCGGTCCATCGCCCCGGCGAGCTCATCGCGGAGTGACTCCGTCTGGCTCACAAGGGGGCGAGCGGCGTTGCGTGGTTCCGCGGCGAGCTCGGCCGCGCTGGCGAAGGCATCGAGCTGCGCGGCGAGATCGTCGAGCTGCGTGACCTGCTGCAGGAGCGATTGCTCAACCGGCTGGGCGTACGTGTCAAAGGGGAAGAGGTCGTCCGGGCTTGCGCTGCCGTCGAGATACGGCTCGAGCTGCTTGAGGATGTTCTCACTCTGAGATCCCAGGTCGCGAGCGGCCAAGCGGACGATCGCCGCACGCTGCTCAAAGACCGCCCTGTTGTTCACGTTGGTCTGGGTGTTGGCGGGGATCAGGTCCCGCAGCTGATTCAGCGATGTGCTCAGCGCGCTGAGGCGATCCCCTGCTCGTCTCATCGATTCGGCTGAATCACGAAGCGCGTCGAGGTTGGCGCGGATGGTCGCCTGCTCTCGCTGGGCGAGTTCCTGCAGGAGTCGCTTGGTCTCGGAGATCCCTTCGCCAGAGTCGAGATCAATGAACTGGGTGCTGATCAGCTCACTGGAGTTCTCGTAGGCACCGATCACGTCACCGATCAGGTCCAGCGTCCGGGCGTCCGCGTTGCTGCGTGAGACCGCGAGCACGATCCTGGTTTCATCGGTCAGTCGATCAACGATCCGAGATGCGCGATCTGAGAGCTCGTGCACGCTGGTCGAGGTCACATCGAATCGGGCGTGCTTCAGGTGGGTGATGTAGCCAAGGAACCCCGCGGCCGCGCCGGTCAGCAGCACGAAGGCCACGCACGTGAATGCCGTGTATGAGCGAGGGCGTCCAAGGCGGCGGATCTCGAGCGCGCCAGCACCGAGCACCAGCATCCAGACGGAGCCGATCAGAAAGAAGGCAACCGTCGAGGTGTCGATCACGCCCTTGGCCAGTTCGCTGACGCGCTCGGTGATTGAGAGTGCGTGGAGTGCCTGCGCCCACTCGACGCTGAGTTGGTTCGCGATCACGCTCGTCAGGACCATGAGCAGGATCAGCGACATGACCGTCCCCAGGAACGCGAGGGTCTGGGATGCCGTCAGCGACGATGCAAGCATGCCGATCGCGAGATAGAGCATCCCGACCAGCAAGAGCATGAGATAGCCAGCAAGGATCGGGCCCCAGTCCGGTGCGGGCTCGGAGACGAGGAACAGCACGATCGGGTACACGATCGAGGGGACGAGCATCAGGATCAGGTAACCGACGGAACCGAGGTATTTGCCGAGTGTGACGCTCCAATCGCCCGCCGGCGCGGTGCGGAGGGCCTCGAAGCTCCCAGAACGGTACTCCTCGCTCATCAGCCGCATCGATACAGCAGGTGCGATCGGGATCAGCAGCCAGCCGGCGTACATAAAGAAGTATCGCAGTGACCCCGGCTGCCCGGGGATGAGCGTCTGATTCACAAAGAGCACGCCCGTGAGGAAGGCGAAGAGCGCGATGATGATCCACCCGGCCGGGACACGGAACATCGAGCTGAGCTCTCGCTGAGCAATCGTCAGCATGCGACTCATGACACGCCCCCTGTCTGGGTTTGGCCAGACTCGTTCGCGGTGTCGACAAGCTGGACGAACAGCGATTCGAGCGTCGGCATCTGGGTCCGCAGCTCGCGGATGAACAGCCCGTGGTCTTCGGCAGCGGCCGCGATGGCCTCCCGCAGGTCACGCTCGCCCGGTTCGGCTTCCAGCTCGATGATGGACCAGCCCTTGTTCGCGTCCAGCGGCTGGTTGTCCGCCGGCCTGCTGACCGCAACTCCGGGGACGCCCGCCAGTGTCCGCAGCGCGTGCTCGATGCCAGCGCTGGGGTTCGTGCGGACCTCGATGATGTACTTGGGGCTCCGCTGGGCGCTGTGGATCAGCTCGCTCGGGGTGCCGTCCGCGCGGATCTGTCCGCCCGCCATGATGATCACCCGGTCGCAGGTCCGCTCGACCTCCGGGAGGATGTGCGAGCACAGCAGCGTCGTGCGATCCTCGGAGAGTTCGCGGATTAGCGATCGCGCCTCGCGGATCTGCGTCGGGTCAAGACCGTTGGTCGGCTCATCGAGGATGAGGACCTTCGGGTCATGGACCAGGGCCGCCGCCAGCCCAACACGCTGACGGTACCCCTTTGAGAGCTGCCCCACCCTGCGTTTCGCGACGTCCGCGATACGGGTCTGCCCCATGGCGTGATCGATGCGCGACGAGATCGTCCTGCCGGGGACGCCGTAGAGCTTTGCTCGGTGCTTGAGATACCCCTTGACGCTCATCTCTGGATAGATCGGGGCGGACTCGGGCAGGTAGCCGATGACGGACTTGGCTCGGGTAGGCTGAGACTGGATGTCGTGCCCGGCGATGCTGATTCGCCCGGAGTCCGGGGTCAAAAAGCCCGTGATCATGCGGATCGTGGTGCTCTTGCCCGCGCCGTTCGGTCCCAATAACCCCGCGATCTGCCCCCTGGGAAGCTCAAAGGAGACTTCCCGGACAGCTCGGAGGGAGCCGAAGGATTTGGAAATACAATCCACCAGAATCATGCGTGTTTCACAGCCTTTGCTGGCACTTGGCCGATATGGGGTCGATACTGCGAGTATGTGTCCGTGGGTGTCTCAGTGCTTTTCCCTAAGATTCGGCGTTTGAGACAAGTCGCAGGATTGGAGTCGAACCGTTCCGGGGTCTGATGCGAAGAATACATAGGGTATACGCAGGAGCCCCCGGTTGCTGATCCAAGCAACTGTATGATCTGAGCTGCCGCGTCATGGTAGAAACCCAACCCAAGATCGTCATCGTTGGCGGAGGCCCGCAGGAGGCGAAAGAACTCGCCCAACTCGTCGGGGATCGCTACGAGATCGTCCACCAGCCGGACGAGCAGGGGGTTCAGTCCGTGCTGCGGGCGCTGGGCGAGGGGATCTGCATCCTTGATCCGCAGGGGCGGATGGCGTGGAGCAACGAATACTACAACGCGCTGGACGAATCCGTCCGCCGTGAGGTCCGCTCCCTCTGCGTGCAGGCCGCCGATTCTGTAAGCTCGCTGCACCACGAGGCGCGTGGCTCGCTGGTGACCAAGCACGAGATCCAGAACGAAGACGGGACACGGATCTACGACGTGTACATCACCGGCATCGCTGAGCGCGATGACGATGGTCTGCACGCCGGGCGTGTTGCCGCGATTGTGCGTGATGTGACGCTGACCAAGCTCGCGCAGCGCAAAATGAGCGCGATCGACCGGGCCGGTTTCGAGCTGGTGCGACTGGACGTCGACGAGATCCGCGAGATGAACGCGATGCAGCGTCTCCAGCTCTTGGAGAACCGGATCGTGCGTTGCGCGAAAGAGCTGCTCAAGTTCGATCATTTCGCCATCTTCCTGATCGACCAACGCGACGAGCGTCTCCGCCTGGTCATGCAGTCCGGTCTCCCCGATGAAATTCAGGATCTGGATCTCTACCTTGAGAATGAGGGTTCCGGTATCTCCGGGCACGTGGCCGCGACCGGCGAGAGCTACATCTGCAACGATGTGACCCAGGACGAGCGGTTCCTGCCCGGGCTGGGTGGGGCACGATCAAGCCTGACGGTCCCGCTGCGGGTCTCGGACAGGATCATCGGGATCATGGATGTCGAATCTGTTGAGCCCGGGGCGTTCGACGAGCAGGACCGCATGTACGCCGAGATCTTTGGTCGGTACATCGCGATGGCCCTGCACATGCTCCAGCTTCTGGTGACCGAACGCACCGAAACAAACCTCTCGGCGTGTGATCGCGTCTCGGGAGAGATCAACGAGCCGCTCGAGGACATCGAGCATGAGATCAACTGGCTCAACGAGCACGAAAAGAACGCGGATCCGGAAACCCGGGACCACATCAAGCGCATCCTGATCGATGTGGAATCGATCCGCAACCGGGTCCGCTCTGTCGCAGCGGGCCCCCAGACACTGCTGGGTGTCGACAAGGCGATGCTCGAGCGCGAGAAGGACCCGGCGCTCATCGGCAAGCGGATCCTCATCGCGGACGACAACCAGAAGATCCGCAAGATCATCGGCGAGGTGCTCCAGCACCGCGGCTGTATCACCACTGTGGTGTCCGACGGCGTCGAGGCCATCGCGGAGCTCGAAGCGGTCGCCGGGGATGCAGAATGCACCTTTGACCTTGTGATCTCGGATATCCAGATGCCCGACCGCAACGGCTACGAGGTGTTCTCCAGCGCCCGCAAAAACTGCCCGGGCGTGCCGGTCATCCTGATGACCGGGTTCGGGTACGACCCGCACCACTCGATCGTCCGCGCTTCGCAGGACGGGCTCCAGAGCGTGCTTTTCAAGCCCTTCGAGATCCAGCTGCTGATGACACAGGTGCGTGAGGCCCTCGGCGTTGATGCCGGTTGAGCCCCTAATCAGGCCTTCTCCGCGATCAGCACCCGATCCAGACCATCCGAATCCTTCGCGATCCGCTCACGCGTGAGCCGCGGGTGTGCTTTCGCGATTTCCAACGATGTTCCCGCGTTGCATGCCGCGATCTCGATGAGGATCATCCCCCCCTTGGAGAGCAGCTCAGGCCCGCGCTCGATGAGCGGCTTGACGAACTGCATCCCGTCATCGTTTGCACGCAGCGCCATGGTCGGCTCGTGGTCCTTCACATTGGGCTCGACGGCGTCCCACTCGTGGTCGGGGATGTACGGCGGGTTGGAGCACAGGTAGTGCAGCGATCCCTTCTGCCCGGCCACCGGGTGGGCGAAGATCGGTTCGAGCAGGTCACCCTGCACCAGATCGACCCGATCGTCGAGGTCGTGGCGCGAGATGTTGATCTGCGCGACCTCCAGCGCATCCTCGGAAAGGTCACTGGCGATGACCCGGCAGCCGCGCAGGTTCTTGGCCAATGCCGCCGCAATGCACCCCGATCCGGTGCAGACGTCCGCGATCATCATCCCCACGCCGGCGTCGGATTCACGGAGCGTCCGGTCGTCAGGGTTCTTTCGCGCGTGGTTGAGCACCTCGTCGATCAGCGTCTGCGTCGATGGGCGGGGGATGAGCACGCGTTTATCTACGTGGAAGCTCATCCCGAAGAACGATTCCTCGCCTACGAGATACTGGATCGGCTCGTGATCGAGCGCCCGGCGCACCAGGTCCCGCAGCGTCTCGCGTTCGATGGGCGACGCGGGGCGGTCGTTGTCCATGTACAGGCGAAGCCGGTCGCACCCGATGATGTGCGCGAGCAGCATCTCCGCCATGCGTCGTGGCGAGTCGAGGTCCTTGGCCTCGAAGGCCTTGGTCATCCACCCGAGCAGCTCGCGGGTCGTCCAGGTTTGGGGGGCGGTGGGGGGCATGAGCGAATTCTACACCCTATTCCTCAGCAACGAAGACCCACTCGCCGCCGATCACGGTGCTCAGGACGCGGGTGTTCAGGATCTCGCTGGGCTCACACGTCATCACGTCGCGATCGATCACGATGAAATCCGCGAGCTTGCCCAGCTCCAGCGTGCCCTTCTGGTCTTCCTCGAATGCCGCATAGGCCGCCCAGATCGTGAACGATTTCAGCGCTTCGTCCCGGGTCATCCGCTGGTCCGGCTGCCACCCGCCCTCGGGCTGGCCCTCGTGGTTCTGTCGGGTCACCGCGGCGTAGAACCCGAGGAACGGGTTGTGCGACTCGACCGGGAAGTCGCTGCCGCCTGCGATGGGTACTCCGGTTTCGATCAGCGAGCGCCACGCGTACGCGCCCTGAGCACGCTGATCGCCGACGCGGTCCGCGACCCAGCGCATGTCGCTGGTGCAGTGGGTGGGCTGCATGGACGGGATGACGCCCAGCGATGCGAAACGGGCAATATCGTCGGGGTGCAGGAGCTGCGCGTGCTCGACGCGGTGGCGCGCATCGCTGGCACCCGCCTGCTCGAACGCGTCAAGCACCCGGCGGTTGGCACGGTCACCGATCGCGTGCACACACACCTGATACCCGCGCTCGGTGCCGTGGCGTGCGACGAAGTCGATGAACTCGGGCTCGCTCACGGTGAGCCCCGTGTAGGGGTTTCCCTCATCATCGGTCGGGCGGTCCGTGTAGGGCTCGATCATCCACGCGCCGCGTGATCCCATCGCTCCGTCCATGTAGAGCTTCGTCGCGCGGGCCGTCACCCGGTCCGTGATCAGGATGTCGTTCTGATCGAAGTAGCGCACCGCGAAGTTGCCCGGCAGCACCGCGTAGATGCGCAACTTGAGCACGCGCTCTTCGTCGAGCTGGCGATAGAGCTCGACCTGTGCCGGCGGCACACCCATGTCGTGCACACCGGTGAGCCCTGCCTCGATGCACATCTGCTGGGCCGCGATGAGCTGGTCGCGGGTTTGCCCGCGTGCCTCGGGCGGCACGGCCCGCTCGATGTACGACTCTGCGTTATCGATGAACACGCCGGTGGGTCGGTCTCCCTCGGCCCGGATGACCTCGCCACCATCGGGGTTCTGGGTGTGCTCATCAACGCCCGCGGCTTGCATCGCCGCCTCATTGGCGAGCCCGGCATGACCGTCCACGCGAATCAACCATACCGGATGATCCGGCACGATGTCCGAAAGCATCTCGTGGTCCGGCAGCTTGCGGCTCGGCCAGGATTCGTGGTCCCAACCGCGTCCGAGGATCCACGTCCCCTCGGGCAACTCAGCAGCTTGCTGGCGTACACGCTCGATGACCTCTTCGTAGCTCGTGGTCCCTGACAGGTCGAGCGTGCCGACCTGCAGGTCGCCGAGCCCCTTCATGTGCCCGTGGGCATCGATCAGCCCAGGCAGAACGGTCCGACCCTCAAGATCAATCATGCGGGTTTCTTCATCCGCGAGTGCCTGAATGGTGATGAGGTCGCCGATGCCAACGATCCGATCGTCCTCGATGGCTATCGCTTCTGCCGTGGGTAGGGCGTCGTTGGCGGTGTAGATCGTGGCGTTGTAGACGATCTGGTCCGGTGCGGCGGAGGCATGAAGTCCACACGCGAGTGCGAGCGATGCGATCAGAGCGTGAGCGGGTTGGTGCTTCTTCATCAACCCAGTGTACTGGATTCGGGCAGACTCATTTCCCGTCGTACCAGTTGCTCGACACGTGCGCATCGACCTGCAGCGGGACCTTGAGCTCCATCGCCGCCTCCATCCGCTCCACGATCAGGTCCCGGGCACGTACCGCGTGGTCGTAGGGGGTCTCGAAGACCAACTCGTCGTGGATCTGGAGGATCATCTTTGTACCCTCCAGCGGCTCGTCGGGCTTGGCCTCGCGGATCATGGCGTGCAGGTCGATCATGGCCAGCTTGATCAGGTCCGCCGCCGAGCCCTGCACGACCGAGTTGATGGCCATGCGCTCCGCCAGCGCCTTGCGCTGCGGGTTGCGGTCGTCGATGTCGCGGATCGGGCGGCGGCGCCCGAGCATGGTCTTGACGTACCCGTGCTCGCGGGCGAAGTGCACGCATTCGTCGAGGAAGCTGGTGATGTTCGCGAAGCGGGCCTTGTAGCTGTCGATGATGCCCGCGGCCTCGTTGTTGCCGATGTTCAGGCGCCGGGCCAGCCCCCACGGGGTGACGCCGTACACGATGCCGAAGTTGACCATCTTGGCCCCGCTGCGCTGCTCGCTGGTGACCTCGTCGAGCGTGACGTCGTTGATCTGGGCCGCGACGGCCCGGTGGATGTCCTCGCCCGCCTGAAAAGCCTCGATCAGGGCCGGGTCGTCGGAGAGGTGGGCGAGGATGCGCAGCTCGATCTGCGAGTAGTCGGCCGTGATCAGCTGGTGCCCCTCGGGCGCGACGAACGCCTTGCGGATCTCCCGCCCGATGTCCGTGCGGATGGGGATGTTCTGCAGGTTTGGGTCCGACGAGCTCAGGCGACCGGTGGCCGCGACGGTCTGGTTGAAACTCGCGTGAATCCGCCCGGTGTCGGGGTGGATGTCCTCGGCCAGCGACTTGAGGTAGGTCGAGACGAGCTTGGTGAGCTGGCGGTACTCCAGGATCAATGACGGGATCGGCGTCTCGATGTCCGGGTCCTGGGCGAGCTTCTCGAGGACCTCGGCGTTGGTTGAGTAGCCGGTCTTTGTCTTTTTGAGCGGCTTGATTCCCAGCCCCTCGACCTCGTCGTCGGGCGCGTTGAACAGGGCCTCGGAGAGCTGCTTGGGGCTGTTGAGATCGAAGGTCCGCGCGATCGAGTTTTTCGATTCGGTGTTGATCTGTTCGACCAGCTCATCGATGCGTTTCTGGAGGCGCTGCTCCTGATTGTTGAGCTCGGCTTTATCCACCACGACGCCGTTGATCTCAAGCTGCGCCAGCACCTCGACCAGTGGCATTTCCACCTCGCGGTACAGCTCCTCCAACTCGGGCTCGGCGTGGATCATCGGGGCGAGGGTGTCGTTGAGCTGCAGCGTGATGTCCGCGTCTTCCGCGGCGTACGGTCCAGCGAGCGACAGGGGCACCTCGTCGAAGCGCTTCTGGCTCTTGCCCGTGCCGATGAGGTCCTTGATGGAGATTGGCGAGCGATCGAGGAACGCCAGCGAGAGCGCGTCCATCGAGTGGCTGGAGCGCGACGCATCGAGCACGTACGAGGCGATCATGGTGTCGCCGGCCATGGACTTAGCATCGGCCGGGACCACGCCGGCGAGGTTGATGCCGCAGTTGTGGAAGATGATCTGGTCGTATTTGATGTTCTGGCCGACCTTCTCGATGGTCGGATCTTCGAGAATCGGTCGCAACGCATCGACGACCATTTCCTCGTCGAGGTGCTTCTCGCCCTCGGGGGCCCGCGTGGGGATGTAGTAGCCCACGCCTGGTTCGATTGAGACCGAGATTCCCGCGAGCTGTGCCCACATGGGGCGGATGTGCGTCGTTTCGGTGTCGACAGCGATCCGCCTGGCCTTCTTGAGGCCCTTGACGAGCGCGCTCAGGTCCTTCTTGGTCGTGACGGTGTGGTACTCGCCTTCGAGATCCTCGACGGTGCTGGCCGCCTCGCCCGGCTGATCGAACAGCCCGAAGCCCTCGTTGTTGTTGACCTTGGGCTTGCTCTTCTTTGGCTTGTCCTCTTCGGTCTCGCCCGAGATCATCCGCTTGAGCTCGTCCTGGTAGCGGTTAAAGCCCAGCTCCTTGCATACCTCGATCAGCTTGGCGAGGTCGATCTTCGCGATGCTCGCGTCGTCGACTTCCATGGACACCGGTACGTCGTGACGCAGCGTGACCAGCTCCTTGCTCAGTGGCAGGCGTTCCTCGGCCTCAAGGATGTTCTCGCGGCGTTTGCCCTTGATGGCTCCGTCCTTGGCGGCCTGCACGATCGCGTCGAGGTTGCCGTGCTCAACAAGGAGCTTGGCGGCCGTCTTGATGCCGATGCCGTTCACGCCCGGGATGTTGTCCGCCGTGTCGCCCATGAGCGTCAGCAGGTCGATGACCTGATCCGGGCGGATGCCCAGCTCCTCCATCAGGTCGTCCTCGGTGATCAGCTCGTCCTTGTGCAGGTCGTACATCTGCGTTGCCGGGGTGCCAAGCCCGAGCAGCTGCTTGAGGTCCTTGTCCTTGGAGATGATCCGGACGCGCAGGTCCGGGTGGGCCTCGGAGTAGCTCGTCGCGAGCGTCGCCAGCACATCGTCGGCCTCAAACCCCTCGCACCCGATCACCGGCACGCCGATGGCTTCGAGCGTCTTGATCGCCCGCTCGACCTGCGGCATCAGGTCCTCGGGCGGCGCATCGCGGTTCATTTTGTAGTCGGGGAAGAGCTGCGATCGGAACGTCCCGTGGTCGCCGCCCACATCGAGCGCAACGGCGACGTGCGTCACCCGCCCCTGATCGTCGGCAAGGTGGGTGCCGTCGTTCTTGAGGAGCTTGATGAGCATCCCGATGAACCCGTAGGTCATGTTCGTCGGCTCACCCGTGACCGGCGAGGTCATAGGCGTGCGGATCGCGTGATACGCGCGGAAGAACTGGGCAAAGCCGTCGATGAGGTAGAGGGTTTTCATCACCCGAAGGATAGGGCTGGTTCGGGTATGATCCTGCCATGAAGCACAAGGCCGACAAAGAGCTCTTTCTGATTCTCCGCCGCGGATGGGATCCGCGACGGGGTTCAGGTAAGTGGGTGGGCTGGCTCAACTGGCTTGGATGGACGCTCCTTGCCATCGTTTTCTTTATGAGCATGTGTCTTGGGCCGAGTGTCATCGCTCCTATTGGCCCGCTCTACGACGCGCTTTTTTTGATTTCATGCATCATTTTGATTTCATGTTGGATAAGCGTCAAAGGAATCGAGTCGAGAACGAAGAAGCGGGCGAGGGACGCAGATTGGTTTCTCTGCCCATGGTGCAGATACGACCTGACTGCATGCGAGGATGAGGGGATTTGCCCTGAATGTGGGTGCAAGTATGATCGTGAGGTATGTCGGGCACTCTATATCAATTTATACCGCGATTATCATCCTGAGAAACACATCAAGCTCAAACTTGAGCGGGAAGCCTGGAAGCGAGCACTTGAGCTCAAACACAATGTCGTCTTTCAGAGTTCTTCAAGATGATCAACGCATCATTCAGGCTCATGATCCGAGATGACTCACATCTTTACCAGGCCAGCTGAACGCTTCCTGCCCGGTCACCGTCTCGTGCAGGATCGTCAGGCGGCGTGAGTAGGCCTGTGATTGCTTGATCCCGCGTCGGCCCATGGCTGTCAGCGAGACATCGACGAACTTGCCCAGGCGGAAGTGCTTCGTGCCCGCGTCGGTGTGCCAGCTGAAGGGCTCGGTGGTACCCGATAGCGCTGAACTTGCGGCGAACATCGTCCCGGTGCCGACGATCGCGCCGGTCATGATTCGGGTGCCGATCGCGGTCTTGGTGTGGTCGCCCATGGTGACGCCGAGGAAGGTTTCGCCGGTCTTCTCCATGCTGCCGCCGGCGGTGGGGCGGGCGGTGATCTCGCCGTAGGTATTCAGGAGGTTGGAGTTGGTCGTGTCCGCGCCGAGATTGGCCCACTCGCCGATCCAGCTGTCGCCCAGATGCCCGGCGTGGGCCTTGTTCGCGTATCCCTGCATCACGGTGCCCCCGACTTCGCCCGCGACCTTGCAGACCGGGCCGATGGCGGTGTTGGGCTTGATGTTGGCCTGCTCGAGCACCGTCGTGCCCGGTCCGATGTACGCCGGGCCCGTGATAATCGAACCGGGGCGGATGGTTGCGTTTTCTTCGATCACGATCGGTCCGGCGGTGGCGTTGAGGATCACACCTGGCATGACGATCGCCTCGCGTGAGATCGCGACGCCCTCGGTGCCGATGATCGTGACGCCGACGGGGGCCTCCTCGACCTTGACCATGTTCTGCCCGATGACCTGGAGATCGAACTCCATCGACGCGTCGCGGAAGTGACGCCAATCCCAAGGACGGGACATCAGGTGCTTGCCCTCGATCGCGATCGGGGTCATCTCGGGCTGGTTGCCGCTGAGCAGTTCACGGACCCCCGACTGGGTGAGTCGGACCGCGATCATGTCCTGGGTCGATTCTTCGACGATGACCTGACCCACCCCGATCTCACCGATGGCACGCACCGGCAGGGGGCAGCGGGCATTGATCAGCAGGACCTCCTCGTCGCCGGCTTCGGGTGGGGTGTTGACCGGCAGCGTGGTCAGCTCGCTCGTGAGTTCCACCATCGGCTGGGGCACGACGACGCCGATTGGCTCCAGGTTGAAGGCGCGTGTGAGTCGCTCCGAGATCGTCATCGCGCCGGTGCGGATGGCGAAGGTGGGGCGGAGGTCGTTCAGGGGCGAGAGGATGCCCTTGCCGTCGTCAAACAGGATCGCTTTCGTGAGGTCTGCCATACTCGCAGAGTGTAGCGCTCAGCGATCAGATATGGCGTGCGAACCGGGTCGGGACGGTGCTCGCGAAGCCGAAGAACGGCCCGATCGCGAAGAAGAGGAACGAGAGCAGCAGGGCGCTGATCCCGGTGTACAGCGACGAGAAAACGCGCTGCTGGAGCTGGGTGCCCGCGTCCCAGACGATGGAGCTGTCCCCGATGCCACGCGCGGTGAACACGGCCACGACGACGATCTGCGCGATCAGCATCACGAGGATCGACATGACCACCATCGTGAGCGGGTTGCGCCGGATCAGCATGCCCCGGACCGCCATGACAAAGTGGACGCCGAGCAGGTAGCCCAGCGCGTGCGGCCCGATGATCGTGATCGTGCCGCCATCCACCGCGGCAATCGGCGCAAGCAGGTCCATCACGACGCCGAGCAGGATTGCGCACCACAGCGTGGGCTTGCGTGGCGCGTTCATCGCGATAAAAACGAGCAGCGGCACGACCATGCTCGGGTGCACGCCACCCGAGCCGGCGTCAAACACGGGCAGGAGGGCGAGTTCGAGCCCGAAGCAGAGCCATGCAATTAGGATGAACACGATCCAGTTCACGGGCGCCCCCCTGAACCGGTGTCCTCAGTATCCGGGATGCGGAGCACGACTTCGGGGATGCGCCGGAGGTCATCGAATGTCGGGCTGACCACGATCTGGGGACGCAGCGGCTGCTCCGGGTCGGACTCAACTTTCTCGATGGTGCCGATCAGCAGCATCTGCGCGGATGTTGGCCACTGGCTGTCGAGCAGGCGTACCTCCTGGCCCACAGTGATGTTGAGTTCCTCATCGAGCGCCGGGCGGGCGACCTCGCCGCGGAGAGTGCCGTTACCCGTCGGGCGGAGGAAGCAGCGTGCTCGCTGCTTGCCGTCGGCGCTGAGGAGCACCGCGCCCATGATCGGCTGGGCTCCGGGCGCAGTGATCGGGAGTACCTGAGCAGTACGGCGATCCACGCGGCTAACGCGTCCGATGAGCTGGATCGCGTCCGTGACCACGACGGTGCCCTGATCCAGACCCTCGATGTTGCTTGTGCGGATGAGCAGGATGTCACCGGCGAGGTTGCCCACGCGTGGGCGTGTGAGCTGCTTGACCTGCAGGTTCGGGGTCAGGTCCGCGCCCCGAGCGTACTGGTCGATCATGCGGGAGAGGCGTGCGTTCTCTTCGCGTGATTGGAGGAGCTCGACCTTCGCTCGCTCCAGCTCGTTGAGCAGCGCCCGCTCGCGTTCGCTCGCGGCCGGGTCGGAGATGCGGGCGGGGACGATGGTGTCCACCACGATGGTCAGTGGGTGCGTGATTGGCACGATCGCGACCTGGACCTGCGCCGAGAACCAGTCAGTCCATCTGAGCCAGTTTGCGGGGAGAAAGGAGAGGATGACCAGCAGTCCGATCGTGATCGGCATCGACCATCTCACGATCAGGGATTGCTGGTGCATACGCTGCCTCGTTGATCGCTACGGAATCGGTTCCGATCCGAAAGGGAGTGCTCGGCTCAGATGTCCGAGTTGTTCTCGAGGGTTTCCTTCCACTCCTCGATATTCTCGAGGTAGATCGCCGTGCCACGCGCTACGCACGTCAGCGGATCCTCCGCGAGTGTGACCTCAAGACCGGTGGCCTTGTTGATCTCGATAGAGAGGCCCCGGAGCAGCGAGCCGCCGCCCGCGAGCATGATGCCGTTATCCACGAGGTCCGCAGCGAGTTCGGGCTCTGCCCGCTCGAGCGTGCGGGTGACCGCCTCGATGATGTTGTACACGGGTTCGTGGAGGGCTTCGCGGATCTCCTCGCTGGTGATCTCGCACTTACGCGGGAGCCCGGACACCATATCGCGACCGCGGACTTCCATCTTGGTCTCTTCGCCGACCGGCGCGGCGGACCCGATCTGGATCTTGATGCGTTCGGCGGTCTGCTCACCGATCATCAGCGAGTAGTTCCGCTTCATGTGCGCGATGATCGCCTCGTCCATGTCGTCGCCCGCGACACGGACGGACTCGCAGTTGGCGATGTCCGCGAGGGTCATGATGGCGACTTCGGTGGTGCCGCCCCCGATGTCCACGATCATGGACGCGGTGGGTTCGGCAAAAGGGAGACCCGCGCCGATTGCGGCCGCGATGGGTTCTTCGAGCAGGTAGGTCTTGCGGGCGCCCGCGTGCTCCGCGGAATCAAAGACCGCCCGTTTCTCAACAGCGGTGATGCCGGAGGGGATCGAGATCACCACCCGCGGGCCCAGCATGCGGACACGCCCGGTCACCTTGGTGATGAAGTAGTTGAGCATGGCCTCGGTGATCTCGAAGTCGGAGATCACACCGTCCTTGAGGGGGCGGATCGCGGTGATCGAGCCCGGGGTCTTGCCGAGCATCTCCTTGGCGACCCAGCCGACGGCCTGCCCGTTTTTCAGGACCTGATTGGTGCCTTTGCGTACGGCCACCACGGAGGGCTCGTTGAGCACGATGCCCTGCCCACGCACAGCGACGAGGGTGTTGCATGTCCCCAGGTCGATGCCCATGTCCACGCCGAACGGTCCGAGTAGGCGCTCATACCACACTGGTTCTAGGTCTCCTTGGGGCGCACCCCGCAAGATGATGGGGTCCGACCCCATCGCGTGTGTATATAGGATAGCCGTCAGGGTAGCGGATAAAGCTGCTTCGCGTGCTCCGAACTGAGCGATTTCTCAGCACGATCCTGCTCTGGGCGCAAATCCCGCACGTCCGCCGAGGGCTATACGCTCAGTCACGTCGTGAGAGATTCTCGCGTGAGATCATCAGCTCCAGCGTCTGTGCCACGATATCGATATCGCGCAGGGACATCCCGGAGAAGAACGGGAGCGCGATCGTCCGCTGGCTCACGCTCTCAGCGATGGGGTAGCTGCCCTCACCGAAGCCCATCGCCCGCTGATAAATCGGTTGTAGGTGGATACATGGGAAGTAGTCCCCCGCACCGATCTCGTGCATCCGCAGCCCAGCGATGACCCGGTCGCGTTCCTCACGGGTGTAGCCTGCCGCCAGGCGCACCACGAACACGAACCAGCTCATCACAGAGCACTCGGAGTCGATGGTGGGGAGGGTCAGCTCTGGAACGTCCAGCAGGCGTTCAACGTAGCGGTTGGCGGTGTCGTTGCGGAGCTGGATCAGCTCGTCGAGACGCTGCATCTGCGCGACACCCAGTGCCGCGTTGATCTCGGACATCCGGTAGTTGAACCCAAGACGCTCATGGTGAAGCCATGAGCCGGACGTGGATCCCCCCGCGATCGCCCCACGCCCAGCGACGGCGCGTCCCTGATTCCGGAGTGAGCGGCACGCGTTTGCGAGGCGATCGTCGTTCGTGACGATCATGCCGCCCTCGCCGGTCGTGATCTGCTTGTTTGGGTAGAACCCAAAGACGCCCGCCCGACCGAAGCTCCCGGCGGGGGTGCCCTTGTAGACCGTGCCAAGCGCCTCGCAAGAGTCTTCGATCAGCGGGATCTCGTGCTTGGCGGCGATCTTCTGGTATTCGTCGAAATAGGTTGGGTTCCCGAACGCCTCGACCGCGAGGATCGCTTTGGTTCTGGGCGTGATGGCCTTCTCGATTAGCTCCGGGTTGGCGTTGAGGCTGCTCGGGCAGATATCCACGAAGACCGGCGTTGCGCCAACATAGAGGATTGCGTTCGCGGAGGCGATGAAGCTGAATGGGGTTGTGATGACCTCGTCGCCCGGCCCGATCCCAAGGCCCACGAGCACCATGTGCAGGCCCGCGGTGCCCGAGGAGCAGGCGATCGCGTGCGTGGTGCCGCACCGCTCGGCAACGAGGGACTCGAAACGCTCCTGCATCGGGCCGATAGAAAGTCGTCCTGACTGGAGCACCTCGAGCACGAGATCCTCTTCGAGTTTGGTGATATCGGGTTTACTCAGCGGGATCTCGTGGTGCGACATACGCGCATTGTCGGCACGATCACCTCACTTTGGCAAGGCGCACGGGCAAGATTCTGATGAGGTTCATGCCTGCTGAACGCTTCGCGTCAGCTTCTGGGTGAGTTCGGTCATCGGCAAGCCATCAAACTGGCAGTCGGCATCAACAGATGTCTGCTCGCCGAGGCGGTCTTTGAAACGCTTGGCCGCGGTGATCACTGTAGAGTGGTTCGTGCGGCCCAGGGCGTGGGCGATCTCGGGGAAGCTCTTGCTCGTGAGCTGACGCCCGAGATGGACGATGAGCTCTCGCGCCAGCACGACCTTCTTGCGTCGTCCCTTGCCCCGCAGGTCGCCAAGTGAGACGCTCAGTTCGTCGCAAACGGTCCTGATGATCGAATCGAGCGAGAGCGGGGCGGTCGTCGCGGAGAGTTCCTCACCGCACCGCAGAGAGAGCGCTTTGCGGATCTGTGAGGCGCTGGGCGTGATGATCCCGCCTGCCCCCGAATCGCGATCGAGCAGTCGTGCCACCGCCTGGATCTGGACCACCGCGCCTTCGAGATCACGGACGCTCGCACCCCGGCCGATCCCGATACGCTCGCTGATCACGCGAGCGCACGCTTCGTCTACGTTCATGCCGCGCCGGTGCGCGATCATGTGGACAAGGCGCTGAGCGAGATCCTGATCCGGGTCATCCAGTCGGACGACGAGGCCGGCGCTGAACCGCGAGGCCAGCGCCTGATCGAACCGGGCGATCGTGCGTGGGTGGGCGTCGGAGGCGAGGATAATCCGGGCACCGCCGAGCGAGAGCATGTTGAAGATCTGCAGGAGCTCGTGCTGCGTCGCCTGCTTGCCGGCCATGAGGTGGATGTCATCGATGCACAGCAGATCCAGCCCCCTGTATTTCTTCTGAAACGCGTCCACGCTCTGTGTACGGATCGCCTTGATGAAGGCGTTCGTGAACGACTCACCCGTGGTGTAGCGGACCTTGCAGCCGGGGCGGAGCTGACGCATCCGCATGGTTGCGCCGCGGAGCAGATGCGTTTTGCCGACCCCGCACGAGCCGTGCACAAAGACCGGGACGCCGGAGCTCGGTGACTCGATGCACTGACGCACCGATTCGTACGCCAGGCGGTTGGAAGCGCCGACGATGAACTCCTCAAGGCGGGGGCAGCGTTCCGGCGTAGCCGGTGTGGGCTGTGCGTAGTCGACGCGTTGCGCCATCGCTGGGGATGACGAGCGCGGAGCGGGCCTTGGGTCTTTCGGCTCGGCCTGATCCTTGGGTTGAAGCTCCGGGTTGATCCGGTAGCGGATGGTTGGCTCGGTCGTCCCGATTGCAAACTGTGCGGCGATGCGGATCGGTTCGCCCAGGCGGCGTTCGATCATGTCCAGTGTGAAGGCGTCGCCCGCGCAGATCTCAATCGAATGATCATCGAGCTGACGCATGCTGGTCCGCTCGTTGAGGTATCTGCGGACCCGGTTTGCACCAAGCGACTGGACGATGTGCTCATGCAGGCGTCGGCAGATCGCGGATGCATCGCGGGGTGCCTGGCGCCTGCTGGGGGCTTCTACCTGCGCGGACGATCCGTTCGACGGCTCGCGTCCCGGGAGCGACGCTCGCTCGAATCGGATCGAACGTCGCGACTCTTCTTCTCGGTGTGTGTCCCGTGTGTTGAATGCGTCTTGCAAAGAGTGATGCACAACAGCGCCTCGTGGTCGTCCTGGACCGCCCGTAGCGGGGTGCCTGCGCGATCCGATCGCGCACCTTGCACACCTGCTGGGCGAGCAATGCGTCTCAAGTAGAGAAGAGTCCTTTCAACGATCGAACAGGCCGACTGAGCGACGCAAACACCCCCGGCGCCTTGCGTTCCAGGCGCCCGACATCCATCGAGCAGGGTGTACGACGTGCGTCCCCACGGGTGATCCCGAGGCACTGTTGCTGCCGGTCCATCCTGACCAGCGGGGCGGAGTGTAGTTGCTCAGCATCAAGTTCGCAACCGGCAGAACAACCGAGAATCGGGCTTGCACATCGCAGTGTTTGCGTTTTCAGTGACTTCCGCGCCTGAAGTTTTTTTCGTCCACCGGGCACCCCGGTTATGCACAAATCGGGGGGTGAGTTGTGAACAAATCTGAGCGCAACTTGAACATGATCTTGATGCGCCTGGGGCGGGTATTGATCACGGCTCACGTTGGCGCGATTGGTGACACAAACCCGAGGCGTGAATCGAATCGTGTATAGCCGAGCGATTCATACACGCGCAGCGCCGGCGTGTTCCGCGTGTCGACCGCGCAGGTGATCTCTTTGGCCCCGAGATGGGTCATGCGTTCGGTGGCGTATCGCAGGACCTGTCGCCCCAATCCCAGTCCGCGGGCTCGTGCCCCAAGCCCGAGGTACACCAGCTCGATGCTGCCTGAGGCGGGGCAGTGCGAGAGCAGGCAGCATCCTACTGGTTGAGCATCGCGCTCGATCAGCAGCCAGTGGCTCGCGTTGAAGACCCCTGTCGCCATGTGTGAGTCGACCACGTCGTCCATGTTGCGCAGCCCGCACAACTCCGGGCAGTCGAGCGTGTCGATATAGCTGGCTTCAAGAGCCGTGATGAGCGCCTCGCGGTCCGACTGAATCGAGCCATGCTGGAGATCCCTGAGCGGGCGGACACTGATGCCCTCCGGCCAGTCGGGCTCGGGCACATGTCGGGGGGGCGTTTGTTCAAGTCGCTTGCGCAGGTAGGCCAACTCACCCACAAAGATCATGCCCGCACCGATGAACACATCGCTCGCCCAGCGGTTTCTGGGCTCGATCAGGCATTGTGCCAGGCGCACCCGGTCTGTCATGGTGCGCAGATCCTGGAGGCACGCTCGGAGACTTGCGCTGATCTCGTCACACTGGGTCTCTCTGGTTCCCAGCCAGCGATCTCGGTCTGGGCTCGAGTGGAAGATCATCGCGGTGGCGCCTGCCCCAAGCACGGCAAGGCAGGCCTGGCGCACCCTTGCAGGGCCGACCTGATCACGCTGTATCACGCCCCAGAGCAGATTCAGATCGATGCCATGGGCTGATGCCGAGCCGATCAGGTTTCTCGCTGCCTGCTGACGATCCGGGCCCGAAACCAGACGCTCGCACGCACTGAGGCGGAGGTTCTGAGGGATTCGCCCCGCTTTGGGGGAGGATCCCTGCTCGCCGGTCGCGGGTCCGGATGGTGAGAACACGGTCATAATCGGCACACTGGCGGTGGGTAAAAGGAACAGAAATGCGTCACAGAGCGTACAGATTTGACGCCCCATCAGGGCACACTACACTATGATCCCCATCGCGGCATCGCAGGATCGTGTATTCTCACGATTCGCGGTGCCCCAACCACCAGATGCTCAACCCCGAGCGCCACGATTTGATTGCTGATCCACAGGGAGCATGTGTTCATGAACCGATCCTCTGAACGACAGAACCGCATCGGACGTATCCAGCGAGCACTCGCGGGTGCTGTATGTGCGATGACCCTGCTGACGAGCACCACATCGACCGCGGTCGCCGCACCCGAGCCGGCACCCGTCGCGACGCAGTGGGAGTTCACCTTCGAGCCCGGACCGCTCCGTCTCGCCTGGGTCGAGGAGAACGGACAGCGTAACCCGTATTTCTACCTGACATACCGGGTCACGAACCACTGGGGTGGTGTTAAGCTGTTTGCCCCGGACGTGTCGCTGATGGCTGACAACGCCAATGTCCGACGCTCCGGGCGTGGTGTTTCCAGCGCGGTGACCGAAGAGATCATGCGTCGCCTCCGGAACCCGCTTCTCGAGTCCCAGATCGACATCGTCTCGAACGTCCTTGAGGGCGTTGAGCACGCCCGCGACGGCGTCGTGATCTGGCCCGCAGAGGACCTTCAGGCCGACGAGGTGACCGTGTTCTTCGCGGGGCTCTCGGGCGAGTTCCAGTCCTACATCGTGGGGCGTGACTCAGAAGACCCACGCCGCTACACCCTGCGAAAGACCATGATGCTCCGCTACGCGACCCCCGGCCAACTCGCTGGTCAGGGCGACAAGCCATTTGAGCTCATCGAGAAGCGATGGGTGATGCGGTAAGGCATTCTCTTGTTCGGACTGCCCGGTCGGCCCCTGATCGGGTGATTCAAGGATCACAAACCGCTGGACTTGAAGGATCTGCGGGGCTACGCTTGCCCCCGCGACGCGTGCAGTGAGCCGCGTGGCCAAGACTGACGAAACCGGGCATGCCGCCCGCAATCACCGACGGAGAACCTCGTTATGGCACATAAAAAGGGCCAGGGCTCAACCAAGAACGGACGCGACTCGAACCCCCAGTACCGCGGGGTCAAGCTCTACGGCGGCGAGTTCGCCAAGCCGGGCGCCATCATCATCCGTCAGTGCGGCACCAAGTTCACCCCGGGCTTCAACGTCCGCAAGGGCAAGGACGACACCCTCTTCTCGGTCGGCACCGGCAAGGTCGTCTTCCAGAAGAACGGGCGCGTTCACGTCGATCCCGTCGAGGAGGACGTCGCCCGCCCGCAGTGGCTGCGTGACTATCGCGCCGCACACGCGAACTAATCGCGACGATCAACGCAAAGGAAATGGCCGCACTCGAAAGGGTGCGGCTTTTTTTATGGTTCGAGTTTGATGCTCTTGCCGGTGCGGGCGGACTCGATCGCGGCGTCGAGGATCTGCGCGACGATGAGGTTGTTCTCGATGCTCGAGAGCGGATCGATCTCGCACTCGCCTCGGATGAGCGATCGGAAGTATGTCCACTCGTCATGCAGGTGTCCTGGTTTGGGGGGTGGAGGGAACTGCTTGCGGGGCTGATCGGGGAGACGGACTTCGAGCGCGTCCCACTTGGCCGCGTGGATCGACATTTTGGTCGCGTGGACGTCCATCTCCTTGTTGTCGTGCGTCCATGCCCACGACGCCTGGATGACCGCGGTGGCGCTTGGGTAGGTGAGGACGATCGTCGCGTTGTCATCTACATCGGGGTAAAGATCGGGCTTGAGCTGCTGGGTGGTCGCGTGGACGGAGGTGGGGGGCTGGTTGTCCATGATCCAGGTCATGATGTTGGCGCCGTAGCACCCGAAATCGACGATCGCGCCGCCGCCGTTGAACCGGGGATCGGCGAGCCAGTCCACGAACTCTTCCGAGCATCCGATCTCGATCGGTCCCTTGTGCCCGTGGCGGAAGATGTACCGGGTCGGAGTGCCCGCTTCGCCCGAATCAATGATGCGTTTGGTCTCACGCACTGAGGCGTACCAGCTCGTCTCAAAGTTGGTGAGCACGTGCACGCCGTGCTCATTGCCGAGCGCGGCCATCTGCTGGGCATCGTCAAAGTCGTACGCGAGCGGTTTCTCGAGG
>JAEPOJ010000036.1:30261-31982 GCA_017642965.1 Phycisphaerales bacterium
CGTGTGCACGCCGCGTGGTGCGCAGGCCTCGACGACTTCGAGGTGACGCGAGATCGGCGTCATCACGCTCGCGGCTTCGGGTTTGGTCTCACCGAGCATCCGATCCAGGTCCGCGTAGAACAGGTCCGGGTCGAGGTCGTACTTGCCCTGATACTTCACGAAGAGCGCGTAGCTGGGGTCGTAGATCCCGACGATGGTGAGATCGTCGCGCGTCGTGGCGTTCCAGAGCACGCCCTCGACGTGCCCATGATCGAGGCCGATGATGGCGAGGCGGAGGGATTCATCGTTCGCGTGGCAGTGTGCGCTAATGGCAGCATAGAAGATTGCGACGAGGATTCTGAGTATTGATACCATGTATCGCACGATACTCGATGCTCTTGGGTTATGCAGCAGTTGGTTCCGTATCGTGATTGTAATTACGACCTGCTCTCACTCAAGCTTGTTTGCTTTCTTCTTTCGGTGCTGAATGGCGCCGTTGATCGTACCCCAAAGCACGAGCAGGCCGATGAGTGACAAGATGATTCCGCCGGGTGTGCCCCAGATCCACTTGAGGATGGATTTGTAGAGCCCGCGCCGTCCTTCTGTGCTGAACTCATCGCTGCCCTCGGGGTTGATGAGCATCCAAACGCCGAAGCCCAGCAAGGCGGCGCTGAATATCAGCCCCCCGAACATGTCCTTGTAGCTCCATGATTCTTCCTGCTTTGCCTGCTCGTCTGACATGATGTGTCCCCTATGTGTGTGGTAATGAGGTCACATCGTAACAAAATCAACCAAGTATGCAAGCGGGGCGGCTCGGAATGGGAGCATGGCCGCGTTGTGGGATTTCGGTGCCGACAAGCCAGATTGTCTGAGGCTTGTCTTGTTACGGGCACCCGTCCCCGAACTCAGTGAGAAATGCGCTGACATCGAAGAAGTTGAACATGCCATCGTTGTTGAAGTCCGCCACAGGATCCTGATTGCCGAACGCGGTGAGGAACGCGGAGACATCGAAGAAGTTCAGTTCGCCGTCGCCCGTCAGGTCGGCGGGGCACGGATCTTTCATGGTGCATTGATTGATCAGCACGCTCACGCTATCGCCGAACTCGTTGGCGACCGCCATGTCGAGGTCACCGTCAGAATCGACATCGCCGAGCATCACGCCAACCGAGCCACCGCCTGTTGGGTAATCTATGGGCGCAACGAACGTACCAGAACCGAGGTTGAGCAGCACGCTTGCGCTGTTGCCGACTCCGTTGGCGACGACGATGTCGAGATCGCCGTCGTTGTCCACATCACCCGCGTCGATCCCGCGTGGGGAGGCGCCCGAGGCGTAGAAGGAGCTGGCGAGGAATGTGCCGTCGCCGAAGTTGAGCAGCACGCTGACGTTGTCGGGGCCTTGATTGCCGACGATGATGTCCAGGTCGCTGTCGCCGTCCACATCACCCAGCACGCCGCGTCGTGGCTGATCGCCCACGTTGTAGTTGGTCGGCGGGTTGAATGTCCCATCGCCGTTGCCAAGCAGCACGCTCACGCTGTCGCCGGTGAAGTTGACCACCACGATATCGACATGATCGTCCGCGTTGAGATCTCCGAGTGTCACACTCGTAGGGCGTCCACCGGCAGTGTACTGCACCTCCTCAGCGAAGGTGCCATCGCCGTTGCCCAGCAGCACGCTCACGCCCGGGCCGATGTCGTTCACCGCGACCATGTCCAGATCGTTGTCGCCGTCGAGGTCGTCGAAG
>JAEPOJ010000037.1 GCA_017642965.1 Phycisphaerales bacterium
TCATCCAAGCCGCCTACCGCATCGGCGACTCCACCACCAACACCGTCACCCCCATGATGTCCTACTTCGGGCTCATCCTCGCCATGGCCACACGCTACAAAAAGGACCTCGGCATCGGCACCATGGTCGCCACCATGCTCCCCTACTGCATCGCCATGATCGTCTGCTGGATCGCCTTCTTCTACCTCTGGGTCTTCCTCCTCGGCTGGCCCGTCGGCCCAGGATCACCAACAACGTACACACTCCCGACATAATCGCACCACCCCCACCTGACCGACATGCACGATGCCCATCGCCGTGTTAAGGTGTGAACGGGAGGTATGTGTTGTTCTTCTATCAACTCATAGTGGGTTTGTGTCTTACGTCGCTAGGTGCATCAACCGCGTTCGCTAATGATTCGTTTTCGATCTACGGCTCGGACTTCATCGTCATCGGCGATTCGGGCAACCGCGACACGAACGATGAGGAGGCGGGCAACGCGCCGGGTACGCGGATCGGGGGCGTTGAGTACGCGTACGCCATCGCGAGCAAGGAGGTGACGCTCGAGCAGCACCTCGAGTTCGTCATCGCCTACTACCCGTTCTATGTCAAGGAAACCGGGAATCAGATCGCGTTCTCGGAGTTCCGCGGACACCGCATCCGTGCGTCGTTCGGTCAGATCCACATCGACTTCGGTCACGAGCCCGATGAGCCGACAGACATGAGCTGGGAGTATGCGGCCCGGTATGTCAACTGGCTGCACCACGGCAAGGTCACCGAGGCGTGGGCCTTCGAGACGGGCGTGTACGACGTCTCGACGTTTTACGAGGACGATGACGGGATTGCGCACCACCAGCTGCGGCGCTCGCCCGGCGCCCGCATCTGCCTGCCCACGCTCGACGAGTGGACCAAGGCGGGCTACTGGGACCCCAGCAAGGACAACGGGGCGGGCGGATACTGGCGCTATCCCAACGCGTCGGACTACGAGCCGCTGCCGGGCTTCCCGGACCAGGGCGGCGAGCGGAACGCGGGCGACGACGACGCGTTCCCGCTGGGCGTGTGCTCGTACCCCAGCGTGCGGAGCCCGTGGGGGCTGTTCGACATGGCGGGCGGGGAGCGCGAGTGGACGGAGACGGCCCGGCGCGAGGGGCACCGCCACCTCCGCCACACGAAGGGCAGCGAGTACTTCGATGATCAGGTGGGCAGCCCGTTCTCGGGCGATCTGCTGTGGATCACATCGGAATCAAGAGTTGGAACGGTTCGCGGACTTCGCCTCGGGACGCCCGGTGCGCTGCACCCGGCGGACCTCAACGCGGACGGGCGCGTGGACTTCTTCGACGTGTCGGAGTTTGTGCGCTGGTTCATCGACGGGGACGATCGCGCGGACCTGCGGAAGGACGGGTCGCTGGACGTCGATGACGTGCGGGTATTTCTTGGTTTGGCCGAGATGGCCAACTGACAAAGCACCCCACTATCACCGATTCCCGGATACGCTTACCGCAAAAGGAGCACCACATGGAACCCGTACCTCCCACCCCCCAACACCAATGGATCAAACAACTTGTCGGCGAATGGACCATCACCGGCACCTGCACCATGCCCGACGGCTCCACCGGCGAATCAAAAGCCACCGAGTCCGCCCACATGGTCGGCGACTACTTCCTCCACGCCGTCCTCAAAGGCAAAGTCCCCGGCATGGACGTCCCCGTCGAATGCGTCCTCATCATCGGCTTCGATCCAGACGCAAACAACTTCGTCGGCACATGGATCGGCTCGCCCATGCCCAACCTCATCAACTACACCGGCTCCCTCTCCGAAGACCAAACCACCCTCACCCTCACCTGCGACGCGCCCGACCTCGAAGACCAAGCCAAAACTAGCGCATACCGCGACGTCATAGTCATCACCTCTGATAGCACCCGCGAGTTCCACTCTGAGATCCAACTCGAAGACGGCTCATGGAACCGGTTTATGTCCTCGTACTACACCCGCTCCGAAACTCCTCCCCCGTCCTGACGGGGGAGGTCCCTCACGAAGTGACGGGGAGGGGGCTTCTCTTCTCCCCCATCGCCTCATAGTCCACCACAAACATGAACAGAATTTAACCCAAATAGAGACCAAATAAACACTTGCCTCCACCACCGCCCCCACCGTACAATCACCCTACACGCAGGGGTGGCACGGAGGCGCCCATGGAGCTCGCACGAAAACTCGCCATCCTCGCGGACGCCGCCAAATACGACGCCTCCTGCGCCAGCTCCGGCTCAAAGCGATCGCGCTCCTCCAAGGACATGCTCGGCGACACCAACGGCGTCGGGATCTGCCATTCCTACACCCCCGACGGGCGATGCGTGTCATTGCTCAAGCTCCTCCTCACCAACTACTGCATCTACGACTGCCGCTTCTGTGTCAACCGCGTCTCCTCCGACCCCCCCCGCGCCCGCTTCACCGTCGACGAGGTCGTGTGGCTCACCGTCGAGTTCTACAAGCGCAACTACATCGAGGGGCTCTTCCTGAGCTCCGGCATCATCCAATCCCCCGACTACACCATGGAACGCCTCGCGGAGATCGCGCGACGACTCCGCGAAGTCGAGAAGTTCAACGGGTACATCCACCTCAAAGCCATCCCCGGCGCCGACCCGGCGCTGCTCGATCGAGCGGGGCGCCATTGCGATCGACTCAGCGCGAACATCGAGCTCCCCACGGACGAGGACCTCCAGTCCTTCGCGCCTGAGAAGACGATCGAAACCGTCGATCTCACCATGTCGTGCATCAAGGACAAACGCGACGAGTCCCGCGCCGAGCGTAAGGTCTCCCGCAAAGCACCCAAGTTCGCCCCCGCCGGCCAGAGCACCCAGCTCATCGTCGGCGCCACCCCCTCCACCGACACCACGATCCTCGCCCAGTCCTCCCGCCTCTACATCCAGCACAAGCTCAAGCGCGTCTACTACTCCGCGTTCAGCCCCATCCCCCACGCCGACGGGCAACTCCCCGCGACGACCCCGCCGCTGATCCGCGAGCACCGCCTCTATCAGGCCGACTGGCTCATGCGCTTCTACGGCTACACCGCATCCGAGATCACCACCCCCGACAACCCCGATCTCTCCCTGAACCTCGACCCCAAGCACGCCTGGGCGCTGCGGAACCCCGACTTCTTCCCCATCGACATCAACAAAGCCTCCCGCAAGGCCCTCCTCCGCATCCCGGGGATCGGTGTCCGCAATGTCAACCGCATCGTCAAGGCCCGCAAGTCCAAGCGATTGAAACTCGCCGACCTCCGCACCTTCCGTGTCGCGCTCAATCGGGCGCAGGCATTCATCGTCGCCGCCGACTGGTCCCCGCCCGACCCCATCAATGACCCACTCAACCACGAAGAAGAAAAGACCGCCGACACGCTCAAGCACGCCCCCGAACCCGCGCGAACCAAGCACCTGCACGACGCCGGCACCGCCGCACTCTTCGGCGAGTTCTGACGCATGCCCGTTCCCGCATCCCCCATCCACCTCCTCGACCCCAAGGCAAGCTACGACGCGTTCCTGACCCTTAGCGCGTCGCTGCTGCTGGCACGGACGCCTCCTGATGCGATCGAGTGGAACGACTCGGAATCGGGCGCGGGGTCGCTCTTCGATCCCACGCTCACCCCCGACGAGCTCGCGTCGTTCCCCCGCATCGACGAGCACACGAGCAGGATCACGGAACGGTTGGGACGGAGGGGCAAGCTCGTCGCGCACCACGCCGACCCCGACCGCTGGGACCTCCTCTACCGCATCGCCTACCGCCTCTCCCACGGGCGCGAGCGGGACCTGCTCAACGACATCCTCGACCCCGACACCCGCAAACTCGAAACCCTCTCGCACCACGTCTCGCGCGACATGCACAAGATGAAAGCCTTCGTGCGCTTCCAACGCGTGCGCGACGCCGAAGACGAGCAGTACGTCGCCTGGCACCGCCCCGACCACCGCATCATGCGCCTCATCGCCCCCTTCTTCGTCGGCCGCTTCGGCGCCATGCGCTGGACCATCTTCACCCCCCACGAGTCCGCAACATGGGACGGCCAATCCCTCACCTTCGCAGAGGGCATCCCCGCCGATCAGGTCAACGAGCACGACCAAGTCGAAGAACTCTGGAAAACCTACTACGCCAACATCTTCAACCCCGCCCGCATCAAGATCAACGCCATGGTCAAGGAGATGCCCAAGCGCTACTGGGCCACCCTCCCCGAAGCGCAGATCATCGAGGACCTCCTCCAGGACGCTCCAGCCCGCGTCCGCCGCATGATCGAAGCGCAATCAACCTCCGCCGGCGCGACCCCATTCCTCCCGCCGCGCGATGTCCCCCTCACCGTCCTCGCCGAGGAAGCCCAGGCCTGCGCCGGCTGCCCCATCTCCGAGATGGCCACCAACACCGTCTTCGGCGAAGGCCCACCCAACGCCCGCATCATGCTCATCGGCGAGCAGCCCGGCGACGAAGAAGACCGCGCCGCCCGCCCATTCGTCGGCCCCGCCGGCCAGCTCCTCAACCACGCCCTCACCGCCGCCAACCTCAGCCGCGAAGACCTCTACATCACCAACGCCGTCAAGCACTTCAAGTACATCCCCAAGGGCAGCACCCGACTCCACCGACGCGCAAACCCGTCCGAGATCCGCGCCTGCAAACCCTGGCTCGACCGCGAGATCGAATCCATCGACCCCGACACCATCATCCTCCTCGGCGCCACCGCCGGCCAATCCATCTTCGGCGCAGGCTACCGCCTCCACCAATCCAGAGGCCATCGCCTCACCCACCCCAACATCCGCGCCACCATCTACCCCACCATCCACCCCGCCAAAATCCTCCGCGCCCCAAAGCACGAACAACCCCAGATGCTCGAAGACTTCATCCAAGACCTCCGAACCGCCACCCAATCTCCTTCCCCGTCCTGACGGGGGAGGTGTCACGCACAGCGTGACGGAGGGGGTCTCATCTTGCCCCTCCCTGCGCCGCGGGGAGGTGTCCGCAAAGCGGACGGAGGGGGCCTCTTCTCTCCTCCCCCATCCTGATGGGGGAGGTGTCGAGCGCAGCGAGACGGAGGGGGTCCCCCTCTTCCCGAGTGGCTAATGGCTGATGGCTGATGGCTGATGGCTGATGGCCACTCCCGAATCCCTGCCGTCTCCCCACCAATCCTGTACACTAAAACCACCCACAGGAGCCCCCCATGCCATTCGGAATCCGCTTCAAAAAACGCACCACCCCGCCCACCATCTCCCCCGAGAACGCCATCCCCGTCGTCCTCGTCTCCCACGAGAACCTCCGCAACAAGATCCAGCTCATCAAGCACATCCGCGAGGCCTCAGGCCTCGGCCTCAAGGACGCCAAGGACCTCGCCGACCAACTCACCGCCGGCCACCACCCCACTGTCCCCTGCCTCTCCGAAGACCACGCCCTCCACCTCATCGACGACGCCGCTCAACTCGGCGTCACCGCCAAGCACGCCGACATTTAGTCACGCAAAAGGGCGCCGCTCAAGTCACGAACGAACCGGCAATCCAATCTTGTACAAGCCCTTCGAAACTGCTCGCGGGATCTTCGCGACGACTGCTTCAGGCAAGATCAAAGAAGCACCAGAGACTGTTGAGTATGCTGCGTGCAACTCGACATCCGATGCCGACAGGTACTTCTTCCCGATTGCATTGCTGAAGCTTCGCCCACAGACTGAACACACTCCGAGGTCTTCTGTTTGATCCTCGCCGTGTACAACGATTCTGCTGTGGTACTCCGCAACACAGACTTTTCGACTCGGGTCCGCCTGCCCCGAGATACACACGTTCCCTACACGAAAGCGTCCTTTGAGGTATGTCTGTAGCTCAAGATACAACTCGGTTGAAATCACAAACAGCCCTCCAGGATGAACTGGATTGAACGCATCGTGCAACCCCTCATCACTCAGGGCAGAAAAGCACAGGTCATACGATGCATTCAAATCAAGGGAACCACACTTTGAGCACTGATGCTCGGACAACCAGCCCGCACTCCAGCTCGGGTCTGGCTGCGGGGCTGCATCATTGTCTTTCCATATGATCTGATAGAACAAACCCACACCCTTCGAGCTCTTCGCGCCCTTCGCGCCCTTCGCGCCCTTCGCGTTCACCCCACCCCTCTTCTCTGCGCCTCCGCGCCCCTTTGCGCCCTCTGCGTACCAAAGAGAAAAACCAACCACCCCCGCTACACCCCCCCACCCATCTCATCTATAAACGCGTTCGCCTCCGCGATCGACGCCTCCATATCCCGGATCAGCACCGCGATCTCATCCTCAAGCTCACCCAGCGTCGAGTCCAGACTCGCGATCGCCCGCGCGTTCAGGTTGTGCTTCAAAAACAACACCTGATCCCCGAACGCCGCCAGCACCGGCGCCATCTTGCTCTCCGCCTTCCGCATCGCAAACAACAAATCCCCGAACCGCTGCTTCGTCTCATCCAGCTGCCGCGCCGAAGCGTTCCGCAGCGACTCCGTCGCGTACTCGTCCAGCTCATCCTCCCACTCGTTGAACAGCGCCGTCGCGACCCGGTCCACCGACCGGATCTTCTCTCGCACCCGCTCCGCGCGGTCCTCCGCCCGCCCGAGCTGGCCATCCAGCCGCTTGTACGCAGATTCCAGCTCCCCACCATCGAACCCCGCGAGCGCCTGCAGCTCCTCGAGCGTGCTCGCGAACTGCGTCTTCGCATCCTCCTGCGCCTCCCGGGTCTCCTCCACCCGATCCACAAGCTGCTCCCGCTTGGGCGTGCCCAGCTTCTCCCGGATCGCGATGCCCGTCGACGAGCACCCCGCGGGCAGCAGACCACCGACGAGCAGCAGGCAAGACAGCAGTGTCATAAAGAACAAAGAACGCGATGCAGGCGGCGTATGCATGGGCTGGCTCCTCAATCACCCCAGTCTAAACCCGCCACAACCGCACCGCAACCGTGATACAATGCCCCGTCCCTGATCTGTTCCGGAGCACGCATGACGAGCCACCCCGATTTCATCTGTGTCGGTGCCCAGAAGGCCGCAACAACCTGGCTCTACAGCGTCCTCAAGCGCACACCCGGCGTCTTCCTCCCCAAAATCAAGGAACTCCACTACTTCTCCCAGCTCTACGCCCTCGACGCCCAGAGCTTCGGCCCCCGCCACCGCGCCGAGCAGATCGCCGCCGTTCGCGAGTACCACTCCAGGAACAACACCGGCTCCGAGTACGAGAAGCTCGTCCTCGCCGAGCTCGACCACCTCGAGAGCGAAACCTTCGACGACGACTGGTACCGCACCATCTTCTCCTTTGCCCCCGAGGACCACATCTGCGCCGAGATCTGCCCCTCCTACATGAGCATGCCATACAAGGGCGTGCGACACGCCATCAGCATCAACCCGCTGGTGCGCGTCCTCATCATCGTCCGCGACCCGGTCGACCGCATGTGGTCCCACATGCGCATGAACATGAAGACCGGCTTCCTCGACTTCGACCTCGACCGCATCATCTCCGGCGAGCTCACACTCGGCCCCTACCTCAAGTACACCGACTACGCCGCAGCCATCCGCCGTTGGTCCACCATGTCCGCCCCGGGCCGCCTCAAGGTCATCGCCTACGACCACATCGCCCAAGACCCCCACGCCGTCTTCTCCGACCTCGCCGCCTTCATGGGCCTCGAAGAAGCCAGCACCCGCGCCGACCTCTCGCAGGTCGTCTTCTCCGGCGGCAAGTCCGCCATCCCCGACCAGCTCCGCGCCCTGCTGCTCGAACAGCTCGCCCCGCAGTACGAGTACCTCCGCGACCAGTTCCCCGACCTCGTCGACCGCTGGCTCTGCGACCACCACGCCGCGCTCCAGCACACGAGCGACCCCATCTCCAACGCCTGAGCAACCACACTCAGCCCAGCGTATACCCCAACGCCTCGATCACATCACCGATCTCGCCCTGGATCAGATCGATGGTCGATCGCGCCATCGTCCGCTCCCACTGCGCGACCCCACCATCCCGGATGTGACCGTGCGAGCCCGATTCCGCCGCGGGCCTGAGCTCACCAAAGATCGAGCACGCCCAGAACGCCCGCAATGCATGCACAATCTCCATGCCCGCGAGCCCCAGGTGCACGCACAGCTCATGAAACAGCGTCATGTCCACATCGACGATCAGATCCTCATACCGCACCGTCCGAAAGACAGCCCCGTGGTCCGGGCGGACCTCAAACGCACACATCCGCCGGATCTCATCCCCCATGTAGGTATCGAGCTCAAAGCGGACACGGTCATCGAACGACCCATACGACATGAGCTTCTCGCGGAACGTCACCCCCCCATACGCACCGCGCCGCTGATCCAACCACGCCTCATCGCTCGTCTCGTGATACCGCACCGCCGAGATCAGCATGTCCCGCGGATCGCGGACCATGTGCAGCCCCCGCGCACGCTCAACCCCGCTCAGGTCCGGCGTCGTCGAGTGATAATCCACAAACACGCCCCGCGCGATGCCCGCCGTTTCGATACGCGCCAGCTCCGACAGCATGTACGCACGCTTATCCTCACGCACCGCCCACGCCGCCTCGCCGCTGTTCAGGTGCACGAACGGGTACCCGCAATACCCACCGAACCGACGGAACGTGGAGTTCATCCACACCGTCCCCGCTTTGTGATGCGTGGCAATAAAAATGTGCGCCGCCTCAGCCATCCCCACCACGCTCGATATCCCACCGCCAGTGCGAACCGAACGCCTCGCACCCCTTCGAGTACGCGCACACCGCCCGGATCTGATCGACCTGCGCCTGGCTCAGCTGCCGGCGCCACTTGTCCATCGACTTCTTCGGATCACGGAACACGCTGAAGTAGCTGTCCACCCCGACCTCGCTCCGATCCGCGTTGCCAGAGCTCGCGCTGATGAACCCGCGCGCCTGCTCATCCATCTCCAGCCCCACGTGCGCATACACCCGCTCCATGCACGCCATCGTGTCCACACACAGCTGCTCATACACCACGTGGTGCACCCGCTCGCACCCCAGCGTCGTACCAAGCGCCAGGTTCGTGTCCGCGACCCACGCGATCGCCATCCGCTCCTCCATGCTCAGCTCATCCGCCCGATCCCGGTACGCCCCATGAAGCTCAGGCGCACGCTCGGCGGCCAGGTCCATCGCGATCTGCGCACGCGTGTCGTACATCACCCCCTTCTCCACCCCCGCGAGCATCGAAGCGACATACGCCGCCGGATGACGGATGATGTACACGATCGGCACCCGCCCCGAGCGAGCGAGCGTCCCCGTCGTGTGCTCCATGCTCACCTCCTTGAAGATCAGGCGAGCATGCTCCGGCGTCCGATACGCCACCCGATACACCGGCGCCACCAGCCAGGGCAGCACACGCCCCGCCCGGTTGAGCAGCGTCCGCCCACGCTGCGTGTGCCCGCGCTTGGGCAGGAACGGCGGGCGGTCTAGGCGAGGATTCGCAGGGCGCAGCAACGCGGCAAGCTCATCAATCAGCCGCGGGTCCGCATCACCACCCTGAAGCTTGCGATAAATCGGCCCAACCCGCGGATGCTCCCGGAGCGCATGGATCGGCTCAAAGCGGTACGCCACATCCCGGTGCGCATCGAGCATCGCACCAATCCACGTCGTGCCACTACGACCGGCGCCAAACACTGCTGCAAATGGTGGAGCGTCCTGCTGCATCGCAAGAGGATAGCGGATCACACCACACCACGCTTCGCCACCTCACTGATCTGCGCCACAGCCAACGCAAAACAAACCGCTCGGCGACCCGTGTCTCTCTGCCTCACCCCAGCTTCGCCAGCTCTTCTGAATCAAAGTCCGCGTTGCTGTACACCTTCTGCACGTCGTCGTTGTCCTCGAGCGCATCGATCAGGTTCATCACCTTCCGCACATCGTCGCCGCCGACCTCGACCGTGTTCTCCGGGATCCGCGTGATCTCGGCCTCCACGATCTCGATGCCCGCCGCCTCGATCGCGTCCTTCACGCTCTGGAACTCGGTCGGTTCCGTCACGATCGTCCACGCACCCTGGTCGTCGCCCTCACCCTCGGGAGACTGGATATCCTCCGCGCCCGCCTCGAGCGCGGCCTCCATCACCTGCTCCTCGCCGTACGTGTTGGCGTCGATGAAGATCTGCCCCTTGGTCGTGAACATGAACGCGACCGTCCCCGCGTTGCCCATCGAGCCCCCGGCCTTCTTGAAGATGCTCCGCACCTCGCCCACCGTCCGCGTGTTGTTGTCCGTCAGCGCATCGATGATCAGCGCCGTGCCGCCCGGGCCGTACCCCTCGTACACGATGGTCTGGAACTCCGCGCCGCCCGCCTCGCCCGATCCCTTCTCGATCGCGCGCTTGATGGTGTCCTTGGGCATGTTGGCGTACTTGGCCTCGTCGATCGCGTACCGCAGCGCCAGGTTCGTCTCCGGATCACCCCCACCCGCACGCGCGGCCACCATGATCGCCTTGGAGCACTTGGACCAGATCTTCCCCTTCTTCTTGTCCTGACGCTCTTTACGGTGACGGATGTTCGCCCACTTGCTATGACCGGCCATATACGTTCGCTCCTGCGATGATGCTCAACAACGGGCCTTTCCCGACCCGGAGCAGGATTGTTGGCGACCAACCCCCGCATTTCTCCGGTCGCAACACGCCGCCTCTACCTCTTAGTGCCTCCCCCGCTCCTGGCGGGGGAGGTGGTCCGCCGCAGGCGGATCGGAGGGGGGCTTAGTCGCCGATCAATGCATCTTGGAGTTCCATCCGGCACGAACAGAGCATTACACGTCACACAAGGACGATGATCCTTGATATGATCGATTGATTCCTACTTTGCTGAGACAAGATTTGGGGGCATGTAGCATGTTCGAACGACTTTCTTCACTCGCGGAACGCCTGGACCAGGTCCGCAGCGATGAACTGACCGAGGAAGCAACCAAAACCGCGATGGTGCTTCCATTCATTCGTGAACTCGGGTACGACATGTTTAACCCGGGTGAGGTTATCCCAGAGTTCACGGCCGATGTCGGTATCAAGAAGGGTGAGAAGGTCGATTATGCAATCCTGAAGGACGGCACTCCGATTATCCTGTTCGAATGCAAGCCATGCGGTGCACGCCTGGAATCCTACAGCTCGCAACTCTATCGCTACTTTAGTGTGACCAATGCTCGAATTGCGATCCTAACCGATGGCGTTCGATATCAGTTTTTCTCCGATCTGATCGAGCCGAACAAGCTGGACTCAAAGCCATTTCTCACGATCAATCTGGATCGATTGACTCAGGAGCAAGCTGAACGAGTCACTCCATTCACGAAAGACAAGTTTGATCTTACGAGCGTGATTGCCGATGCCGAGTTGTTGTACGCAAAGTCACAGATACGTGAGCACGTCGCCCCCGACCTCCGCCCGGACTGAGATCGCCCACGCAATCACCCCTCAATCCGCGCCTACCCACCCATCACCACCGCACCAGCAAAATCAACCGGCTCAAGATCCTTACGCAGGTACAGCGGATGACGAGGGTACCCCTCCTTCGTCACGCCCAGACACGTCAGCCGGCACTCGCCCGTGAGCAGCTCAATGACCCGCGCGTGGCGATCGAGCAGCCGCGCGTGGGTACCCCACCCCACAACCACAAGGTCCGCGCCCTGCGCCAGCTCCACAATGTGCGCATCATTATCAGGGCCAACCGGGTCATCCACGCCCCGCAGCCCCTTGGGGTCCGTCGACCGCAGCGCGAACACGTTGGTCACATCCATCGCACCGAACCCCCAACGGCGCGCATAGCCATAACAACGCGTCAGCGTCGGGTCCAGCACCGAAGCGTCCGCTGTCGACGGGTTCAGCAGGCAGAAGCACACCCGCCCGCCAGCGTCGGCCCAGCGGCGACCAAGCGTATAGCGATAGGCCTCCGTCTTATCAAAGACCGCCCAGCCGGAGCCGTGCCTGGTATCGCGAGTGCGTCGTGTGATCGTGCGGGCCATGCCAAAGCATACCAGCATCGTGCTCGCACGACACCAACCCCGGACTCAGCGCACGCCAACCATCATCGCCGTAGCACGCTGCGCCGGCTGCGCCGGCTGCGCATGATTACCCGCCGCACGAACAGCGTCCGCCAGCGTATTCACGCGGTGCTCCATATGAACCAGCCGTCGGCTGAGCTCCCCGATCAGATCGCTCGTCTTGCACATCCGCAAGGCCTCCTCGCTCGGCTCACGCGCCTCGCCACGCAGCAGTACGGTCGCGTCCGCGTCGTACTCTCGCACAACCGCAGAAATGAACTCAACTGACTGCTTCGACGCCCCCTGAAGGTAACGACGCACGGTCTCCGCGTGGAAACCCGTTCGCCGCGCAACCTCCCGGTACGAGTGGTCGCCGGTGATCTCGACGAGGCGGTGCGCAATTTCATGCGTGTAATCCATGCCGTCTTCTGGGTGAATATTCATTGCTGGAGGTCTCCCCTGATTGAAATGAGTGTCGATTCGAGCTGCGATGCGATCCCGGGCGAAATGTCGAGATCGGTGGCGGTCGCCAGGATGTGCAGACCGTCATCGCACGAAGCGATCCCGTCCTGAACCTCCTGAGCATCCAGATCCGCCGGCACACCAAGCGTCGAATAGTCATCAATGAGCTCCATCGCCAGCGCATCAGTGCTCTGGGCGCGGAGCTCCATATCGCGCATACCCGATATATCCCTCAACATCTTGTCTAAGAGGTTGATGATCGAGTTGAGCGCAATCGTGGAAGACAACGACGCATTGTTGTGCTCAATTTGGGTGGAAGTACGCCAAAAATGTGTTGTAAGCGGTGCCGATGTTGCTGCTTGAGACGTTGAAGTCAGTAGTACTATTGTGGTAATCTGTGTAAGAACGCCCATCTGACCACCCCTTTCTGTGGTTTGGTGCCCACAGTCCGGTGGCCGCTGAGCCGGCTTTGTGACTCAGGAATTCAAAAATATGTCTACAATTCAACAAAGCTCGATCGAACAAACGCCCCAGGTGGCCCAGAGGGCCGGTGCGGCGGAGATCCTGACACAACACCGAGACGAGATCCTCAGAAGAATTCACGCACAGATCGGTGGCAACACCCGCAAAGTCACCGACACCGAGGACATCCTCTCAACTGTGGCACGACGCCTCGACCACCTCATCGCACAGGGACGCCTCCAGGCCTCCTCAGAACGCCAGCTCTTCGCACTGATCCACGCGATCACCGATCGCACGCTCCTCGAAAAACACCGACAGGGCACACGCACGCAGCAGCGAGAATCCTCAATCGCACGCGAACACGAAGCGAACACCGAGCAAGGCACCCAATCCAGCGGCCTCGATCGGATCGTCAAGCTCGTGCCCGACCCCATCGATCGACAGATCCTCAACGGCAAAGCCCGCGGCTGGTCATACGAGACCCTTGCCGCGGAGCTCGGCATCCAGGAAGACGCGGTACGCCAGCGATGGAGCCGCCTGCGAAAACGAGTACAGGAGTCCATCCGTGGAACATGATCACATGCACGCACGAGAAGCAGCACTCAGACTCAACGTGACCAACGCACGCGAGCAGGGCGACCCAGACCTGCTCCGTCAGCGAATCGGGCAGGTCGCCTCATTCCTCGAGGACACCCACGGCACCGTCAACTACACGCTCTTCGCCCAGGTCCTCCGCGATGTCATGAGCGACGAGGAGATCGACTCGATCTGCATGGAACTCTCCGTCATCCACGCCATCTCCGCCTTCGACCCCGACGAAGAGCAGCAGCCCCGCGACCTGTCAGCCCCCGACGCCCTCCCCATGGCGTTCGGAACCGCCATCAGCGATACGCAGCAACGCTACGAGCTCCGCCGCTTCATCGGGCAGGGCACACAGGGCACGGTCTACGAAGCCCACGACCGGGTCATCCCGGACCCCGACCACCCCGCCATGGTCGCCATCAAGATCCTCCGCGCGGGCACCAGCGACGCCATGGCCATCAGCGAAGCGAGCATGGCACGCCGCCTCAACCACCCGGGCATCGCACGCGTCTTCGACGCGGGCCAGTCGCCAAAGGGTGAACACTACATCGCCTACGAGCTCCTCCGCGGCCCCTCGCTCGACGACTGGCGACGCTCGAACGAGCCGCTCAGCCCCCAGCGCTGCGTCAAGCTCGTCCAGGCAGTCTGCGAAGCACTCATCCACGCCCACGCCCAGGGCGTCGTTCATCGAGACATCAAGCCCTCAAACATCATCATGGCCGACGATAACCGACCGGTCATCACAGACTTCGGCATCGCACACGCCATGCAGGCCCGCAACATCCGGTCGCTGCGCCGACACGGAACACGCGGCTCACTCGCTTTCATGGCACCAGAACAGTTCAACGGCGCGACATCCAGCAGGAGCGTCGCCGTAGATGTCTACGCGTGCGGTGGCATCCTCCTCTGGCTCCTCACCGGCGAATACCCAAACGGCTCGGACGCGCAGTCCGCCTGCGATTACCTCGCCAACCCGCCACATGAAGGACCCGCGCAGCGCATCGAACGCATCGACGACCCACGCCTCCGATACATCCTGACCCAGGCGCTCACCCCAAACACGCAGCACCGCTACGCCACGCTCGATCGACTGCACGCCGACCTCGCACGCTACACCAACCACGAGCCCATCCCCGGCCTCGACGAACCAATCCTCACCCGCGTCAGCCACGCATACCGCAAAGACCGCAAGCCCTTCCTCTGGGGCGGCGCCCTCGCAGCGTGCGCCGCATGCTTCCTCTCCCTCCTCTGGTGGGGAAGCATCCAATCAACTCGCCGAGAATCACGCGTCGCCCTCGAACTCGTCGAAGCCGAGCTCCAGCACGAACGCCAGGAACGCGAACAGATCCGCCAGAAGGCCAAGCTCGTCCACCAGGTCATCCAGTCATGGAGCGAGGCCTCCGACGAACGCTTCGGTCCCGAAAACGCCACCGCAAACCTCCTCTTCCTGCACTCCGTCGCGCAGTACGGCCCGCTCACCAACGACGACGCCACCTTCGTCGATGCCGTACTCAACGACAAGGTCCGAATCGCCGAGCAGTACCTCGCCCACCTCGAATCCATCGAAGCCTCACCAGTGCAGATGGCCCTCTGGCACGATCTCATCGCCTACTGGGGCGAAGACCTCACACCCGTCGTACGGCGCGAGCACCTCATGCAGGCCCTGACGCTCGTCCGACGCTACGCACCGGAAGACGCCGTCTGGATCGCCGACCTTGAGTTCCGCCTCGCGCACGCCGAGGGCGATCTCGCCCAGCTCGATACCAACACCACCCCATCATCACTACAGGACTGACACCGCCTCAGCACCTCGACGGTGCCGCCCCGGCGTCTCCCCCATCACCCGCTTAAAGGCACGCGAGAACGCCGCCTCCGATCCGTACCCGTACCGCTCGGCGATGTCGATCACCTGCTCGCTTGTCGTCCGCAGCGCCTGCGCCGCGCTCTGCATCCTCCAACGCGTCAGGTACTCCATCGGCGATTCCCCTACCAGCTCCTGGAACCGCAACGCGAACGCGCTGCGCGACATCGACACGTTGCGTGCGAGCGATTCGACCGTCCACGACGCACCCGGCTCACGCTGCATCGCGACGATCGCACGCCCGATCCGCTCGTCCCGCAGTGCCGCCAACCAACCCTGCCCCATCTCCTCGCCCCGCGCCAACCACGAACGGATCCCCTGAATCACAAGGATGTCCGCCAGACGCGTGACGATCGTTTCCCCGCCCGCACGCCGCTCCCTCGACTCGATCGCCATCAGCCGCAGGGTGCTCTGCATCCATTCGGACTCGGGCGCGTTCCACGCATCGACATGGATCACACGCGAGAGCTGGCGCACCAGATCCGCCGCTGCAGGGTGATCAAAGCACACCGCGCCGCAGATGAGCTGCGTCTCCTCGCCCCCGCCCCCATACACCAGCCGCTCGTACCGCTCGCTCACCTGCTCCACCGGCAGATCGAAGAACGGCTCCGTCTTCACCCGTCGCCCGCTCATCAGGTCATGCCCCATCCCATGAGGCACCAACGTGAACGCGCCCGGGCGCAACTCGATCAGCTCCTCCCCCTTCACCCGCACCCAGCACGACCCGCTCGTCACGATGTGGAACATCACACAGTTGTCCATCGCAGGCATCGCGATCCCCCAGGGTGCGCTCAGCTGCGAGTGCGCATACACCACGCCCTCCAATCGCAAAAAGTGCAGCGCCTCCCCGTACGGGTCCCCAGACGCCCACGCCCGCTCGATCCGCTCGTCCATGCTCATGGTGCTCATACCCCATCATAGCACCCATCTCCAATCATCCATCGTTATGGACGATCAATCAATTCATCGAGATAATCAATCATTGAGTATCCAGAATCGTGCGTCATCATGTATGTATCAGCAATGTCGCTGATCCGGACAAAGGACCCGATCATGACCAACCAAACCACATCGACCGACCCCCGCCCGATCCTCGTCACCGCAGCAACCGGCAAGACCGGCCGCCGCGTCGTCGAGCTGCTCGAATCCAACGCCATCCCCTCCCGCCGAGCATCACGCTCCGCACCCGTCCCGTTCGATTGGACGGACCACACGACCTACGCCCCCAACCTCAAGGGCGTGCGGGCAGCCTACATCGTCTACACCCCGGACCTGAGCATCCCACGCGCCCAAGACGACATCCGCGCCTTCGAGAACGCCGCGATCGACGTAGGCGTCGAGCGTCTCGTCCTGCTCTCAGGTCGAGGCGAACCAGCAGCAGAGGCCTGCGAAAACATCGTCCGCGCATCGGGTCTGGAGTACACCCTGGTGCGTGCCGCGTGGTTCAACCAGAACTTCGACGAGGGCGACTTCCTCCCCATGATCCTCGAAGGCACCCTCGCCCTCCCCGCGGGCGATGTCGCCGAGCCGTTCATCGACGCGGACGACATCGCGGAAGTCGTCTTCGCATCCCTCACCCAACACGGGCACAACACCGAGCTCTACGAACTCACAGGCCCACGCGCCATCACCTTCCACGAGGTTGCCCAGATCCTCTCCGCCCAGACCGATCGCCCGATCACCTACGCTCCGATCACAATGGACCAGTTCAAGGCAGGCCTCGCCGACGCGGGCGTCCCGAGCGATCACATCGATCTGCTCGAGTACGTCATGTCCCACACCCTCGACGGCCGAGGCATCCACCCCCAGGACGGCGTCCAACGCGCCCTGGGCCGCCCCCCCAAGGACTTCACCGCGTACGCCACCCAAGCAGCCGAGAGCGGCATCTGGAGCCCCCAGACCCCCGCGCCGTCGGCGTAATGTCCCCGCGACTCTTCTCCGCACCATTCCCACAAATAAAGAAGGCGGAGCCCATCGGCTCCGCCTCCAAACATATCAAGGCATCAACACGAACGTCGCCACAACAACGTTACCGCGAGCTCACCTGCTGCGGCTGGTCCTCGTGCTGCGAGTTCCACATCACCTCGTCGTTCACCGACAGGCGAGAAACATCGAGCATCTTCCGACCATCCCTGGTCACACGATCGCCGCAGACCGTCACACGGTCGCCCTTCTCGATCATGCCCGAGCGGGATTTCTTGCCCATGTCCGCGACGACCGTCCGCCCATCCTCAAACGTCAGGCGCACAACACGGTGCCCCTTCATGTCCGAGCTCAGCTTCGAGTCCTTCAGCGTCTGGACCTTGGTTACCGTGCCGCGTGTCCGCGTCATGTCACGGTTCTTGGCGTCCTTGGATGCCTGTCGACGATCCAGCGTGTCGGTGCCGGCCTCCGAGGCCCGGTCACCACGATCGCGCGTTCGGTCCTTGTCACGCTCACGCGAAGCGTCCGCACGCTTATCATCGACCGGACTCATGTAGATGTAGTACGTCCAGTCGGACTTGTACCCGCGCTCCTTGTCATAGAAGCCGTCGTAGTACCCGGCACTGTAACCGGAACTGAACGAGTTGTTGTCGTTGCCGACCGCGGACTGGTGGTCATAGCCGAACGAGTCATCCTGGTACCCGTCGTAGTAACCACTGTAGTACCCGTCGTTGTACAACTCAGTCTCGGACTCATCCCACCACGCCCGGTCATACGCATCACCGTTGTAAAACGCGGTGGTGTAGGCGGGCCGGTCATCATCATCACCAAACCCGTTGTGCCAGTCCTCGTTCCAGTTGTCGTCATACTCGTAGTCGACATCCCGGCCACGCACGCCATCGAAGTCGTCGTCCCACCAGTCGGTCGGATCGTACCACTCCTCCTCGTGCAGGCCCTCACCGGGCTCGTACTCCATATGGTCGTCGTAGCCGGAACCGCCGCCGGACTGCGCCAGCGCCGCGGAACCGCTCATCGCCAGACCGCTCGCGGCCACAAGGCCCAACAGGCGGCTGAGATGATGCTTCGAGTTCGTTCGTTCATTCATGAGTTTCATGGAGAGTTCCTTTCTACTCAGAAAACACATTGCGCACCCCGTCGAAGCTTGCCCTCAAGCTCCTCGCAGCTCGATGGGACCGGAGAACCCGGTCGACCAGAACCACTCAGAGATCAACCTCCGGGGTACACAAGACATAGAAGGCGACGCGGGTTGCATGCCGGTGAACGCATCATGAATACAAGTTCATACCCGGAACAACCGCCCTATCTCCGAGATAGACAGGAAGAACACCTCATAAAAAATCCACACGCCCCCCAGCCACAGATCGAGATCGAGCAGATCTCATAGAATAACACCACCCATGAACCGCTTGGTGCGCACAACCCTGATCACAACCGCCCTGTGCCCCGCTGCGGCGCTGGCCCAGTTCGACTTCAATGACCCAGACCGCTGGTCGCTGGTCACCTCTCGCGACAACATCCCGTTCGGGGGTGGCCCCGGTGGGGAACTCGCAGGGCGCGGGTCTGTTCCGTACGACTTTCGGATCTCTCGCTACGAGATCACAACGGACGACTGGCTGGACTTCGCCAACACCTTCGCCACCATGAGCGATGAGCTCGATGAGCTTGTGGTCGGTTCTATCCGATGGGGCGCTCGTGTCGATTTCTCATACCAGGGGCCCGGCAATCGCTACGTCTACAACACGCAGCTCGAGTTTCCTGGCCGAGCGCCAATCAAGGTGACATGGCGTCAGGTCGCGATGTACTGCAACTGGCTCCACAACGGAAAGAGTTCCGATCCAGCGACCATTCACTATGGTGCCTACGACACGACCACCTTCGGGCGAACCGATGATGATTTCGGGTATACCGATCAGAGCACACGCAGCTGTGATGCTCGCTTCTGGATCCCAAGCCTCGACGAGTACCTCAAGGCGGCCCATTACGATCCAGACAAGAATGGTCAGGGGCCGGGCTGGTGGGCGTACGGGCACAGCTCTGATGATCCACCTATGCAGGGTTTGCCCGGCGTCGGGCACACCGTGATGGGTATGAGCAGCGACGACATCGGTCAGAGTGTGCTGTTCTATCCTCTGGGTGCGTTCGAAGATGTGATCTCGCCGTGGGGACTCTTTGACTTGATCGGGGGAAATCCTGAATGGACAGAAGAGTGGGACTTGTTGTTTGGGAACAACTTCGCGAGGATGGTGAAGGATTCGGGCAACATTTTCGCGTTTGATCCGGAAGGAACGGACTTCATAACCAAGTTTGCTCCCATTTTTCCAAATGGTTCGACTGCAAGCACGCACATCTGCCGTCTCGCAAGCGATTCCCGCGCAGACCTCGATCTTGATGGCCGCCTGACGTTCTTCGACGTTTCCGAGTTCATCACCCGATACATCGCGGGGTCCCTCTCTGTCGATCTCGATTGCGACGGCGTGCTCACCCCATCAGATATTCAGCGGTTTATCGATCTGTACACGTCATAGCCACGCGCCAATCTATTTCCGGCTGGCCCAATGAAGACGCAGTCTCCCTCCGGCTCTTCAAAAACCTACGCCCACCAACAACCGCGGCCTCCCCCGCACCAGCGGGGGAGGTGGTCCGTCGAAGGCGGATCGGAGGGGGTCTTTGTCATTCTGGGTGCCATGCAGGTGACGCAGTCTCCTGCATGTTCTTCATCAAATCCCCAACACCCAATCCCCATCCAACCGCGCACCCGCACGCCACCGGGTATCAACACGCCCCATCCCATCCCCCCGATCCAGCGCATCGAACATCGGATCATCAATACTGATCACCGCCCCGCCCTGCCAGGAACCCGGCGCCGACGGATCGCCCGGCCGCGCCACCAGCACACCAACCGCCGCCACCAGCAGCAGGCACAGCACACCCCCGCCGCCCACCTTCACCCGGCGCACAACACGCCGACGCCGCAACTGAGTCCGCAGCATCTCCGGCATCGCACCCGCATCACCAAACTCAACTCGCTTCAGCTCATCCATCGCGCACCTCGCCCGTATCAACACCCAGCTCTACCCCAAGCTCGTCACGCAGCTTCTCCATCCCCAGCCGCGCCCGGCTCGCCACCGTGTTCCGGTTCACCCCCAGCGCCTCCGCGACCTGACCGTTCGTCAGCCCCCCGATGTACCGCAGCAGGATCACCTCCCGCTGCTCATACACCAACCCCTCGATCGCCCCCAGCACACGCCGCACTTCCTCGCGCTCAAGCGCCCCCTCGCCCCGCGCCTCCACCGCCCGCCGCCGTGCCCGCTCACGCAGCTCACCCCGCCCCGCATTCACCGCCTCATTCCGCGTCACCCGGAACAGATACGCCGCCCCATCCTCCACACGCCGCAGCTGCCCCCGACGCATCCGCAGCACCTTCACAAACACCCCCTGCACCACATCCTCCGCCGACGACGCATACCCACTGGGCAGCAGCACCCGCGCATACGCCGTCAGCCGCGCAGCGAGACGAGCCCACAGCACCTCCGCCGCAAGCTCGTCGCCCCGGTGCATCCGGAGCATCAACGCCCTGACATCGCGCCCATCCATCTCAGCCCGCAATCTCCTCAAGCCGCTCGATCAGCGCATCAAGCTCCGCCTTCGCCCGCACATGCGACGCGTACGCCCGCGTCACACTCGGCGCCAGCAGCTCGGACAACGCCCCGAACTCGCCCGCCACAAGCCGCTCCTCGCACGCATCCATCAGATCCGCGTCCTGCGCATCCCACGCCGCCAACAGCTCCCCGTGATACGCCGCGAACCCGCCAAGCTCACGCAGCAGCTCCTCGCGACTCATCACCAACACCCGCTTCGCAGCCGGCGGCTCCTCTGCGAACATCGTCTGCTCCATCAGCCACCGACCCGGCTCCTCCGCCGGTGCATTCGCCACAATGAACTCGCTCATCAGCCGATACTCGCCCACAATCGCGTCCCGGATCCTGTACCGATCCGCATCATCCCCTTCACCGATCGCCTCCAGCAGCACCCGCGCGTCCGCCGCCGTCCAATCACCGCCATCGACAAAGTGACCGATCGTCTTCGTCCCCAGGTTCCCGATCGCCATCCCCACCAGCGAGCTGATCAGCACACGCCCCCCAACAACATCATCACTCATCCGGTACAGCGCGCCCAGACGCTCCGCCGCGCCCGCGCTGTCACCCGCCTCCATCAGACGCAGCGCATCCGCCTGAAGCACACGCGAACTCGACCGCATCGTGTTCAAATGCGGCATCAGCGCCCCGAACCCCTTCTCATACGCGATCCCCCAGTCCACATCCCCCGCTCGGGTCGCCTCGAGCAGCCGAGCGATCGACTCCTGCTCAGCCGCCAACCGCTCAGCACCATCATCACTCACCGCGAACTCGTCATCATCCGAGATCAACCCCAGGTGCAACTCCTGATCCATCGTCGCCCACGCCCGGTAGTACACCAGCGCCGCATTCGTCCCATCCGTCTCAGCCCCCCCGAGCCCGACGCCCCCCGCAACACACCCAGCAACACCCAATACCGCCGCCATCAGTCCAATCCGCATCACAAATCCTCCAGTCTCGCACCATCGCGATACCGACAAGACACCGCCAAAGCACCCCCCAATCACCACATTTCAACAAAATCCCCACCCAGACCAAAATCCCCCAAACGCCTACAATCCCCCTCAACTTCACCACCACACGAAACGGATTGACCACCGATACACGGAGATCTCCAGATGAACACCGCATCCGCATCGCCCATCACCATGACCAAGGACGGCCTCCAGGTCCCAAACCACCCCATCGTCCCCTTTATCATCGGCGACGGCACCGGACCCGACATCTGGAACGCATCCGTCAAGGTCTTCGAAGCCGCGGTCGAAAAAGCCTACAACGGCGAGCGCAAAATCCACTGGCACGAAACCCTCGCGGGCCAGAAGGCATTCGACGAAACCGGCGAATGGCTCCCCGAGAAGACCCTCGAGGACTTCCGCACCTACCTCGTGGGCATCAAGGGCCCCCTCACCACCCCCGTCGGCGGCGGCATCCGCTCACTCAACGTCGCACTCCGCCAGATCCTCGACCTCTACACCTGCCTCCGCCCCGTCCGCTGGTTCGAGGGCGTCCCCTCCCCCGTCAAGCGACCCGACCTCACCGACATGGTCATCTTCCGCGAGAACTCCGAGGACATCTACGCAGGCATCGAGTTCGAAGAGGGCTCCGATGACAACAAGAAGTTCCGCAAGCTCATGAAGGAACACTTCCCAGAACGCTACGAGAAGATCCGCTTCCCCAAAACCTCCGGCTTCGGCATCAAGCCCGTCTCCCAGAAGGGCACCGAACGACTCGTCAAGGCCGCAATCCAGTACGCCATCGACAACGACCGCGACTCCGTCACCCTCGTCCACAAGGGCAACATCATGAAGTTCACCGAGGGTGCCTTCATGGAATGGGGCTACGAGGTCGCACGCGAGCACTTCGGCGCACAGCTCCTCGACGGCGGCCCCTGGTGCACCATGACCAACCCCAACACCGGCAAGACCATCACCATCAAGGACGTCATCGCCGACGCCTTCCTCCAGCAGCTCCTCACACGCCCCGCCGAATACGACGTCGTCGCCACCATGAACCTCAACGGCGACTACATCTCCGACGCACTCGCCGCATGCGTCGGCGGCATCGGCATCGCACCCGGAGCCAACATCAACTACGACACCGGACACGCCATCTTCGAAGCAACCCACGGCACCGCCCCCAAATACGCCGACCAGGACAAAGTCAACCCCGGCTCCGTCATCCTCTCCGGCGAAATGATGCTCCGCTTCATGGGCTGGACCGAAGCCGCAGACCTCATCATCAAGGGCATGAACGGCGCAATCGGTGCAAAAACGGTAACATACGACTTCGAGCGACTGATGGAGGGTGCGACCCTCCGCAAGTGCTCGGAGTTCGGCGACGACGTCATCAGCCACATGGGCTGAGCCACAACAAACAACCCAACCAACCTCAAAGGGACGCACACGCGTCCCTTTTCTCATACACTCAACCCATGTTCTGGAACCGAACCAAATACCCCAACGACGCCGACGGCGATGCCCTCCGCCGCATCGCCAAAGACAAGTCCACGGACTTATCTCGCCCAATGCTGGTCGATATCTTCGTCATGTCGTACAACCGGGCAAGTGCCGAGGCCGTCGCAACAGAAGCCCGGCAAATCGGTTATGACTGCAAAGTGGACAAAGACGACGACGAAGACACCTGGACCACGACCTGCTCAAAGGCGATGATGCTCACCTACGACTCGATCGTCGCAGCCCAGAAGCAGCTCGATGATCTATCCGCCCCATACGACGCAAGGACGGACGGGTGGGGGACGTTCGGAAATGTGGAATAGGGCGAGTGGGCGATCGGCGTAATCGGTGCAAAGATGGTAGCATACAACTCGAGCACCTTATGGAAGGTGCCATCCTCCGCACTCTCTCCAAATTTGGAGACATCACAATTAGCCACGTAGGATGATATGCCGGCAGTTCAAATTCACACAGTCGAGTCACTTAATGAGTATATTGAGAAGCTAGCAGAACTTCAAGAAGGTTCTTCTAGCTCTCTATGGTACCGAGGATGCAAAGATGCCACGTGGGAATTGCTGCCATCACTTTACCGGCATAAAGAAATTGATAGTGTAGCAAAAGCCAAGGATTTCGAAGATCGAATTAGGATCCATTTCAATAACAGATCTCTTCCTTTTCTGGCCGATCGTCCGCGAACAGAGTGGGACACCCTATTTCTTATGCAGCATTATGGCGTGCCAACACGCCTGCTAGATTGGACAGAAAATTCTCTAGTTTCACTTTTCTTTTCGGTTATGGACTGCGTAAAGACAGAGTCCGGGAGATCATTTGAAACAGATGCAGCAGTTTGGGTACTTGACCCCATGCTTTGGAATCAAGCAGTATTAGCATCTCAGAGTTATGAAGGCGGTGTCCTCTCCACTGAAGATGATGCGGTAAGGACTTATAGCCAGCTAGACGATATTCCCAACATGCAAACTCTTCCTGTGTGCATATTTGCATCCCACAATAGTGCAAGGATAGTAGCTCAGAGAGGGACTTTTACAGTGTTTGGCAAAGGCCTCGAGCCGATGGAAAAGTCTTTTGTTAGCGAAAAGCTTCCCGCCGCAGCATTGTGTAAAATCAAAGTCCGCAAATCTAAGATAGCGACTCTTCAAAGACAGCTGGTTAATGCAGGGTATACAGATTCCATGCTGTATCCTGATCTCGACGGATTGGCGAGAGAGATCAAAAGAGAGTTGGGTTACTCATGATGAACAGGTTCAGGGTGAGTCAGCATGATCCAAGAAGCTTGCGGTGGTGGATATCTCATCGCAAAAAGATTGACATGTCGCCTCCCTACCAAAGACGGGGGAGAATTTGGAATAAATCCGACAAAGGATTCTTGATTGATTCAATTTTGAATGATTATGATATTCCCAAAGTATACCTCGCTGATTTTACCTACGGCGATAGTGAGCTGAACTACGCCAAGCTTCCTTACGCGGTAATTGACGGCAAGCAGCGATTCGAGGCTATTTTTGATTTTTATGATGGCAAGATAGTGCTCAATGATGATTTTGTTTTTCTTGACAGCCCAAATATGAATTTGGCGGGACTCGGGTATCGGGATCTGCATCGGCAGTATCCGGAGGTTGTGGAGAAGTTTGACAACTTCCCTTTGTCGGTCATGAGCGTTATATCAAGCGGTGATGCGCGTATTAATGATATGTTTATTCGCCTCAATCGAAGCAAGCCACTGACGGGCGCTGAGGTGCGAAATGCAATGCGCGGACCAGTGCCTGGATTGATAAGAGAAATATCTACGCATGATTTCTTTGAGAACTACATCAAGTTCTCTACGTCAAGAGGGGCAGACCACAACGCGGCGGCAAAGATACTGATGTTCGAGTACTATGGGCAGCCTAAAGAGACAAAGAAGCGTTTGCTTGACTCATTTGTTAAAGAGGCAGGGGATGGGGAAAAGGATAGGCTTGAGCTCGTTGCACGAAGGTGCGTAGAGAACCTTGACTCCTTGACAGAAGTGTTTTTGCCTAGCGATGCATTGCTCTCTTCGGCCGGAGCTGTACCTGTTTATTATTGGTTCGTCAGCAATATTCAAGATTCATTACATCCGCATATCCGGCCATTTCTGGCCAATTTCGAGACAAGACGGAAGAAGCAGCGGGCTGACTTAAGAAAAGGGGGTGTCTCTGGGTCGCCGGTGAGATATCTAGCAGATTATGACAATTATAATCGAAGTACAAATGACGTAGCAAGCCATGAAGGCCGTATCAAAATTCTCTTTCAGCAGTTTGAGAAATACCTAAAACGCGAGTCAGTGCAGTACGATTTGTTGACTTTGGACCGACGCCGGGTGCCCTACATCGACTCGTAGAGCCGGGTGCCCTGCTTACGCGCAGCAGAAGCAGGTTCTTCTACCCCTCATACGACGCATTTCATCGGTACCACCCGATCGCCCCCTCCTCTCCCCCAACCCCCTCTTCTCTGCGTCCTCTGCGTGACCTTTGCGTCCTCTGCGTTCAGTCCCCTCTTCGAACCCTTCGCGTTCACCCCCACATCGCACGATTTGTGCGCACAAAACGGTCGCGGCGCGCGCAACCTCACAGATTTCCCAAAACTTTTTTTACCCCATCCCCCACAACACCTTACACCAAAGCGAGCAACCGCTTACCAACCGGGTTTGTGCGCACAAATCGGTCCGCCGCCAGGAATTACAGAGCAACTGTTTTTCCAAACCGCAGCGGAGACCAACCCATGCGCATCACCACACCAAGAGACCTCATCCCCACCCCCACACCATCCCCCACCCAGCCGGCATACCTCTCACGCCTCAGCACCACTCAGCAAGCCACTCCATCCCCCATCCTCCCCCGGTCATCCGGGGGAGGTGCCGAGCAAAGCGAGGCGGAGGGGGCAACTCTTGCACGTCCCCCCTCTTGTCCCTCCCCGCGCCTCGCGGGGAGGTGGTCCGCCGAAGGCGGATCGGAGGGGGCCTCTTCGCTCCTCCCCCGTCCTGACGGGGGAGGTGTCCGCGCAGCGGACGGAGGGGGCTCTTCTTATGCCTACCCCACCCCAAGGGCAGGTGCCGACGAAGTCAGCGGAGGGGGCTCTCCCTCTCCCCCTCTCCCCCCTGATGGCCGATCCCTGATGGCTGATGGCCTCCTCAAAGACCTCCTCGACCCCACCAACACCCCACTCCAGCTCTGCCTCATCCACGACATCACCCTCGATCAGCTCGAGGCCATCGTCACATCCACCGCCTTCAAAAACGCGGCCGCCCAACTCCAAACCATCACCAACGCCCGCACCACCGCCATCGACGCAAACACCCACCTCCAAACCCAATCCCTCAACCGCGCCATCGCCAACGACGCCTACCTCGCCGCCAACGACATGGACCAGGCCGCCGCCACCAGAGACCCAAAGCGCGCCGCCATCAAAGCCCGCTACCTCGAAACCGCCCGAAAAGCCAACGCAACATTGCCTTCCCCGCCGGTCGTAGATCCGCCTTTGGCGGACGGGGGAGGTGCCGAGCAAAGCGAGGCGGAGGGGGTTTCTTTCTCTCCCTCTACCGCGGCCTCCCCCGGTCCTCCGGGGGAGGTGCCGGCGCAGCCGGCGGAGGGGGCTCTTTGTGTGCCTTCCCCCCCGGTCGTAGATCCGTCTTTGGCGGACGGGGGTGGTGTCGAGCGCAGCGAGACGGAGGGGGTCTTGCTCCAATCTCCTCCCCCGCCTGTCGCAGATCCGCCAAAGGCGGAACGGGGGAGGTGTCCGCGCCAGCGGACGGAGGGGGCTCTCGCGGCCTCCCCCGCACTTGCGGGGGAGGTGCCGAGCAAAGCGAGGCGGAGGGGGGCTTGCCTTGTCCCTCCCCGCGCCCCGCGGGGAGGTGGTACGCCGAAGGCGGATCGGAGGGGTGTCTCCTCCCTTCCCTCCGCATACCACGGCTCGCTCGCGCAGCGACAAGCCGTGCCCCCCAACCAACCCGGGCATCCCAATACCCAAAATCCAAGAACATATACCCTCGTCCTACACCAACACTCAAACCGCCGGCGTATCCGGCTCCACTTCCGGCTCGGGCGGCGCAGGCGGCGCCGTGGGTGACTCGTTGTAGATATGCACATCGCGCTGCGGGAACGGGATCGTGATGTCATGCTCGCGGAACAACGCATCGATCTTGAACCGCAGGTCCGACTCGATCTGCCGACGATCAAACGAAGAACGCGGCGAGATCCAGAAGTGAACCTCAAAGTCCAGCGATGAATCACCAAAGCCCATAAAGAGCACCCGGTTATCCGGCGACTCAAGCACCCGCACGTGGTCCGTCAGCAGCTTCTCCAGCGTCTTCTTCACGAGCTGCACGTCCGACCCATACGCCACCCCCACCGGGATCATCGAACGGATCCGCGGGTCCGGCAGCGCCCAGTTCGCGACCGCGTTCTCCAGCAGGTGCGAGTTGGGCACGATCGTCGTCACCCCGTCGTACCGCTGCACGTGCGTCGCCCGCGCCCCGATCTTGAGCACCTTGCCCGTCTCACCGTTCACCGTCACGATGTCATTCACCTGGATGGGCCGCTCGAGCATCAGAATCAACCCCGAGATGAAGTTGTTCATGATGTTCTGCGAACCAAAGCCGATACCCAGCGCCAGCGCACCACCGAAGATCGTAAAGATCGTCAGCGGCACCTGCGCAATCTGCAACGCGATGATCGCCGTGATAATCAGCAGGATGTAGTACAGGATCGTCTGGATCGCGCTCGCCGGCCCCTCCTGCACCTTCATCCGCGGCAGCACCTTCTTGCCCACCCGCCGCGAGATCACCTTCGACAGCACAAGCCCGACAATGAACGCGATTAGCGCGATCACCAGCTGGTGGATAAAGATCTCCGCCTCACCGATGGTGAAGCTGAAATCCCACACGTGCTCAACCGTCAGCACGATCCGATCGAACAGGTTCGCGTCCGCCGGGTAATCCGGGATCAGGCTCCCCGTGATCTCGACCCCGCCCAGGTCCACCGTGTCATCACCGCCAGCGCCCCCGCCGGCGGCACCCTGCACCGCCTCCGTCAGCTGCCCCGCCCCGCCCTCAGGAGGAACGCTCGATGGTGTGGACTGAGAATCTGGGGAATCTTGTAGGACCATGGCTGGATGATATCGTGGATTCCGGGGCCTGGACGCGGAGAATCGGGGGGAATGATGGATCGACTTGGGGCGTTGCCCGGGATATCATCTCGACCCCGATGTGCGTCGGGTCCAAGCGTGATCCACCCAGGAGCACGCCCCGGTACGCATGCGGCAGCTGAGCGGAGCACTGAAATGGCAGACACCTACGCGATCATCGAAGAGTCCGGCGGGCAGCGCAAGGTCATGGCCGACGAGACGATCCTCATCGATCTCCACAACGGCGGCGAGTCCAACGCGGGCGACACCATCACTGTCGACAAGGTCCTCGTGGTCGGCAGCGTCGGCGGCGACGCCACCATCGGCACCCCCTACGTCGACGGCGCGAGCGTAACCCTCGAGATCACCGAGCCGGTCGTCAAGGGCGACAAGCTCTACATCTACAAGTTCCGCCCCAAGAACACCTACCAGCGCAAGACCGGTCACCGTCAGCGCTACACGGCGGTCAAGGTCAGCGGCATCAACGGCTGATCGGCAATGTATCAATCACAAAGGCCCCGCGGATCCGCGGGGCCTTTTTTCGTGGTTCGATGATGGCCTGTTATGGGCAGCCGCCATGGAACTGAACAAGGAACTCGCTGACGTCGAAGAAGTTGTGCATGGCGTCGTTGTTGAGGTCGGCGTTGGGGTGCTGGGCGATGTAGTTGGCGAGGAAGATGGAGACGTCGAAGAAGTCGAGGGTGTTGTCGTTATTGAGGTCCGCGGGGCAGGTGATGCAGGTACTCAGGTCGTAGGCGATGAGGCCGGTATCGCGGTTGCTGGCGAGGATCACTGAGCCGACGATGTGGGGCTGGGGATGGGAGTTCGAGGCGCTGTCCAAATCTGGGGCGGACCCGGCACGCTGGGGTGAGGTGGGATCGGAGATGTCGTACAGGTAGACGCCGTTGGCTTCGACGACGAGGAGGTCGCCCGTGATGCTGAGATGGTCCGGGTTGTAGCCGGTGGGGATCTCATCGAGGATTTGGACGTCGTGGGGATTCGCGATGTCCAGGGTCATGATCGAGTTGTAGGGTGTGGCGATGTAGGCGATGTTGGATCGGATGGCGACGCGGCCGATCTGGCCCAGCCCCAGGCTGGGGAAGCTGCTTTGGCTGAGCGAGATCCGCCCCGCGTAGATCGGGTTCGTTGGGTCGGCGATGTCGAAGCTCATGAGCCCTGAGTAGGGATTGGTGGGAAAGAAGGACGAGTCGTAGGCGATGAGCATGGCGTCGGTGAGCTCGACCCAGTCGGGCGTGTTGAAGCCCTCGGTGCTTGAGTGGAGGACGGGGCTGGAGGGGTTCGAGACGTCGTAGAGGTTGAGGACGGCTTCGGTCTGGCTGGTGCCCGCGTTCTCGACGTAGCCGAAGACGGCGAGCATGCTGGCGTGGGCGTCGATGTCGGTGATGGATTCGAAGCCCGAGATCGTGGAGATGGCGGATGGCTCGGAGAAGCTGCCGCGCTGGAAGATCTCGACGGTGTCGTCGATGACGGCGAAGACGTTGGTGTCGTTGGCATCGACCTGGGCGGTGAAGCTCGGTGAGGTCAGATCGCCGGCGTTGGTGAGGAACTGGGGTGCCGTGGGGTCGGCCACGTCGTAGATGGAGAGTCTGGCCTCACCATTGGCGATATAGGCGAGGTCGTCGAGGATGATCATTTCCTGCGGTTCGCCCGGGAGGGGGATGTGCTCCTCGGTGGGGCGCTGGGCGTAGCGGACCTGATCGTCGTAGATTGCGACGCCGTTGTTGCGTGCGATGTAGATCGCGTTGTCGTGCACAAGGATGTTGGAGATGTTGGCGGCGTCGGTGAACACGCCGGTCTCGAAGGGGTTGTAGGGATCGGAGATGTCGATGGCTTTGATCGAGTTACCGAGGAGGAACGCGGTGTCGCCGTCGAGGCGGATGAGCGCTCCGGCATTGACGGCATCGTCCTGCGAGGCGAGGACCGGGTTGGCGGGATCGGCGAAATCGAAGATCTTGAACGCGCCCTGGTGCTGGATGTAGAGGGTGCTGCCGCGGGCCTCCATGTTTCTGACATCGTTCACGTGGTACGGGTAGGTGTGCTGCCACTGGGTCTGCCCGTTCTCGTCGATGGTGTAGGTGATGACGGCGTTGTACGTGCTCAGGTGCATGAGCCCACCGCTGACCTGCATCCCCTCCTCACGGAAGATTTCGACGCCCATATTCACCCGGCGGCGGAGGATGGGGTTGCTGGGATCGGTGATGTCGTATGCGTGGAGGATGGCATCGCCCGGGGCGATGAAGTTGTCGTTCATGAAGTAGGCGGTGTTGGCGTCGAAGTCCCCGAGGTTGAGGTTCTTGCTGACTTCAACCGAAGAGCGGAGCGCGGGGTTGGCGGGGTCGCTGGCGTCGATGATGAGCAGGTCGTGGGGCGAGCTTGAGTGGTTGGTCTGGGGGACCGTGATGTAGATGTTGTTGCCGTTGGCGTGCGGGATGTTGTAGGAACTCCCGGTTGGCAGCGCGTAGCTCCCGACCTGGCTCATCTCATCTGAGGCTGTACGCTCGTAGAAGCGGAGTTCGGGCAGCTCGCCGAAAGCAGTTGGGATGTGCAGTGCGGCGAGCGTGCCGTTCTCGAGCATGGCGTATGACACCGGCTGGTCTGTGAGCGCGGTATCTGACACGAAGTGCTGCATGACGCATTGGATGCTCTGTGCGCCTGCGGTGCTCGTGAACAATGCGTTTGCGATTATAATAGATGCGGCGATGTGTAATGTGATATTTGTCATGATTGTGTATATCACGCAATTGGCTGATCCGCAATGCAAAAGATCCAAAAGAACAGGCCCCGCTGTGCGCGGGGCCTTCTTTGTTCTCGAAGTTGGCTTTGGCTGGCCAGTGGTGGTTTCCGCTGGCCAGTTGCAGCTCGTTTACGCGGGCTCGGCGGTGAGGTTTCTTACGCTGGCCTCGCGGCGGATGCGCTTCTGGGCGGCTTCTTCCTTTTCCTTTGCGATGGCTTCGGCTTCGAGGAAGTCCTCGCCGAAGCGGAAGAGGCGGAAGGAGTTGCCGATGACGAAGACGTCGGGGATGAAGTGGAAGAAGGCGGCGAAGCCGACGCCGATGGAGGCGCCGCCGATGGCCTGGAATGAGCCGGTGGCGGCGAGGATGAGGCCGCCGATGGCCATCAGGATCGAGACGACGATGTTCTGGGTGACAATGAGGCGCGTGCGGCGTGCCAGTTCCATGAGGAAGGGCAGGCGGTTGAGCTCGTCGGTCATGAGTGCGACGCCGGCGGAGTTGGCGGCGATGTCGGAGCCGGAGAGGCCCATGGCGACGCCGACGTCTGCCTCGGCGAGCGCGGGGCCGTCGTTGATGCCGTCGCCGACCATCATGACGCGGTAGCCGTCGTC